>CALWAL010000001.1 GCA_944373145.1 uncultured Bacilli bacterium
CGTGTAAGATCTATATGCTCGCAAACCCTTTATTTATAAGGATTTCTTGGAGGGGTTAAATAAATTGGTATCAAGCATTGAATTGGATTATTATTCATTTTCATCACTTCCTCATAAATCTATTATATTATATCATGTTTTTACTCAAAGAAAAAAGTAGATAAAAATCTACTCGATAAATTGTAATTTGTCTTTATTTTTGTATTTCATTAGCTATCTTATCTAAACTAGAAAAATCAATAAAATTAACCTTTTTGTTATAAGTTTCTATCATTGCTCTATCTTCAGCTGTTTGCTTTTCATTTGGTAAATTCTTAACTGCATTATAAAGCAATTTCATCATAGTTTTATGGGCAAAGTTTAATTTTGAATAATCTATTCCACCTCTTAAATGGAAGATTTTTGCTTTTTCAAGAACTTCTTTTGGTATCTGATTTTTTATATTATTCCTTATATTATTTTTATTTACTTCATCCGTTGGGTCCGAAAGACCAACTGTTGCAATAAGAATTTTTTTGTTTGAAATATTATTTAATTTTTTTAGTGTTTTTGACATCCCTAATACTCCACCGGCATACAAAGCACCTAAATAAATAATATTATCATAATCATTTATTTGTTGATTAAATTTTTTAAAAGAAATTGCTTTTATATTAGTTCTTTTTGAAAGTTCTTCTGCGTATTGTTTTGTTGTTCCATAGTGAGAACCATATATTATAATACTATTCATAGAAACTCCTTTTTTATTTACTTTTTAAATACTAAAATTGCTTTTGCCGTTCCTGTAATTGACATTGTAACTAACTCATAGCCATTTTCTAACATTTCATTTGCTTTTTCTTCTACTTTTTGTGCCATATTATCTGCTTTTGGCGAATAATCTATAACAACTGTTTTATACATTTTTTGTCACCTTTCCTTTCTATATAATCATTTATTTTTTTCATTTTTTGAAATATATAGTACCAATAATATTATTCCTGTTAAATTAATTCCTATTGATAAACCTAATAACAAACCTGAACTAAATTCACTAAATGGTGTAACTTCATTACCACAAAATAAGGTATAAGCCAAGTACAATATATTTCCTAATATTATTAATAATATTCCAGTTTTTCCTTTATGCATATGTAATCCTCACTTTCAAATTATTATTTATCTATTTCTTCTAATAATAAATCAAAATCTGATTTATCATCTTGTTTTCTCTAGAACTTCTGTCGGAAATTCCGACGGAAATCCCTTCTTTAAATTAACCACTCTTTTAAAATATTGTTGATATATTCTGTAATAATGCTTCGTTTTATTTCAAATAATTCAGCAATCAAATCTTGTATGAACCATAAATCATTATTAATTAAAATTACACTAACTTAAAATCACTATTACTATATTCATAAGTAACACTTTCTTTCTAATTAATGTAAAGGTTAACATTACGATATCAAGCTGTTGATTGAATCATTGTTCATTTTCATCACTCACTTCATTATTTTCCCTTAAATATTTATCATAAAATTCATCCATAGTAGAAATATAATGTTGATCCTGAATCAACCTATACTTTTCATATTCATTTTCTGCTTTTTCCATAGCTTGCTGATGAGAAATAGTCCCTGAATTTTTTAATACACTTTTTCTTCTAAATTTCAACAAATCATCTGTAGCATTAATCCAATTCTGCATAGTCATAATGTGTCTTTCCTTAGCTTCGTCTTCTGCAAAAACCAAAAACATATTTGTTAAATCATTTAATTTATTTAATTCTTCTTCGTTTAAATAATTTTTAGCAATCACAACATCATACTTGTATATTAGTCCATCAGGTGAGTTCTTCCAGTTAGTGAGACCCATATGTTCTTCTCGATGATTAGCCCTACTATAAATAAGTTCTGCTGCAGTATGACCAGTTATTGCATAGTGAAGTTTATTTTGAACAATTTTAAAGAAAGTATAAGCTTCTTCACTTTTAGGATTATAATCTACTGATGTTGCAATAAATAAATCTGTGATTTTTTGATAAGACATTCTTTCACTTACCCTAATCGTTTTAATTCGTTCTAATAATTCATCAAAATATTTTGCATCATACTTATTTCCTCTAATAAATCGCTCATCATTTAATACAAACCCTTTAATCATATACTCTTTTAATATTTTAGTTGCCCATATTCTAAATTCTGTTGCCTTTTTAGAATTAACACGATACCCAACTGCAATTATTGCGTCTAAATTATATATTTTGGTTTTATAGTTTTTACCATCAGAGGCAGTTATCGAGGTTTCCTCGATAACTGAATTTTCATTCAGTTCTTTCTCTTTAAAAATATTTTTCAAATGTAATGATATATTATCCACACTACAATCAAAAACTTTAGCCATCCCTTTTTGAGTGAGCCATAAAGTTTCATCTTTATATATTGCATCAACTACTATATTTCCACTTTTGCCTTTATAAATTAATAAGTTATTTTGTTCATTTAACATATATCTTTCATCTCCTTTCTCGTCAAAATATTATGGGGTTAACCTTGTGGTATCAACTAAAAACAAATACCTAATTTTTAGCTATTTTTGATTGCTTTTTATTATTTTTTACCTTTTTTTGAAAAAATGCGTAAAACCTATATGCTCGCAAACCCTTTATTTATAAGGATTTCTTGGAGAGGTTAAATAAATTGGTATCAAGCAATTGATATTTATTTTATTTTCATTTATATATATCACTTCCTTTTAATTATTTCGTAACCCTATGCTCATAATTTCTATAAATAAAATTAACATACTTATTTTTATATTTTTTAAGCGATTCATCTACATTAATCCAATATACGCTTGTTAATATTCCATCATATGGATCAATTTCTGTCCTTTCTAATTTTCCACCTAATGCTTCCACAGTTTTACTTGATCCTAAATTTTCTACATCGCAATCTAACATTACTTTATCTAATCCTATTTTTTGTGCTTCAATTAGCCCAAGATATAAATTAATCTTGTTATATCCTTTTCTTCTTTCTGTAGGCCTTATTCCGTATCCTATATTTCCACCAAATTGTTTCATCTCTTCTGTTAAATTCCATCTAACATTTATAGTCCCAATTATTTTATCATCATTCTTTCTAATTAATAAAAAGGTCTTGCTTTGACACCTACTAAGTTTTTTTGCATATTCTTCATATTGCATATTTAAGCATCTTTCAAGGGCTTGTTCAAATGTATATCCATCCAATATCTTATCTAACCCTCCTGTCCCATTAATATCTGATTTATATTGTACAAATTCATTTATGTAATCTAATATTTCGTTTTTTCGTTCTAACGATGGCATTTCCAAATAAAAAAATTCCATTGGCATTCTCCCTCCCTATTTCAATTAATTTTATTTTCTTTGATAAGGCCTCCAATTCAACTTATTTATATCATACCTATTTAATAAAATATAGGGTGGGATTATCACCTCTTACTAAAAAGACTTAAAAATACGATATTTTTATCGTTTTTACTCAATTTCAGTCAATTTTCACATAAAATAGTATAAGATCTAAAATCTTATAATCCCTTTATTTATAATAATTTATGCAAGTGGTTAAATAAATCGTAATCAACCAGTTAATCGAAGGCTTGGAAAATTTTTCTTCATTACTCATTTTTATCACTAACTTTTATGTTTAATTTTTTAAATATTTCAACATTTCCTTTATAACCCATAGGAGATATAGGGCTCGGATGATATATTGGAATAATCTTATATCCATTTAGTTCAAATGTTTTTCCAACTACATCCTTAAATTTCTTATATTTTAAGTTCAAAACCGATCTAGTTGCTGCGTCTCCTAACGATAATATTATTTTAGGTTTAATTATATCAAGTTGCTTTATTAAATAATTTTTACAATTAACACCACATTTGATTAAAAACTTTCTATCTTTCGGATAACATTTTATAGCTTCTAAAAAATATATGTCTTCTATTTTTAAATTTATTTCATCTAATAATTTTTGTAATACAACACCAGAAGGCAATAATTTATGATTTACATCATACCATGCAATTCCGCTTTTTCTCCATCCATTATTTGCAGGCGCTTCGCCTAATATAACAATATCATTCCTAGTTCCTATAGACACTGTTTTACTGTTTGGAAATTTTTCGACCATACTACCGCATAGGTTACATTTATATATTTCATTATCAACATCTATTAATTGCACTACCTTACCTCCTTATTGTAATTATCATATTACATATTTTTTAATTCAATCTTTATATTTTACTAGTAATTTAATATTTAACCAGTTTATTATTTTCAAAATATTTATAACAATTTTTCCTTACAAAAACAAATATAAATAAATACCTTGATGAATAAAATATACAATTTGAATTATTAACATCTATCATATTTCCATTATGTAAGAATTTTTTATAAATTCATCTATTTTAATAGTCTATTGTATATGTCATTTCATTAAATTATGTAATTTTTATTACATTGTCAAAAAAACGTGTGCTAGATTTTTGAACAATTTTTATTTTATTATTTTCAATTAATCTATCTATCAAATATACATACAAACTATCTATTAAATAAATATCACTCATTAGATTTGCAACAAACGATGATAATTTAATAGGACCTAATAATCTTAATTTTTCAAGAATCATAAAATCATAATAGTCAATTGATACTGATTTAACAATTCCATTTTCTAATATTCGCATTTCAGAATTAATGTCTATAATTTTTTGCCATATATTAGAAAAATTTAATATTTCTTCTTGGGTCAATTTATGTTCAAATTTAGTTAGCTCATTTAATTCATTAGGTTGCATTATGCTAGGTGAAAAATATTTATGACTCATACGGTCACTATAAATGACATATAGTTTATCATAATATTTATTAATAAGATTACAGATATATAGCATTATTAGATATGAATAAATGTGATAATGACTAGTCCAAATTCTTATTTTATAACCATTATTTATAGCTTCATTCATAGCTAGAATTTCTTTTTTAAAATAATAATTGCTTTCTTCATTGTACAATTTAATAGGAATATTCATTTTATAAGAATTAATATTAGATAAATCGCCGACATTAAGCAATGCATTAAATAATAATATATCATTATTTTTTAAATCACTTTTTTTCATGGTGTAATAACATGAATTACCAAAAACTATTTCTAATGTTTTCATTTTATATCACCTATCAATTATTTTAATTTAATTTTCCATAATACATATCACTAAAAATTCCATTTTGCTCCACTAATTCATTAAACTTTCCATCCTCTTCTATTTTTCCCTTATTAAGAACAATGATACGATCACAATTTTTTAAAGTAGTTAAACGGTGGGCTATAGCAATAATTGTAGTGTTATTTTCTTCCTTTAATTTTTCTATTTCTTGTTGAATATATTTTTCTGAAGTGTTATCTAAAGCAGCGGTTGCCTCATCTAAAATTAATATTTTAGGTTTACGTAAAAATATTCTGGCTATGGCAATTCTCTGTCGTTGTCCACCAGATAAATTATTACCACCTTCAGATATTTGTGAATTAAATTTTTCTGGTAAACTATCAATATAATCTAAAATCCGTGCTTTTCTAGCTGCTTCCCTAACCTCCTCTAAAGTAACATCTCTATTAATCCCATATATAATATTTTCATAAATAGTTCCTGCTATTAGGAATGGAGTTTGAGGAACTAATGCAATGATATCTGCAATATCATTACGACTTAAATTATCAATATTTGTGTCGTCTAATATTATTGTTCCATCCCCTTTTTCTAACTTACATATTGCTTTTATTAAAGATGATTTGCCACAACCAGATGGTCCAGCAATTCCTAAATACATGCCTTTTTCAATATCAATATTTAATCCATCTAAAATTAGTTTATTTTCATTTTCGGAATAATGAAAATTTAAATTTTTAATATTAATTATTTCAGGAGTTATTTCATTGTTTTTAATATTCAATACTTTGTCATATGAAAAATCATTAGGTATTTCTACCATTTCAAAAAAATCGCTTGCTAGTACTGTACATTCTGACACTTCATCAAAAATTCTATGAAGTTCTTCTAACGGTTTAATTAGCTGATTAAAGCACAAATAAGCCGTTAAAACAGCTCCAATAGAAATAATTCCTTTAGTAGCTAAATAAGTTGAAAGTCCAATAATTAAAACAGTAAAAACAGCTTGATTAATAAATTTTAAACAATCGTACATAGCCATAGATTTATGATGTTTCATTTCTTTATTTCGTAAGAATTCTGACTTATTATCAAAACGATTCAACTCAAAATCAACACTATTACAAATTCTAATAACTTCTATACCATTTATTAATTCCACAATTGTACCATCCATAGCTGATTTACTTTCTAATAATTCTACTCTTATTCCTCTTTGACTATTAACTTGTTTTAATACAATAAAGACACCAATAGGTATCACTAACATCATTGGTAATGCAAGTTGAAAAGGTAAAGTTAAAAAAATTGTAATAATAGCGGCCATACCATTAAATATTGCCGGGACAAAATCCATAAATAATAATTTTTCTAATTTTATTGTCCCGTCTAAACATCTATTTAAGCGACCATGAATATTTCCTGTCATATTTTTTCTAAAATATGACAATGGCGCCATTAATAATGATTTTATAACCAAACCGCGAGCTTTCTTTTCTGTACTAGTAGCTACATCTTCAACCATAACACGTCGTAGTATTTTAATAATTTCATTACCAACATTAACAACTAAAATAAGAATTAAAAATGGTACAACTTTAGAAAATGACACTTCATTTACGCTCAAAACATCATCAGTAAGCCAACCGATTGCCTTTGGAGTTAGCTGTGTTAATCCTGCTGAAATAATCATTATAATAATTATTATTATAAATTTAGCCTTTTGTTTTTTTTCAAGTAATTTATAAAGTTTTTTTAATATACTACTCATATTCTTTTTCTTCATTTTATCCACATAACTTCTTCCTTTTTCAATTATATTTTATCATATCATCAATTTCTTTACTATTTATAATTTCATATTTGTAGCAATTTCTCTTTATATAAGGTGAGCTGCTTTAAACGGATTATTTTTTATACATTTTTTTAATTTGAATAAATATTTATTTTTTTCCAATCTTAATTTTTACTTTATCAATCTATACATACATCTTTTTTAGATAATTATTTTTGTTAGTAATTTCGTTAAATAATTTATTTATTCCATCTTTATTAACCGCCTATTATTTTTTATCATCCCATACGATTTTATATAACTCATGCATTTCTATATTATATTTTATAGATAACTTTTTGACTAAAATCGTTTCCACACTTCCAATCGGCCTAGTTATATAAATTCTATTCAAAAAAGCACCTACTTGCTTCAAATATAAAATAAAAGCAATATGAATTATCGCTTTTATTATGCCATTACTGGTTTAACACCATTTTTAATATCATTTTTATATACAGCTATAACACCAGCAATTAATAAAATTAAATAGCCCAAAACCATAAACCACCCTTCATAATACACATAATAAAGGCCATAAAAAAGGCCTGTAGTAATTCCTGATAATCTAACATATTTCATATTAGATTGCCATAAGCAATATGTTCTAATTACAGAGCCTATTGTCGGTAATAAAGAAATTACACCATTCCAAACCAAAATGCAGTTAAATATAACCAGTGTTTCAAAGATTAATAATATTATAAAATAAATATTTTTGTTAAACTTATTCTTATTTATGTATATACAAGTTCTAATAAAATTTATTATGCCTAAAACGGCACCAGTATAAGCGGATATTATAAAATCATAAATTCCTTCACATATACAATTGAAAGATTGTACACACAAAGATTTTTTTCTGTCTGTAATACAAACACTAATTGTAACTGCTATAAATGCTAAAACACTAAATATCATACTTCATTCACCTAGTCTACTAAATTCTGTTTTTTCGTATATTAGTATACAAATATATTTGAAAAATTTTAATTAAATTATGATCAAAAGCCCTTATAGAATCTTCTTTTCATAACCTTATAATGTATCTTACCATTATATTCTATCAGTAATTATATCATACATTACATTCAAGGTATATAAAAAGCAAATTATATTTATACATAATTTGTTTTAAATAGGTAATTTTATATACTTTTTTAACTTAATAATTAAAATAGTAATAATGTGAGTTACTAATAAAGTTATAAATATATTTATGTAAGGATGATTGTATATTTGACTGGATAAAACAGAAATAATGAAAATAACCATTGGATGTATTAAATAATAATATTTGGATAATTGCCTAAAAGAAAGAGAAACTTTGATGTTATTACTAATATATATGGTCGAAATGAATAGATAATAAACAAGAGGAACACAAGCAACTAAAATATTACTATTTAAACGTTTTGTATCATGTAATAATATTACTTCAAATACTAATATAAAAATAGAAATAATTAATTTTTCAAAGCAATATTTAGAATATGGAGACTTTTTTAATCCCATAATATATCCTAACACAACATAAAATAAACCAAAGAATAAACAATTTCTTGTGGTAAAAAAGATATTATAATAATATGCTAATAAATTTTTTATCATTGATGGTAAAACTCCATAATATGTTTCTGTAGCACCAAACAACAATAAAACAAAAGAAATAGCTAACAAATATTTAATATTAAATTTTTGTTTCCATTTTTTTAAAATTAATAATGAAAAAATTAAAGCTGGAAAATACCACAAATGATAATAAACACCTGTATAAATTAGAGCTATAAAAATAATAAATGGTAAACTTACAATTAACAAAATAATAAATATTGGTATACTAAAATTAAATTTAGATATATATTCCATAATAATTGGAAAATATTTAATTATAGTTCCAATTACTACTGGAACATAAATTAAACTCCAGACTAAATATAAGTGAATTATTTTCCTTATATAATTATTAATGTAGTTAAAATCCTTTTTTTCATTTTTCGCAACAAAATACCCAGTTATTAAGAAAAAAATAGGTACACAAATACGACTAACAATATTATTAAATGCTAAATCTAATTCATTACAATAATTAATAAATGGTCGTAAATGTAAAATTATAATTGTTATAGCAGCCAAATACTTTAATATATCTAAGTTTTGATAATATAATTTCTTTTTTTTATGATTCTTATCTATATTTTTTTGAATATATATAGCACTAAAAGAAAAAACAATAACTAACAAAACCATGGTTGAAGGTTTTCCAAGATCATTTTCTACTTGCAAAACATTTATAAGGTTTAGGAATAAAATCAACAAACTAATTATAACTGTAATAATTATTTCATTTTTATATTTCATCTCATCACTTCTAACTTTCTTATTTTGGCTTATCTTTCAATTTTTTTAAAAAATAAATAGTAAATAAGAATTATATTTATTATAAAATCATATATTCTTAATCTATCAAATAAAATAATACTCGACAAAACAGAAACCAAAATGATACATATGCTTATTATTTTAAAAAGCACCCCATTTTCTTTTGTCATCCAAGTAAAATAAGCCAATAATGGAGAACAAAAAGCAAAAATAGTCCAGCCGGCAATAATAATATTACTATAAAAACCTTTTGTAATAAAAGCTATAAAATAATATGTTGTAAGCATCCCTATACAAAATGTAAATATATTTAACATTGCTTTTTCTTTAGATTGACTGTATATTGAAATTAACACACCAAATAAAATCCATATCGCCATTTCTGATAAAATATTACCTATGTTTTGCGTATATATATCAGCTAATCTACTTACAACACCTAATATAAGTCCCAATATAAATAAACTAATTGGATTTAAAATAATTTTTTTCATTTTTTCACCTTTTAATAATTTTAATATTTAATATTTATCCAAATTATATCACATTTATATCAAAGTAAGGTTATCTATAATATATTTTACTTGTTTAATATAGTTTAACAAGTTTAATTTAATAAATCAAAATATCTTTTTTTCATTTCTAAAGTATGATATAATTTTTTCAAGGAGATGAGCTTATATGGAAAAAAATTTTTTATATTGTTGCTACCGCAAAATTATTTTTTTCATATAAACTCATAGTATAATTAGATTATTAAAATCTCCTATATGATGAGTTTATTATCATTGTATTGGAGGTTTTTTATGTTCATAAAACTAGTCAATAGTATACGATGTTACTTCTCTATTTAATATAATACATTAAATAGAAAGAAGGATTAACATGAGTATAGATAAATTAATTGGAAATACACCAGTTATTAAATTAAAAGTCAAATATAAAGAAAAAATTATCAATGTTTTTGCAAAATTAGAATATTATAATTACACAGGAAGTATTAAAGATCGCTTAGCTTTATATATTATTAAAGATGCTACTAAAATTGGAACATTAAAGGAAAATATGCCCATTATTGAAGCAACAAGTGGAAATACAGGCATATCATTTGCCGCTATAGGAGCTTATTATAAACACCCTGTTCATATCTTTATGCCAGACTGGGTCAGTCACGAACGGATTTCTATCATGAAATTGTATGGAGCAAATGTCCACTTAGTTTCTAGAGAAGATGGAGGATTCAAGGAGGCTATTAAGCGCGCTGATACTTTAGCGCAAAATATAAATGGCTATAGACCTAATCAATTTGCAAATTTACAAAATATTAACGTTCATTATTTGACGACGGGTCTAGAAATTATTAAGCAAGTTTCAAAAATTGATCGTTTCATAAGTGGAATTGGCACTGGTGGAACATTAATGGGAGTTGCAAAAAAGATAAAAGAATATCACCCAAAAGCTGAAATTGTCGCTTTAGAACCACAAGAATTACCAATTTTATCACAGGGTATTACTAATGGTAGTCATAAAATTGAAGGAATTGGAGATGATTTTATCCCCAATATTGTTGATAAAACTTTGATTGATAAAATTATAACTATTCACGATGAAGATGCTATTAATATGTCACGAATATTAGCCAAACGATTTGGTCTTGGAGTTGGAATTTCAAGCGGTGCCAATTTATTAGGAGCTGTTTTGACTTCTCAACATAATGATAATGTTGTAACTATTTTTGCTGATGATTTTAAAAAATATCTATCAACTGACTTAAGTAAAACAATAGATTATAATAATAAATCTTTAATATCTAATCAAATTGAAATTATACAATTAGATTACTACAACTAATTTTAATAATAAAATAATTTTGATTAAAAATAAAGTAAAAGAGTTTTAAAACTCTTTTTTTATGTTACAATAATAATAGGAGGTATTTATGAAATTAGAAAATAAAGTTGCCGTCATAACTGGTGGCGCAATGGGAAACGGACTAGGTATTGTTAATGTTTTTTTAAGGCATGGTGCTAGTGTAGTTATACTAGATTATGCTGACATAACAGAAGATATTGTAAAAAAATTTCAAACTGAAGGAAAAAGCGTCATAGGTTATAACGTGGATATTCGAAATAAAGATAATGTTTTAAGTGCAATTAATGATGCTAAAGAAAAATTAGGTCATATTGACATCCTTGTTAATAACGCTGGCGTTTGCCGTTTAGAAACGTTTGAAAATATGAGTGATGATTTAAGAGATTTTCATTTTGACATCAATATTAAAGGAGCGTGGAATGTCACAAAAGCATGTTTACCTTTTCTAAAAGAAACTCAAGGTTCCATTGTCAATTTATCTAGTGTAACTGGTCCTATGGTTGCTGATAGCGGGGAAGTTGCTTATGCAACAACCAAGGCTGCTCTTTTAGGTTTTACTAAATCTTTAGCCATTGAATTAGTTGAAAATAATATTCGAGTTAATGCTATTTTACCAGGATATATTAGGACACCAATGGTAGATGGGATGGCAAAAGAAACCAATCCAACTAACCCAGAAGAAGTAATTTTAGGAATTGCCTCTGGAATACCAATGAAACGTTTAGGAACAATGGAAGAAGTTGGTGAGTTAGCCGCTTTTTTAACTAGTAATGAAGCGAGTTATATTACCGGACAAGGTATTGTTATCGATGGTGGAAGTACCTTACCTGAAACAGTATCAATGGGAGTATAAAAAAAGAAAGTCAAACTTTCTTTTTTTATTTTATTAAGCCTCCAGAACATTTTAATTCATAAACTTTTACACCATTTTTATAAATAGTTTCAACCCCATAAAAAAGATTTAAATCTCCTTTAACAACAAAAGTATATGTATATTCACCATTAACAAATTTTTGGGGTCCTCTAACCGGAATAATCTCATCATTACCAACCTGCATTAAAGCTGGTCTTAATGCTTTATCCATAGCATCTTCACCTAAAGTTTCATCTATAGTTACACCGTGATAATTCATAGCCCAATATGCCTTATTATCAATATATACAACTTCTTCGCCAATAAAATTAGTGCCACCAAAATAAGTATCATGATACAAATAATTACCCTTTTGATATTCATAATCTTTAGAATCTGCCCTTGTACTCGCAACCTTTTTTACTTTTTCATTAGCATAAGTACTCTTCTTAGCTTCAATTAAAAAATCTTTTAACACTTTATCACACCTTCTAGATATCATTAAGTTTATCTAAAACTTATTGTCATTCTCAAAATCTATATTTTTCTTATTTTTATTCCCAATACACCATATTTAGCCTGTTGTTCTTTTGTATAGTACAATTCCATATCTTCAGGATTAACACTTTCACCTTCTGCATAACCTAATGAAATTGGATCAAAATCGTGATACAATTCTGCAAAATTGGCATATTTATAAAGTTTTTCTATGCGGACAATAATTTTTTCGCCTGTTTGACGATTATTAAATTCAATTAAATCTCCTTCTTTAATCATTTGCCTCTTTTCATCATTTAATCTTAATTCAATTGTTTTCGTTCCTTTTTTTATTAAATTAAATGGTTTATCATGTAAATTCATAATATATAACATATCATATCCTCCTTTTAAGATTTAAATGTAATATAACGTAAGCCAATTTCTTTATATAAATCAGAAGCACGTGGCCATGATAAAACACGAGCAATTATTAAATTATATATTTCATCAAACAAAAAGATTGAACAAATGCTAATACTCAAAATCAAAAAAAGATTTTTAGGTAATTTACGTGCTAATAAGAAGCAAATAGGAACGATAATATATATCAGCAATAAACTAGATAAACCAAAAAATAAAACACTTCTAAGGCAAACAAAGCCATGGATATTTCCAAAATTCAATATTTCTGTATTGTAATCCCAGCATCTAAAGCCATTACCAATAATATACATACCAAGCCCAGCTATATATTCCAAAATTCCGGTAACTATAGTACTTATAAAGAAAACTTTTAATGGCTTACATCTATATTTATAAGTCAACCAATAGACAAATAAAGCTCCTATCGCATATATATTAATCCACGGTAAAAAATTTCCACCACGCCAATAAAAAAATTCCATACCTTCGTTAAAGTAATAAAAAATAAATTCATATAAAAAGCCAAATATCCCTGCTATTACTATAATAAGTGCAAATATTCCAATCATCGTTTTCTTATCAAAATTGTGGTTTTCGTGAAGAAATCTTCTATAAAAATTTTTCATAAATTTACTTCTTTCTCTTTTATTAAGCTGCTTTTTTAACTTTTACTTTATTAATTTCATATTGTCGACTTAAATCAGCTTGCATTGTTTTAACATCGTTTTGTTTTCTCTCTAGTTTTTTCTTTAAATTGGCAATTTGTTTTTCTAAATGGCCATACTCAGGAATTAGACTACTATAATCTTTAAATTTACTTTTAAATTCTTCATCAAATAATTCTAATTGATATAGTGAATCTTCAATAAGTAATGATGTATCTCTAACATGATCAATGCTTTTCAAAATTTCTGATTCAACACTAGTATAACTATGAACAATTTCTTGTTTTTTTACGTATTCAGGTTCTAAACTTGCACGTAAATCGCGAATACCTTTATTTAAAAGTTGGACTCCTAAATATGTACCAAAAACATTACGTCCAGAAAATGGTGCTGTTAAAATACCAGCAGCAATGCGCAAAAATGATCCAAATAATTTTTCAGTATGAAAAACAACATTTGTAACTTCCACAATATCGGTTTTAAAATTAGCTAGTTTAACTTCAATCTCAGCAATCATCCTACGTTGTTCAGCTGCTTCACAAGCAATCTTTTTTTCTAAATCATCTAAATAGATAACACCGGTTTGATTATTTTGAAAATCTTTTTCTCGCTTTATGATTTTTTTTTCTTGTTCTTCAATATCTTCGCTAGCATGAATTGCTTGCTCATGCTCAATAACGATACCATCAATTTGTTCAATTTCATCTTTACAAAACTCAACTAGTGTTTCAACTTCATCTAATGTCGCTAAATTACGGTATTCTTCAATTGCTGACATCATTTTAATATTATCTAGCAAATGAAAATCTTCAAAATTATATTTATGACTAACTGCTTCGTATTGTGCCTTTAATTTATCAATTTTATCTTTTATCAACGCATAACGAGTCTGAATCTCCGCCATTTGTTCTAGAGTATATTGTTCTTTGACATCTCTACGTAAAGTCTCAACATCTGTCTTAATTTCCTCTAAAAGTTCACGGCTATCGTCAATAAATTCTTCTAACTCTTCAACAATTGTAATTTCATCATCAACTTTTGTGATTTCCTTATCTACATCAATAATTTCTGAGGACGGCATTTCACTTATTTTAGCACCTTTACCAATTACTTGATAGTAATCATAATTATCAAAATCAAACGAAGTTAATTGAGGTGTTTGAACCATTTGTTCACTTAATGCATGCAACGTTTCACTAGCACTATCATTGCCATAATGAATATTTGCAGTTTTTGTTGATACATCTGCTAATACATTTAAAGTTTCGGCATTTTCTCTATCAATAATTTTAATATCGTTAAGAGCTTCATCAACAACTAAAGTATCAGTATTATCTAAATCATATGTGCCATCTGCAATATCAAAATTTTGAACATATTTTAAGTAATCTAGTTCTCTTCTTTTCATCGCCAGAGCATAAGCTTCTTTTTTTAGTTGATATTTTTTATACCTATTTCGATACATCATACTAATAAGTCTATCATTAATAGAACCTTTAGCACCTCGTCCTCCATTCATAAAATCACCTCATTCATTATATCATAAAAAAAAGAATATTTGGTTATTATTCGAACAAATATTCTCTTTTATTTTAATTTTCCAAATTTGCCAAATGGATATAATCTTGTTGAAACGGTTCCCTTAATCTGTGATTCGTGAATTAAACCAATACGTTTATCTCTACTATCCGAAGAGTTTTCTCTATTATCTCCTAAAACAAAATAATATCCGTCTGGTATTATTAAATAGTCATATAGATTTTCTAAAGAAAAATCTAAAGTTGTACAATCTTTCACAAAATCATCAATTGGCTTATCATTAATATATAATTGACAATCTTTGTATGCAACTGTCTCACCTGGTAAACCAATTACCCTTTTAATAATTTTAGTATTATTAACATCTACAACAACAATATCAAAACGCTCATAAGAGGAATCAAGTTTATTTAAAAGTAAAATATCTCCTTCTTCTAAATAAGGTGACATTGATGCACCATTTACGCGAACTGGTGTCATTATAAATGTTCTAATCACAACAACAACAATTACAATCACTATATAAGGAATTAATTCCTTAATAGCTCTAAAAGCTCTAGTTTTATCTTTATATTTTTCCTCTAAATTCATAATATCACCATCTAACAAAATAAGGCTCTTTGCAGAAGCCTTATACTCTTTCTTTAATCTTAGGAGTTTTCTTTAATTTTCTAATGTAGTTTAATTTAGCTCTTCTAACTTTACCTTTTCTTACTACAACAATTGTATCAATAGTTGGTGAATTTACTGGTAATGTCTTTTCAACGCCAACATTTCCTGAAACTTTTCTAACTGTGAAAGTTTTACTAACGCCTGAACCTTTTATAGCCATTACTAAACCTTCAAATGCTTGAATCCTAGTCTTCTTATTTCCTTTTGCATCTACATCATCAATTTTTAAGTCAACTCTTACAGTATCTCCAACTCTAAATTCTGGAAGATCTGTTCTAATTTGACTACTAGTTATCTTTTCAACTAAGTTCACAATGTCACTCTCCTTCTCTAAAACTATGATCATAAGTATTACTCAGCGGATCACGTCGAAATTAATTTTAACACATTTTTTATTATTATACAAGTTTTTTTTAATTGAATGCTTTAAATTGTTTAATTTTTGCTTTTTCTTCTTTTGCTAGCAAATCTTTTAATTTATGACTTTGTCCCTCTACATCAATAAGAGTACATTCTAGATTGTCAGTAATGCTCGCACTTCCCAAAATAATTCCGCGATAAGTACCCAAATTATCCAAAACAGCCCAACGTGCTTCCTTAACAGATTTTTCTACCGCACTTTTTAAAGAGCGAGCACCTGTTTTTAAACTTAATGCTTGATTAATTAATGCTTCAATATAACCAGATGTCCATTTTAATTGAACACCAATTTTAGCTAATTTCTGTTGTTCAGCTAAAAGAGCGCTACTTTCTGATTCTGTCAAAATTCGCTTTAAGCTAACCTTAGTATGTCCTTCAAGTTGAGTTATTACTGGAATACGTCCTAATAATTCTTCTGGGATATTTCCATATTGTGCTAAAATCTCTCCTGTTAATTTAGGGTATTTAATATCTTCTTTAGAATCACTTACTTTATTATCAGTAGCAAATCCAATTGGCTTTTTGCTAGCACCTTTTTCTTCTTGAAGTTTTTTCACAGCTTCTGTAAAAGCTCCAGTTGCAAATATTGTTAATTTAGAAGTATTAAATGGTACTGTTTTGCCATTATATTTTACTTGATAAGTAGTTCCTTGAATAAATGATAATAATGTATTTAGTACACCGCGACCTGAAATATCACCATTTTTCTCACTACCTTTTTTATCAATTTCGTCAAAACTGACAACCCCTTCTTCAGCTCGTTTAGTATCACCACCAGCTTTATCAATCAAATTACTCAAGCAATCTTCTATGGAACCACCAACATAACCTGGCATTGTTAATTGGGTTGTATCTATAATCTCCACAGGACGATCTAAATATTTAGCTATTGTTGATATAATTAATGTTTTGCCACTACCCGTCGGACCAACCAACAAACATGCATTACGATCTTCGGGATTATCTGATAAACTATTCATAATTAAAGCAGAAATAATATCTTTTTTAGCCTCATCTTGTCCAACAACATGATGATCTAAAAAAGATTTCATATCTCGTGCACTCATTAAATCAGCTGTGTCAACAGTTTTTGATGTTTTTTGATTTTTTCTTTGTTCCAAAAATATTTGATCATATTTGTCAAAACATGAAGCAGTTTGTTTAATATTTAATATTTCCTTTGCTTGTATTTCAGCAATGGATGCCTTTACAACAGCTAAATCATTTTCTTTCAATAAATCTTCTAAATCACATATCAAACGTTCCATAAAATCAATTGCAGCTTCAGCATAATCAACGTCTTCTGTACCGTCACTTCTTTTTTCTAAAATAGTCATAATATTAATTAGTTCCCCATTAAAGCTATCAACTATTTTTTTCAATTCTTTAAGAGATCTTAACATCAACACTTGCTCACAAAAAGAATTAAACATCGCAACAATAGCATCACCTGTAAGTTTATTTGAAACGATTTGAGAACCTTTTTTTCTTTTTGGCTCTTGCATTAAAAAATGAGTATTTAATTCTATTGTATCATCTACTAATTTTTGTAATTGTTTTTTTATAACATCAATTTTTCCTGATCTAATAATGTTCCTTAATTGTTCTATTGGAACAGCAACGATTTCATCGCCATCCATTTTATCTAACAGATCAGAAAGAGATGATATATCTAATTCTTCACTATCACATTTTTCAGATAAACCAAGATATGTGTCTGCATAGTTTCTAGCAATCATTTCAGCTAAATCAATTGAAATAATACCAATTTTATCATTAATTATGCTTTCAGCACTATAAAAATGTACTGAACTACAAATATGATTAAAAAACTTAGCTCGAGCTGCATTAATAGTTTCACTTGAATATTTTTCCATCAATTCTTCTTCAGATAATAGAAAAGCTACTGATGTATTAACTTCAAATAAAATAGTATTTGTATCATCTGAAAGATAGTATTCGTTTTTCATGTCGTCAATTAATTTTAAACCAATATCATCTTGAACAACTGTTCCTGAAATAACATATTTAGGTTTTAAAATAAATATTTGTGAATCAATAGCTTGACGATCCATCAAAATTCCATAATTTTTTACACCTATTTTCATAAAATCCCCCAATAATAAAATTAAAATAGTTCACAACTACTTGTCATGAACTATTTTTTAAATAACATCACAACGACATTATAATATCATATTTAATAACATTTTTCTATATTTATTTAACAAAGAATTCTTTTTTTTCCATTTCCTCATTTACCTCATTAGCAATACTTACTAGCTCATCAAATCCAATAGGTCTAATAGTAAGATTCTCATTAGTAAGGCAGGCTTGTTCTAAAAAATGCCAAGACTCTCTAACATTAAAACCTTTTGTTTTATCTAAAAATTGTGCTAAAACAGGAAATTGAGCACGTAAATAACGCCCTACAATAGGATCAACATCTTTAGTTGAATCATCATACATTTCCCATAACGATCGTTTCATATTATATGGAACACTACTCATAACATGTATATACAAAGCATCTTCCTTTATTTCTTTAAGACTGCGCTGTCTATATTCCTCAGGTGCATCTTCCCTAATAAAAACATGTCCAGACATTGAGAATAATACTGTTGTTTGAGTAAATTCTTTTAAATCATTTAAATTGGATAATTCCTTACTCATATTCCACCTCAAAAAACTTTTTTACTTTCTATAGTATCTTTAAATTTATACAATTTAGCAGGTTTTTTACCCTCAAATTTACCAGTTTTATTTGTATCCTCAATTAAATCTAAACTTAATAATTTTTTACGAAAATTACGACGATCAAACTTTTTATTTAAAATAGCTTCATAAGTTTTCTGAATTTCAGGGATTGTGAATTCATTTGGAAAAAGAGCTTTTAGAATATCAGTAGTGACAATCTTGCTTTGCAAATATAATAAAGCTTCTTTCAAAATTTCTTCGTGATCAAAACCTAAACCTGGTATTTTATCAATCGGAAACCAATCGGCATTACTTGTATTATTAGTTTCTCGAATTATTTTAACCCTACTTGAGTCAATAACACCAATATAAGCAATAGCTACCATGCGCATTACTGGCGAACGATCAACTTTACCAAATGCCTTAAATTGTTCTATTGAAATATCCGTAATCCCTGACTTTTCAAAAATTTCTCTTTTAGCACCATCCTCTAAATCTTCATTATTATATAAAGCTCCACCAGTTAAAATCCAATCGCCTTTATATGGCTCATTTTTTCTTTTAACTAACAAAACTTTTGTGATTCCAAACTCTACAGTAAAAATAGCAGTTATAACATGAATACCTTGATTTTTATATAGTGCATTATTCTTTTTCATCTACTATCCCCTATTAGATATTTTTTCTTTCACCATTTTACTAACTAAACTCATATCGGCACGGCCTTTTAATTTTGGAGTTACAATTCCCATAACCTTTCCCATATCACTTGGGGCTTGTGGATTTACTTCATTAATTACTTCATCAATTGTCTTAATAATTTCTTCTTCTGATAATTGTTCTGGCATATATTCCTCTAAAATAGAAATTTCACTTTTAGTCTTTTCAACCAAATCATTGCGATTGCCTTTAACAAATTCCGTAATAGATTCTCTCCGCGTTTTTATTTGTTTAGAAACTACAGCAATAATATCATTATCATTTAACTCTTGCTTTTTGCTAATTTCTTCCAATTGAATAGCGCCTTTAACCATTCGAAGTACAGCTAATCTTTCCTTATTTTGACTTTTCATAGCTTCTTTAATATCATTCATTATTCTTTCTCGCATTTTATCATTCCTCTCTAAAAACAAAAAAAGGGTATCTAATCCCCCTTTTATGATTAATAATTGTTTCTTTCTCTCTTACGAGTATTTTTAATACCTTCGTTTTTCTTTTCTCTTCTGCGTTCTCCAGGTTTTTTATATCCATCCTGACGTTCACGAACTTTCTTTAGGAGGCCATCTCTAGCATTTTTTTGTTTCATAGTACGTAAAGCACCATCAACATTACCATTTCTAACTACTACCTTTGACATCGATTCCCCTCCTTTCACAAACTAACAGTATTATAGCACTATTAATATTTGTTTTCAACATAAAACTTCATTTTTTTCAAAAAATTAAAGGCTTTTAATCCAAAATAAAAGGAATATCAGAATAAACAGATATTCCCTTCAGCTACATAGCGAGCAACTGTACCTAAATAACGTCCAAGGTTAAGCAAAATATGCGAACCAAATGTTACTAAAAAGAAAGCAATAAGGTAGGCAAAAAAATATGAAATGAATTTTAAAATTTTATTATTACTAATTAAATGGAGCATTTATTACCACTTATAAGTCTTCGCAGCGCAGAGCCAACACTTCTTCCCACATCTAAAAAAACGCTTACGCCTCTTACAATTGCATTTATTAAGGTTGCTGTAATTGCACCACCAGTAATATTCAATAATTGTTCTTTACTTAATTCTTTCATAAAACCTCCTAATTACATTTAAGTGGTCTAAGATATCCATCAATAACTCCAACTATAAATGATATCCCCATTGGTAGAAAAGCCAATAATGACGTTGAAATTCCTCCACCACTTATCTTTTTTAATTCATCATGTGTTAATTGTTTCATTGTCTCAGTCCTTTCTTAATTTTTTTCATAATATCTTTATATAAGGTTGTTTCTTTGTATAAAAATCTTAAAGTTAATCTATTATTTTCTATTTTCATTTTAGGTTCTAATTCAACGTTTAAAACAATGCGCCAATACTCAGTATTTCCTGAGTCATAAGAGTATTCTTCAATAGCTACTATATCGTACTTTAAAACTTCATTATTAATCATAACTTTATTTTCTGATTTTTTAGTAAAAAAATCTTTATTTGCATAAAATTCCACATAATTATTTTTAACAATACCAATATAAGTTAAATAAGTCTTATATTTAAATAAAGTTGAATAACTAATAAATACCAAAAAGCTTACAATTAAAATACTTACCCAAGAGTAAATCTTAAATGGTGTTCTACTCATTCCTTTAATGTTTGAATAATTATAAATATCAATACTATCCATGACGTATAACATCCTTATATATGCATCCATCTTTTATTTGAACATGATGATTAAATAAGTCGCCATTATCTAATCGGTGTGAAATAACAATAATAGTTTTATTGTTATAACGCATAAATATCTTTTTCAAAATTCTTCTTTCCATGTCTGTATCAACTTGGCTTAATCCCTCATCAATTATTAAAATATTAAATGGTCTTATAAGAGCACGTGCTAAAGCAATTCGCTGTCGCTCACCACCTGACAAATTAAAGCCGTTTTCTTCAATTAACATAAAATAGCCTAAGTTATTATTTTTTATAATATCATCAATTTCACATAATATAAAAATATCATTAAGTTTTTTAGAATCAATTTTATCATTTAAAGTAATATTATTATATAAAGAATCAGTAAATAAAAATTCTATCTGATTTATATATATAATATCTTTACTACTTTGATAATCATTTATATCTTTATCTCCTATCTTAATACAATTACGCTTAACAGAATAATATTTTTTCAACAATTTAAGTAAAGTACTTTTCCCACTTCCACTTTTCCCTATTAACAGTACTTTTTCTCCTCTCTTTATTGTCAAATTAATGTTCTTTAAAATAGTTGTAGTTTTATTATAAGTATAACTTAAATTTTTAAATTCAATATCACCGTTCATCGGTATATTAAGATATCCAATACGCTTTTCTTCAATAAATAATTCTTTTAATCTAATTATAGCTTTGTTCATATTTTTAGTATCAGCATCCAAATCAACTAATTCGCGTACAGGAGTTAAAAAATAATTCATAAGGCTTTGGAAGGTCAATAAAACTCCTAATGTCATAGTTTCTTTATTAACTGCACAACAACCTAAATAAAAAATAACTAAATAACCACCATTTTCAATTAATTCTTTAAAATAATTTTCTAAAATAGATATTTTTTGAAATTTATGTAAACTTGTTAAAAAAATATTTTCTTGGTTATCAATATTTGCTCTAATTTTTTCTTTAATACTCAACCCTTTAATAGTTTCGAAAGCATTAATTGCTTCAATTTGATTAGATGTTAAAGTCGAATTTTCTTTATGACATTTTGTAATTACATTTTCTAAGGGGTGATGAAATATTTTTAATATAATCCAATATAAAAAGAAGATTATAAGAGTAATGAGTGCTAAAGAATAATTAATTTTAAAAAGGATAATAAATGATATAAGCATTAAAGGTAAATCAACAATCCAAATCATAATCCATTTACTCAAAGTATCTCTAATAATAGTGATATCTTTAATTCGAGCTAAAATATCACCAGTACTATGATTTCGATAGTAGCTATAGGGAAGTGATAAAATTTTATTGAAAGAATCTGTTGTTATCATTAATTCCATGCGTTGAGTAATATAAATAAAAATAATATTTCTAAAATACTCACTTGTTATTTTTATAATTGCTATAATTAGAAAAAATACAAATAAACAGGTTAGATAATTTATTTCTAGAAATAAATTATCTAATAAAATTTGACTATAAAATGATATTACAACAGAATAAATAATAACAAATGTTGATAAAAAGAAAATATTAATAAAAAAAGATTTATTATGATACACAAGAGGAAAAAAATCACTCCAATTAATTGTTGTTTTATTCATAAATGGGATTTTAGTTTTGGGGTATAGTAGTAGAATAAATCCATTATATATTAAATTAAATGAATCGAATGATATCTTCTTTAATTTATCAGCGGGGTCAGCTACAAAAATTTCTTTTTTTCGATAATTAATATCATAAATAACAACGAAATGTGTAAATGATTTATTAATAACAACATTTGCAATTAAGGGAAAATTTACTTTTTCTGTTTCAAACTTGTCTAAAGGACATTCATAGCCCTTAGCTTCAAAGCCAATTTTTTTTGCACCTTCAATAATATGATAAGCAGAGGTTCCGTCTTTGCCAACATTGACTAATTCACGAATCTTTTCTATATTTAAATAGCCTCCATAATACTTAATAATCATTGATAAACACGACGCTCCACAATCTTTTATATTTTCTTGCTTATCAAACGGAAATTTTTTTATTTTATCACCTCCTACCTTATTATTATTTTTTGATTTATTATTTCCTTGTTCAAAATAAAAAAACTCAAATAATTTGAGTTTTTTAATATCTTAACCAATTAATACCTAAATCAAAATAAGCATCTTCATCACTTACTTTTAATTTTTTAAAATGATAAATATAAGTTAAGTTATCTTTTTCAACAACAGAAAAATTATTTTTATATTTATCTTGTAAAGTAACTTTACCTTTAGTTTTATAATTAGAAAGCAATCTATATTTAAGTATCATTGCTTCCACTTTTCCAGCGACAATCACCTCTAAATTAGGATGAACCTTATAACGTTCATGATATGCTTTAATTAATTTTATAATTTGATGCTTATTAAGTTCATAAGAAAGCGTTACCTTCTTAACACCAAGTGTATGAAGAAGAGCAACCGAATATGAATTAACAACATTCAAAGAAAAATCCGTAATAACATTAGAATATTTATTAACACTTCCAACTTCTCCAACTAATAAACGTTGATTATATTCCAAATGATGTTCTAATACACGAGGTATTTTAAGAATTTTTCTTTCGTCATCAATTATATCATATATATCTTTCGGCATATAAATAATTTCATAATTATTATTTTTTATTTTATTATATTCTTCTAATGTATCAATCATAATACTTCTACCATGATATAATTCATAGTTTTCTGGTTTTCTTAAATATTTACCTTTAATTATCGGTAAAGGATAAATTCTTTTTTCATTCAATTGTTCAATAGCGTCGCGCCGTATTTCATTCAAATTTTTAACAGGAACAAAAACATCAGAATCACAATTAATAACTAGCTTACTTAAACTATAAACTGTATTTCCTAATTTTGAAATTTGCTTTTTTATCACATCTTCTGTAATTGGATAATTTTTACTTTGTTCTACTATATGATTGCCTTCAACTCTAATATAATTTATATCATCAGTTAAATCTAATATTATTTTTTTATTTTTCCGAATCGTAATTGTTGCCTTTATAGCAACTTTACGTTTTTTTTCTTGAATTAAATTTTGAATTTCTTTTAATTGTAAGCTATCTGTTGTTTTTAAAACTGTAGTTCCCTCTTTTATTTTTTTAGTTACTGGAATATCAACGATTTCGCCACTTAATGCAAAATCAGTGTTTCTATCTTTTTTTAATATTTTTAAAACAGTTAATCCAAAATCTTCATCATCCATTAAAAAGCGAATTCCATCTTGAACATGTAAAGTTTCGGACAATTTTATAGTTACTTTTTTATCCGTTGAATTTATAACTTTTCCTAATTTCACTCCTATATGATTAGGACGGAATGTATTAATAAAAGCTGAATTATTTTCGTGAAATATAAAACCTTTTGTAAATTCACGATTAAATATTTTTTTCAACTCATAAATTTTATTTTTATCAAAAAGTGTTTTACCATGAGTGTAAAAAGAATCAACTGCTTCGCGATATATCTTTGTAACTAAATAAACATATTCAGGTCTTTTCATACGTCCTTCAATTTTTAAACTGTCTACACCAATTTCCAATAATTCATCTATATGCTCTAAAGTATTTAAATCTTTAGCACTTAAAACATATTGTTCTTGATTTAAAACTTTATCATTATCAAAAAGTTTATATGGTTGTCTACAACACTGGGCACATGTGCCACGATTACCACTTCTACCCCCAATTAAGCTGCTCATTAAACATTGTCCAGAATAACTTATACATAATGCTCCATGCACAAAAACTTCAAGTTCTAAATTAGTTTGATTGCGAATTTCTTGAATTAATTCAATAGGTGTTTCCCTAGCTAAAACAACACGACTTGCACCTATTTTTTCAGCAAATTTAACTCCTTCTAAATTGTGAATATGCATTTGTGTTGAAGCATGAATTTCTAATGAGGGATAAGTTTGCTTTAAAAGATCCATCATTCCAATATCTTGTACAATTACCGCATCAACATTTATTTTTTGCAAATATTCAATATATTTCAAAAAATTTTTAACTTCGCTTTCATAAATTAAAATATTCACCGTTACATAAACACGTACGCCATATAAATGAGCATATTCAATAGCTGTTTTCAATTCTTCATCACTAAAATTAGTAGCATAACTGCGAGCTCCATATAAATTACCTGCTAAATAAACGGCATCACAGCCACCTTCAATAGCTGCTATCAAACTTTCCATACTACCAGCTGGTGCTAAAATTTCTGCCTTTTTCATACAATCACCATCTCCATTATATCAAAAAAAAACTGTTTTACCAGTTTTCACTTAAATGATCTTCTAAATTAGCAATTGTATAGCCTCGCGATTCAATATATGAAATAATATTAGGTAATTCATTAATCAGTTCATCTGTTATTGTAAATGTAAAGATTTGACCTGCTTTTAACTCTTTTTTTACATTTTTCAAAGGTTGACTGTTTATTAACTGTTTTGAAACTACCGTATGTTTTTTCTTTGTTTTACAACTTTCTAGAAAGTTATCATTATAATTTAAATTATAGCAATAATAATTATCTATTCCTATAGATTTAAGTTTTTGTACAATTAGATTGAAATTTTGATTGTTATCAATTTTGATTGCAATACTATTATCAAGATTATTAACTATTTGTAAATTACCTATTTGATTATCAAAATTATAGTTTTCAATAACATACGTAACAGGAATTTGACCGATAATATTCTGAATATCTTTTATATTTTTATTTTCAACTAAGAAAACTAAACTAACCATATTTTTTTTAGAATTACCACTAATGATATATTTATTATAATTATTATCAATACTTATCGATGGTTTTATCTCATCATAAACATAGAAAGAAGAATCATATAACCCCTTTTCCTTCATATTATTATAGCTTTTATCTACGTTAACTTCTTTACTAACTAATCCCGGAATAATAGTATTACCTTCTATTTTAGCATCAATTCCTTCGATTGCATATTTTTCCATTTCACTTTTAATCTGAATCATAATATCATCAACTTCTTTAACCACCAATGCCGTTTGCTCTGTAAGAAAAAAGCTAAAACAAATTAAGCTTAAAAGTCCCAAATATTCAAATATTTTTTTCATAAACCACCTATTAAAATATATGATACAGGCCATTTTTGTAGCACTAATTTATGTTATTTGTCATATCATAATATGAAAGGAGTCTATATATGAATACTAATCCTTATTATACAAGTATGTACTTTAATAACTATGGTAGGCACATAAGACCTAATATGCCTAACCATAATAATGATGAGCGTTTTGGCTTTTTAGGTCCTTTCCTTTTAGGAGGAATTACTGGTGGTTTGGTAGCACCATTATTTGCACCACGACCATATTATCAACCGCCATATTATACTAATAATTATTATTATCAATATCCACCCTACTATTATTAATCTTTTTTTGATACAATAGTTATTGGGTGATAAAAAAATGGCATCAGCAATTATACACATATGTGTTGCAAAAGAGATAAATAAAAAGCTAAAAATGAATGAAAAAGAATTATATTTAGGCGCTATTGCTCCTGATATCAGTAAACAAATTGGAGAAAATAAAAACAAGTCACATTTTTTGACAACATCAGAAGAAGATGTTCCTAATATTTATCAATTCTTAAATAAATATAAACATGAATTAAATAATCCTTTTAACATGGGATATTTTATTCATCTCTATACTGATAAAATTTGGTTTGCAGAATTTTTACGTAGTAAACTTTATGAAAATTGTATAAAATTATTAGATGGAACTTCAGTTAATACTACACAGCAAGAAAAATTAAGAATTATTTACAATGATTATACCAATTTAAATATTCAATTAATTGATGATTATGAACTTGATTTATCACTCTTTTATGAAAAATTTAAAAAACCACAAACAACAATTGAAGAAATACCAATTGATAGATTGCCAATTTTACTGGATAAAATGAGCCTCATTATCATGGAAAGTAAAAAAGAAAAAGTATATGTATTTGATGAGCTAGCTATTAAAAATTTTATTAACTATTGCACTGATAAGATTTTAAGAAAAATTGAAGAATATAAAATAAAAGTACATATTGATTGATATGTACTTTTATTTTATACCGTAATTACTTTTTAATGTGTCTATATTTACATAGTATTCATCATAATTATTTGGATTAACATAAACTAATACTTTTCTTATATTATTAGCTTGTAAATTATACGTTATATCTTCAAAAAAATATTCACTTTCAAATATATGCAACATTCCATTTTTAGGTGAAATAGCCGTTGCAATTAATATATATGGATGACGACCATTAATACTGATATTTGATTTTAATTCCACATTTTTTATATCTGCTTCTATTAAATAATTATATTTAATAACTCTTTTTTTCACCATGCTTTTACGAATATTAATAATTAAGAAAATTAAGCCAATAGCAGTAAAAGCAAATCCAATAATTCCAGCAATAATTATACCAATTTCAAAATTATTACTTCTAAAATTATTCGGATTATCTGGATCATAATATATTTTTACTTGATCGCCGATGTTCATACTTGAAGTATAATAATTTAATTCACCATAATAAATTTTTCCATCGACGTTAAAAGTAACATAAACATTATAATCTATATCTTCATTGCGATATTCTGATTGAATATCAATAATACGTGCTTCTGTTTGTTTTGCATTTTCTTTAAAAGATTGTGTATTAATATATAACCATACACCTAGTCCTAATGTTATTAATCCAATAAAAGTAAATAATGAACCCAAAAATATCATAATTTTTCTAACCGATTTCATTTGTCTATCATCTCCTATTTTTATTATAACATACCGTAATGTAAAAACAATGTATAAATATAAATTATTAACAAATGATATACACAAGAAATTATTTTGTGTTATAATTGAGAAACGGAGAAGGAGTGATAAAAATGAAAAAGATTGAAAAATTAATATTAGAAAAGAAATACACAGAATTCAAAAAAGAAATATTAAATTTTGAAGAAGCTGATATTGCAGAAATTTTAAATGAATTAAATGATGAACTTTTAGTGAAATTTTTTAGGTTATTGCCTAAAGACATAGCTGCAAAAACTTTTGCATTTTTAGAACTTGATAACCAACAAACAATTATTAATTCTTTAACAGATAAAGAAGCTGCGAAAATTATTGATAATATGTTTGCAGATGATGCAACTGATCTTTTAGAGGAAATGCCGGCCAACGTAGTTCAACAAATTTTATCTAAAACGACGCCAGAAACACGCAAAGATATTAATCATCTTTTAATGTATCCAGCGGATTCTGCAGGTAGTATTATGACCGTTGAATTCATGGATATTAAGGAATTGATGAATGTTAAAGAAGCTATTAACAAAATAAAAAAAGAAGCAGTTGATAAAGAAACTATCGATTTTTGTTATGTTTTAGATAATTCTCGAAAATTAGTTGGTATTGTTTCTTTAAAGCAACTTATTTTGGCAACTGATGAAATGTTAATCAAAGATCTTATGGAAATTGAGCCTACCGTTGTAAACACCTTAACAGATCAAGAAGAAGTTGCTAATATGTTTAAAAAATATGATTTAACAACAATGCCTGTTGTAGATAGCGAAAATCGTTTAGTAGGAATCATTACCATTGATGATATCGTTGACATAATTGAAGAAGAAACAACAGAAGACATTGAAAAAATGGCCGCTATTACACCAACTGATAAACCTTACTTAAAATTAAGTTTACTGGATATTTATAAAAGTCGAATGCCTTGGCTACTATTTTTAATGATTAGTGCAACCTTTACTGGTAAAATTATTTCAAGCTATGAGACTGCATTAGCTAGTTATGCTATACTAACTGTTTTTATTCCAATGATTATGGGTACAGGAGGAAATGCTGGTGGTCAAGCTTCAGTAACAATAATCAGGGCTTTATCATTGGATGAAGTAGAATTTAAAGATATTTTTAAAGTGCTACTTAAGGAATGCACAATTGGCTTAATTTGTGGAATAACATTAGCTGTTTGTAATTTTATTAAGTTATTAGTCGTTGATCAAGTGTCAGTAACATTCGCATTAATCGTTTGTTTAGCATTATTACTCACAGTTTTGATTGCTAAAATTATTGGAGCTATTTTACCAATTTTAGCCGATAAAATTCACCTCGATCCTGCGGTTATGGCTAACCCAATTATTACAACTATTGTTGATGCTTTATCACTTGTCGTTTATTTTCAAATTGCTAGTTCAATTTTAGGCATTTAAGAAACCATAGTTTCTTTTTTTTATGATAATTTGTCAAATTAAGTGCAACATTGAGAAATATATTCATCAATTAACTCATTTGGTGTTTTATAATTTATACATTTTCTAGGTCTATTGTTTAATAGGTCTAGTTTTTCTTTTAATTCAATATTATTTGTTTTTGACAAATCCATTCCTTTAGGATAATATTCCCTTAATAATCCATTAGAATTTTCATTTGTTCCTTTTTGCCATGCACAATAAGGATCAGCAAAGTACATATCACAATTTAATGATTCTTCTATTTTTTTCCAACCTGCAAATTCTTTGCCTCTATCACAGGTTATGGTTTTTACTAATTCTTGGGGGAATTTACTTAAAAGTTCTATAATTGCTTTTGTTACATTTTCTTCTTTTCTGTCTGGTAATAATTTACATATATAAAATCTTGATTTTCTTTCTGCTAATGTTACAAAACAATATTTACTTTTTCTTTGATGATCTATTCTTCCTGATTCTACTGTATCAGCTTCCCAATGACCATAAGTAGTTCTATTATATACTTCTTTAGGGCGTTTTTTTATTGTTTTTCCTATATTAAATTTTCCTCGTTTTTCCGCAGGTCTTTTAAACTTTCCTTTTCTTCTTAGATTTTGCATTGTTATTTTATTTAATAATCCCATATGTATCCAACGATATATTGTACATACACTTGGAAAGTTAATAGGTTTTATATCTTTATAATTTACAATTTGTTCTGGAGACCAATTTTTATTTAATTTATCTTCTATATATTCTTTTACTTTACAATCCATATTTATTTTTTTATGTGAATTAAGTCTTCTATTTTTATATTTACGATGAGCATCTATAGGCATATATCTTTTTATAGAGTAATCTTTTCCTGTTTTATAACTATTTCTTTTTAATTCCCTGGAAATTGTAGACGGACTCCTATCTAAAAGTTTAGCCATTTCTCTAATCGATAAATTCATTTCTTTAAATTTTGATATACAAGCACGTTCTTCTATGGTAAGATGGTTATAGTTCATATTATTTACTCCTTAATGTTTGATTAGACACCAACATTATATCATGAGTAAATTTATGAACTTTTTATTTTGTCTTTTTTAGTGTTGCACTTGTTATTATAAATTATCTTATAAAAAAGAAGCTATTACTTAGCTTCTTCAACTGCTCTAGTTTCTCTAATGACTGTAACCTTTATTGTACCTGGATATTGTAATTGAGCTTCAATTTTATTTTTAATGTCATGAGCCACTTTGTAACTTGTTAAATCATCTATTTCTTCAGGCTTAACTACAACACGTAACTCTCTTCCTGCTTGCATTGCATAAGCTTTATCAACACCTGAAATATCATTAGCAATATTTTCTAATTCGTGCAAACGCTGAACATAATTTTCTAAGGAATCATTTCGAGCTCCTGGACGACTAGCTGATAAGGCATCAGCAATTGCTACTAGTGAAGCAATAACACTTGTTGGTTCTGCATCACCATGATGAGACTCAATAGCATTAATAACAATTTCATTTTCATTAAATTTCTTTGCCAAGTTTGCACCTAACTCAACATGACTACCTTCCATTTCATGATCAATTGCTTTACCAATGTCATGAAATAATCCCGCACGTTTAGCTAGCATAACATTTTCTCCTAATTCGCTAGCTAATAACCCCGCTAATTGTGCAACTTCAATTGAATGAGTTAACACATTTTGACCATAACTAGTTCTAAAATGTAGACGTCCTAAAAGTTCAATTAATTCTGAATCAACTTTAGTTATACCTAATTCAAATAAAGCAGATTCCCCATATTCAATAATTTTAGCTTTCATTTCTTTAGATGTTTTATCATATAGTTCTTCAATTCTTGATGGATGAATACGACCATCTTTAATTAATGTTTCAATTGTCACCCTAGCAATTTCCCTTCGAAGTGGGTCAAAACTAGATAAAACAATTGCTTCAGGTGTATCATCAATAATCAAATCCACTCCAGTTACTGCTTCAATTGTTCTAATATTTCGGCCTTCACGTCCAATAATTCGTCCTTTCATATCTTCATTCGGCAAATCAACAACTGTAATGGTTTGTTCTGACGAAACATCACTGGCATAACGTTGCATAGATGAAACCAATAAATCTTTAGCTTTGCGATCTGCAACTAATGAGGCTTCAGTTTCTTTTTCTTTAATATAAGAAGAAATTTCTAAAGCCATTTCTTCTTCAACCTTGGCCATAACTATTTCTCTAGCCTTCTGTTTTGTATAACCTGCTATTTTATGCAATAAATCAAATTGTTCTTTCTTAATTTCCTCCACTTTTGCTTGTTCTTCTTGGATAATATTTTGTTTATCAATAAGACTATTTTCTTTTTCTTCAAGAAGATTTTCACGATTTTGAAGCATTTGATCACGCCTATCAATATTTTCTTCTCTCGAATCTAAGCGTTGTTCAGTTTTCTTTAATTCGCTCTTTTTTTCGCGAATTTCTTCTTCCACTTTACTCTTTAATTCACTAATCTCTTCTTTACCCTCACTTAAATAATCTTTTTTTAACTTTTCAGCATCTAAACGAGCTTTTTCTAATATATTATCAGCTTTTTCGGCCGTTTTAATACCTTTTATGTAATGAAATACAAACATTACAATTATTCCAATAATAAATCCTACTAGGACTAGCAAAATGGAGATTGATATATCAAACATATCATCTTCCTCCATTTCATGAATGAATGATTATTATTAATCACTCTATTATTATTGTAAATTGTATTCAACTATATGTCAAGAAAAAATGCCGAAAAAAGCAAAAGGCTTTTTTCTTTTGCATAATTAATTATTATCCTATACTTTCTTCTTTTCCAATGGTTAAAGAAGAATTATTCTCATAAAATTTGCGCACTTTAGATTCAATTTCAGCACTTATATCTGGATTTTTCTTTAACCATTCTTTAACATTTTCTTTTCCTTGACCAACTTTATTGCCTTCATAAGCATACCAAGAACCGCTTTTTTCTAAAATACCTGCCTCTGTTCCTAAATCGACAATTTCACCGTTTTTAGAAACACCTTCACCATACATAATATCAACCGTACACGTCTTAAAAGGAGGAGCCATTTTATTTTTTACCACCTTAATATTAGCTTTGTTACCAATAATGTCAGTGCCTAATTTAATTTGTTCGCCACGCCTAATTTCTAATCGTACAGATGAATAAAATTTTAACGCACGACCGCCTGGTGTTACTTCTGGATTGCCAAACATAACGCCAACTTTTTCTCGCAATTGATTTATAAATATACACACTGTATTGGTTTTATTAATAATACCTGACAATTTACGCAAAGCTTGACTCATCAAACGAGCTTGAAGTCCAACATGAGAATCTCCCATTTCACCTTCAATTTCAGCTTGAGGTACTAAAGCAGCTACTGAATCTATAACAATAACACTAATCGCACCGCTTCGAACTAAAGCTTCACATATTTCTAATGCCTGTTCGCCATTATCTGGTTGACTCAATAATAATTCATTAATATTAACCCCTATTTTTGATGCATAAATAGGATCTAAAGCATGTTCAGCGTCTATAAAGGCAGCCCTGCCACCCTTTTTTTGCGCTTCGGCAATTGCATGAAGTGCAAATGTTGTTTTACCACTTGATTCAGGACCATAAATTTCAATAATTCTTCCTTTAGGATATCCACCAATTCCCAAAGCAGCATCTAAAGAAATAGAACCACTTGATATCGTATCGATTTTTTGATGTGCTTGCTCACCTAATTTCATAACTGCGCCTTTACCAAATTGTTTTTCTATATCTAACATAACTTGGTCTAGCGTTTTGTCTCCTGTTGTCGATTTTACCATTGTTTTTCCTCCTCTATTTGTTCTTAATTAAATTATACTATACGCAGAGATGGTTGTCAAGAGTTTTAACGAACATTTGTTTGAATTATTTTTTTACTAATTTAATAATATTACTTTTATGTTGATTTTGAAATATATTGTATAATGAAAAATAACTAACAATAAAAAATATATAATTGATAATAAGACTTTTTATATAATTATTTATTAATAACTGCAAATTAAAGTTAATAAGATCTGAAACACTATAACATAAACAAACTGAAAATTGATAAAAAATAATAATGATATTTATCCATACAAACATGTTAAAAAAATTATTAGTAAAATTTTTAAATATTTGTTTTGTTAGCCAAATATTCGCAACAAACAATAAAGTGTTCATAAAAAGTGAATTCATAAAAACAATATCATATAATAGGCCAAAAACAATTGCTGCAATGTACAAACTTTTAATTTTATTTTGATAATAAGGAAAAATAATGGTTAGTACTAACAAGGAAAATAATGGAATAACAACTTCATTGATTGTAGTCATACTCAATATAATACCATCCAATATAAATGATACAAACAATATAAAGTAAATCATTCACTTATCGCCTCTCTTTTTAAAACACTAACATAGCGAATATTGTTAATATCAATACTTGGTGTTACCATTACAACTTTATTTAAATCGTAACTATCTGTATTAACGCTTTTAACACTACCTATAATAATACCAGCTGGAAATTTATGAGTTAAACCTGTCGTAGTAACTAAAGATCCAACTGGAATATCTTTATAATCACTAATTCCCTCTAATATATATACACCATTATCGTCATCAAAACTGTAAAGTAAACCATACACATATTGCTCCGGTTTAATTTCGATCTTAACTGATATTTTATTAACAAGATTAGTATTAGTTAAAAGCTTAATTGTACTAGTATATTTGCTAGTATTTGATACATATCCAATTAGGTTATCATTAATAACAACAGCCATGTCATTTTCAATTCCTTCATTTTTTCCTTTATCAATTGTAAATTCTTCTAACCAATTATGCGAATTGCGGTGAATAACCGTTGCATTGATTTTTTCATAGTCAACAATAGTAGCTTTTAAATCTAATAAACTTTTAAGTTCCTTAATCTCATTCTTTAAAGTTTGAATCTTATCTTCAGCTTGCTCATTTCCATCAACTTCTTCTTTTAACTTTTGATATTCATCAAGAATCTTTTCCGCTTGAAAAAGAAGACTCCATTTATCTTCCAAATAATGAAATGGTTTACTAATAACATTTATAACAGAAGAAAAAGTATCCTTTACTATATTTTCAAGCATTGTCGGTTGACGGTTATATTTCATTGATATAATAGTAAAAAAGCTTAAAAATACAAATAAAATGATTGTGCAAATCTTAAATAATCTTTTTTTCCTGTCTTGATTATAATTCATAAAATCACCTAACTTTTTAAATCGCCATTTTCTAATAAACTATAATATTGCTTATTACCTATTATAATATGATCTAATAATTTAATGCCTAATATATGTCCAACCTGCGCTAAATCATTCGTTAATTTTAAATCTTCAGGGCTTGGAAAAACATTTCCTGAAGGATGATTATGAACGCAAATAAGCGCACTTGCCGACAATAAATAAGCCTCTTTAAATACTTCTCGTGGATGAACTACACTATAATTGATTGTTCCAATAAAAAGTAATTTATCATCAATAATTTTTTTAGCATTATCTAAATAAACAACGTAAAAATGTTCTTGCTTTTTATTTCCTATTTTTGAAGCATAGTATTCAAAAACCATTTTACTACTATTTAATTTGTGTTTTTTGATTTGAACTCTTGCTAATTCAACGCGTTTAGCTAATTCAAAAGTTGCCAATAAAATAGCTGCTTTACTCATTCCTATGCCTTTAATTTTACATAATTCGCTATATTTCAATTGTGTCAGTCCAACAACACTTCCTGCTTTTTTCAAAAGAATATTTGCTAAATCTTTTGAAGAAATATCACGATACCCAGTTTTTAAAAGAATTGCTAATAACTCTTCGTTCGATAAAGCCTCAACGCCATAATAAGCTAACTTTTCATAAGGACGCTCTTCTTTAGGTAAATCTTTAATTTTTAGAACCATTAACCAACTCCTCATATTTTTCTAAAACTAGACTGCTTACTGAAGATAAGACAACTTCATCATCCGTACTAGCTATAATGGTATCAAAATTTAAAAGTTCTTCTAAAAATTCTTTATTTGTTACTAAAAATTCTTCTGTAATTGTCTTATATCCTAAAGAACTATAATAATTATTAAGTTTAATCAAATTATCATTATTACCAGTTATTCCAATATAAACATAGTATTTTTCATCAACAACTTTATAGATATAATTGACTAAAGACAAAGTTTTTTCTTCCATTTCCTCTAAGCTATCATAAATATCATATCTAATAAAATATAACATATCACCATTATTAGACGTAAATTTTATTCCTTCATAAGAATCGTACTGTTTCAAAAAAATATTGCCACATAAGGCGCCTATTAACAAAGCTATAATTATTGAAAATATATATTTTTTCATCATATCACCAAATTTATTATACTTAAAAAGTGAAACGTATTTTGTCGAAAAAAATATATATGAATTATTCACTAGTAGTATAACAAACTATAAAATTCAAAGTCAATCATAATTTTTGCACAAAAAAAGATACAAAAAGTATCTTTTATTCATCAGAAATGTTATTTTCTTCATATTTTACTAAAACTTCACGTGGTTTTGAACCATTTTGTGGTCCTATTATGCCTCTTTCTTCTAGTAAATCAATACACCTAGCAGCACGATTATAGCCTATTTTAAATCTTCTTTGTAATAGTGATGTACTAGCTTTTCCTTGCTCAATAATGAAATCAACAATTTGATCGTATAATGGCTCCTCAAATGCATCACTGCCTGGTTCTGTACCCGTAATAGCATGAGCCTCTTCTTCAGTTTGATCTAAAGATTTATCATAATTTGCTTTTTGTTGTTTACAAACAAAATCAACAATTGCCTTTGTTTCTTCTTCTGAGATAAATGTTCCTTGAATTCGCATTGGCGTATTAGTACCTTGAGGTAAATATAACATATCACCTTTACCAAGTAATTTCTCAGCACCAACCATATCCAAAATAGTACGAGAATCAATTCCAGAAGATACAGCAAAAGATATACGAGAAGGAATATTGGCTTTAACAACACCAGTAATTACATCAGTCGATGGTCTTTGTGTAGCGACAATTAAATGAATACCAGCAGCACGAGCCATCTGAGTAATACGCATAATTGAGTCTTCAACTTCTTTGGCTGCCACTAACATTAAATCAGCTAACTCGTCAATAATAACCACGATATATGGCATTAATTTATTACGATCTTCTGGAGCCTTGTTCTCATTTTCATGCATTATTTTTTCATTATAACTAGTAATATTTTTAGTACCTGCATGTTCAAATTTTTCATAACGGTTTTCCATTTCAACAACAATTTTTTGCAAAACAATATTAGCTTTTTTAGGATCCGTTACAACAGGTGTTAATAAGTGTGGAACTCCATTATAAACTGACAATTCAACCTTTTTAGGATCAACTAGAACTAATTTTACTTCATCTGGTTTTGTTCGCATTAAAATACTTGCCAAAATACTATTAATGCAAACTGATTTACCAGATCCAGTGGAACCAGCAACTAATAAATGAGGCGTTTTATTAATTTCCATCGAGCAACATTCACCCTCAATGTTTTTTCCTAAAACAGCTAATAGTTTTTTATTTAATCCTTTATCTTCTTCGTTAACCTTTTGTAAAACTTCACGTACACCAACCATTGATATTTTGGCATTTGGTAATTCAATACCTACCGTACTTTTCCCAGGGATAGGAGCTTGAATACGGACATCTTTAGCTGCTAAAGATAATGCAATTTCACGATTAAGCCCTAAAATTTTACTAACACGTGTCCCTGCTTTTATCTCTAATTCATACTGCGTTACAGCCGGTCCAACTCGAACACTAACAACCTTACCTTCAATACCAAAATCACGTAAAACCTGTTCAAGTGTTGGAATATTACGCTTAATAGCTTCTTGATTTTCTTTATTGCTATTTTTTTCCGTTTTAGAAAGTAAATTAATTGGTGGATATTCCCAGTGAACATTAGTTGACGGAATATAATCATCATAATTATTATCTTCAACTTTTTCTTCAGTTTGTACCATACCGTGCAACTCTTCTTTAGAAATAGTTCGACGACTATCTTTAACTTCTTCCTCTTCATCATCACTTTCATCACTTTCAGCATATACTTTTGGCTTAGATGATTGACTAATACCACTTTTTAAATGTTTCATTTTATCCTTAGTATTAACTAAAATATCATGGATAGAAATACCCGTAAACATAATAAAGCCAAAAATAACTAACGCAATTGAAACAACATAAGTACCATTAAGTGTTAATAACGCTACAAAAATACCACTGAAAGCAGCACCTATTACACCGCCACCTAAATTTTTCATTGCAGGCATTAAAGTCCCACTATCACTTTTAACAAATGTCATAACACTGTTAACAGTTTCTTCAACGACTTTCCAAGTATCATCAACAATATCAAACTTATTAATATCAATTCCATCAATAACTTTAATATAAGTTGTATGTGATAAAATCAAAATTGCTAAAAGCATAATATATAAACCGAAAAATTTAGCATCAAGAAAATTTGGTTTTTCACGTTTAATAATCATATATATGCCGCAAATACCTATGAATACTAAAAAAATAGCCCACCAAGTACCAACAATAAATGCTGAAAATCCCTTAATAACATCGGCAACAGGCCCAAATGGGCAACAACCAATAATGGCTATTAGAAGAAGTCCAAAACCTTTTAGTTCAGCCAAATTATTAGGATTTTTTTCTTCTGCATTTTTTCTTTTCTTTTTCTTTCCCATTTTTATATCACCTAACTAATAACATTATATCAAAAAATAAATATGTTGCAAAGAAAAAGAACTATTTATTAGTAGCTCTATCTTCAACATCATCTAAATTATTATCAGCAATCTCAAAAATCTTTGGTGCTACAAAGATGACTAATAACACAATTATAACCACAATTAAAATAAATTTAGGCATCGGATTTTTCATATGTGGATCTTTAACACTGCCCATATTATCATGCATTATTCATACCTCCTTATTTATTTAGTTCTTCTTCAATTCTAATTAATTGATTATATTTACAAACACGGTCTGTTCTTGATAATGAACCTGTTTTAATTTGACCTAAATTAAGACCTACAGCCAAATCTGCAATCGTAGTATCTTCAGTTTCGCCACTGCGATGAGAAATAATTGTAGCATAACCATTTGAACGTGCTAACTCTATTGTTTCTAATGTTTCTGTTATCGTTCCAATTTGATTAACTTTCAACAAAATTGCATTACCAGCATGGTTATCAATTCCCTTTTGAAGACATTTTTTATTTGTTACAAACAAATCATCACCAACGAGTTGAATACGATCTCCTAAACGTTTTGTAATTAAACTAAATCCTTCCCAATCATTTTCATCAACAGGATCCTCAATTGAAATAATAGGATACTTATTGACTAGTTCTTCATAAAAATCAATTAATTCATTAGTAGTTAAAGATTTTCCTTCGCCTTCTAAAACATACATTCCATCTTTATAAAATTCTGAAGCAGCCACATCAATTGCTAAGCAAACATCTTTTCCCGGAACATAATTAGCACGTGTAATTGCTTCAATAATAAGTTCGAATCCTTCTGCATTACTTTTTAAATTAGGTGCAAATCCACCTTCATCGCCAACGCCTGTTGCATAACCCTTTTCATTTAATACTTTCTTTAAATTATGAAAAACTTCAGCTCCAATGCGAACTCTTTCTTTAATAGTGTCAGCTATTGGAATAATCATAAATTCTTGAAAATCTAAACTATTATCTGCATGAGCACCACCATTAATAATATTCATCATTGGCCGTGGTAAAACATCCCCATCGCCAATATAGCGATAAAGAGGTACTCCTTTTTCTTGAGCAGCAGCTTTCATCGCAGCCATAGAAATACCTAAAATTGCATTAGCACCCAAACGAGATTTAGTTTCCGTACCGTCCAATTTGATCATAGCATAATCTAATTCTTTTTGATTTAAAACATCATAACCAATAACTAAATCACGTAATTCACCATTAACATTGCTAACAGCGTTTAATACACCTTTACCCATATAACGTGATCCGCCATCGCGCATTTCCAAAGCTTCTCTCTCTCCAGTTGAAGCACCACTTGGTACTGCCGCACGACCTACAATACCATTTTCAAGAATAACATCGACTTCTACAGTTGGATTACCTCTTGAATCAAGAATTTCTCTTCCTATAACATCTTTTATTTTAGACATTTTAATCATCCTCTCTTACTTTTACATTTTAACATATTTCCTATTAAAATTGAATATTTTCGCATAAATTTAAAATTTTTTAATATAATTTAGTAAAACTAGGAGGAATAATATGATAAATAAAAAAGGCGTATGGTTTTTAACATTGTTTAGTCTAATCCTTGTATTAAGTGTCTACTACATTACAATGCCACCAGAATTGCTAATTACACCTAACACAAACAATGAAAATGAGGAATCGACTCCAGTTGTAAATATGGAAGAAAGTAGTATTTTAGTAGCTTTACGCGTTGAAGCTGACGAAGAATTAGAAACACAAATAAGTGAATTAAAAAAAATCGTAAGCGATGCTGACAGTTCTGTTGAAGATAAAAATGAAGCTTTTGAAAAAATTAAAGAATTAAACAGTAATCGTAGTAATGAAGAAAATTTAGAAAAAAAAATCAACGATGAATTTGAACTACAGGCTTTTGTTAAAATTGAAGGAAATAATATTGAAGCCCTAGTTAATGCTGAGAAACACGATATCAATTTAGCTAATAAGATTATGCGTCTTATCCAAGCAGAATTTGATACATCAAAAAACATTACTGTTAAATTTCAAAAATAACTTTCTTAGTTATTTTTTTAATACACAAAAATTCTTTTCTTTCATAAGATAATATGAATATTATAAACCACCCTATAGGAAGTGAGGGAATGATGAAAAATAGTATTTTAACAAGCCGTGAAAAAGAAGTTTTTAATTTATTAATTATGAATTATACGACAAAAGATATTGCTAATAAATTAGAAATAAGCGAAAAAACCGTTCGTAATCATATTTCAAACGCTATTCAAAAAATTGGTGTTAAAGGGCGTGCTGCTGCAGTTGTTGAACTTTTAAGGCTCGGAGAAATTTCTTTATAAAATGCATTTATATGCATTTTTTTCATATTATTTAATGAGGTGTCCTATGTTAAAAAGAATATCAATAAAAAAGATTATTACATCTTGCATTGTTTTGAGCATCGCTTTTTTAATTTGTTTTATTCCAAATGACCAAGAAGAAGAAAAAAACTATAATTATGAAGTAAATTACGTAAATAAAGATATTAAAACACATACCATTTATCTTCTAGATAGCAATAATTATATAAGTAAAACCAATATTAGAGTTACATCTGATAAACCAGAAGAGTTAGCTAAAGAATTAATTGAAGCATTAATAGAAAATAGTTCAAAACAAGATGCTATTCCAAGTGGCTTTAAATCTCTAATTAATAGTAATACCAAAATTAATTCGTTAAAGATTGATAACGAAACAATTAAAGTTGATTTATCAAAATCATTATTAGACACTACCAAGGAACTAGAAGAATCAACAATTGAAGCTTTAGTATATACACTAACTAGTATAGAAAATATTGACTATGTTATTATATATCTAGACGGAAATATTTTAACTAAACTACCACAAAATAACATAAATTTACCATCTACTTTGTCGCGCGATATTGGAATTAATAAAAAATACGATTTAAATAGTACTAAAAATATTACTAATACAACAACTTATTTTATTAGTAAATTTAACGATAATTATTATTACACACCTATTACTACTGTTAGTAATGATGAACGAGAAAAAATTGAAATTATTATTGATTCATTAAGTAGCAGTGCAATTGACCATAATCTAATGAGCTTCATGAATAATAACGCTACCCTTTTAAATTTTGAAATTGAATCGGATACAATTACTGTTAATTTTGATGAAAATATTTTAAACAATTTAGAAGAATATAAAATACTTGAAGAAGTCTTATATACTATTTCATTATCAATTTATGATAATTATCATGCTAAAGAAGTCATTTTTATGGTAAATAATGAAAAAATAACAGAAACAACATCAAAATCTCTTGAATAATAACTTTTTTTATTGTATAATGTACTTGTTCCTTTGGAACGGGTATGTCCCAGTAGCTCAGCTGGATAGAGCATCGCCCTTCTAAGGCGAGTGTCAGGAGTTCGAATCTCTTCTGGGACACCACTTATATGAATTTTAACTCATTTTGAGTATAAATAAAGCGACTTTTAATAAGTCGCTTTTATATTTTTTTAACTTAAACCTGCACTTTTTCATCAAGTAATTTCAATACTTCTTTTCTATCATTAAAAGGAATCTTATTATTACCAACAATAATAAATTCTTCGTGACCTTTCCCTAAAATTAAAACAATATCATTTTTAGTTAGACACCGAATAGCTTGTGCTATGGCCTTACCACGATCTTTTTCAACTAAATAATGATTTTGATGATTGTTCTTTAGCATATCAGTAACAATTTGTTCAAAATCTTCTTCATGTAAATCATCACTTGTCACAAAAACATAATCAGCATTATTCAAAGCTAGTTGCATCATAATTGGTCGTTTAAGGCGATCTCGACTTCCAGTACAGCCAAAAACAATATATGTTTTATGATGTTTTATTTCTTTAACTGTATTTATAATATTTTCCATAGCATCTGGCGTATGTGCATAATCGATAATAATTGCATTATCTCGATATTTAATAATATCCATTCGTCCCGGTGGTGCAACAATTAATGACATTACATGCTCAATTTTTTCCTTTGAATAATTTAAAATATCTAAAACTATTAAAGCACATAACGCGTTATATATATTATATTTTCCTAACAATTGTGTTGTTATTTTGTAATTCAAAACCTCAAAGTAGCTACCATTTGCACTCAACTTATAATTTTTTATTTGATAATCACTATCTTTAAAACCATAAGTTAAATAATGCCCAATACGATAATAATCACAATATTCATCATCAATATTAATTATTCCAACGCCATTTTTTTTCAACTGATGAAATAATTTGGTTTTAGCAAGGGCGTAATTTTCCATAGTCTTATGATAGTCTAAATGATCTTGCGTTAAATTTGTAAAAATAGCTAAATCAAAAGGGATTTTATTTAATCGACCATAAGCTAAACCTTGACTGCTTACTTCCATTACAATATATTTATAATCAGATTCATAAGCTTCAATAATCATTTCATATAAATCACATATATCGGGGCTAGTATTTGGCAAATCACAAACCTTATCTTTGAGATAAAAGCCAACCGTTCCAATGTATCCACACTTGGCACCCAAATTATTTAAAGCTTCATAAATTAAAAAACAACTTGTCGTCTTTCCATTAGTCCCCGTAATTCCAATAATTGTCATTTCGTCTAGCATATCATGATATTTTTCATATAATAAATTTTCTAAATATATCCTAGTATCAGGTACAATCATTGTAGGAACACTATATTTTCCTTCTTCTGCTACAATATTAATTGCTCCAGCCTTAATAGCCTCTTCAACATATTTATGACCATCACTATTAATTCCTCTCAAAGCGACAAAAGTATCTCCCTTTTTTATTTTTTTTGAATTAGTTTTAATTTTGAGCATTTTCTAACACCTCTTCACCTATCATTTCATCATTTAAAATTTGATAACTATCATAATCTTTTTCATATGATGAAATATTATTAATATTTGTTAAAGATAGATTAACTTCAAACTGACTACAATTCAAACCTTTATTATTTAAATAATCAACTAGATTAAAATTAATATTTTGAATAAAATTATCTTTTTCTGTTGTTTTGAATTCAATCGTATAACCTAAATCACTTTGAAAAAAGTATGTTACATTTTTCTCACCATCATTATATTCAATTGTTTCCGTTATTGTTGCATTTTCTAACCAGGTAGCAATCATATCATGACTTATATCATTTAAAGGAATTTCTAAAGAGTTTTCATCAATTTTTGTTAAAGTTCTATTAATATTGTCAACAACATATAATTTTTCATTATCGTAATATGGTTGATTATTAATAGTGAAATATTGCTTTTTATCAAAAAATACCCCTTTAATAGTAAAGTCGAATTGATTATACTTAATATTATACTCGTATTCATAATTATTCATTTTCAAATAATTAATAATAGAATTTTCTTCTTCTGTTTCATTTGCACTACGATATTGATATTTTGGAGCAAAAACTCCTAAACACGCTAATAAATACAGTGTTGCAAAAAAGATAAACCAGCAAAAAAGTTGATATAAAGCACGATGACGAGGGTTTTTCTTCCATTCTTTAAAAGCTCTATATTTTTCCTTCAAAATACCACCTATCCTAATCTTTTCCCAATTAATTCATCTTTTTGAATACCATTTAGATAATCTCGGGCCAACATTTTTTTCTTACCTTCTGGTTGAATTATCGTTAAAATAATTTCCCCATTTTTAGTTTGAACATGAATACCTTCATTTGAAATTTTTATAATCGTTCCCTCTTCACAATTAGAATTGCCACTACCAACTCTTGATGCCCAAACTTTTATTCTTTTATTATTTAATTTGGTGTATGCAACTGGCCAACTATTCAAGCCCCTAATTTGGTTATACACTACTTGGGCATCTTGATTAAAATCAATAATTTCATCTTCTGGTTTTATATTATATGAAAATGTTGCTTCACTTTCAATTTGTTTTGTTGGTATAATGTTACCGTTTAAAATTTGTGGTAATGTCTCGATTAAAAATGTAGCTCCTAATTGTGATAATTTTTCAAATAATGTCTCAGCAGTGTCTTCATTGGTAATTGGGATAGCACTTTGAGCAATAATATCTCCATTATCCATTCCATAATCCATATACATAATAGTAATACCAGTTTCTTTATCACCTTCCATAATTGCCCTATGTATAGGCGCTCCACCACGATGACGCGGCAATAAAGAAGCATGAACATTAATGCAGTGATACTTTGGATAATCAATTATTTCTTTTGGAACAATTTGTCCGTAAGCACAAGTAATAATTAAGTCTGGTTTTAAAGCAAGAACTAAATCTGATTCTTTGCGTAATCGTTCTGGCTGTATAACTGGAATATTATATTTTAAACTTAATTCTTTAACGGGGGTCATCCGTATTTCTCCGTGACGCCCTACTTGCTTATCAGGCTGTGTAACTACACCAATAACATTATAATTTTTTATCAAGGCTTCTAAAACAGGAACACTAAAATCAGGCGTCCCCATAAAAACTATCTTAATATCTTTATTCATAAAATCACCTAATGATATTATAATATATTTTTAATACAAAAAAAAGAAGTAATTACTTCTTTATTTAATAGGCTAAAAAATACTTTTCACAACTTTTACTCATAAATATTCATCAATGTTATATCTACCACGCTTAGCCGTTTTTTTACCATATTGAATTGCTACTTGAGGACACTTATTAATACATCGCAAGCACCGATAGCATTTATCATTCCAAGTAGGTTTTCCATTATGCATTTCAATTGTATGAATTGGGCACATTGTAGCACATAATCCACATCCATTGCACTTTTCTTTATTAACATAAAAATGATTTGTAGATCGAGCAAATTTATTAAAACCTTTATTTATAAATGTAGATTTAATAATAGGAAACATTCCTTCTTTTACAAAATAGCCATTTTTTTGTTCAATAATATTTTGAGAGATTTTATCAATATCATTCTGGGCATTCTTTAATTTTTTTAAAATAATTGATTTTTTTTCTAATTCAGAACCAATAATATAATTATTAGGCATAATAACACTATAGCTACTATCAAGATGATATATGCTAGATAATTTTTTTAATGCAAGACCTGCATTAGCACCACAAGTACAAACAGCAAAAGTAAAAAGATTTGTTTTTTTTAATTTTTTTATAAATAAATTCATTGGCTCCGGAACGCCCCAAGCATAAATTGGAAAAACAAAACCAATTTGCTTTTCATAACTTAATTTTGGAATATCATTTAATTCTGAAATATCATATGCTTTATCACAAATTTTTTCAGCTATTTTATCTGCTACCCATTTAGAATTGCCTGTACCCGAAAAATAAAAAATCATAAAGAAATCCTTTCTTTTTATAACATCTAAATAATACAAATAATTTTAAATATAAAATATAGATTTTAATAATTATTTAAAAAAATTTAGCACCAATTAAATCTTAAATACAAAAATGGTGTCCCCAGTAGGATTCGAACCTACCTTTCATCCTTAGGAGGGATGCGCACTATCCAAATGTGCTATGAGGACATCTATAAATAGTTTACCACAAAGTTTACAAAATGAAAATAAAAAAAAGAATGTTATTAAAACACTCTAATTAAATTAAGCAAAAATAGGAACATAATATTTGTTGAATATTTAAATTGATAAGTAAATTTACGGCCAAACTCGGCTGTACTTACTCCCTTATCAACTAAACTAACAATCCAACTTTCAGCATATTTAGGAACTTTTACATCGACTGGAAACATATGCGTCCTAATAATATCTTCTTCTTTTTCACTAATATTAAACAAACGACGAGCATTCTCAACCGCTGCCTTTGGATGACTTACTGTGTATAATGAAATTTTATCTTTAATAGATTTCTGATCATACACACTATCTAAATAATAATCATGTAATAAACCACCACGAGCCACTTCTACATAATCTAATTTTAACGTTTTTGCTATTTTATAAGCTTTATACGATACTTTCAACATATGATTTAATCTAGTACTATCATGATGCTTTATGTTCTCCATTTGACTTATAAATTCATCATTTGACATTATTGACGCTACTATGTTTTGATACTCTTCATCACATTGCAAATAATTCATTCTAATCTCTCCTCAAGACTAACTCATTATATCATATTTAAAAAAAATTGCAAATTGACGGTTTTAGCTGATTGTTAATTCCCTGTTTAATGGTTGAATTTGGATGTATGTATTTCCATCATTAACTTTGATTTCTTCACCATTTAAATAGCGATAAACTGTTTTTGAACCACGCTCTCTTTTTTCCCAAGTAATTGGTACAGCATAACCATTAGTTATATAATAACCAGAGCCACCGCCAATATTTTCTAAAGCTTGACGATCTTGACTATCAATACTATAACTTTTTACTTGATAGGTAATAATATTTTTAGCTGTATAGGGTTCTTTTGTTTCATAATCTAAATGCTTATAATTTCCATTAGCTGTTCCTTGACTTCGTACATAAACTTTTTTTTCTGAATCATAGTCATATGTAGTTGAACGACTATATGAATAATCAATAAAAACTTTATTAGCTGGTATGGCACCATTCATTTGACTAAGATTTATTTCATCTACACTATAATTAAGCACCGTTTTTGAATCAGTAGTTGTTCGATAATTTTTAGATGCAACTGCTTCTCTAATCTTTTCCATTGATGTAAAAGCGGTATGTTCTGTAGCCAATCCTAAGTCCCAATCACGCCAAAAAGCCTTATCATAGTACATACCATTTACATTATTTATTCCTAAATCTTTAATATCTTTCTCTGCTTGACTACTAGCCCCAAAATGAATATATAAAGCATCATTTTCTAATGCGTAATCAAGAAAATATGGACGAGCACTTCGAACACTACCAATTCGTGTTGTATCCGTATCCTTAAAAATAGCCATTAATCTAGTATAACCACCTTCAACAATTATTTCATATACCAAATAAGCATCTTGTAACCCCGATTGATAATCCCATACCGTTGAAATATTATTATACATAACAGCAATATTGCGACTATTAGAATCTTCATCAATAATATTTAATTTTTTAACTGGTTCTTCTTTAATTGTTTCCTCTTTCTGCTTTTTTGGATTTTCTTCATGATTAAAGATAAACATACTTCCTAATATTATACCTATAACCAGTATTATTAAAAATAAAACCAATAAAATAATTTTTTTCTTTTTATTTTTCCTTTTTTTATTCATTTTTCCACCTTACTTTTATTTTATTATAGCAACACTGGTAAAAAAAGGAAATAATTATCCTTTTTATTTTACATATATTATACAATAAATAGACAACAATTTATTTTGATACTATTATATATGCCGTTTATAAAGATTTTATTAAAAAAACTTCATTATTTATGAAGTTTTCCTTTTGCACCTTTAATTCCTTTTGCACCCATAACATAGCCACTTAAAATATTACTGTCAAAAGAATAATTCTTTTTACTTTTATTTTTATAATCTTTAATTGCTAAATTAATTAAATCATCTAACAATTCGCGATATGGTTTACCTGCTGGTTCCCATAAATAAAATGATAAACTACCAGGAATTGTATTTGGTTCATTAATAAATACTTCTCTTGTTTCTTTATTAATTAAAAAATCAATTCGACAAACACCGCTTAGATTAAGTGCTCTAAATGCGGACATCGCAATTGTTCGCACTTTCTCTTCTGTATCTTGACTAATTCGTGCCGGAATTATTCTACTAGCGCTGGCCATTCCCTTACTTCCTTTACTTTTATTACCGCCAATATATTTATCTTGGTAACTCAATAAATCTTTTGATGATAAAACTTCTTCTATCTCACTTGTTTCTTGATATGTATAATTACCTAAAACACTACAATTAACTTCAACTAAATTTGGAACCGCTTTTTCAACAATAATTTTTTCATCATAATTAATTGCATCTTCAATAGCACCAACTAATTCTTTTTCATTATGTACGTAAGTTATTCCTACACTACTTCCCAAAGTTGCCGGCTTAACAACTACAGGGTAGCCTAATTTGTTTATTGATTTTATAATATCGTCTGGTGTTTCTAAATATTCATTTTCAAAAAACCACACATAATCAACAATTGGTAAACCCATTGCTTTAAAAACTTGTTTCATAATTACTTTATCTTGTCCTAAAGCAGAGCCTAAAACCCCACTTCCAACTGTTGGAATGCCAACAGTCTTTAAATATCCATGAATAGTACCGTCTTCCACATTATTACCGTGAACAATTGGAAAAGCAATATCTAATTCAGTAATATCTTTTCGAAAAATTCCTGTTGTCTTTTGTAAATAAAAATTACCTTTTTTATTAACTAAAGTACATGGTGTAGCATAACGTTTTAAATCATTAAAATCTTTATAAACGTCAATATCAAACAACATGTGTCCAGTATACCATATCTTATCTTTACTGATATAGATTGGTACAATATCATATTTAGTACGATCCATATTTTCAATGGCTTGTAACGCCGAGATAATACTAACTTCATGTTCAACTGTTTCTCCCCCAAAAATAACACCAACTTTTAATTTCATATTACATCTCCTATTCATTAAATAAATCTGGTAAATCATTCTCTAATAATACATAAGTTTCTCCATCACTCAATTTACGCATCAATGGGAATGCTTCTTTGACATCATTCAAAATAAATATTTTATCAATAGCAAAACCTTTACTTATTAAACCATCATAAATAGGTTTTGTCTGTTCGTGACCTATTAAAATAGCATAATCAACATTATCAGCAATGTATGTTCCAAACTGTTTGTTTAAATTATATTGTTCTTCACCTAACTCAATCATTCCTGGTGTAACAATAATTTTCATTCCTGGCATAAGACCCAAAACTTCAACAGCAGCTTTAGAACCAACTGGGTTAGAATTATAGGCGTCATCAATTAGATGAATATCACCTAATTTTTTTAATTCCAAGCGATGTTCAATCGGCTTAACTTTACTAACCCCTCGTTGTAGCTCATTAATATTCATTCCCAAAAGATAACCCAATAAAATGCCGTCTAATAAATTATATACATTATGTTTTCCTAATAATTTAGTGTTAAACTCATATACTTCATCCAAATTCTTGAATTTAACCTTAAAATTTGTCCCCATATGTGATAATTGAATGTCAAAAGCATATAAATCAACATCATGATTTTCAACACCAATCCAATATACTTGACAATCATTTTTTAACCGATAATCAACTTGAAATGGATCATCACCATTTAAAATAGCAATCCCATTACTTGGTAAAGATTCGATAAGTTCGAATTTACCCTCTTGAATATTTTCTTGACTTCCAAAACTTTCTAAATGTGCTTGGCCAATCGTCGTTAAAATACCATGAGTTGGTTTAACAAACTTACAAGATTTTCTAATTTCGCCTTTCTTAAAAGCACCCATTTCCGCAATAAATAAATTACTAAATTTATCTAAATAATTATTTATAGTTAAAATTAAACCATACGTTGTATTATAGTTTTTAGGTGTCGCAAAGGTATTAAATTTAATACTTAAAATATCATTAACAATGTTTTTACTACTTGTCTTTCCATAACTACCGGTAATACCAATTACTGGTATATTAATTTGCTTTAACTTTTTTGAAGCTTTGTACTTATATGATAAATAAACTAATTTTTCAATTGGTTTATTAATAATATTAGCAATAAATACTATAAAATAATTTAAATAACCCAAAATACCTAAAAATAAATAATATAAATATAAATGCGTTTCATTATAAAAGTGCATTATCAATATTGTAATTATCATATAGATAATTGTTATAGTTAAATATAATCTTCTAATACGAGCAGTAGTTACTAAAGGTTTTTTTACTTGCTCCGCTTTAATTTTACGTGTATAAAAAAATGTTAAACCTAAATAAAATCCTATAAAAATAAATAAAGATATATCAAAAGTAATAAAATATAAAAGGCCTAAAAAAACAAAAACAATATCTAATTCTAACCATACTTTCTTAGGATTCTTAACAATCCACCAAAAATATCGTCCTGATTCATCGTAATAATTTTGTTGTAACATGTGTAATGACTTCCTAGTCTTACATATAATAAATAAAAAATAAGGCAATAACGATCCAAAAAATAACCACATAATCAATCACCTAACTTTCTAAAAAGATACGAACAACATTAACCGTTTGTTGTAATCTCTCTAAGTATGCATAGTGAGTACATCCATCATAGATGACAACCCCAGCATCAGGAATTAGCTTTTCCAATTCATATGCCGATTCTACAGATACTGCTTTATCTAAAGTTCCCCAAATAATTAAAGTCGGACACTTTATTTTTCTTACTTCATCTGTAATATCTAAATTAACAGTATTAACTAAAACTTCTCGCATTAATGGGGAAGCATTACGATAATCAGTCGAACCGATATGTTTTTTAGCAACCCCCTCTAATTTATTTAAAACTGGTACTTTTTTTAATTTTTTAAGTATTTTAGTTTTGAGTGATAACTCTTTTACCTCTTTTTTAAATGGGCTACCAAAAACAATCAATTTAGTAACATTATATTGGCTAGCATACAATAAGCCAATTTTTCCACCATATGAATGACCCATAATAATTACATTCTCAACTTTTAGTTTTTGTAAAAAAATATGAACCATATCAACATAATCATGGACTGTCCATGCATATTTAGGTTCAGTACTATCTCCAAATCCTGGAAGATCCATAATCAAAATACGATATCTATTAGCATAACTATCACCAAGTGATTTCATCATTTCAATATTTTGTCCCCAACCATGAAGTAAAAGAATCGTTCCATCTTTTAAATTACCATAATCAATATAATTAATTTTAACATTCTTAATATCTATCTTCATCAGATCACCATATACTTATTATACCACATAATAAAAAGAAAACATTATTTTTTCTTGTTTTCTTTTCTTTTATTAAGTTTACTACTACTAATATATTTATTAACTTTATTAAATATTTTCTTATATAAGATTAAAATAAACGGACGAATTAATATTGCTAATAAAATACCGGCAATTAAAAAAACACCTACTTGAGTTAAATAATCATCTGTAAATTTTGTAAGAACAGCACTTATTATAGCACCTAAAACAAAACAAAGAGCCGTAGCTTTACGTGATAAAATTTCCGCTAAAAGTAATACTATTATAATTCCACGCCATATCCAGATCATTTTACTCACCCAATTTTATTATACTAGACTGAGATTATAAATTCAACCTTTAATCAAACTTTTTAAAAATATTATTATCCATTAAAGAGGCTTTTTTTACAATATCCGAACCATACTGTTCTTTTAATTTATCTAAAACTTTATCTAATTTTGAATCATTTTCCATTATCTCATCACTTTCAAATAATGATAATTGCCTCTTTTTATTATTGGATAAATGGCTTAAAGATATTCCTAATAATCTAATTGGTTCTAAATCCCAAGCCTCATGAAAAAGTTTTTTTATTTCATTAAAAATTTCAGTGGTATTGTCCGTTGCATTTACTAACTTTCTCTGTTTCGAATAAGTATGAAAATTTTTATCTTTAATGGTAACACCAACAACATTAGCATATTTTTGTTCACGCCTTAAAGCTATACACACATTTTCGACTAAAGCTTGTAAACTACGATAAATAACATTTAAATCACTTAAATTATAAGAAAATGTTGTGGAATGACTAAGTCCTTTTCGTGCTTCTGTTTCCGCATTTACTAAACTGTTATCAATTCCTTGTGCCTTTTGAATTAAAATTTCAGCTTGATTTTTAAATATTTTTTTTAAAATATATACATTAGTATGGGCTAAATCACCAATTGTTTTAATTCCTAAATCAACTAATTTAATTGAACTTTGTTTACCAATTCCATATAATTCACTAATGGGTAAAGGATACATCTTCTTTTCAATTTCTTCTGGGTATAAGGTATGAACCTTATTAGGTTTTTCAAAATCAGAAGCCATTTTTGCACAAAGTTTATTTTCAGCAATTCCAACATTAACCGTAAATTTTAAAGTTCGATAAATTTCATCTTTAATTTTATAAGCAAACTTTATTGGATCACCATATAAATTATAAACATTTGTATAATCGACAAAGCATTCGTCAATCGAAACAATCTCAATATCAGGTGTATATCGGCGAATAATATCAAAAACAGCTTCTGACATTTTTTTATATAAACGATAATCCGGAGGATAAACTTTCAAATTGCGGCATTTACGGCGAGCTGACATTAATGTTTCAGCTGTTTTTACTCCTTTTTTTTTGGCAACAGGTGACTTAGCTAATACTATTCCATGTCGCATAGCCTCATCGCCTCCGATAACTGATTCAATTTTTCTAATATCTATTTTATACCCTTTATTTAACAAATCAACTGCAGTCCATGATAGAAAAGCATTATTCACATCAATATGCATAATTATTCTTTTCATAATATCACCAATTTCATTTTATCACAAACATTTGTTTGAGTAAATATTAAAATAAAAAAGGAATAATTCCTTTTTAATGGTGATGACCACCCAAAGTTACACTAAAAAAAATAATTAAAAGGCCGACAACTACACCAATTATTGTCATCACTTTATCTTTACTATGGCGCATTTGCCCAAACAATTCCATCATAACTAAATAAATTAACATTCCTAATGTCAAAGCAATTAAAATTCCTATGACAAAATCATTTAAAGGACTAACCACACTCATAATAATACCACCAACAAAAGTTGAAAAAATCAAAATAAATGTTGCAATCAACGATTTCTTTTTATCTTTCAACATATTAGCTACAACGATTCCCATTGGGATATTGTGCAATCCAATACCAACGCATAACAAATACCCTGCGTGTATAGATGAAAGTGCAGTAGCATATAAAGTCATTCCCTCAATTAAATTATGAATAAATAGTGCAGTTGTTGCTAAAACGCCAACATGACCTAAATGTTCATTATGACAAGTATCATCAGTGTGTTGATGGTGATGTTCATCTTCATGTTCGTGATGGGGAACAAATTTGTCCAAAATTTGCATTAGCATAAACCCAACTGCACTCATGATTATTAACATAATAACTGTACGAACATTAGAGCTAAATTCTAAGTGTTCGTATGCTTCTGGTATTAATTCCATCACTATTAATGCTACAATAACACCAAAAGCTCCTCCTATTGAAAAATCAACAAACTTATGTTTATTTGTTGTATAAATACCAATTAAAGTTCCAAACAAAATAAATATTCCAACTAACAAAGTTAACATCAGTGGATTCATACTATCACCTTACAATTCTATCAGCATATTTAAAAATCTTCTTTTCACAAAGATATGTTAATATTCTAAAAATGGAAATGTCCAATAAACATAAGCTTGCAATAAAAATAAACATAAACGGGGTCAACAAGACAAATTCAAATAATTTATTTAAACCAATTGCACTTCCTAAGAAGATTCCAATAAGTGCTCCATATAAAATACCACGAGTATAATTAAATGGATAGCAAATTTTAAACAATAAAAGGAAACCAGTAAAAGCTACTAAAACAATACACATTGTAGAAATATAATCCCCACTAAAGTCAAAAATAGATGAAAAAATCATAATGCCAACAATATTAATAATAATTGTTAAAGCTGCTGGAATAGATTTCCTAATGACATTAATAATAAAGACTCCCCTTATTTTATCACTATTTGGTTCTAATGCCAATACAAAAGATGGAATTCCTATCGCAACCATATTAGTTAAACTTAATTGTATAGGTTGAAATGGATAATTCATGTTAACAAACAAGAAAATAATAGCTAATAATGTTGAATAAATGGTTTTAGTTAAAAACAACGTTGCCGAACGTTCAAGGTTGTTAATTGATCTTCTTCCTTCATTAACAATTTTGGGAATTGCATCAAAATTTGAGTCAAGTAAAACCAACTGGCTTGTGCTTTTAACAGCATCACTTCCACTCGCCATTGCCAAACTACAATCAGCCTCTTTAAGCGCTAAAACGTCATTGACACCATCTCCAGTCATAGCAACTGTATGACCATTTGCTTTTAAAGCCAATACTAAATCTTTTTTTTCACTTGGAGAAACACGGCCAAAAACATTATATTCTTCCACAATCTTTTTTAAATTAACATCTTTACCAAGTTTTGACATATCAATTGCTTTAATATTTTTTAATTCAATACGCTCAGCTATTTTTTCAATTGTATGAATATTATCACCAGAGATAATTTTAACATCAACATCCTGAGCTTTAAAATAAGATAATGTTTCTTTAGCATTACGACGAATTCTATCATCAATTAAAATTAAAGCTAAAGGAATATTAGTAACTCCTTTATGTACTAGTAACAAAACACGATGTGATGAATAATTGTGGACTAATTTCAATACATCTTGATTATTTGTCAAAAATTCTGGAGCTCCAATTAAATAAGTTCCTTCTTCAAAAACCATACCTGAAGTTTTATTTTTAGAAGAAAATGGTATAGTTTTTTTCAAATGATAACTACTATCACCTACATATTTTTTCTTTAAAGCTCGGGCCGTAGCATTATCATCTGTATTAAAATGCATCATTGAAATTAATATTTCTTCAATTGGATAATCACTAGTAAGTGGAATAGTATCAAAAACATCCATTTCCCCTTCTGTAATTGTTCCTGTTTTATCTAAACAAACTGTATCAACGCGTGCTAATGTTTCAATGCAATAAATTTCTTGTACCAAAACTTTTTTCTTTGCTAAACGAACTGAACTAATTGCTAAAACTGTACTTGTCAAAAGAATTAATCCTTCAGGGATCATTCCAATAATTGCAGCTACCGTATTGATAATACTATCATTTAAGGTTGCTTTTTCTAAACTCATTTGTTGCATAAAAAGTAAAATACCTAGTGGAATAATTACAATTGAAATTACTTTAATAATTTTTTTCATTGTTTTCATTATTATAGAATTAGGTTTTTTAATATATTTAGCCTCTTTAGATATCTTATTTGTATAATTATCATTTCCAATATGTTCAACTGAAGCTAAACAATGACCACTAACAATAAAACTGCCAGATAAAAGCATATCACCTTTTTCTTTAACAACAGTATCCGCTTCGCCAGTAATAAAAGACTCGTCAACCTCAACACTACCTTCTTTAACAATTGAATCAACAATTACTTGATTACCTAATTTATACTTAATAATATCATCTAAAACTATCTCATCGATTGAATAAGAATCTTCCCTACCACTTCTTATTAAATTAACTTTAGTACTAGCAATAATTGATAATTTATCAATTATTCTTTTAGCATGTATTTCTTGGTACATACTAATAATAGTATTACAAAATGCTACTCCTAAAAATAAAAGATTCTTATAAGAACCCGTAAGTAGAATAAGAAAACCGAGTATTAAATTAATAATATTAAAAAGAGTAATAGAATTGGTTAATATAATTTCTTTAACACTTTTAGTTCTAATAGTTGTATTATTATGGACTAAATTATTATCAATTCTATTTTGAACTTGTTCATTATTTAAACCCATATATATATTTGGTTCATATCGTTCCATAGCAACACCTTCTACATGAGTATAACATTTTTTCATAAAAATAAAAAGACTTAATCACCCGATTTTAAGCCCCTCTTAACTAGTTCCTTTTCAATCATTTCATCTATTTTTAAACAACTTTGATAATAAGCTAATTCATATTCCTCTAAAAGCTTTGCTAATTCCTGATCATTTGTGCGTGCAACTTCTCGCCGCAATTCATTTCTTGGTTTTTCAATAAACATTTCTATTGTATCTATATACTTTTTCATTTTTCAACCTCTTTCTCTCATTATAGTGGTTATACAACCAATAGTCAAGCAAGTACTATAATTGATATTATTAAATTATAAAAATAAAGGTGGTGAAGCGCATGGTAAAAGTTGATGTTGAAAATGGCTATTATCTATTTAAACTTGACGATTTACTTGAATCCGATAATATTAGTAAAAATAAATTGATGCGCGACACCAATACAGACTTTAAAGTTTTGCAAAGAATCATTAATGGCGAAATTACCAAATTAGATGTAACTGTTTTTGCACGACTATGTGATTACTTTGATTGCAAACTTGACGATATTGTAGAATATGTTCACAAAGATGATTAAAAAATCATCTTTTTTTATTTTTTTAAACTTGCACAACAATGCCTATTAATTATAACAATATCACGAATAAATAAGCAACACGAAAATTTAAATAAAATAAAATTTATTTTTTTATTATTAAATTTTTTATTTTAAATAATAAATAAGAAACATTTTGTTCCTATAAAAATTTAATTATCATAATATGACAAAATATAATTAATGAGATATTATACCATACATGAACGATTTTGAAGGAAATAGTTACATCTCTATTAAAAGCAAAGAAAAAGTTAAAAATTCTCTTAAAAAAGAAATACAAAAAATTAAATACAGACCCTATTTAATATTTTTAAAAAAATATTGGATTCTTTTAAAAATTTATTTAAATATTAATAAATTAGTTGAACACAATAATAATATATATCTTTATAAAATGGAACAAAGCAATTATGATTTATTAAGCAATATCAAAGGATATCCTTTAGATAAAGAACAACGAGATTGTGTCTTAAATGAAGAAGAAGCTATACTTGTTATTGCAGGAGCAGGAGCAGGTAAATCTTTAACTATTATTGGAAAAGTAAGATATTTAATTGAAGCTAAATATCTAGAGCAAAAGGAAATTCTTTGTATATCTTTTACTAAAAAATCAGCGCAAAAGCTGAAAGATGACTTATATAAAACATACCAGTATAATGTTAATGTTTGCACTTTTCATAAATTAGCTCTTACTATTTTAAAAGATAGTGGTTTAAACTTTTCACTAAATAATGATGATACTTTAATTTATTTAGTAGATGAATTTTTTGATCATTTAATTTATAATTTTCCAAATATTATGAAATTAGTAGTTACTTATTTTTTTAATTCTAAAAATAAAAAATATGAAGATATTTCTTTAATTAAAATTAAACAATTAAAAAATACTATTATCTGCTTTATTAATCTCTATAAAGCCAATATCTCAAGTAAAAAAACACTTATATCATTTTTAGGCAAAGTTGAAGCTAAAGATTATCCGTTGCTTGTACTTATTATAGTAATATATCATATGTATAATATAGAAATGAAAGCAAACAACGAAATAGATTTTAATGACTTAATTGTTTTAGCAACTAAACATATTCAAAAATTTGGACTCAAACGCAATTATAAATATATTATTATTGATGAATACCAAGATACATCTATTATTAGAGTCAATTTAATCAAAGAAATTATAAATAAATCAGGCAGTAAATTAATGGCAGTTGGCGACGATTTTCAATCAATATATAAATTTTCTGGATGTAAAATTGAAACTTTTTTAAATTTTTCTACCTATTTTTCTTATTCTAAAAAATATTTTATTAAAAATAATTATCGAAATAATCAAGAAATTGTTGATGTTGCAGGTTCTTTTGTCATGAAAAATAAAAAGCAATTAAAAAAGAAAATTACGGCACATAAAAGTTTAATTAAGCCTATAAAAATTATTTATTATGAAAATCAAAGAGAAACATTTAATATTTTAATTAAATTTTTAATAAAAGAAAAAAAAGACCATATTTTAATATTAGGTCGCAATAATAAAGATTTATTTAAACTTGTTAATAGTTATGAAGATTTAAAAAATTACTCTTTACATTTAAACTATTTAACAGTTCATAAAGCCAAAGGTTTAGAAGAAGAAAATATTATTATCATTAATTTAGAAAATGATATTATGGGTTTTCCTAATAAACTACAATTTAATAATATTATTAAATTAATATATGAAGAAGATGAAAATATCAAATTTGAAGAAGAACGGCGGCTATTCTACGTTGCTTTAACAAGAACTAAAAACTATGCTTATCTCTTGGTAAATAAAAACAAGCCTTCACCGTTTATTCGTGAATTAATAAATGATTATCCAGATAAAATTGAAATATTGTGTATAAAATAAAAAAAGATGGATATTATATTAGTAATGGGAGGTATTATATGGAAACAGTGCAAAAAATTGCCTTAGTATTTACAATTATCGGGGCTTTAAACTGGGGATTAATTGGCTTATTTGATTTTAACCTAGTAACTACAATATTTGGCGATGATTCCTTATTAACAAATATCGTTTATATAATTGTTGGAATTACAGGTTTAATCAACATAGGAATCTTATTTAACCATTTAGAAAAAGCATAAAAATAATCGAGATTAAACTCGATTTATTTTTTTATTATTATTCCGAAAAATCGGATTTAAAATCAAAATTGGAGGGCCCGACCGGATTTGAACCAGCGATCAGGGAGTTGCAGTCCCATGCCTTACCACTTGGCTACGGACCCACCTAAAAAATTATATGTTCTTCAGTGAAGATATTTCCATTTTATCTTATTTTTTTTAAAAAGTCAATCAAAGTGTTAAGTAAATCTGATTAATTATAGATGTAATTGTGATAAAGTGGTTTTTGAGGTATAATAGTAAACGAGGTGTATCATGAAAAAAAATAAAATTAATAATGTAAAAATAAAAAATATAAAACCTATCTTAATTATCATTATTACAGTTTTAATTGCCTTTGGCAGTATTTATACCTTGAGGGCTATATCATTATTTAGAGGTATTGAAACCCCTCTTCGAATTTGCATTGCTTTAATTATTATTGACTTAGGCTTTTTATTATCAATAATTGAATATAAAATGTATTTTAAAAAAGCAAAAAAAATATTCTATATACTATTTATTATAATGTTTATATATTCTTTAAGCATTAGCTTTGTTTCATATAAAGTTAGTGCTAGTTTCAACAAATTAGGAAATATGACAGAAGACAATAATAAAGAAACCCACTCAACAAGTATTGTTGTAAAAAAAGATGCCAAATATAAAGATATTGACGATATAAAAGATAAAACGATTGGAATTATAACGGACAAAAATAGTATTGCTGGTTATAATATTCCTCATCAAATAATCGAAGAAGAAGAAATTGATACTAAAAATTTGCGTGATTATGATGACTTTTATTCAATGATTGATGATTTATTAAATGATAAAATTGATGCAATCTTCCTTCCTTCAGGATATACTACAATGTTTAGTTCTACTGATGGATATGAAAATTTAGACACAACTACTAAAGTAATTTATACTAAAGAAACCGAAATTGTTTTAGAAAACATTGAAGAGGAACAACCTGATATTACCAAACCATTTACCATTTTAATTATGGGTGTTGATACAACTGGTACCGGTTTAACTTCTAGCTTCAATGGTGATGCTTTAATATTATTAACATTTAATCCAAATACTTTAAACACAACTATTTTAAGCATTCCTCGTGATTCATATATACCAATTTCATGTATGGGCAATAAAAAAAATAAAATAACTAATGCTGGTTGGTATGGTGAATCATGTATTATTAAATCATTAGAAAATTATTTCGAATTAAATATTGATTACTACTTTAAAGTTAACTTTAAAGCTGTTGTTGATTTAGTTGATGCTATTGGTGGTGTCGAAGTTGACGTACCATACAGTTTTTGTGAACAAAATAGTAATAGACAATGGGGTAAAAAAACTATTTTTGTTAACGCCGGAAAACAAACATTAAACGGTGAACAAGCATTAGCCTTTGCTAGACACCGAAAAGTGACTGATTACATGGTTAATTATTGTGGATCAAAATATGTTCAAAACGCCGGTTATTGGAATGACTATACTCGCGGTCAAAATCAACAAATAATTATTAAAGCTGTCCTAAAAAAATTAGCTGATAAAGCAACTAGTTTTTCAGTTATTGAAAATTTGCTTGATACTATCAGTAAGAATGCTAAAACAAATATGAATACCAATACAATGCTATCTTTATATAATATTGGTAAAGATATAATTGCTGAAGGAAATACTGATCAAGCCCTAAATATGCAACGATTGTATTTAAATACTTATGATGCTCGTGTTTACTGGGATGGATGTGGAAATGTAAATGGTGTTTATGTCGGTGGCATTTATGATAAAAGTTATGAGGCAGTTTCTAAAGCTATGCGTGTTAATTTAGAATTAGAAAAGCCAACAATAATTAAAGATTTTAGTTTCTCAATAAAAAACAAATATGAAGAAACAGTTATTGGTAAAGGTTTAACTTCTGGTGTTTCTATAAAAACCATGCCTAATCTAATTGGTCAATCAGAAAGCTATGCTCGTTCATTTGCATTAAGCAATAATATTACAATTAATGTTAATTATATAGAAGGTACTGTAGGACAAACGATAGGAACAATAACAAATCAAAGTATTAAAGAACGCACAGATTTAAGTACACTTAGTGGAAAAACATTAACTATTGATGTTATATCGACAATTCAAACACCTACCGTTCCTGAAGAACCTGAAATTCCAGGATTACCTGATGGTGATGATACTACAACTAATCCGGAACCGATAGATCCAACAACCCCAGATCAAGGAACAGAAACCCCAAATCCACCTGAAAATAATACAGAAGAAAATCAAATATAAGCTATGAAAAATCATAGCTTTTTTTATTAATCACAACAAAAAAAAGTCTCATTTCATTAAGACTTTAATAACACATTGGTGGAGGCGATGAGATTTGCACTCATGTCCGAAATAGCAATCTCTTAAACGTCTACAAGCTTAGCCAAATGGTTAAATTTCCTTAAAAAGTTGGCACTCGGCAACCCTTTTTAAGTTAGATTATCAATATTCATAATTGTTTATAATCATCACAATTATATATCCCACTAAATTCGAGCCCTTATATTAACTTCGTGGGATAAGTTAATTAAGAGCAGCCTTCTTAAATTAAGCGAAAGCTAATTGATTTCTACTGTTTCCAGTTATTTGTTTTGTGTACTTATCGTGTACCTCCGACTTGCAGTCCAAGCAACAACTAAATCGTCGAAACTAGACGCCCCCATGTACACAAATTATAACATACCTCAATGTAAAATGCAATTATACAGCTTTGACTAAATATATTTTTATATTTTTCATAATAATATCACTATATGAAAAGCAACGAGTTAAACTATGATCATCAACAATAAAAACATGATTATATAACCTTTTTAAAACTACACGATATGTTTCAAATTTATTACGCCCTAAATTATATTTAATGACGATTTCTTCACCAAGATGTTTTTTTAAATATTTAATAACCGTAGTTTTACTCATCTTGGATATCCTCGATACATAGTTCCTTTAGTAATAATACCACCTATACCATTTGAACCATATTTTGTATTTTCAATTATTTCTTTTAAATTAATATCTTTATTAATATCTGCTAAACTCATATTAGCTGCAATAATAGCGGGATCTAATGCATGAATATTAACTCTTCTAGGTGAAGATGCAAAATTAGCACCAGCTCTTATTAATTCCTCATAATTTGACTGACAAGCTCCAGCAACAATAATTAATTTTTCATGACTACTTTCATATTTTCTGGCCTCTTTAATTGCATCAACAAAGTTTTGACTATTTTTATATGCCTCCATATTATCAATATTACCTTTAGACTTATAATAAGCATCATGACCAGTAATTACTAAAATGTTAGGTTTATATTCTTCTAATAATTGGTACATTTTAGGGGCTACCTCTGATTCTTTTTCAATAATCCCCATTGCAGCAATATTCATATCTTCATAATATGCTAAACATTTATTTAAATAATCCTTATCTCCATCAATATGTAAAATTTTTCCTGGTAAATAAAAGTATTCATCCCTATTTATTTCTCTTTTATCTTTTAATCTTTCTTGAAATACTTCCTCTAATTCAACATCTTCTTCATTATTATATTTTCGTAAATCATCTAACGTACTATCTGCATATAAGCGAACATTAATACCCTTTAAATAATATATATCTCCTTCTATATCAACAATAGTAAATACCAAATCATTGTCATACGAATTTCTAGTTACTAAATCACCTATATTCACGATATCACCTAATTAATAATATGCTAATCATTATAATTTATGTACAAAAAAAACTAACCAATTGTTAGTTTAATTTTTTCCATTGAGCGACCATGGTAATATCTTTATCGGGCATTCTCATTCCCTCATGATAATTAGTCCATCCTATAAATTCGTAACCTTGCTTCATAGGATTTTCAGGCATTTCAATTATTTCATCATAGTAAAATTCACGTGTAGTAATGGTACCATTTACATTCCATGTCACAGTATAAAGGTTTGGCGTCCACCTCGCATAAACCGTTGTACTTTCTTCGACGGGATTTGGTTCCCATAAAATTGTTAGATTTTGATCAGCATACCATGTTAAAGTATGTCCGGGCTTAGTTGGTGTTGGTACAATTGGAATTTCATCAATTCCAACAGCACTTACTTTTTGTGATAAACCACTATCATCAACACCACCATTGTATTTAAAAGTAATTAAATACTGAGATATTTCATCAAAAGATATAATCTCTCCTTTAACCATCTTATAATTAACAGTTAAATTTTCTTTTTCACGATTATATTTAATAATTAGCGAACCATTTATCTCTCCTTTACCGCTTAAAAGATTATTTATATTATTATCACGCTTTATTGTCACATTACCATTTATTTGGCCATCATTAATCAATTGATTGGTAACATAAATATTATCATTAATTTGCATTTTCAAACCGATTTTCATCTTATTATCATAACTAATATAAACTCCAGAATAATTATCATAATCTTCAAGTGTTTGATTATTTTGAATAGTTCCTGCATTTAATTTAATTTGAGCGTTACTTTTAGCAACATCAATAGCCCCTCTTTTACTTCCTCTATTATTCTCAATTATGCCACCATTCATCTCAAAGTAGCCACCAGAATGAAGGTAAAACATGCTGTTAAAGCTGTTATCTTGTCCCATTCTTCCAATATTTTCGCTTATGATTCCGTCATTCATGATAAATGATGAAGTATATCCATATATCATAGCAATTACCCCATCACTATTAATACTTCTATTATCCCTAATTTCTCCACTATTCATAGTCAAAAGAGCATTGCTATGAACCTTAAATAATCCACCATTACCACTAACAAAATTATTGCTTATAACAGTATCACCATCAATAGTTAATTTTGCGTTATCCCCATAAACATAAGCTACAGCTCCACCATCGTTAGTTGCAGCATGATTAATATTAGTGTCATTTAAAAGAGTACTAGCATCTTCGTTATTATAAATTAAACCATATTTATTACTATAATGATTTTTGATTGTTGAATTATCAACAATTAATTCACCATTATTATATATAACCCAAGCAGTTGCTTCAGCACCTAATTTTGCACTAAAAAATTTATTTAGACTTGTTGAAATTTGAGCAATTTCAAAAGATTCTTCATCAAAATTCCATTCATTTCCTAAATCTAATGTTAAATTTTTTAAAGTTAATTTAGATTGATTATCAACATAAAACAAACGTCCTGTAAACCAAGCATTGTAAGAATCTTTTCCTCTAATTAAGCTAAATTTAGACTGGCCGTCGATAATAACATTCTTATTACCTGTAATTTTTACTTCCTCACTGATTTTCACATTTCGCAATAACTTAATTGTATATTCTTTCCCTTCTGGCAAAGATTCCACCGCGCTTGCTAAATCAGTATAATAGTATATTTTTCCATCAACATTAACTGATACTTTTGCTAAAGTTGCACTAATAATATTAGAAGTTGAACTTTTCATCACATTTTTATACACTTCATTACCAAACAAAGTATTACTAATCGAAGTGCTTCCAGACTCTACAATACTTCCGTATTTAAAAGAAGAAACAGATGAAAGATAAGCAAACATAAATCCACAAATAATAGAATAAAAAGCTATTTTATTATGATTCATATGTTTCAAAATATTCACCATATCACTTCCTATCATATATTATACTAATACAATTTTACTTTTTTTATCGATTTTTGTCAATTATCTCAAAGAACACAAAAAAACAATTATCATATAATAAAACAGGTGGTTTTATGCATTGGTGGCGGAAACGTGGTTGTTGGTATATTGGTCTTTTAATATTTTCCATTTTATTATTTTATCAAATAATAATTACCTTCATTTTTCTAACTAGATTTAACTTATTCCTTTTATTTTTATTTTGTATTTTTATTTTTTGTTCATTCTTTCGGATATTTTGGTGAAAAAAAAGCAAGTTTAACTTGCTTTTTGCATGCACTCAATAAATGTCCCTGTTTTGTCTATATATTCTAATTGTCTGTTAACCACTATAGTATTATGGTATTCATCGTCATTTAATTCAATCTTATTAGGAATACTAATCAAAATATAAAAAAGCTCCAATTCATTGTTCTTTAATGGATATTTATTATGATAACTTTTCATTATTTCTTCCCAAACAAAATCGCAATAAGTCTCTTTATACAAATGATAAATATCAAATACTGGCGAAGAAAATTTAGCTTGATTCCAACTAATTAGTTTATTATTTATATAATGATTTAAAGATAAATTATTATGAATAATTGATTGCCGCATTTTTGTATTATTTTTATTTTCTTCATACCATTTCTTCAAATGATATTCACAGTAACTAATCGCATTATATATTTGTGTAATATGTCGAGCTAAAAAATAAGAACTAGGACTCATAAATATTTCACTCTCAATTGTATCCATTAAATTATCATAATAATTTTTAACATCAGCAATTTCACTTAATAAAGTTTCATAAATATCTTGAAAATCATATTCATTAACACTTTTATAATAAGTCGTTTTAGCATGTAATAAGGAAACTAGAGAAACTAAATCTAAAATTTTTTCTTCATCTGGTCTTTTTATCTCTTCTTCAAAAGAAGCTATTTCATAGCCATCTTTAACGACTGTATTAGGATAATAATCAAAATTACGTTGATTTAAATACTCATAAATAGGATGGTCATTTTTTTTAACAACATATTTATGTTCACCATCACAAACAATATAGACTTTGCCTTCTTTTTGATATTTTTGGGGCTTAATATTTAATTTTCTTAATAAATCATTTATTTTTTTCATTTGGAATTATTAATTTATCACCAATATTCAATTCATTAATAACATTATACTTACTTAATTCATCTAAACTCAATCCATATTTGTCAAGTATTGATTCAATCGTATCCCCTTCTCTTACAATGTAAACCCTATATGTCATATAAGCTTCCGCATAATCTTCTTTAAAAATAACTTTTTCACGTTCTTCACTTTTATCTTCTAAAATATCCTCTTTAGTTGTTTCCACGATTTCTGCCTCCCTTATATCTTCTTCTACTACCTCTTCATTTATCAGCTTTTTAACTTTTAAATCATCAACTAATATATCGATTGAAAGAGCTAATTTATTTGGTTCTACTATCTCATAATAGAAATCGTCTACTTTAATTGTTGAACCATTTGTATCATACTCATCTTCTAAATATCCAAGATATGGAATATCAAAATGAAACGATTCATTGCGTGAGACAGTTAGATATTCTCCCTCAATAACAAAATTACCTTTAATTTTTAAATTATCAAGTTCTAATTTATCATCTACTGAAATACTAACAATTTCTTCAATGCTGTTATTAAAGGTAATCTCTTTTTTAAATGATATAATTTTATGCATATAATCTCTCCTATCACTAAAAGGTATGCAAAAAAAAAGATTCTATGAATCTTTTTAATTTATTAATTAATACTAACAATTTTTTGCAATTACCTTAAGTATTTTTTTCAACTTTTTTCTTAATTTTAGTATGTAATTTCCAAAATTTTTTATCTTTAATTATTGCTTCATCTTCATCATCTAGCTCAAAAATACAATCATCATCCGGTTTTCCTTGATATTCTTGTAATAACAAATCATTATTTTTCAAAATATATCTTAATCTTGATAAATATAATTTATCTCTTAATAGTGTCGGATCTTCTCTCAATAAATGATTAGTTGCTAAAAGATATTCTAGACTTAATACTAAATCTTCACTTATATCAAAAGCAAACTCTTCATCATCAATCAGTGTAGAATGTAAAAACAAAATTAAATATTCTAATTCAGCTACTGAACTTAAAAGTAATTCTTCCGATTCTGGATTAACAGCATACAAAACATGATGGTGTATTCGCTCCATAAAATTTTCAAAATAAGAATTAATCATTGACGGATATAAAGGATACGGAGGTTTTCCTTTTGAAACATTTAAAAGAGCAATAATTTCATTACAAAGTTCTACCCTTTCAGAATGTGTATCATCAAAACTAAAACGACATAAATTTAAATATTCATAAATATTATTATTAGCTTCAAGTGGTAAAGATGTCTCTTGAGTATAGGCTTTAATTAAATCACGTAACATCTTTAGAAGTTCTACTGAAGTATAATCAATACCTAATTCTTGAGCCATTCGCAATGTTTCTTTTAAATCTTTTGTTACTAAAATAGTTTTTAGAAACTTCATATAAAAAATAGTCGCATCTTTTTCTTTTAATAAATCCATAATTATCCTTTTATTTTCAGATATAATTTTTTATCTTCACGCTTAAATCTTATTTGGCCAAGATAAGTATTTTCATGTGTTAAAGTAAATCTCTTTAAAGGATTACGATATTTTTTATGCACTGATTCCTTTGCTTCTAATGTTTCTAAAACTCTGTTTTTAAAACTTTCACTTTGCAATATTGACGGATATTTAGTTGTCAAATATCTAACACTTTCTGCAAATTGTGGCGAAGCTATAAATGGTAATTGACGCTTCTTATATTCTTCATCTGATAACTTGCTATATGTATATAAAACACCCAAATCACTAGCTATACTACTTCTAATATCATCAGCCATCAATAAAAGTCTTTCATCAGAATAAAATTTTTTATTGTTTCTTCTTAAAGCTAGTTCTTGACGATAAAACTGAATGATATTTTTATCTAAGTCTTCTTCATTTAGCATTCTAATAATATCAGGATAAAATTCGTAATGAGCATCTAAACTATAAAATGATAAGCCAAATCTATTAATAGAATTGGCATATATATAAATATTACTTTTACTATCTCTAGAAAGATATCCTTTATTTCCATATTCTAGAAAATGCATACAAATGTCATTTAGCAAATCTGGTAAAACATCTTCAAAAGTTTTAAATATCTCTTCTAATAGACCTAATAATTCATTAATATTTTTCGTAAACATAATAGCACGTGCAATAGCCTCACTATAATAATTTTCTTTCATTAATTTGTTGTTTCCTTTCTAATTTCATTAAAAATTTCCATATAATTATTTACAGGGATAAATTTTAAATTAGCCGTTATATCTTTTGATAATTCCTCAACATCTCTTAAATTATCATAAGGTATAAAAATTTTTTGTATATTATTTCTAATAGCACCTAAACATTTTTCGCGTAATCCACCAACCGGTAAAATATTACCTCTTAAAGTGATTTCGCCCGTCATAGCAATATGATTATCCATTTTAATATTGGCAAAGGCACTAATAATTGATGTTACTAATGTAACACCAGCACTAGGTCCATCTTTTACAACTGCACCAGCAGGAATATGAATATGTATGTCATTCTCACATAATAAACGATAATCAATATTAAATTTATCACAATTAGATTTAATGTAGCTAAGTGCTAAAGTAGCACTTTCCTTCATCACATTGCCCAAAGATCCAGTTAAAATTAATTTCCCCGTTCCTTTATAATAATTAACTTCTATTGGTAATACTTCTCCACCATAAGGCGTGTAAGAAAGAGCACTAACAACACCAACTTGATATTCATTAATATTACTTAAAGAAACAAAACGTTTTTTTCCTAAATATTTTTCTAAATTATCTACACTTAATACGGGTTTAAATTTCTTCTTTGTTGTTACCAATTCAGTTACAATTTTACGAATTACTTTTGCCAATTGACGTTCTAATTCACGAACCCCAGATTCTTTTGTATAATATTTAACAATATCTAAAATAACTTTATCATAAACTTTTAGATATTCTAAACCATGACTTTTACACAACTTGGGAATTAAATATTTTTTAGCAATATCTTGCTTTTCATATTCTGTATATCCTTCAATTTCAATTATTTCTAAACGATCTAGTAAAGGAATTGGAATTGTATCAGTTGAATTAGCTGTTAAAATAAAAAGGACATTGGACAAATCATATTCAAGTTCTAGATAGTTATCACGAAATGTTTTATTCTGTTCAATATCTAATACTTCCAATAATGCACTTGTTGGATCACCTTTAACACCTTTAGTTAATTTATCAACTTCATCAATCAAAAAAACAGGATTATTGCTATTAGCTTTCTGCATACCTTCAATAATTCGGCCAGGACTAGCTCCTAAATAAGACTTACGGTGACCAACAATTTCAGCTTCGTCATCTACTCCGCCAACCGATATTTTTACAAAATTACGTTTAATACTTTTAGCAATACTATAAGCTAAAGTTGTTTTACCAGTTCCTGGCGGTCCTACTAAACAGATAATTGGCGAATTCAAAGATTTACTATGGTTTTTAACAGCTAAATATTCAATAATTCGTTCTTTAACGCTATCTAAGCCATAATGCGAACAATCTAAATTATATTTTACTCTTTTTAAATCAACAACATCTTTAGTAGTCTTATTCCACGGTAAGCTTAATAAAGTGTCAATATAATTACGTACTAATCCAACCTCCGGAGAAGATGGTGGTAAAATTTCGTAACGATTAATCTCTAAATTAATTCTATTTTTGACATGTTCAGAACAAATAAGTTCAGATAACCTAATACGTAATTTTTCAATTTCTTCATCATGAAGACTAATATCACCTATTTCTTCACGCATCACTTTAATTTTTTCACGTAATATATAATTTTTTTGATTTTCTTCCAAAACATCTTTAACTTTAGCATCTAATCTTTTTTCTATTTCATATAAAGCTTCTTCTTGGTAAATATCTTCCAAAATCATTTCCGTTCGTTTCATTACCTTTGAACATTCTAAATATTCTCTTTTACGCTCAATTGTTAATGGCAAATTGTTTACAATAATATCTGTCATAGCACTCACCGTCGAAGCACTATCAATTTGAGCAATAACACTATTGCTAATCGTTGGAATTAGTTTAATATATTGATCTAATTCTTTTCTTAATTTTCTTATAATCGCAATATTTAACTCTGATTCAATTAAATCATCTTGAATCATTTCAATATTACCAAAAACAATACTAGAAAAAGGCGTCATATATTCAGCACTAATTGCTCTAATAATTCCTCTTAAAAGAACACGAGTCTTCCCGTTAGGTAATTCTAATTTGCTTTCAATTTGCGCTAAAACCCCGATTGAAGGAATATCAATGAGTTCAGGTGTTTCTTCCAGCGCATCTTTCTGAGTTACAACAAATATTTTTCCATTTTCTTGTTGTTGCGCAACTTCGATAATCTCTTTATCAAAATAGCTATCAACTTCTAATCTTAAGTCGTTTTTTGGAAGTAGAATTAATCCTTTTAAAACAAGTACTGGTAACTTATATCTTTGCATTAACCCACCTCCGACATATTGATGTTTATTATATTACAAAAAAATATGTTTGTAAATAAAAAAAGGATTTATTTTATCCTTTGAAATTTACAATATTTTTTTAAAGAACATTCATCACAATTAGGCTTTTTAGCTTTACAATGATAACGACCAAATAAGACTAATTGATGATGCAGTCGCGCCAAAGAATAGCCTTTAAATTTTTTAGTTAATTTTTTTTCAATCGTTAAAACATCATCGTCTGCTTTGGCCAAGCCTAACCGCGCGCTAACTCTGCTAACATGTGTATCAACGGCAATACAATTCTCCCCATATAAGTTTGATAAAACAACATTAGCCGTTTTATGACCAACACCGTTTAATGATTCCAAATATTTACGGTCATTAGGAACAATTCCTTTTTGTTTTTTTACCAACGAGTTAGCTATCTTCAGTAAATTATTAGCTTTAACGTTATATGTACCAATAGGTTTAATGATTTCAATAATATCTTCTTTTTTTGCAAGAGCCAAAGCATCAATAGTTGGATATTTATTAAATAAAATACTAGTTACCTCGTTTACTCTTTTATCAGTAGTTTGAGCACTTAACATAACAGCTATTAATAATTCATAATCATGATTATAATTAAGTTCACATTGAGCATTAGGATATAATTCATCTAAATAATCAATTATCTTCTGTATCATTTAACCAGTCGTAATCAAATAATTCTTTATTTTCCTTATTGCGTTTAAAAGATTTGCGATTACGCTCCACATCTTCTTTATTTTTTATTCCTTTTTTAGCCCATTCAAAAATAATACGATCAATATATCTAAAATTACTAACTCCATTATAAACCGCTTCTTTAAGTGCTAAAAGAATTAGTTCTTCACTATAACCATTATCTAACCAACTATTAATAATTTCATATTCTGTTGGTGATAAACCTCTTCCTAATTCTTTTGAGTAAGAATCAAAAATATTTGATTCTTTATTATTTGTATCTTTTTTCATAATTAAAAAAGCCAATTTTTCATACATTAAATCTAAATTAATAACTTCATTGCGAATATTATTAACCTTAATGATTTCTATACTTAAAATACCTTTTTCAACTAAATTATTAATAACTTCTAAAACTTTCTTGACATCAATATTTAAATCGTTACTAATTTTTTTAGGATTATAATTAGTATCATTATCATTTAAAATATATATAATAACAATTAATTCTAATTCATTAACATCTAATTTTTGATAATTAAATAGTAAAATTTGCGGTATTTGATAGCATTTTGTTTTTAACACTTCTAAGATTTGATTCACATAACCACCTCGTTATTACTATTATACCTTATTTTAAACAATTAAAAAAGGCTTGATGCCTTTTAATATTTTTGCCCACAATTTTGACAAAATTCATCTGTTGGATTTTTCTTTGGTTGGCCACAATTCTTACATACAACGGCAACTTGAGCTACAGGCGTTACTGGCGTAACTGGTGATACTGTTGGCACTGGTTGTACTGGTGTAACTTGTTGTACTGGTGTTACTGGAGCTTGTGGTTGAGCTGAAGTTACTGGTACAACTGGTGTTACTGGTTTAGATGGAACTAGTTTTTTTAATTCGTCCATATTTTCCATAACATATAACACAATTAAAGCTATTCCACCTAAAAGCATTAACCAAAAACCAAAAGATAATCCTTCAAAACTAAAGTCTTGAGCTGCAAGAAGTGTAAGTGGATACCAAAAACCAATTCCAGCCGCTAATAACGAAAAACTTTTAGCCTTATTAAAGAAATATGTTAAAGCAGCAATTACACCAAAAAGTGCTAAAAGAATTGCCGAAAACTTACCACTTTCCCAAACACTAACTGATTCAGTGATTCCAAAAAACGAAATAGAATAATATGGGATAAATACTGCAAGAGCTATTAAAGCACCTGCTCCTACTCCTACCCACTTCATAATTTCCTTTTTATCCATTGGCTTTTTTGGAGTAACTGGCATAACGGGTGTCATTGGTGCAACAGGCGTAGCTGGAGCTACAGGCATAACAGGAGCTACAGGTGTTACTGTTTGTTGTGGAATTCCACTTGGCACTTGATTATTAAAATTATTTTCGTTCATATTACCTTCCTCTACTTTCTTTTATAAGATGATTATATCATATAAAATATTATTTATCAATATCATAATTACTTAGTTTTCTTAGATAAAAAAGAATATTTTCACGTTTGTTAACCAATTTTCGATTCAAAATTTGTAGCTCTAAATTTTTATAAATAATACTTGGAAAAATTGATGTATTATTAATAATATCAGCATATGTAATATCAATATCACTTCTAGTTTTAATTGGTAATTGCTGATATCTTTCTTCAATATGAAAATCCTTGTTTAAAATATCAGAGACTACTTTTAAGATTTGTAAATCATAGCGGTACAAATCATAATCTGTAATATTTTTTTTTGCTATAAATTTTTTTATTATCTTTATAATGTTAATTTCTATTTTACTAAATCTATATTTATTAGAATATTTTATTTGAGCCCAAATGCCTAGATTATTAGATACTTCAACTACATTATTTAATTCAATCTCTAAAAAAGATAACAGATTATATTTTTTTAATAAATATATGCCACGGCTATTAAATATTTTATCTAATTCTTGTTTTTTTCTAAAAAAAGATAACTTTTTAATTAGTGAAGCATTTGAAATTATTGCTTTCTCCAATTCATAATCGATTTTAAAATTTAACACACTAGCAAACCTGATTGCCCGTAAAATTCGTAAAGGGTCTTCTTTTAATTTCTGATAAGGATCTCCTATTAATTTAAGTAATTTATTTTTTAAGTCACATTGACCATCTAATAAATCAACGTATTCTCCATCGCAATTAAGGCAAATTGCATTTATAGTAAAATCACGACGCATTAAATCTTCCAATAAGTTATCAGTATAGCCAATAAGTGGTGTTCTAACACCTTCATATGCAATATCTTTTCTAAAAGTGGTAATTTCTAACCTTAAATTTTTATACAATACAACAACAGAGCCATAATTATCATCAAGTTTAACTTTAAAAATCTGCTCTAAATCTTCTTTTTTAGCACTTGTACAAATATCATAATCTTCATTAACAATTCCCAATAATAAATCTCGAGGATAGCCACCAACAACATAAGCTTCATAACCATAACTATTAATTAGCTTTAGGGCTTCTTTTAGAATGTCATTCATAATACCTCCTAAAAAAATATGGGAGTTCCCCATATTTTTATAAATATTCTGATATAACTTTTGGAAGACTTTCTTTCAAATCTTCATTAAATTTAACAATTAATACTTCTAATAAATCTGGGTCAATAACCTCAATTATTTCGTCATTATTATATTCGGCAATAATATAATTTTGAATCTCTTCACGATCTATTAAATAAACATATTTTTTCTTTTTTTCTTTAACGATTGAAACTACTGTATATTTTTTTCCATCGCTTAAAGTCCATGTAGATCCTTGTTCCATATTATCGACGCCCCTTTTTAATTTCTTCAACTTCCTCAATTGCTTGTTCCATATCCTCTATGTCTTCTATTTCTTCATTTAAACCGTTTATTTTTTTGCGATGTTTTAAATATTTTACAAAAGCCACAAATGAAGTACCCATACCTGCTAATAAGGCAGTGAATTTACCAACATCTGGTAAAATTCCACTTAAACCTAAACTGCCATTACCTAATTGACTTAGTGCTGTAACACAATTTTTTGAAGCTGTAAGTGGATCAACTTTAAAAATAAGTGCTAAAACTGCAACTGGAATAAATCCTGCTCCAATTAAAAGAAGTGCTAAAGTCTTTTTCTTTTCTATTTTTTCTACTTCTTTTTCTTTTTTTATAATTTGTAAACGTCTTTGAACTAATTGTGTTGTTTCTTTATCAACCGGATCATGAGGTTCAATAAAACCATCACCATCTTTATTTAATGACGAAATATCTGGGCTCCGTGGGATTAATTCTTCAATTACTTCCTCCGATTGCGCTGGTTCCTCTACATGTAATGTTGAACCGTTTTGATAAAGTTCTAATATCTCATCATATGGCAAATTATAAGCCGGTCTTAAAATATCAAAAGTTCTTTTCAAACATGAAATTGGATAATGTAAATCTAAATCCTTTAATTTTTTAACTCGTTCTTCAAGGGAAATATCTTTTATCATTAAAATTTTATAAACCCTTTTTTCATCTTGCTCTAAGCGGTATAAACTATAAGCAATATCATCCACTTCATCTGCTTTTTTCATCTTATTTAAATAATCAATAATAAATGTTGAATCAAATACATCTTCATCCATTAATTTTTGATAAATTGTATGTGCTAATTCTTGATTGTCATCAATACCTTTAAACCTTTCAATAAAAAATGGTTCATATTTTTTATAAAATAAATTAATTACTTCATCGATGATTTCTTCATCTAATCCCGAATCATTCAATGCGTAACGTAAATGACCAAAAGATAAAAAGTTTTTTGTATAATAATTGATTAGATCGTTTGCGACACCTTCAATAATCCTATCTCGATTTGTGCTATTTACATACGAACTAAATCTTGAGGTTGCAACTGAACGATTAATAAAAATTCGATAAAATTCTTTAACTTTATTACTACTATCTAGAACGCCAGCACTTATGGCTTGTTCAACTCCATTAATAATTTCACTAAAAGGCATTTTCCCTAATTCATACAAACTTTTAGCAATCTCAAAATCACTCTTATCCTCGCTTTTAGCTTGCTTTAAACAAGCAACTATTTTACTAAGGCGTTGATTTTGCTCTTGTCTTTCTTTATCTTTTTTTCTTTCTATGGAAGCTTTAGCTGCCAATCTTTGTCGTTCCCTTGCAATAATATAATCGCATATAGCTTTAGGTTCAAATTGTCCACCAGTGGCAATATTTAAATTAAATGACTCGGCAATTTTACGAGAAGCATCACGCGAAATCAAAATTCTCCCATCTTCAGCTTTTACAAAATCTTTTTCTGGATTTATATATTTAAGCAAAATTTCCTTCTTTTGATCATTTGTTAAATTCATCATATCACCTCGGTATCGTTCTATTATATATAAACATTATATCATAAAATTACAAGAAAGATATAAAAAGTGCAAAAAAAAAGTGCATTAATTTAATGCATCTTTTAATTTAGAACCAGCTTTAACTGTAACTGCAACTCTTGCAGGAATTTCAACAACTTCACCAGTTCTAGGATTACGTCCTTTTTTAGCTTCTTTATTTTTTGCAGTAAAAGTTACAAATCCAGTTAAAGCAACTTTTTTATCTGCTCCTTTTAATCCTTTAATAACACCGTTCATCATTGCATCTAGTGCACGAGTAGCATCTGCTTTTGTTAACCCTGTTTCTTCTGCTATGTAGTTAACTAAATCTGTCTTAGTCATAGACTTACCTCCCTATTTCTATAAGCTATTTTGCTTACATTTTAAGAATATCACAACGCCAATATAAAAGCAAGTTTTTTTATTATTTTTTTTATTTTTGCCTTAATTTTAAAGGATTTATGATAATTATTTTATAACTATATTTTTTTACTTAAAATAAATTTGAAAAAACATTGTTATACATTAAAAGTCCAATAATTAAAAGAATAACCAATAAAATAATAAGTCCTAAAACATTTTTAAATGTGGCACTAGTTCGGTCATTACCATCTCGTTTAATATAATTTTTATTAGCATCATTATCAATAACAGGTTCTATCGGTTTAGAAATTGTTTCCATTTTATCATTTTTGTAAATCGGTTCGGTTTGAATACCAGATTGAGAATCTTGCCGCATAAAAGAACTAGTAGCCGGATTAGATAAATCTTCTAAACCAGTATATGGGTCAACATCAACAGGCATTGCACAAGTTCTACAAAAAGTATCTCCTTCATGAATAGTCGCTCCGCAATTTTTACATTGCATATTATCTCCTACTTTCTAATTTAATTTTATCACATATTTTAACAAGAAAAAAGACTATTTGTTTTTTTTCAAATAGTCTTCTATCTTTTTAAATCCATTACCAACTCTTAAATCTGTATTATCTAATTGTTCAAACAATTTCTTTTGATCTCGCGTTAACTTTTCTGGAATAACAATGTTAAGTACAACATACATATCTCCTTTATTACCCGTACGTACGTCTTCAATTCCTTTTCCTTTTAAGCGGTGTTTATCACCACTTTCCGTTCCAGCTGGAATGCTTAATTTAACATTGCCATATAATGTCGGTATTTCCCTTTTACTACCTAAAACTGCTTCTGTTATAGTAATTGGTAATTCTAAATAAATATCATTATTATCACGCATAAATAATTCATGATCTTTTACATAAAATTCTAAATATAAATCTCCATTAGGCCCACCATTAATACCAGGTTCGCCTTTGCCTGCTACACGTAATTGATTACCAGTATTAACACCGGCTGGTATTTTTACTTCAATATCAGTGTTTTTATGGACTTTACCTGTTCCCTTACACTTAGAACAATTTGACTCAAAAGTAATTCCTTCACCATGACAAGTTGGACAAGTCGTTCGTGTCATAAAAGATCCAAATAAAGTACGTTGTTCAGCTGTTACAACACCACTTCCATGACAAGCACCACATTTTTTTTCACCTTTTCCTCCCTTGCCACCACAAGAAGGACAATCTTCGGCTACATCAACATTAATTGTTTTTTTAGTCCCAAAAACAGCTTCCTCAAAAGTTAAATTAACACGCATTATGCTATCAGCACCGCGTCTTCTGCGCGTACTAGTAGTCCCACGCCCACTACGGCTACCGAATCCAAAACTACTACCGAAAATTTCACTAAAGATATCGCCAAAGTCAAAATCAGAAAAATCGTAACCAGCTCCACCATTCATTTGATTAAATGCATCATGGCCATATTGATCATATTGTTTTCTTTTAGTCTCATCACTTAAAACCGCATAAGCCTCTTGCGCTTCTTTAAATTTATCGGCTGCTCCCGGTTCCTTATTAACATCAGGATGGTATTGTTTTGCTAATTTACGAAAAGCACTTTTTATTTCTTTATCACTAGCATTTTTATCAACACCTAAAATTTCATAATAATCACGTTTGCTCATACTGCCACCTACCTATATTAATTTTTCTAATTCGGCCAATTTATCATCAAACATCTTGATTGCTTTTTCAATTGGTAACGATGTTGTCATATCAACACCAACACGTTTTAAAATCTCTAATGGGTAATCAGATCCACCGCTTTTTAAAAACTCTAAGTATGCTATTTTTGTTTTTTCATTACCTGCTAAAATATCACTAGCAATAGCTATTGCCGCTGATAATCCAGTAGCATATTTGTATACATAAAAAGGCGTATAGAAATGAGGTATTCTTGACCATTCATACCTTATATAATCATCACTAACCACATTATCTCCGTAATATAATTTATTAAGTTCATAATATGTGCTACTTAATTCTTCTTCTGTAATTGGTGTACCCATTTCATATTTATCATGCATAATTTTTTCAAATTCTGCAAACATTGTTTGACGATAAATCGTCGTACGTACTTTATCTAAGAATTCTGTTAAATATAAAATCTTTTCATTTTTACTTTCAGCATGCTGATATAAGTAATCATTTAATAAAACTTCATTAACTGTCGATGCAATTTCTGCTAAAAAGATTGGATAATTGCAATTAAAAGAATTTTGATACTTATTAGAATAATAACTATGCATCGAATGGCCTAATTCGTGAGCCATCGTACTAACAGAATCAGTTGTATTATCGTAATTTAAAAGCAAATATGGATAAGTACCATAGCTACCCCAACTGTAAGCTCCAGATTTTTTACCGATATTTGGATATTTATCAATCCAGCGCTCATCAAAAGCCTTGTTTAAATCTTCAATATACTGTGAACCTAAAGGTTTTAAAGCGCCAAAAACTAATTTTTTACCTTCATCAAAAGGAATATTTTTAACTTCATCATCAATAATATCAACATAAATATCATACATATGCATTTGATCAAGTCCTAATACTCTCTTCCGCAAATCCATATATCTATACATTGATGGCAAACTTTTATGTATCGAAGCAATTAGATTATTATAAACATCAATACTAATATCATCATTATATAAACTTTTTTCTAATGGATTATTATACTTGCGAACTTTACTTAGGAAAAAATCTTCTTTTATTTGACCTATATAAGCTGCCGAAATTGTATTTTTAAAGCTTTTAAAATACTCATACATTGCAGAAAACGCCGAAATTCTAACTTCCCTTTTACGACTATTCATAAGCTTAATATAATTACTATTAGTTACTTCAACTTCGTCACCATTTTCATCAATTATTTTACCTAACTTCATATCAGCATTATCAAAATTATAAAAAACTTCTGATCCTGTTCCTAAAGCGTTACATGCATTACTAATAAGTTCCTCTTCTTGCTCTGATAAAGTATGTTCTTTGTATCTAAATATCTTTTCTAAGTCAAATTTAAACGCTTCTAAATCCTTATTTTCAGATATGTATTTTAAAACTAATTCATAATCAACACTTAAAATTTCAGGAGTACAATATGATAATTGCGTACTTATATCCTCAAATAATTTTTCAGCTTTGGCTTTCCTTGCTTTATATTCCGCATTTGTTGTATCAGTATCACATTGCATTTTTGCATACAAATATACCTTATCACTTAAAATATTCATTTTATCATAGGCCTTATAAAATTCATATAAAGTCTTATTACTTTCCATAATACGACCTTTATAAGTTAAAACATCATCAACTAATTTTGGCACTTCGTTTAATGCTTCTTCCCACGCTTGAGGTGTTTCAAATATGTTTTCTAAATCCCATGTATCTACAACATCAATTTCATTTCTTTTCTTGATAGCCATTGTTATCTCCAATCTATTTATATTTAACATTAAAGTTCTAGATTTGTTCTAGAACTTTACAACATTTATTATTTTTCTTCAAATTCAGCATCCATAACATCATCATTTTTAGATGTTGTCTTCTCGTTACTATCATCATTTGATGCTTCTCTTTCTTTAGCAGCTTGCTCATAAACTTTAGTTGCCAAAGACATTGCAGTTTCATTTAAAGCTTCTTGTTTAGCTTTAATATCGTCAATATCATCACCTTCTAAAGCTTTACGTAAATCTTTAATTTGTTCTTCTGCTTTTTCTTTCTCTTTACTATCAACTTTATCGCCTAAATCTTTAATAGCTTTTTCTGTTGCAAAAATCATTTGTTCAGCATCATTTCGTGTATCTGCTTCTTCTTTACGTTTTGAATCAGCTTCTTTATTAGCTTCAGCCTCCTTAACCATTTTATCAATTTCTTCATCTGATAAATTAGTAGAAGCTGTGATTGTAATTGATTGTTCTTTATTAGTTCCTAAATCTTTAGCACGTACATTAACAATGCCATTAGCATCAATATCAAATGTTACTTCAATTTGAGGAACACCACGTGGTGCTGGTGGAATATTTGTCAATTGGAAACGTCCTAATGTTTTGTTATCAGCAGCCATTGATCTTTCACCTTGTAAAACATGAATATCTACAGCTGGTTGATTATCAGCAGCGGTTGAGAATACTTGTGATTTACTTGTTGGAATAGTTGTATTTCTTGGAATTAAAACAGTGAATACACCACCTAAAGTTTCAAGTCCCAATGATAATGGAGTAACGTCCAATAAAACGATATCAGAAACATCACCAACTAATACACCACCTTGAATAGCTGCACCCATTGCAACAACTTCATCAGGGTTAACTCCTTTAGAAGGTTCTTTTCCTAACTCTTTCTTAACTAATTCTTGAACTTTTGGAATACGTGTAGAACCACCTACCAATAATACTTTATCAATATCACTTGCTTTTAATTTAGCATCTTTCAAAGCTTTTCTAACTGGTTCCATTGTACTAACTAATAAATCATCAATTAATTCTTCAAATTTAGCTCTTGTTAAATCAGTTTCATAACTTACACCACTAGCGATAAATGGTAAACTGATAGTAGCTTTTGTTGATGATGATAAAGTCTTTTTAGCTTTTTCGGCCTCATCTTTTATTCTTTGCATTGCCATTTTATCTTTAGATAAATCTAAGCCATGTTGCTTTTTAATATCTTCAACAACATAATCAATAATACGTTGATCGAAATCATCACCACCCAATTTATTATTACCACTAGTTGCTCTAACTTCGAAAACACCATCACCTAAATCTAGGATAGATACATCGAATGTACCTCCACCTAAGTCATAAACCAAAACAGTCTGAGCTTCCTCTTGTTTATCTAGGCCATAAGCCAAAGCAGCTGCGGTTGGTTCATTGATAATTCTTTCTACCTCTAAGCCTGCAATCTTACCAGCATTTTTTGTAGCTTGTCTTTGTGAATCATTAAAATAAGCTGGAACAGTAATTACCGCTCTTGTTACTTCTTCACCTAAGTAAGCCTCAGCAGTTTTTTTCAAATCGCTCAAAATCATTGCGCTGATTTCTTCTGGCGTATACTCACGTCCATTAGCTTTTACTTTTTTATTTGTTCCCATTAATCTTTTAACAGAACTAACTGTATCAGGATTAACGACAGCTTGACGTTTAGCAATACCGCCGACATTAATCTCTCCATCTTTAAAAGCAACAACTGATGGAGTCGTTCTCTCCCCCTCAGCATTAACAATAACTTTTGCTTCTCCACCTTCATAAACACTAACACAACTATTAGTTGTTCCTAAATCTATTCCTATAATTTTACTCATATATATCATTTCCTTTCAATAATCTTAAAATTAACACAATTGATAAAGATAATATCACACAACCTAAAAATAGTACGATAAATAATTGCATAAAATCACCTATTCGCTTACCTTAACCATAGCTGTACGAATAACTTTATCTTTTAACAAATAACCTTTTTGTAATATTTCAATGACCATCCCAGGTTCAACTCCTTCACGTTTTTCTAATAAGATCGCATTATGATAAACAGGATTAAATGGGATATTATTAGTGTCAATCATTTTAACATCAAATTTTTCCATTACATTTTGTAAATGTGTATATACCATTTTAAAACCATCTAAAAATTTTTTCTCTTCATCAGTCAAATTAGTATCCATACTGATTGCTCTTTCAAAATTATCCAAAATTGGTAAAATATCTTTAATTAAATCTTCATTACAAAATTTAAGCATGCGATTTACTTCTTCTTCTTTGCGTTTACGATAATTAACCATATCGGCATTTTGTCTAATTAACTTATCTTCCAACTCACTTATTTTATTATAAGCATCATTCAACTTATTTTTGTGTTCTTTTTCTTGCTCTTCAGTAATTGCTTCTACTACCTCTTCTGACTTCTTATCTTGTTGTGATTCGACAACCTCTACCTTAGGGCAAGCCTCTTCTTTAACTTTTTCTCCCATTAGTCCTCCTTACCTATATTATTCATAATATAGTTTAATAATGTTATTACTCGATCATATTCCATGCGTTTTGGACCTATTAGAGCAATTGTACCCTCTTCACCATTTACTGTATACTTGGTCTTAATAACGGTTACATCATCATCAATATTGTTTTCACTACCAATATAAATGTTAATGCCATTATCCTCTTCTTCAATACTCTTAACTAATTCTTTATCTTCGAACTTGCTAATAATATCGCGAATCTTATCCGCATCATTGAATTCTGGTTGCATTAATATATTTTTAGTGCCAGACATCTTAATACTTTCTGCTGTAGTAAAATCATTGAAGGCATTATAGAAAGCATTATATAAGATTTCATGTTGTTCTACATAAGTTGAAATAATTGGTTTGACTTGGAACTCTAAAAAACTACTAACCTCATCAATTGGAGTTCCAACAATTAACTTATTTATTAAATCAACTGTTTTACTAACTTCTTTTGCCTCAACATTACCATCAAGATAAATATTTTTATGATCAACGTGACCTTTATCAGTAACAATGATAGCTACCATATTATGTTTATCAATTGGAATAACTTCAACCTTAGAAATCAAGTTATCTTTTGATGTTTTCCCTAAAACAATTGCCGTATAATTTGTTAATTGCGAAACAATTTCCATACTTCTAGCAATAACATCACTAACAACTAATGATTTATTATTAACAATTGTTTGTAATTTTAACATATCATCACCGGTTAACTCTTTAGGCTGCATGATATGGTCAACATAATAACGATAACCTTTTTCACTTGGTACACGGCCACTTGAAATATGTTCTTTTTCTAATAGATTATAGTCCTCTAACAAACTCATTTCTGCTCTAATAGTAGCACTTGAACAATTCATAATTTCGCACAAAGATTTTGAACTTACTGGGCGAGCAGTTTTAATATAATCTTCAACAATTAATTTTAATAAATGTTCTTGTCGATTAGTTAATACCATTCTTTCACCTTCTTCTAGCACTTCCACTTTTCATGTGCTGACATAATTATAGCACCCTGTTTTAGCAAAGTCAATAGTTGAGTGCTAATAAATAAAAAAAAAGAATTTTCTTAATTATATTCTACTTTATTGTCCACTGTTTATATTAATTATTAAATAAAAATTCAGTTCTTTTTCAATTAAAATATTTATTAAAAACATCACTACTTAATAATTCTACCTAAACAATTACATACTAAATAGTGATGATTTATTTTTTATTAGCAACAAATTATCCACATATTATTCCCATATATTATTATTTTCAAATAATTATTTTTTTATTTTACTAAATTCTTTCTATCTTATTATAATTATCACTATATCTAAAAAATATGTAATTCAAACAAGATTATATTTACTTTTTTATAATAGATGTAAAAATTAAAATTTATTATTATTTATTACTTAAATTTAAAAAAGGACTTGACAATTTTATCTTTTTAGATTAGTATATACAGTACCAATTCGAGAAAGCGAATTGGAAGCTAGTATCACACTAGCCAACCCCTTTTTATTCTTTTATGGAAGCTGTTCTTCAGGGGGGCAGCTTCTTTTTTTTACTTTTTTTTAAAATAACTTGACAAATTCTTTTTTTTCAATTAATATATACAGTACCAATTCGAAAAAAGCGAATTGGAAGCTAGTATCACACTAGCCAACCCCTTTTTATTCTTTTATGGAAGTTGCCTTTAAATGTGCAACTTCTTTTTTTGTATTTAAAAGAGTTGGAAAACCAACTCTTATTTTTCAATTAGGGAAAGTGCAACCTTTCCTTTATCTTTATAGATTTCTTCAACATAACAATCAACAATATCTCCAACGCTCAAAACTTCTGATGGGTGTTTAATATATTGCTTAGATATTTTAGATATATGTGCTAAAGCATCGTTATGAATACCTATATCAATAAAGGCTCCGAAATCAACAACATTACGAACTGTTCCTTGTAGTTTCATTCCAACTTTTAAATCATCAATATTTAAAACATCACTTTTCAAAACAGGTTGTGGCATTTCATCACGTGGATCACGGTTTGGTTTTTTTAAACTGTCGACGACATCTTCTAAAGTGTAAATGTCTGTATTTAATCTATTTTTATATTCTTCTAAGTTTATATTGTCTAATTTACTAATTAAGGCTTCAGTTCCAACATCCGATAATTGGCATCCTAATTCTGCTAGTAACTTGTTAGCAATATCATAACTTTCAGGATGAATCCCTGTTGCATCTAAAATATTAATTCCTTCAGTTATTCTCAAAAAGCCTATTGCTTGTTCGTAAGCTTTATCGCTTAAAAGTTTATTCTTTTTAATTTCTTCACGTGAATTAATACGTCCAACTTTTTCACGATAAGATATTATTTTTTCTATATTCTTTTTATTAATCCCCGATACATATTTTAAAAGGGATGAAGATGCAGTATTGACGTTAACGCCAACACTATTAACAGCTTTGGTAACCACAAAATCTAAACTTTCTGATAGTTTTTTACTACTAACATCATGTTGATATAACCCAACACCAATACCTTCAGGAGGAACTTTAACTAATTCTGCCAAAGGATCTTGTAACCGACGCCCGATTGATACCGCGCTTCTTTTTTCAACTGCTAAATTAGGAAATTCATCAATAGCAATTTGAGAAGCACTATAAATAGAAGCTCCAGCTTCTGAAACAATAACATATTTACAGGTTAGATTATATTCCTTAATCATTTCTGATACTAATTTTTCTGATTCACGGGAAGCTGTTCCATTACCGATTGCTATAATATCTACATGATATTTGTTAATTAATTTAACTACTTCTTCTTTAGTTTCTTTAATATGCCCTTCTTTATTACTATTTAAAAAAGGTTTCACTACAGTTGAATCTAAATATTTACCATTTTTATCAATTACAGCTAATTTACATCCATTAACATATCCGGGGTCAAAAGCTAAAACTACTTTTTCCTTCATTGGTGGCGTTAGCAATAGACTTTCTAAATTTTTACCAAAATTGCTAATGGCGGTCTCTTCTCCTTTTTCCGTTAAATCACTTCGAATTTCACGTTCAACCGACGGAAAAATCAAACGCTTATAACTATCCTCAATAGCTTCTTTAATTTGTGGAGCACAAAAACTTTCTTTATTTTTTATATTTTTATCTTCTAGAAAATTAATAATTTCATCTTTATTAACATTAATTTTGACCGTTAAAATATATTCTTTTTCTCCGCGATTAAGCGCTAAAATCCTATGGGGTTTAATTTTTGATACAGCTTCACTATAAGCATAATACATTTCATAGATTTTTCCTTCATCGACAGCATTTTTCTTTAAACTTGATTCAATAATACCAAAACGATACATATTATTACGAATATATTTTCGAAAATAAGCATTGTCAGATATCCATTCTGCAATAATATATTTTGCACCAGTAATAGCACTTTCAACGTCTTTTACATTATCATTAATAAATTTTTTTGCCATTTCTTGTAAACTACCTTTTGTTGGGCATGACATTATCATTTTAGCAAGTGGTTCTAAACCATTTTTAATAGCTTCAGTAGCTTTAGTTTTTTTCTTTTCTTTGTAAGGCCTATACAAATCCTCAACCTCTACCAACTTTTCGCAACTCATAATCTTATCTCTTAATTCATCTGTTAAAAGATCTTTTTCATCAATTAACCTAATAACATCTTCCTTGCGTTTTAATAAGTTAACTTGGTAAGTATATACCTCCTCAATTGTGCGAATTGCTTCTTCATCAAGATTACCAGTTACTTCTTTTCGATATCGTGAAATAAAAGGGATGGTATTTCCATCCTCCAATAGTTTTAATGTTGCTTCAATTTGTGTTTCTTTAATAGCTAAGCTATTACTTATTTGTTTAATTAGTAAGTTATTCATACTTCACCTATTCTATACTTTTAGCGTTTAAATTTTCCATCAATTCTTCTTTATACATAAGTCCAGCACGACTAAATACTACATCCCCTTCACTCATAACTAATAAAGTTGGAATAATAATTTGTGGGTTTTTATAATTCATAACATCCGTTACATCATCTATAACAATGGAATATTGTTCATCATTTAAATCTTGACGATTTAAAATATATACTACAGCTTCACGCTCAGAAAAAGCAATTTTAATTTCTTCTAAAAAAGTTTGACTTATTTCATCTTCTTCATTATAAATCAAAATAGCATAAGTTTCTGTTTCATATGCCTCTGAACGAAGTTCTAAATATTTGTCATAATCAATATACTCAATAGTTGCTGTTGTTGGTTTAACTTCTTCAACAGCTGGCTCTTTTTTTTCGTCATCCCGTGCTATAATCAAATATATAATACTTCCTAGTAATACAGTCGTAACAATAAAAAAGATAATTTTATTTCTTAATCTCATCTTAATCACCGATTATATTATATCATAAACAATCTTTTTTTACATCACTATAACAAAAAAAAGCTTTTGAAAAGCTTTCTATTTTCCAAAGTTAAAAAATCCTTTTTTCTTTTTTGGCTTATCTTCTTTTTTTGGTTCTTCTTTAACATCGGGAAGATCAGTTATTTCTACTTCATCAACCTCTTCCTTTTTTGATTTACCTTCTTCAATGTTAATTTCGTCTTCTACCGCTTCAAAAGCATCATCTTTTGGTTCATCAATAACCCCCGGGGCCTCAACATCTTCAAAGATTGAATCTTCATTATCTAAAATAACCATACCATTTTCATCAAATTTAACATCCACATTTTCTTCAACTGCTGTTGATCCTTCTGTTCCATCAGCTACAACAACGCCATTTTCATCGAATTGATAATTTTTTAAAGTTTTAGACTCTTTTTTATCTTCAATTACAACACCGTTTTCATCAAAAACATAACGTGGTTCCTCAATTTTATCATTTTGATTATTCGTTTCCTTATCGGCCACCACAATACCATTTTCATCAAATTGGTAGTTTCCTGAAGTTTTAGATTCTTTTTTATCTTCAATTACAATACCATTTTTATCAAAAACATAACGTGGTTCCTCAACTTTATCATTTTGATTATTCGTTTCCTTATCAGATGCTACGACCTCAGAAGCTAACTTATCAGCTACTACAACACCGTTTTCATCAAATAAATATCCGCCATTTGCTTTTGGTGATAAAACAACATCAACCGTTTCATCTAACCTATTTTCATTATCAACTTCAGATTTTACGGACTTTAACTCTACTGGTAAAGAACTAATAAAAATTTTAGACTCTTCATCTTTATATCCATAAGAATATAATTCAATAATATCGCTATGATTAAAATAATTTATATCTTGGTTTTTGCTAAAGCCCTTTGGAAATGGCACACCAATATAATCATATCCTTGATTTTTATAACCTATAATAACTTGTTTATTATTTAAATTTTTAACAACACACACTGAGCCAAGTGGTAAAAACTTTAACTCCATAATCTCCCTCTTTTCCTTCACGTTTTTTATTCTGCACTTATAACAACACCATTTTCATCAAATTTAATATTGCTAAAAATTGGCCAATCTTTTCCTTCTTCAGTCGTTTCTTTTGATATCGATTGTTCATAGTTCATTTCTTTATGAAATGGATTATTAACTCCACCTACATCATTAGTGCTTATAACCTTCTCTTGAATTGGTTGCTCTTTTTTTTCTGTTTTAGTTGACGGTTGTGCAAAAATTACTACACCGTTTTCATCAAATTCAAAATTAGTAAAGACATTATTATTTATTGTTTTATTCTCTTGTTGACTATTTAATTTTTTGTTCAATAACTCAAAATCAGCATTTTTATAACCCATATACTCAATTGTTAATATGTCTCCATGATTAAAACAAATACGATTTGATCCTAAAGTTCCTTCTGGATAAATACACCCTTGATAATCATATAATTTTACTTTTTCTGTATAATCAAGTGCAAAATACCCCATAATCATGACTTTACGATTGCTCGCTTTAATTGTACATATAGAGCCAATAGGCAAAAATTTTTGATTCATAACATCTCTCCTACAGTTATTATAAAAATTATATCTAAAAATAATAAAAATTGCAACATATTCATTCAAATGTAACTAAAAAAAGATATAACTTTTTAAGTTATACCTTAACTAACACTACTACCTCGATCTACAATCTCTTCAATAGCAATCATCGCAAGTGCACTATTAATTTCATCAATAGCTTCATCATATTTTCTATTACTTTTATTTAACCAATCACGAATATCAATTAAATTTCTTCGCATTTGATTAATATATTGACAATATTCATTTAAATAGTTTGCATAACGAAAATCACCAGGAATAGACATTGTATTATTAACAGAAATTAAATCTTCTAAATTGTCAATCGTTGAATCCAAACTAGGTAATACGTCTCTTGATATATCAATATTTTTAAAATTCAACTTCATCTAATCTCTCCTCAATGAATTTATTTCTTTTTCAAAATCATCAGCATCATCTACTAAATGTCTACCCAATTTATAAATAGTATCCTTAAATTGAAAATATTGATTTTTTTCAGCATTAGCACGGTTAGCAAACGCTATCGATGCTTCACCAGTCCAAATCTCATGATTAGAAACATTTGACAACTTATCAAAAAGAAGTTTAAAATCTTCATTTAGTGATAATGATAATTCCATCATACGATTACCACAATCACGCATTTTTATCGTATCAATTTTAATTTCTGCCATATTTCCTCCCGATAAAAATTTTAGCTAACAACTGTTAGCTAAAATCTATTTAATTTAATCTTCTTTAGCAGCTTCAGCTAAAGCCCTTTCTTCATCCTCTATAGCCCTTAAAATGCTATTAATTTTTTGATTAATTGCACTCATAACTTCTGAGGAAAGGAAGTTTTTTTTATCAATACAAGTAGTACGCGCCTTTTTTAATTTATAATTATCGGCACTTACTTCATCAATTAGATAATAATCACTAACTTTTAAAGCTCTTTCAGAACTATCTATTACCCGCTCCAAATGACGTATTGAATTTTGAACATCATCAGATAAATCGCGATAAGTACGTAATTGTCGATATAAACTTGAAAGGCTTGCCATTATTACCACCTAATTTCTAATTATCTTTGTCTTGCGTATCTATCAACAGATTGAGATACTTCTTGACCAGCTGTATTTAAAGTATCGTTCATTGCTGCTTGTTGAGCTTCATAATTATCTTTAATTTCCATTAAAATATCGGCTAATTTTAATAATTGAGATGTGTAGGCACGACATGCATCCATTACACCACCAATATAAGCTTTACAAGCTTGTTGCATACCTGGATCTGCAAATGCCTTACTTGGGTCTGTGTTAACATTTACTTCATTTAAATGATTTTCAATTGCTGCAACAGCACTATCAATTGCTGTTGTCATATCGTTAATTTTATTTACATTAATTCCCACAACACTTCCTGGAATCAAAGAACCGATAGCTGCACTAGCTTGACTTTTAATACTATTAAAAGTATTTGAAATTGCATCAAGTGCATCATTAGCTCTAGCGCCAACCATAGAAGTGAATTGAAGGACCTCTGATTTAATTGTTGCCATTATTTATTCTCCTTCCTAAAATATAGATTGGCCACTAATTTCTTCAGCCATTCCAGTGTCTTCTGAATGATAAGTTTCTTCTTGAGCCGCAAGTGTAGCGTTAAAAACTTCTTCCATTTCTTGAAGTTTAGCTTTTAATGCTTCTGCTGATTCTGATAATTTAGCACAAAATGCATCGCATGCTTGTCCTTGCCATCCTTGTTGTAACGTATCCTTAATAATTTCCGTTTGGTCTGTTATAATTCCATTTGTTTCAATAATTGCTGCTGTATTTAGCTCTGCAACATAAGCAGCTGCTCCAGTGGAACTATATCCAATAGTAATATCCTCTATTCCTAATCCTCCCATAAATTCACCTCCATTAATATTTTTCCTTATATCTCTCTATGGAATTAGATAAGATCTCACCTTTAGCTATTGTAAAGTTCTTCTTTACAGTATTGTGAACACCATATATACGAGCTTTAACTTTAACTAAATCTTGAGAATAACACAAGATATTTTTATTAACAATTGGAAAACTTTGGCGCAACTTGGCAAAAGAATTTCGAAAGTTTGTGCCACATTCACATTCATAAAAAGAAACAGTTCCGTCAACTAAATCTTCAAGTTCTAAAAATTGAGCTTTAATACGTTCTGCAATCTCTCCAATCTCTAAAACTAAATTATCTAGCTTAGGTTCATTAATTCCAAAAACTTCCTGTTGCTTCACTCTCGCCACTCCTATCCTATGCTAATCTAATATCTTTACTTAAGTATACCGATTTTTACTTAATAAATCAATATATTTTTTCATTTTGTTTAAGTTTAATATACTCATTAATTGAAATCGTCTTATTGCGACTAGTTGTATCATGTTTTTCCTGGATAATTACACCCATATCATCATTTACCCAAGGTATTTCAATAGCGTCATATACTGTTTCATTTAAAATATTATTAGTCTTTATTTCCATTTTACCATTAAAAGCATTATACGCTGCTTCTATATCATCAATTGATAATCCCAATTCATTAGCTAGCACTTGGAAAAAAGCACTTTGAATATTTTGATAATAATCTAAAAATGGTTTAATAGTGTCATAACGCGATTCATCTGTATATAGAATATGTGTACTCAATGTAGATTCAAGCGTTGATATAAGTTCAAAAACATCTTCTAATTTAACCGATTGACTAGACATCTTACTAATTAAATTATCGTAAAAAGTTCTACTGAAATATTTAGATAAACCTACTTTTAATTCAATTTTTAATTGAACTAATTCCTCATCGCTCATTTCATGTCCTAAGATTTCTTTTTCATACAAACTCATAAAATCATTAGGTTCTACTTGAATAATATTAATTGCATATAACACTTTTAAAAGTTCCATTTTCTCTTCTTCTGTATTACAATTAAAAGCCTCGAATAATTTAGAAACATCATTTTGAACAGAAATTTGTTCTAATGAATTAACATCAAAATTATCATTTAAGCCATGAACAAATTTCAAAGTGTTTAAGTAACTTATATAATTAGCGTACGTCGTTGGATCGCTATCGTGTAATTTAGCAGCTAAATTTTCGGCAGCCGCTTCCTCAAACCACCTATTGTAAAGCGAATTTACTTCTAAATCATCAAATTCATAACAAAAACCATAAGCGGATTTAACGCCTACTTGATCACGATGTTCTGTAGATAATCGTTGAAATAGATGTACTGTCTCGTGGGATAATGTTATTAATCCTGCATTTTCATTATTACTGATTGACACCATCATATCTAAATTAGATGGCATAACTGTCATGCAACCATCATCAGTAATTGAAGCATTGGCTCCTGTCGCTGATTTAAACATACATAAATGTTGAAGATTATAGCTTAAATCTTCTAAATTATAATCCCAACCTTTATTCAACATATCATTTACTGTATCAGCAATTACTTGGCAATATTCGGCGATATAATTTTTGTCTAGTTCAGTATAAATAGAATATGGATTTTTATCTTTATAAGCTACATTATTTTTTATTACTAAATCATATAACTGTTGAGCATCAACATACCCATTAGCCATGATGGGTTGAATAATTCCATCATAAGCAGGAATTTGTAAATATCTTTGATATGCTGTTTCAACATCATATAAATCACTATAAGCATAATCAATAGGAATTTGTATAATTTCATTAATTAGCTGTTCAGAAGCACTGTTTGATATGGTTACGCTACTATCAATAATGGTTTGATTATAATCATCTATTTCCTTTATCTCATAATCTTCTAGCATTTTTTCAATTTCTAATTCCAAATCGCTTTTTTCTTCCACTACTTCTACATAAGTAGGCTGATTAACTTGCGTTTCTGTATTATGCTTAGGGACAATACTGCATGCTGTAAATAATGTTGAAATTGTTAGTGCACCAGTAATAATATATAATTTAAATTTATTTTTTTTCGTTCTTTTTTTAGTTTCTTTTCTCTTCAATCTTTCAAATACTTTTAAATTTTTTAACATGACAACTCTCCTATCTAAAAATATTATATCATCAAAAAAAAGAAGCGCAAAATAAATTTACACTTCTTTACAATAGCACTACACTCGTACCATTACGAATATTTGTATCACGTACCAACGTATCAATAGGATAAATTTCACCGTTATTTCGGTCATATAAGTAAGTACGATTAGTTCCTATAAAAGAGCCATTTGTTATTTCATATAAAGATTTATTTAAAAGATTAATAATATTTCCTATTTTACGATTAACTGGGAAGTAAACATTATAAGTTTGATCAATAGCTGGAACAATTAGTTCTACTAAAACTTTATTTTTCATCGTTTCCCTCCTCCACATCTTCAACCATATAACGAATTGTTGTATGTTTTCCACGACTAATAGCAAATCCCATATAAGGGAAATTAGTTTTTCCATCTTCAGCTGTTATAGTTGATGTATTAATAGCTAATTGCGTTGCAACTCCTTCATCTAACCAAATACCATAAGCTGTATCAATATTAGTTTGATACCAAGGTTCTGTTTGTAATATTTTGTAAGCTGAATAGCTATCAAAGAAAACATAATAACTATTATTAATAACCGATGAATTGTTAAAAAGACTATTTAAAACGACTCGACCATTTGCTGATAATTTTACTTTCATCTCTGATATACCAATAAATATATTTAAAGTTCTTACTTCTTTATCCTTAGCTTTAATAATATCATTATTTAACTTAATTATTTCACTATCATAGTTATTTTGAATATAATTCACATTGTCAATTCTTTTACTTAAAATGGCTGCAAAATCAATAACATTAATTTTTAAATTATCAATAAGTGATACCATTTTAATAAAAGTACTTAAGAAACTAAATTTATTATCATCAAATTTATTAAACAAAATAGGAATAAACTTGCTAGCCGTTAAATCATAAGCATATGGAGTTTTAGATTCAACTGCATAGCCAATTGGAACATTTGTTAAATCATTTAAGTTATCTTTAACAGAACTAAAATAAACAACTTCTGGTACCATTGGAATTTTTTTAGCTCGTACATTATAAGCTTGACTCAACTTTTTAGCTGTATCACGAACCAAATTATTTATTTCTTTTTTTGTTGTAATCAAGGCTGTTTGAAATTCATATGCCTTACTATCTTTAGCAACTAAACCACGTCCAAAATATTTAGTTGGTAATTGTCCTTTGATAGCACCAACTAAATTACGATATTCTGTTTCATTTGGAATTTGCAGACATAATTTATGGCTAAAATTTTGCAACATTCTTAATTTAACTGTACTAGTTGAAATAGACGTAATGATAAATGATATTCCATATTTATTGCCATCACGATAAAATGTTTGAATTGATTCAGCTACTCGAGCATAATTTTCTGAAAATATTTCATAATTGTTAATGATAGTAACTATTAAAGGTAATTTATTACCGCTATTTTCAATATATTCTTTATAACTACCGCCATAATCAGCCATTAATTCTTTACGACGTTCAATTTCCTCATCAATCATCATTAAAATACCCAAAATTTTATCTTGTTCTTCAGTCGTAGCAATTTCTCCTATATGTGGCATTTTATTGAAAGTTTTTAAAGCCTCCGAACCACAGTCAATAACATAAAAATTAATCTCATCTGGTGTATGTTCCAAAGAAGCTGACCACAAAATAGTCTGAACAAGATTTTCTTTACCAGCACCAGGTTGTCCCCAAATAATAGCATTACCGTTCATTAAATCTAAAGTTAAAATACCTTGTTCTTGTTGTGATGGATTATCATATTCACCAATAACAGGATTAATATGATATGGCGTTGGTTTATAATGATATTTTTTCTTAATCTCATCTACAAATATTTCTTCTGGAATAGGATCTAGCCAAAGCGTACTTGTCTTCAAATTTTCTTTTTTACCTAAGTTATAAATATATTTAACGATATTTGTTAATTGATCCCCATAATTAGTATTATCTGTTTCAATTTTAATTAAATCTTTAATGCTTTTTGTAACATTTCCAACATTATCTATAAAATCTATTGAATCATCAATTTTCTTAATTACTCGATCAGATGGAACATATTTTGCCCCAGCCCATCCTGATTGACCTTTAGCAAAATAATCATCATAACCAACTTGCAAATAAAAGCGCCCTGTTTCTTTAATACTAGCCGCTTCTGGGCGTTTTAACATTTCCATACTATCAGCTCGATCTTGAACTTTTAAGCATACTTTAAATTTTGAATTACTCCAAATTTGATCATTAACTACACCACTAGGTTTTTGTGTTGCCAAAATAAGATGTACTCCTAATGAACGACCGATACGAGCCGTTTGAATCAATTGTTGCATGAATTCAGGTTGTTGGCTTTTTAACTCGGCAAATTCATCACTAATAATAAATAAATGTGCCATTGGCTCTTTTACTTGACCTTCACGATATAACCGTTGATATTTATAAATGTCGATGGTTGATTCACCTAAAACATCACGAGTTTCATTAAAAATACGTTGCCGTCTTTTTAATTCTGACTCAATTGAAACTAAAGTTCTATTCATTGAAGCTGTATCTAGATTAGTAATCGTCCCAGCTAAATGAGGAATACGAACACCTAACTCCTTATTTTCAAATGCTCCAGCCAAGCCACCACCTTTATAGTCAATAAGAACGAATTGTACTTCATATGGATGATAATTAACACACATTGATAAAATATATGTAATAATAAATTCTGACTTACCACTACCAGTTGAGCCAGCAATTAAACCATGTGGTCCATGAAATTTTTCGTGAAGATTTAATTTAAACTGTTCACCACTTGCGTGAACACCAATCGTTGTATTTAAACTGTTAACAGGATTATTAGTCTGCCAACGATTTAAAACATTTAATTGTTCAATTTTAGAAACATTAAGCATTTCCAAAAATGAAATAGAGTTAGGCAAAACGGATATTCCTTCTTTACTTAATAAAGGAATATTATTAACTTTTTGACAAAGATATTCCATATCAGCATTGTCCAAATATTCTGTTTTAAAAACAATCTGATTACTAGAATTTATATTACTCTCTAAAATACAACCTTCATTATCACCTATCTCAATGAATGACTCGCATTTAGCCGGTAAATTCTTCATTGTACTTGAAAAAATAGCAATACTAAATCCATAATTGGTATCAGCATATTTCAAAATATTACTAATGATTGGAGCTTCATCACTACTCTTATAATCATCGCAAATAATTAAATAATATGGTAAAAAGTTTTTATATTCATCAGTTTTTTTTATGTCTTCAGCTTCACTTTTATCTTTTACTTTATTTTCTAATAAATCTTTACGAGTTTTAAATTCACTCTCCAAAAAAGATGAAACTTCTTTTATTTCTTCTGCATTCGTAGCAAAAAAGCGTAAACTTTTGTCATCATTAAAACAGTATGGTGAATACTTTAAATAGTTCCAACGCGATTGATTTTTTTCATTAGTTAAAATAACTATTTTTAGATCGCCACCACTATGAAGCGCTAAAAGTTGAACCATCAAACCATTAATATAATCGTTTTTACGATTAGCACTACAAATAAAGGCTGAAATTTTTTTATCGATCAAAGAAATATTAATAGGAACATCGACTAATTTTTTATGACGATCGACAATTGTATAAACTCGTTTTAATAAATCATCATCATCTAAAGTAAACTTTTCCTTAGGTGCCACAATATGCAATGGAGTGTTAACACTTCCTAATCCTAAGCGCAATTTCAAAAAATCATCATCAGATATGTTCCTTCCCCAAAAATTACGATTATTAACAGAGTTTATAACGTTAACGCAACCATTAGCGGTTAAACTGTTATCGCGCATAATTTGGGCCTGTTTTTTCATAATCATTATAATTTTTTCTTCTTTTTCATCTAAATAATCGTTGTATTTACGAATGCGAAGTTCTTCTCTTTCTGCTCTTTTCTTTTTATGGTAAGCTGATGCCATTTTAGGAATAATTAAACTTCCAACAATCATTGCAATACATAAGACAATTTGCGGCAAAGCCGACATGATGGTTCTTGTCCCTGTCATCAATCCGTAACCAACATTATATCCCATAACAAGTGAAGAGGCTCCCATCGTAATACTACTACCGATTGTCAACCAAAACGGTGTATCTTCTTCTTTTTCGGAAGCTGGTGGAGCATCTATTTCCAATTCTTCTTCTTCAACTACTTCTCTAATTCTTGGTGTATGAAAAAAATAATCATCGTCGTCATATAAATCCATTGATTGCTGTTCATCACTAACTGGAGTATATTCTTGATTAGTTTGAGCAGGTTGATAAGTATAAGCATTCAAGCCTGCCACTGTTACCAATTTATTTGGATTATTAATTTGAATAAAATGTTGCATCCAAACAATTTTTAAACCTTTAATAAAAATTGTATCTCCGGCATGTAAAACTGCTTTTGTAACGCGATTGCCATTTAAATAAGTAGCATCATTAGCGTTTATAAACCAATTTTGACCTTCATATGTAATAAGTGCATGACTAGATGCAATGTTATTATTATGGTAACAAATATTGCAATTATTTTCTTTACCTATTAAAAGTTGTTTTAGGCCTTTAAATTCTAATTTATAAGTTTCAACCTCAACAGTAGGTAGTGCATATAATACAATATTTTCTTGGCTAGAAACAACTTTCAAGTCATAAGAACCATAATCAATTAAAGATGCTTCGTCCGAAAATGTAGAATTGTTTACAACATCAACACTACCATTGCTTTTAATTTTCCACTTACCTTGATCAGCTTCAAACGATAAAATACAATCTTTACCCTTGCTCGTTTTATGGTTAACAACGAAAGAATCTTCAATCTTTGAAGGCAATTCATATTTAAATATTTTATCTTCTTCAACTAAAAATATTCGCATACACACAACTCCTACTATTCTTCTATTATATATAACATATTATATCGAACTTTTTGGACTTTTACAATACATTATTCTTGCGGCAAAAACTATTTAATGATATAGTAATTATTGTTAGTTGAACTAACAATTAAGGAGGATTTTATGTTAGAACTTATTGATATTTGTTTTGAGAAAGATAACAAAAAAATATTAAATAATATTAACTTAAAAATAGATGATAAAAGTTTTATAGCTATTACCGGCCCTAATGGTTCTGGTAAAAGTACTTTAGCCAAAATTATTATGGGCATTGAAAAACCAAATAGTGGCAAAATTCTTTTTAATGGTACCGACATTACAAATTTAAATATTGACGAACGCGCTAATTTAGGTATATCATTCGCTTTCCAACAGCCAGTTAGATTTAAAGGAATTACTATTTACGATATTTTAAAGTTAGCATCACACAATAAAAAACTAACTAAGCAAGAAGCTTGTCATGTTTTAAGGAAAGTTGGAATATGTGCTGAAGAGTATTTAAATCGAGAATTAAATAGTTCTCTTTCTGGAGGGGAACTAAAAAGAATTGAGATTGCTACCGTTTTATTACGCCAATCAAAATTAAATATTTTTGATGAACCAGAAGCTGGAATTGATTTATGGAGTTTCAATAATTTAATTAATATTTTTCAGAAAATGCATAATGATAATCAAGCTTCATTGATTATTACCCATCAAGAACGCATTTTAAATATTGCTGATAAAATCATCTTAATTAAAAATGGTAAAATTGATTATTTTGGGTCAAAAAAAGCAATCATCGAAAATATATGTGCTAACTGTCCTAACGAAGGAGGCTGTGATTATGAATGTTGCTGATCAAGAATTAATTAAAAATGTAAGTCCATTAGAACTAAATAAAAGCAATGCATATAATATTCGCAAAAACGGTAAATCAATTGTTCGTAATATTACCGATGATGTTTCAATCATCTCTAAAGAAGATGGAAGTGGCATTGATATTTATATTAAAGAAAACACCAAAAACGCTTTAGTTTTTATACCCGTTATTGTCACTAAAAGTGGGCTTCATGATAAAGTTTATAACGATTTTCATATAGGTAAAAATGCTAAAGCTACTATCATGGCTGGTTGTGCAATAAGGAACAATCAAAATTTAGATGCAAGTCACAACGGCATCCACCGTTTCTATTTAGATGAAGGTGCAAAAATTAAATATATTGAGAAGCATTATGCTGAAGGTCATGGTCGAGGTCATAAAAATCTTGATCCAGTTACTGAACTTTATTTAGGAAAAAACGCTTCGTTAGAAATGGATACTGTTCAAATATCTGGAGTTGATTCTTCAACAAGAGTTACTAAAGGAACACTAGGAGATGGAGCTACTCTCCTAATATCTGAAAAAATTATGACTGAAAATAAGCAACAAGCTACTACTAAATTTGATATTAATTTAGATGGAAAAGACGCAAGCTGCCATGTTGTTTCAAGATCAGTTGCAAAAGATAATTCTGACCAACTATTTATTTCAAAAATAAATGGTAATAATAAATGTTATGGTCATGTTGAATGCGATGCAATTTTACAAGATAACGGTCATGTTCAAGCGATACCTGAAGTTGATGCTAAAAATATTGATGCTAGACTAATTCATGAAGCTAGTATTGGTAAAATTGCCGGTGAGCAACTAATTAAGTTAATGTCACTTGGATTAAGTGCAACAGAAGCTGAAAATCAAATTATAAATGGTTTTTTAAAATAAGAACTTGTCAAATGAAAAAACGTGAATTTAATCACGTTTTTCTTTTTTACTACTAATAACTTTATACAATTCAATAATTAATAAAATTGGTAATGAACAAGCTCCTAAAATAAATAAATGTGAAACCGGAATACTTGTTGTTTCCATAAATTCAGATAACATTGGAACTTCCATAATAATTATTTGTAAAATAATTGCTAAAACAATACTAAAAATAATTAAAGGATTATTCCATTTCATTTTAAAGACACTAATTTTTTCACTACGGCAATTTAAAGCATGAATATTTTGCATAAACACCATTAAAGCCATAACATAACCACGTGCTGATGATACATCCATGTTAATCCATTTAATCAAATATACCCAAACGCCAAATACAATTAAACCAATAGCAAATCCTGCAATTAAAACTTCTTCTACCAATTTGCGATCAAATAACGAACTTTTTGGATTTCTTGGTTTTTCTTTCATAATATTAGGTTCTTTTTTTTCAAACGAAAGAGCCAAATCTTGAAATCCATCTGTAACAATGTTTAACCACAAAAGTTGGATTGCTACAAGCGGCATATCTAAACCAAATATAATTGATAAAACGAAAAATAAAACTTCAGCCATTCCACATGATATCAATAGATAAGTTACCTTACGAATATTATTATAAGCACACCGTCCCTCTTCAACACCTGCAACAATAGAATCAAAATTATCGTCAGTAATAATCATCGTACCAGTTTCTTTAGCAACGTCAGTACCACTTCCCATTGCCACACCAATATTGGCCACTTTCAAAGCTGGTGCATCATTAACACCATCACCAGTTACAGCCACAAATTCACCCATACGTTTGTATGAATTCACAATTTCTAATTTTTGCAAAGGTGTAACACGTGTAAACACCGTTTTACTTTTAATATATTCATCTAGTTCTTTTTCACCTTTAGTAATATATTCATCTAGTTCTGTACTGGTAGCTACCATATCATAGCAATCAGCAATATTTAATTCTTGTGCAATTGAATATGCTGTTAGAGGATGATCACCCGTAATCATAACTACTTTAATTCCAGCCGCTTCAACTTGTTTAATCGCTTCTTTTGCTTCTTTACGAATTGGATCAATAAAAGCTACCAACCCACAAAAAATTAATTGAGGAATATCGTCAACTGTATAATAATCTTTTAGTTCAAAAAATTGATTTGGACCACAAGCCAAGGCAATAACCCGGTATCCTAATGCTGCTATCTCTTCATTTTGCTTTAATATTTGCTCATGATTCAAAGGAATAATCTCACCATCGACAACCATTCGATTACAAAAATTTAAAATTGTATCGACACTTCCCTTAACTGTAACAAAATCATGATCTTTTTCATGATAAAAAACCGCCGAGTATTTATTTTCTGATTCATAAGGAATCGATCCTGTTATTTTAATATGAGAAATATCAGTATTTGCTTTATAACCTAAAGCTAGAAAAGCTACATCAATAGAATCACCATAGTGTATCCATTTTTCACCTTCTAATTCTAAATGTGCCTCATTATTTAAAACCCCCAATTTGGCAATTATGGCTGCACTCGCATCGAACCCTTCAATCTCACCATCATCATTATACCCTGTACCTGTAACATGATAAATCTTACCAGATGGTACTATAATACGTTTAGCTGTTTGCTCATTAACTGTTAACGTACCAGTTTTATCACTTGCTATAACAGTACAACTACCTAATGATTCAACTGCACTCATTTTTTTTACAATAATATCGCGTTTAGACATCCGGTTACTTCCGATCGTTAAAGCCATAGTAAGGGCTAAAGGAAGCCCTTCAGGCATAGCTGATACAGCTAAAGCAATAACTGATAAAAATATTTCTTCATAAGGATAATTTTTCAAAAATAATAAAATAATTAAGAAAAATGCTAAAATTATTATCATTAATGATATTTGTTTTGAAAATTTATCAACTCTAATCGTTAACGGGCTTTTTGCATCATCAGCCTTTGTAACTTCATTAGCAATTTTTCCAATTTCTGTATTAAGTCCTGTTCCAACGACAATCCCACAAGCACGTCCAGTAATTACTGTTGTCCCAGCAAAGGCCATATTTTTCATGTTACCAATTGGAATATTAGAATCTAAAACGGATATATGTTTAACACTTGCTACACTTTCACCTGTTAAAGCACTTTCGTCAACCGTTAAATTAGTCGTGCTAAGAAGACGCATATCGGCTGGAATTTTACTACCAGAATTTAGTAAAACAATATCTCCCGGAACTAAATCTTTAGCATCGACTTCAACTTGTTTTCCATCGCGAATAACCGTTGATATCGTTTTAATCATTTGCTTTAAACTATCAGCATTTTTATGAGCATTCCATTCTTGAATAGTTCCCATAACAGCATCAATTAAAATAATAAATAAAATAACTAAAGCATCAACTAACTCTCCAACTAAAAAAGAAAAAAAAGCAGCAAATAGCATAACAATAATAATTGAATCTTTAAATTGAGTAAAAAATAATTTTAAAAAGCTATCTTGTTTCTTTTGCGGCAATTCATTTTTTCCATATTGGTTTAAACGTTTATTAGCCTCATTACTAGTAAGACCATCATCAATAGATACTTCAAATTTTACTAAAATATCTTCTATTTCTTCACTATGCCAATTACTCATAAATTCTAAGCTCCTATCATAATAGACATTATACTATAAGCTTCTTTTTATTTCAATTAAAAAAGGAATTATCCGAAACTTCTAAATAATTCCTTCATCATGCATTTTATTAAGTGCTAAAGCAATACCATCTTCATTATTACTTGTTGTTACCAAATCGGCCTCTTTTTTCAAAGCATCAATACCATTTCCCATTGCCACCTTATAACCAACATAATTAAACATATCTAAATCATTTTCATTATCACCAAAAGCTATCATTTCTTTTGGGCTAATATTTAATTTGTGGCTTAAACACTCTAATCCTTTGGTTTTAGAATTGCCTAAAGGGATAAATTCAATATTATGAATATTGCTAGATGTTATTTCTACCTTAATATCTAATTTTTCTAAATCTTCTTTTGCTTTTCCCACTTCCATAGAATCGCCATGAATAATAATCTTATGAACAGTTAAATCAGTTAACAAAAGTTTAGTAAAATCCGCAACATAATATGGTGTATCAGGATTAAATTCAATATAGTTATCACAATATTCATTAGCAATAATTCTATCCTCTTCATAAATAAAAGTATACAAATCATATTTACGTCCAAAATCAACAATTTGTTGAACAACAGAAGTAGGCAAAATATCTTTATGAAGAACATATCCATTATTTTCTAAAATTAAACCACCATTAAACGATATTGTATAGCATTTATCATGCAATAAATTCAATTCTTCTAAATATTTTTTTACTTTGAAAAAAGGTTTTGATGTTGTTAAAACAATTTGAATATTTTTAAGATTTTTAAGTGAAATTAATGTTTTAGGGCTGATTTCTTTATGATCATTTAATAATGTCCCATCACAGTCTAACGCTATTAACTTATACATATTATTCAGCTACCCAAACACAATATAAGTTCTCTGTTAATTCAATATCTTCTGGTGTAAAAATATTAGTGATAACTTCACTAGTACTTCCACGACCAACTGCTCTTTTTTCATATAACATATCGCCATTAAAACTACTACGTGAAATATAACTTGTTGTAATTGGTTTAAAATCAACTTTAAGGCAATCTTGTAAAGTTTTACCAGCGGCTAAAGCAATCATTTCTGCTTGTTCTTTAGCATCTTTATAAGCTAGTCCTAACATATTTTTACGACATTCACGCTCATTTTTAATGCCAAAATTAACATACGCTTTAGGTGGGGTAGCTAATTTTGATAATTCTTCAAATATGTGTGCTAATAAAGATGCATTATAATCAAATTTCAACATTGCCCCTTGACTATAAATATATCCATCAAAATCATATCTGCGAGTAGCTTCATTGTATTTACGGTCTTCCCTAATAGTAAAACTTCTAGTTTTTAAATCTTCTTTAGCAAAGCCATTTTTCAAAATAAGATTTTGAATAAAATCTTCGACATTTTTTACTCCTAGTTCTAAAACTTCTTCATAACTATTGCCTTTCATAATAAAATCAAAATTGATAATTACTTGATCTGGTTTCAAATATGAAATTGCTTTACCTTCAACTATAATTTCCATCATATCACCTCTATTAAAAGTATATCACAAATATTTTCATAAAAATCAAAAAACAAAAAAATGTCATAATTTAGACATTTTTGTTTAAATATGTAAAATATTTAAAAGTTATGCACATAGTTGTGTAAAACTCATGTTAATTTGCAAATAATACTTTTTCTGACTTATACTGTTTAATAATAACTGTCAAAACGATTACTATTACAATTATTGATGAAATAACCATTAATGATAAGTGTAAAATATTTACACTACCAGCTAAAATATCTTCAAATAATAATGTAAAGTTCAAAAATGGTATCAATGAAAGTAGCGCAGATGATTCAATATCAATCATAAAAGCAATCATACTTGGAAAAAAAGAAATAAATGTTAATGGTGTTAGTGCGCTTTGAGCTTCTTTAAAAGTTTTACACTTACTTGCAATCGCAATACATAAACCACTAATTAAGAGCGAATATGAAATAATAGCTACCAAAGAAAAGATAATTCCACTAGTAGGTAACATCAAATCAACACCTTTATAAATTTCAAATATATCATTAACAAGTGCTAATGAAACAATCATTAAAATTAAGCTTATAATACCTGTAATTATTGAAGATAATGATACGCTTAAATATTTTCCAATAATAATTTCTTGACTTTTGATTGGAAAAGTTAATAGTGTTTCTAGTGTTCCTCTTTCTTTTTCTCCGGCTGTTGTATCAGTTGATGGATAAGTAGCTGATATTGTTATTGCCATAATAATAAATAAGAAAGCGTAAGTGGTAATATAGCTAGCATAAAAATTATCTTTTTCAGTTAAATTTTTTTCAATCGTAATAATATCTAGAACTTCACTACTATCTACATTATTATTTTCCAAATAATCAGCTTGTAATGCTTCCTTATAAGCTGTAAAATACGTTTCAACTAGACTAGAAGCATAACTACTAGTTTCATTAGCTTCACCATTTAAAATATATTTATTATCTTCTTTTGTAACATATAAATCAACTAAACCGTCACGATAATCATTTATTAACTCATCCTCGCTCATCTCTACGACATCAATATTCATCAAAGAGGCCAAATCTTTTTCTTCATCACTTAGTTCATAGCTAAAGCCAATTTTATTATAAGAAGTCACTGGCATATTAATTTGTGATTCAAATAAAGCAGACATTCCAAAAATTAGCAACGGAATCATAATAGGAATAATTAACATCATTGCTAAAGACTTCGTATCACGAAACATCTCACGCAATTCTTTTTTTAGGATATTTTTAAGATTATTCACCTTTAGCACCACCTATCAAAGCAAAAAAAGCATCTCTTAAATTAGTTGTCTTAGTATATTTTCTAATTTCTTCAGGAGTTCCTGTTTTAATAATAACACCTTTATTAATCATAATTACTCTATCGCAAATATTTTCAGCTTCTTCCATATAATGCGTTGAATATAAAACAATTTTTCCACGATTACGTTCTTTTTTTATAAAATCTAAAATAATTTGACTTGAAATGATGTCTAACCCACTCGTTGCTTCATCAAAAATATAATACTTAGGATCATGAATTAAGCATCGCGCAATATTAACTCTTTGAGTTTGCCCTGTTGATAAATTCTCAATACGATTGTATAAAAAACTTTCCATTTCTAAAGAATTGGATATTTCTTTAATTCTTTTTTCGGCTTCTACTTTTGAAACATTATATATATCGCAACACATTTTTAATAATTCATAAGCTGATATTGTTTTATATACTTTAGTATTACCAGATAAATAAGCTAAATTTGATTTAATAGTTAACTCATTTTGTTTGTAATTCATACCATCAAAATCGATAAAACCTTCTGTCGGTTCTAAAATACCAGCAATCATACGAAGTAATGTCGTTTTTCCAGCTCCATTTGGACCTAAAATGCCTAATATTTCACCTTCATGAGCTTCAAAACTAATACCATCATTAGCAAAGAATTCTTTCTTTTGACCTTTTTCTTGATATTTTATAAATTTCTTTTTAACATTGTATACTTTTAACATATTTTTTCCTTTCTTACTTATTGAGATATTAATATTATAATAAATTTAAATATATTAAGCAATAAAAAAAGACCATATGGTCTTTTAATAATTCATTGCTCTTCTTTCAAAATAAGCTTGTGGGTGAGCACATACTGGGCATACTTTTGGAGCTTCTTTACCAATCGCAATATGTCCACAATTACGACATATCCAAATGGCATCTCCTTCACTAGAGAAAACTAATTTCTCATTAATATTGCTAAGTAACTTACGATATCTTTCTTCATGTTCTTTTTCAATTGCTGCAACGCCTCTAAATTTAGCAGCTATTGCTTTGAAGCCTTCTTCTTCAGCTACTCTAGCAAATTCATCATACATATCAGTCCACTCGTAGTTTTCACCATCAGCGGCATCTTCTAAATTAACAGTTGTTGTTGGAATATCACCATCATGTAATTCTTTAAACCATAATTTAGCATGTTCTTTTTCATTATTTGCAGTCTCTTCAAAAATCGCTGCAATTTGTTCGTACCCTTCTTTTTTAGCTTTTGAAGCATAATAAGTGTACTTATTTCTTGCTTGGGATTCACCAGCAAAAGCGGCCATTAAATTAGCTTCAGTTCTTGATCCTTTTAACTCCATATTAATTAATCCTCCTTTTTGTTTAAACATACATCACAAGTTCCTACGAACTTAACATCATAATCATTAATTTTTCCAGGAACTTTAATTTTATCAACATTAATCAGTTCATCAAAAATATCATAAATGTGATGACATTTAACACAGTAAAAATGACTATGTTGACGTTTCATTGAATCAAAGCAATCATATGACTCAAACTTTAAACGTTTTATCATTTGACGTTCTGACAATTGATTCAAGATTCTATAAACAGTACCTAAACTAATATTAGGAAGTTTTTTTCGACACTCATAGTATATATCTTCTGCATTTAGATGATCATGACTATTGTTTATAATTTCTAACACTAATTTTCTTTGTTTAGTCGTTCTCATTTTAGCTCCTTATTAGTAATGATTACTAAATATAGTATAACATATCTATGTTTTTTTTCAAGTAATTTTTAATAAAAAAAGAAGAATTATTCATCATCTTCTTCCTTTTTCTCTAAAACTTTATATGCTACTTTTCCAACCGCTGTTACAGGCATACTTTTACGATATTCATATTCTGTTGGTACTGCATATTTTGCAATATTAGCACTACAATATTTGCGAATTTTCATTCTAACGATTGGCGTATCTTCAACGCCATCTTTTAAAACAATTACAGCTTTTGGTGTTTGACTTTTAATCTTATGTGGTACCCCAACAACTGTACATGAAGCTACATATTCACATTTTGAAATAATATCCTCTAACTCAATCGGATAAACGTTGTAACCATTAGTTATTATCATTCTTTTTAACCGTGAAGTGTAATGGAAAACACCTTTTTTATCCTGATACCCTAAATCCCCAGTATGTAACCAAATTTTACCGTCATGATGCTGAACCAAAGTTTTTTTAGTTTCTTCATCTTCATTAATATACCCCATCATAACTGTTGGTCCACTAATACATAATTCACCTACTTCACCAACTGTTTTTTCAATATCACTATTCGGCTCAAAGACCTTAATTAAAATATCTGGATTAGGTACTCCCAAAGAGTCTAATTCTTCATCTAGAAAAGCCGTACTACTAGCAAAACCAGTAGCTTCAGATAATCCATAACCAATCTTAATATCGGCATCACTACCATGATCTCTTAGATGATTAAGCATCTCTTGACGAACATTTGGTGGCAAGTAATCGCCTCCTACTACAACTAATTTAATATCTTTGAAAGCTTTTCGCCCTGGATCTTTATCATTAATGGCTAATTTAAGTAAAGATGGAACAGCTGGGAAGACATTCGGTTTATATTTTTTTAATTCGCGATTGATATTTTTGGTATCAATTTTAGGAACAATTATCAGTGTCATTCCTGCCATTAGACAAGAATGAACACAAACCGAAAGACCAAACACATGAAAAATTGGTAAAGCGGCTAAAACAGAGTTCCCCGGACGTATATATTTACAAACAGCGACAACTTGCCCTGCCATAGCATTAAAATTTAAATTAGAAATAATAATTCCTTTAGGTTTACCTGTTGTTCCCCCACTGTAGATAATGGCAGCAGGATCTTCACTACTACGTTTACAATAAGGATCTTCATCAGCAGTATAATTTAAAAATTTTTCCCACGATAACATATCTTTTTCTAAGCGCATATTAACAGCGTTTTTTATATTATAGGCTAACTTTAAAAAGCCACTTAAACTATTACTTGTTGGTATCATTACAAAATGTTCTACTTTAATATCGCGAGCTTTAGGCATAGAAACATCAGCACAAAACAGAATAGAACTATTTGTTTCATTTAAAGCTCTTTCAATTTCCTGTGTTGTTGATAACGGATGAACGATATTAGCAATAGCGCCAATTTTATTAATAGCATATATTAAAGCAAATGACTCTGGTGAATTTGGAAGACATATTGTTACACATTCATTTTCTACAACATCAAACTGTTTTAAAGCTGAAGCAATCTTATCAACAGAACGTAAAAACTTTTTATAAGTCATTTCTCGGCCATAAAAACGACAAGCAATTCGATTTTCATTTTTAGAAACCGTATCTTTTAGATGATCATATAAACTTCCCTTAAAATAATTTAGGTTTTCTGGAATATCATTATAATATTTTAACCAAGGCTTTTCTTTATCTTCAAATGGTTTAATTTTTTTTAAAATTTTCTTTATATAAGTATTTACAATTCCCATAAAATTTTCCTTTCTATGTACTTTATGTTACAATTGTAACATAAAATGAAAACTTTATATAGTTATATACTAAAAGTGTGACAAATGAGGTGATTTTGTTTGAAAAAAAATAATATTTTTATTAAAGAATGTATTCTTAAAGCTTTGTTACAACTTATGGAAGAAAAAGACTTCAAAGATATTAGTATCACGGAAATTACAAAAAAAGCAGGCGTTTCTAGAATGGCTTATTATCGTAATTATTATTATAAAGAAGATATTCTCAACAACTATATGACCGAATTACTTCAAAAATATCAATGTATTCGCGATGAAATTGTTAAAAAATATCCTAATGATAAATATCAAACAATGTTACAAGTATTTGAATTTTTTAAAGCTAACGAGCAATTTGTTTTAGGATTAGAAAAATCTAATCTATCTAATATCATTCAAAATAGAATTAATGAATATATTCATCAAATTTATCAGACTAATGATGTCGTTTCTAAATATGATGCAATTATTTTTGGTGGAGCTTTATACAATACTGGCAAATACTGGCTAATGAATGGTAAAAAAGAAAATATTGTTGAAATTACTAAGATATTTGTAGCAAGAATGTTTCCAGAAAGCATAAAAAAAGATTAGTTACCTAATCTTCAAATATTAAATCTTTGTTCATTTGATAGTATTGGAAGCAAGAAATCAAAGACATAATTGCCGCAATAAACAATAAGAAACTATCTACTTGAATATTCCATAATTCAAATGGCAAATTATTAAATAAAGTTAAAGAAATTCCTGTCATTAAACAAGCTGTTTTAATCTTACCAGATTTAATAGCAGCTACTACTTTACCTTTACTAGCAGCAATCATCTTAATTGAATTAACAACACTATCACGTAAAACAATAATAACTGGAATAATTGGATGAATAAATCCTTGAGCCGCTAAAATTATTAAAACGGAATTAACTAACATCTTATCAGCAATCGCATCCATCATTTTACCAAAATCAGTTACCAAATTGCGACTACGTGCAATATAACCATCTAAATAGTCTGTAAGCGAAGCTATTACAAATAACACACCTACAACTAAATATTTAACATCAACAACTAGTTGTTCATTTATATATAATTGAGGAATCTCAATTCCTAGCATATTAAATGGTAATACTAAAATAATTACTATCAATAATGATAATACAATACGAGTTATTGTTATTTTATTTGGTAAATTCATTATTCCTTTTTTAGTTTTCTTTGTCATAAATCACCTTTACATCATATTTTCTTTTTTCATTTATATCATTATTCCTTGTTTGCGGTTCTTCCTTATCCTTTAAATAATTTATCGTTAAAAAAGCGCCAACACATATCACAACTACAATTAGACCAATAACAATTGTTTTTGTTAAACTATTATTATTTTTATTATCTAATGTATATGGTGATATTACCTTATTCTTATCTTTTTTTTCATGCTTTTTATTAGCTTTCTTGATATCTTCTAACGATATTTTTGAAGTATAATCAAAAACATACTCGTTAAAATCTTCTACCATTTGTTCATAATCAAGGCCTAAATATTTAGCATAATCACGAATAAAGTATTTCAAATAAAAAATATCTTTAAAAGCTTCACGATTGCCTTCCTCGATATCTTCTAACTGTGAAGGCCGTAGTTTCAAATCTTCTGCTGCTTCCTCAATTGAAATACCCATACTTTCGCGTGTTTCTCTTAACTTCTCTCCTATTTCTTTCATGCGAAACCTCAATTCTAAAACAATAACATTTCATAAGCCATGTTCTGTACCTATAAGGTGGCAAACATTTATCTACCAATTGCTTGGTCCCTAACTTAGTTCAATTTCCTTGTTAAAGCTCCCCTACCAAAATTTGGGTTTCTCGCTCGTGGGGTTTACCGCGTTCCACTTATTCTATTTCTAAAATATATCGTCACTATGGCACTTTTATACCTAATATAACCATATCATAAAGACTTAGGTTACCTCGGAGCCGTTAGCAAATGCTACTAAAGGTTATTTTTTCCCTTTACACGAACACTACAAACATCGCAGTTTGTGCGAGCATGGACTTTCCTCTATATATCTATATGTAAATATACAGCGTTTGCCGAAATATTATTCTTTACCATAAATTACTTTTTCTAAGTTTGACAATCTTCTAAGTAAATCAGCGTTAGCACCACTAACTCCCGAATCATTTTCTTCAATAACATCTAATTTAGTTTTTAAATTACGAACTTCTTTTTTTAAATGCATATTTTCTTCTAACAATTCTTTCTTATCAGATTCTAACTCTCGAATAATAGATGTCATCTCATCGTAATCTTTAATAATCAAATCTAAGTAACGATCAACTTCTTGTGGTCGATAACCTCTTGTATCAATTTTAAAATCTTTCTCTAAGATATCTTGACTAGTTAATTCAATACGATCTTTGTACATCTTTTCCACCTCTTCTTTATTCAATGCTATTATCTCAAAAAAAAGGTTGTTTGTCAAACATACCTTTTACTTTGATGGTAATTTATAAGTATTTAATTTAATATAATTAATATCATTTATCATAGTATCAAACATCTTCATAACATGTTTTTTATTTTTCATTTTATCACCCACATTTAATCTATCATCAGTGCATGTTAATAATTGTCGAATTACATACATGAGGTAGCAATTAATTCTATTTTATAGTATAATACTTGATAGGTGAGTGGGATGAACTATCCAAACGGAATTCAAAAAAACAGTACAAACAACATTATAAATTATGGAAATCGTGGGATGGTTCTAGAAGATGATTTAAATATTACTAATGAATATTACCGCGAATGTGATATTGCCATTATTTATAAAAAACCAACACCAATTACCATTCATAAAGTAAATTATAAATCGCGTGATAATGCTTTTATTGAAAAAGCTAGTTTCAAGATTCCTTCAACAACAGACTATAATGGTATATATAAAGGAAAGTATATTGATTTTGAAGCTAAAGAAACAAGAAGCAAAACTAGTTTCCCTTTAGTTAATATTCATGAACATCAATTAAAGCATTTAGATAGCATTGTTAGACATGGTGGAATTGGATTTATAATTGTTCGTTTTGTAACTCTTAATAAAACATTCTTATTAATGTGGCAAGATATTAAGGATTTTATTGAAGGTGATACAAGAAAATCAATACCCCTTTCCTACTTTGAAAAAAAAGGAAAATTAATTGAAATTGGGCTTAGACCTAGATTAGATTATTTAAAATATATTGAGGTGATGTATGAAAAAGATGAAAAAAGGGATTTTAAATAATCCAACCAATGTAGCAATTCTTATTATTAGTGCAATTGCCTTTATTGTTGGTATATTTGCAATTGGCTTTCTTTGGAGTTTCCTTTTAGTAGGAACCATTGATGTCATATGTTTCTTTCCTGCCATTAAAAGATTTATTAAAAGACTAATAAAAGAAATAAAAAAGAAAGAAACAAAAGAAAAATCAAAACCACAAAAAATAAAGAAAAGAAAAGAAGAAAAAGTTATTTACGAATATAAAGTTGATGATGAAATCGTAAGTAGCGAAGAGGTTGATGAAATGAAGAAAGGTTCAAAAAAAGAAAAAAAGAAAAGCAATAAAAAAGCTATTTTAGTTAGAATATTCCAATATTTTCTATTATTCTGCTGTGTATGTTTTATCTTTGGATGTATTGCTCTGGGTGCTTTTGCCAAATATATAGTTGATAATGCACCAGAATTTAATCCAGAAAATTTATATTCTAAAGAACCAACAACTATCCTTTATAGTGACGGTTCAGTAATGGCTACTATTGGATTAGAAAATCGCTCTATTCTAACTTATGATGAGTTACCAGAAGTATTAATTAACGCTTTAATTGCAACTGAAGATGCCAATTTCTTTCAACATAATGGAGTTGACATTAAACGTTTTATGGTCGCAGCTTTTAAACAATTACTTGGTCAAAGTGATGCCGGTGGTGCTTCTACTTTAACAATGCAATTATCAAAAAACTATATTGTACAAGACTTAACGGCCACAGGATGGCAAGGTATTGTTCGTAAATTTACTGATATTTATATGTCTGTTTTCAAAATTGAAACAACTTATACCAAAGAAGAGATATTAGAGTTCTATATTAATGCTGGCCAAATTGGTAGTGCTTACGGAGTTGAAGCAGCAGCACAAATGTACTTCAATAAAGGTGCTAAAGATCTTAATGTATCTGAAGCAGCTATTCTAGTTGGAATGTTCCAAGCGCCAACACGATTAAATCCATTCTACTATCCAGAAAATGCTGAAGAAAGAAGAAAAATGGTTTTATACTACATGCGTCGACATGGTTACATAAGTGAAGAAGAATATAATATAGCTCTTAAAATGACCGTTGAAAAAATGGTTGTCGGATCACCAAATTCATCTAATACTAATGATGATATTGAACCAGAAGCAATGTCAGCTGTTGATACTGTTGTTGCTGAAGTTCAAGAAAAAACCGGTATAAACCCACGTACAACCTCAATGACTATCTATACAACAATTGATAAAAAAATGCAAAACCATGTTGGAAATATTATGGTTGGTGATACTTATAAATGGGAAAATAGCAAAGTTCAAGCTGGAGTTGCGGTTGTTGATGTTGAATCAGGTGCTTTAGTTGCTGTTGGTGGTAACCGTGATACAAGTGGAGCTGCTAACATGAACCATGCTACTGATATTAACTATCAAATTGGTTCAACCGCTAAACCACTTTACGATTATGGTCCAGCAATCGAATACTTAAATTGGAGCACTGGTACTGTTATCGCTGATGAAAAAGATGTAACATATAGTGATGGTACAGAAGTTAATAACTGGGATGGAAAATATAAAAACTTTATTAATATTGCGGAAAGTTTAAAATTATCACGTAATATCCCAGCTTTAAAAACATTCAAAAATGTAGATAAAGCCAATATTCAAAAATTTGTTACAAGTTTAGGCCTTAGTCCAGAATCATATCTTCATGAAGCTCATGCTATTGGTGGTTATAATGGTGAGTCTCCACTATCAATGGCTGCGGCTTATGCTGCTTTTGCTAACGGAGGATATTATACTGAACCATATTCATTTACAAAATTAGTTTACTCTGATACTGGTGAAACTTATGTTAACAATTCTAAAACTAATCAAGTTATGCATGATTATACCGCTTATATGATTTCTAAAATGCTTCAAGAGGCCGCTTCTTATGGTCTTGATACCGGTAAATATTATAATGTTAACCGTGTTAAATACGCTGCTAAAACCGGTACAACTAACTATGATGAAAAAGATTTTGAAAGATTTGATTTACCATCAAGAGCGGTTAAAGACTACTGGGTAGTTGGATATAATACTGAATATTCAATTGGCATTTGGTATGGATATGATAGTATTCGTGAAGGACATAACATGTTGAGTAGTTTACAACATGCAAGAATCTTCCAAGCTGTAGCTAAAGGTATTTTCAAAAATAAAGATGATTTTGAAAAACCTGATAGTGTTATTGAAGTAGAAATTGAGACTGGTAATGCAACACTAATGTTGCCAAGTAAAAATACACCAAGTAAATATCGTGAAAAAGTATTGTTTGTAAAAGGTACGGAACCTAAAGTTGTATCTCCTCGTTTTGATACTCTAGATGCTGTTACTAATTTACAAGGATACGCTGAAAACGGTACAGTTCATCTTTCTTGGACTGGAATTGCACAACCAGATGCTTTCAATACTACAGTTTTAACAGAACAAAATAAATCAGCTTATGAAACAACAAAAGAATTAAATGCTTATGTTAAAAGTTTAATAAATACTAATAAAAAAGTGTTGGGAACCCTTGGATATAATATATATGTTCAAAATGCTGACGGTACAGAAACATTAGTTGGTTGGACCGATCAAACTTCTTATGATTTAACTGGATATTACGGTGATGTTACGGTTGTTGTTAAATCTTGTTATTCCGTATTTACAAAAAGTGCTTCTAGTGGTGTTTCTGTTACAATTAGTACAGGAACGGTAGCACCACCAACACCAGATCCTGACCCAACCGATCCTACCGAACCAGTGGAACCAGAAATATAAAAAAACGTTCAATCTTGAACGTTTTTTCTTATTCTTGAATATCTTTTTTTATCTTAAAGCCAATAAATAATATAATTAATAAAACGACTAAGATAACAACAATCACCTTATCGTATATTGATAAATCCAAAGAGGGTGTTTCACTAAATACAAAAAGATGATAACAATACACTAAAGCAAAACCATATAAAATAAAAAACATTCTTTTTAATTTCATATTCCCTCCGTGTCAGTCGAGCCTAAAATGTAAGAGCACAACCAAAACTAAAACAATAACTCGCTTTGACGATTTAATATAATAACACATTTTTTTAAAAATGCAAATTCACTATATTATATTTTAATAAAATTTCTTTATACCCTTTTTCTGCATTAAATAATGTATAATCAATAATAATGTCATCGTATCACACTCCAAATGCAATAGGTGTTATTATACACAAAATATTACATTTGTCAAATTAAAAAAGTTAAACTTAATATTTAACTTTTTATATAACAATTGTAAATAAATTTCCAGAACCTTTATTAACTAATTTACCTAAAGTTTGTTGTAACTTAAATCGAACTCCTTCTGGTAATAGTGATAACTTAGCCTGAATTCCTTCTTTAACCATTTCATCTAAACCACGGCCAAATATTTCACTTTTCCAAATATTTTCTTTATCTTTCATTAAATAATCAATTAATTCTTTACTTTGAACTTCAGAACCAATAATTGGTTCAAAAGTCGATTCTACATCAACACGAATCATATGAATAGAAGGTGCTACCGCCTTTAGGCGAATACCATAGCGACTACCCTGTTTAATAACCTCGGGTGTTTCTAATTTCATATCAGCTAGAGTTGGACTAGCAACTCCATATCCTGTTGTTTTAACCATACTTAAAGCACTTTTAATCTGATCATATTCTACTTTCGCTTCATTATATTCTTGAAATAAAGCAATAATATCAGCCCTACTATTTACATCAACACCAACAATTTCTTTTAAAATTTGATTATATAACTCATCAGGAGCATGAAGATTAATTGTTACAACTCCCGTTGAAGTATTTACCTCAGAAATATATGAACGATTTATATATTCACATGCTTCAAAATGTTTAGTAATTGTATCAATATCTCTTAATTTATCAACTTCAACAACACTTTCTTTAATTTTATCAATATATATTTTCTTTAACCAATTATCAGGTTTTAGAGAAGCAATCCAATCAGGCATATTAACCTCTACTTCTAAAACTGGGAATTCATATAAAGCTTCTCTTAAAATATTATAAACATCTTTTTCATTTAAATTTTCTACGCTAACTGGCATAACTGGCACATTATAACTCTCACGCATCTTATCAGCTAGATTAATCGTATCTGGTAGCATTGGATGAGCTGAATTTAATAATACAATAAATGGCTTACCAATACTTTTTAATTCACTAATAACTCTTTCTTCTGCTTCAATATAACTACTACGACTAATTTCTCCAAAAGAAGCATCAGTAGTTACAACAATACCAATACTAGAATGATCTTTAATAACCTTCTCTGTTCCAATCTCAGCTGCTTCAACAAACGGTATTTCATCATCATACCAAGGTGTTCTAACCATTCTTGGACCATTTTCATCTTCATAGCCTTTTGCTCCCTCAACTACATACCCAACACAATCAACTAATCTAACACTAGCACTAAAATCATCAATCTTAATACTAGCTGCATTACTAGGAACAAATTTAGGCTCAGTTGTCATAATTGTTTTACCTTGAGCTGATTGTGGTATCTCATCTAAACATCTTTTTCTTTCATACTCATCTTCAATATTAGGCACCACTAAATTTTCAATAAACTTTTTAATAAAAGTACTCTTACCAGTTCTAACGGCTCCTACTACTCCAAGATATAAATCTCCACCGGTTCTTTCCGTAATACTTTTAATAATATCTACTTTTTCCATATATGACCTACTTTCTTTCATTAAAATATATGTTTACAATAAAAAGATAGAACAAAAAAAGAAGTACAATCATTAAAGATTGCCTTCTAAAATTTAATTAATAATCTTTGTCCTGCTTTAATTAAATTAGGATTATCTCCAATAATATCTTTATTTTCTTCATATAAATCTTTCCAATATACTTTATACTTCATCGCTATATCCCATAAAGTATCTCCTTTTTGAACTATATAATATTTATTATCATTGCTTAATATTTCATTAACCAAATCTTGTATCTCATTATAATTATATCCTGCTTCTTCTAACCTTTTCTTTCGCATATTTCCATTATCCCATTTTCCTTGAATAACTTCCTTAGCAATTTCATTATTAGATTTTTTTAAATTATTACTTTTTTCTTCATAGATTTTCCATTCATATGAATTTTTAGATACTTTCACATCTGGATGTAAAAATAACGCTTTAGTTATATCATATTGATTATTAATAAGCCAAGCATATGCTTTTACTTTTGGTTGATACTTTCCTTTATACCAACCAATTCCTTTAAATCTTCCTTTTCCTACTGCAATATGAATGTGACTACCAGTTACATTACCTTTTACTCCAGGTTGATAGTATATTTCACTTTGCTTTATCTTTTTATTAATGTATAAATCTGATACATCATTATCATGTAATGTCATAATAGTCATATAATCAATTGTTCCATCAGCATATTCTACTTTATTTAAACTCTCTAACCATATGCCATTACAATTACTATATTTTCTTTTTATTTTACCAGTAAACGGAGCTTTTAAATATTTTAGTTTTGATATATCAATAGCTAAATCACCATTATGAGAAAAATTGCTATTCATATTTTGACTAATATATAAAACATCTACATTAAGTATAGCTTTCTCCATTTAACTTCTCCTGTATTAAATTTAAAACTGCACTTATTCCCATAGCAATCGCACCTACCATCATAGATTTAACTAGATCAAAATTAGATAAATCTGTAGTTGGTAAAACAACAATGATGCTTGCGATGAAGCCTTCTATAAATGTTTTAAGCACTTTGCCAAGTAACTTGTCGTTCAATATTTTCTTTAACATCTTCTACCTCCTTTAACTCACTAGGTAATTTATATAATTCATCAACCATATTTTTAGCAAATATATCACCTTCAAAGTGTTGATAATTCCTATAAATTTCACTAATATTATCTTTCATATAATTAGGACAGTATCCTAATTCCATATATTTTTCATATATTCTAATAATTTCATTTTTTAGTAATGCTTTTAAGCCATTTTTTAAACTCATATAACCTTTTAACATATAAGCTACACTAGAACTTATAATTGTAAAAAGTATCTCTAACCAATACTTTAAAATAAACTCAATCATATATATCACCTCTTCAAGATAAAAATGGAGATATCGCTTGATATCTCCGAAATAAAACCTAAAAATTTTCATCTATGATGTATATAAAATTACTATTATATGGCCATAAAATATGCAATCGATCTCGCCCATTATTAGCAGTTTCATAATAATATAAGCATTTTTCATCTATTCGTGGAATATTTTTTTCTAAATTTAACTCATTCATAAATATTTCATTCAATAAAACTTTTTTTTCTTCTTCAATATACCTCCATTCAAGTTTTAGAAGTTCTTTCTTCTTATTGTCGTCAGCATATTCATAAACACTATACTTAGTATAATCAGAAAAATAAAATTTCTCCTGATAATATATTACATAGTCAGGCACCGGAATCTTAACTTCATACTTTATTTTCATTTTTTCATAATGGCTTAGCATATGATTATTATCAACAGATACGAATAAAATACTAAGACAAATCATAACTAAAACAAATATTAAAAAAAGAAATTTTTTCATTGAATCACCCTTGAATAATTTTTACCATTCATAATTGCATTTGCTAACATCACCAATAATATAAATTGAAAAATCGGTTTCCCAATAATATGGGGTTAAAATACCCATATCTTGCCACATATACCCCAAATTATTAGCAAATCCAGAAAAAGTACTATCATCTCGCCATTCATCAAAATCATATGTATCATATACCTTAACATCAATAAACCAAACATCTTCACACTTTTCTGATTGATAACCATATATTTCAAAATTTGCTTTTCCAACCCCGTTTTTCAAATTAGATGTTGAAGAAAAATTTTTACTTGAAACAACAGTAAATTTGCCATTTTTACTGTTTTTGATGCCCTTGCTTATTTCTTCATTTATCTCTTTAGAACTTCCTAACTCGTTGGTTAACTCAATATAAATATCAGTCGACAATTTTTTTCCTTTTCCTTTGGCTGAATGATTCAACATTTTACTAGCTAATTCAACCTTTTCAAATTTAGATAAAAAATAATTTCCTATTTTTATTGCTAATTTAGTCAACCATCTAATTCCAAAACCATTTTTATCTATGTTATTAATATAGTCGTTGCTACAATAAGCATATAAATTTAGGCTCATTATATCTTGATTAGAGGCCATAATACCATCTGCGTTTAAAAATCTACCAAATGTAGTACTGTAATATCTACTATTTAAATAATATAAGTTAGTTTCATTATCATAATAGTAACTCCTATATCTAAATGGATTTATAATACCTATATGATTACTATCTGTGATATCATTACCATTACTATCTTTAATAGATAATATGTTTCCCCAACTGTCATATCGATATTTAACTATTAAATTACAATTACTATCCAATATTCCTATAATATCTTTTTGTATATTTTTAACATAATAGTACACATCATTATTATATTTAAAACCTATCAAATCGTCCATACTATTACGTATATAGTATATCACATTATTATTTCTTTTTTCAAATATAATTGATGTTCCCTCAAGATAATATTCGGTTTTTACTCCATTTACTGTTTTACCAATTCTAATACCATTACTATTATATTTGTAAGTGTTATTATTATAACTATTTAATTGTCTACCATTTATCCATGTTAATGTATTATTTCCAATTGTTAATGGATTACCTATATCATCATAGGAAATTGTTAAATCATTAAATTTAGTTAACTGATCTTTCCAATTAGAATTATTGTACTCATATTTATCTTCTAATTTAATATCATAATTATTCATATCTAGTACTTTTCTATTTAAGATATTTCCAAATTTATCATAGGTATATTTGATAATTTCTTTATCAATATAATTATTCTCTTCAATTAATTGATTATATTTATCATATCTATACTCATTTTCCAAAATGTTATTATGATATATATGTGTGATATTATTTAACTTATCATACTTATATTTATAAATATCATTATTATTTTTTATACTATCGATTAATAAAGATGTTCTATTACCATTTGTTAAATATGTGTATGTTGTATTAAAAACATTGCTAATATTTCTATTTATTAATCTTCCTAATGAATCATAATTATAATTAATACTATTATTATCAAATTCAGTTTTTACAATTGCATCTTCTTTATTTAAAATATTAGTAATACTATTCTGAACGTTATCTAAACTGTGTTCTTTACCGATTACATTATCGCAAGTATCATAAATATATTTTACTTCAAATTCATTAAATTTATATAAATTTAATTTTTGTGACAAATCATACGCATATTTATAAATATCACTATTAGTTTCTAATTTAACTAGATTACCTTGATTATCATAACTATATTTATATGTATCATTTGATTTAATTATTGTTTTAACTCTATCGAAATTATCATATGCATAACTAATAATATGACCATTACCATATGTAGAAGATATCAGATTACCGTTATTTTCTTCATAATGGTTTGTAACTAAAGTAATATTATCTCCAATTTTAATTTCTTTAATGTTTAAAAATTCATCATAAACAAAATTATATTCTTTATCATCATCTTTTATTTTAGATAATACATTATTAGAATTATAGGTATAATTTATTTTTTTATCACCTTGATTAATTTCAATAACTCTCTTTTTATCATCATAAGTGTAAGAGGTTACTTTTCCTTTAGGATTAGTTATTGAATTTAGTAATCCAGTCAGTAAATCAATATCATATGTCATTTTGTTTAAATTAGAATCTGTTACACTTTTTATAAATTTACTATCTTCAGTGTATTCAGCACTACTTTCAATAAATTCATTTTCTATAGTTTCAATGTAAAATTCAAAATTTGGATCCTGTTCTATTAACTCTGATATAAATAGAATATTATTTTCTCTTTTAATATATCTAGGCAAATTACTTTCAACTGTATCATTTTCATCGCGATATAATTGGAAATAATAGCTTCCATTTTCTTGCTCTATTAATTTAAATAGTGAATTATTTAAATTATTTGGAGCTAATACAATCTGATTAGATGTAGCAGTAAAATAATTATCGCCTATTACATTATGATTAATTGTATAATAGCCATTTTCTAATAAGGTAAATTGCCATAAATCATGATTACACTCCTCATCATCAAAAACAATTGCTTTATTGATATTTTTTAAATAATCATTAGTTCCTTTACATCTAATACGATATAAACCATTAGTTATTTCATTTGGAATTTTGTTAACAATTTTAGTAATAATCGGATTGCCAAAACTATCATACTTAATGGTATTATTAATTCCAGTTTCTGAGATTCCATTTAAAATACGTTCTGACTTTAAATTATCATATTCGTATTTTAAATTTTTTCCTTGCGGATCAGTCATTTTGATCAATTGATTGTTTGAATCATATTTAAAATTACTTGTCTCATTTGATAAATTTGATATTGTTGATACGTTACCATTTCCATCATAATTATAATTGATTTCTCTAGGATCTTTAAACATACAAATATTTGTAATATACATATCGTTAAAATTTAAAGCTTGATTAAATTCTAATGTTATACCATCATAATCTAGCATAGCTACAAAAGTGTAACGATAATATTGCCATTCTTCGCATTTAGAATTAATTTTATCTGGCATAAGTATTCCTGTACCCAAATCAGATTCTTCAATGTAATTAAATCCTACACTTACACTATTTTGAATACTATCGTATAAATCAATACCTGTTATACCTTCATTTTTATACCAAAAAGATACTTCATAAACATCTCCTGTTTTCCCTTTAATTGGAAAGATTTTAGAAATTGTTGAATTCTTAGTCGGTGCCATTGATATTTTAAGTGCTTTATCATCATTATCATTAATTGACACAACATTAAAACATTCACTATTATCAATAGTTGTAATTTCAGAGTCCTCTGTTGGGCCACTAGGACTTAATTCACTATATTCACTAGCACTTAATGTCCAATCAGAATATCCTAAAGAAAAGTCGGAATTAGATAGCATATTATAATTATTTACTATCTCTCCTTCTTCTAATTGAATATCATCAATATAAAAAGTTGTGCTGTCAGGTAATATAAATCTTATTTTTAAACTAGAGATTGCTTCTTCAGGATAAAAGATAGTTATATCGTGTCGTTTAAATTCATCAGATGCTTTAATAATTTCTTCTTTTACTACACTATCATATGATAATGATAATGTTATATTTTGATTATTTTTAATATAAGCACTGAAAGTATAATATTTACCCTTTGATACATTTACTTCTTGATAAAAATTAGAAGTTGCTTTTAAACTTTTTAAACCATTATTTACATATTCTGTAGATAATGTTAATTCATTTTCTTCTGTTATAAAATTAATTGTATTTTCTTCAAAACTTGTATTAGATAGTAAATTATTAACATACTTAATTGGCATATATGAGTCAATTACTTTATTTTTATATGGATTGCTTGAATCAACTACTTCAGTCTCCAAATATCTATTAGCTATAGAATAAGCACCTTTTAAATTAGTACTATCAATTAGACTACTACTAGATATTAAATTACCATTATTATTAAAAGTCATTGTTTGAACTCTATTTTTATTATCTTTAATAGTTGTTGTATTATACGAATATGTCATGTCAAATGATTGACCTAAAGTATCATTAATACTATACTCTGATACTTTTTTAATACGATATGGTATTTGATCATAATATTCATATTTTATCTTTAATCCATTAATATCTGTAATATACTCAATTAAAGAATTAGAATTATATGTGAACATAGTTTGTCCTAATAAATTAGTAATATTAACTAATTTATTATTTTCATGATTTAACGTTACTGTTTCATCGGTACTCACTATAACAATACTATTTTCATTATAAATTATATTAATTTCTGAATTATTAGGATCAATTACTTTAGTAATTCTATTGTTATCATCATAAATAACTTGTATTACTTTATTTTCGGTATCAGTAATAATTGATAAGTACCCTATATCATTAATAATATTAAACGATGATATATTACCATATTTATCTATCATATTATATTTAGATTCTGCTTTAGTAATTGTTAAATTTAAACCATCTTCATCAATATAATTACCTGTCGACTTATCATTTTCATCTAATTGTTCTTGAAAATAGTGAATAGTCCCATCGGCATCTATATATTTTAAATAATTTATTTCCTCAGTAGTTTCGCCTTCCTCGGGTATTTGAATTAGTTGATGGTAATTAAATTTATATCCCTTACCAACTCCATAATCATTATCCAAAATAACATCATTAGTGTTATAAATTAAATTCAAACTTACAGTATTCTTTTCGGCGACAGTTCTTCCAATCTGAAATTGCCCTACTAAATTACCATTATAAGTATTAATATTAGTATCTCCGATAGAATAACTTTGAGGTATATAATTCATATAACTTTCTAAGCCATTTTGATTTCGATAATGAATTATAAGTGTAGGAGCTAAAGATTCATTAACATTAGAAAAAAACGCAGGGTATAATTCATCTTCATATTCTTCATTATGTGATTTTACCATCAATCCATAGTTAGGAGTACCTGAATACCATTTTTTAACTAAATTCGTTATATCCATTTCAAGACTTCTTAATTCAACTATTTCATAAGTATTATCCCTAATAATCCAAGCACTTCTAGCTGAATATGAATAGTTTTCTAATTTAGGATCATATTTATTGTTCATTATAGTCCAGTTTGCTGTATTCTCATTCCAATCTTGCGTTAGTCTATGAACATCAACTACATTCCAATCTATTTTTTCCAATGCTAGTGGCCCATCTCCATAATTATATAAGTTTAAGTATGACTTGATAATTTGACTTCCTGTTCCTATAGTTGGCAAATCAAATTTTATTAAAGTTCTATTAATTATATCTTGATTATTAATTCGCTCAACACCAGCTTTTAATATATTTTGACTATTTTTATCTTTTCCTGTATCTCCTGGATAAATATAAGTGTCATACACTTTACCTTCTTGAGTTGTATTTGTAATTATCGGATCTATGATAACTGGATATGAAGTAAGATTTAACCATTCTTCATCAAGTACTAAATCTAATAGATATCCTACTTCATTTTGTATCAAATTATAATGAATATTATAATTAATATTTTGATTATTATCTATCATGAACAATGGTTCAAAAGTAAATATACATTTATCGTTTTCTTTTGCATCTATTTTTTTATCATTAACTACTAAGTTTAAATTAGTTTTAATCAAGAAACTAATTTTATCAATATTATTATTTTTTAAAATAATATTTTCTTTTACTTTAGTAGGTAATAATGAATATTCTAAATCAATGCCAGGTAAGATATCTTCATAAATTACTTTTTTATCTAAAAATTTACCTTTAACATTATTTTGATCGTTTAACTTAATTTCTAAAAAATAGTCATCTTTAATCATTTTCATAAGAAGTAGATTAGTATTTTCCATAAACTGAACAATATAATCATTATTCTTATTTTTGTAATAATTGTTTTCTTTAATAAGAGTATTGTCTATTTCTTCATATTTATTACTTTTTTTAAAGTGGACTGGATTGCTATATACTTTAGCAATCATTTCTCCGTTTTCTTGTAAAAAATGTTTTTCCTTTTCTTTTCTCAAACCAACTATTTCAATTTCTTTCATAGTCTACCTCCTAGTCAATTCTAAGCAACTCTTTTCCATAAAAATTTATCACAGTAGCTATCTATCATTAAATCTTTAGCAAGTGTAATGTTAAACATCAAATAATAAGATTTACCACTAGATGTTGAAGTATTATTAAATACATCTATTTGAGTCACTGTACCATTAGAGTATCCAACATTATATACAATTCCTGTATTACTAGCATCACTATAAGCTAATAATCCAAATAAACTCATACCCAAAGAAACTATTCCAAGATTTGATAAATTAAAGGAACCTAATTCACAACTATTATCGTTTAAAATTTTATTCACAGTAACTAATTGCCTAACATATAAATTATGTCCAGATCGGCATATATAGCAAGTACTACCTGATACATTAGTACCTGGAGTGAAATATGTGGTATCACTAACTGAATTAATTGTTGATTGAAATTCTTTATCTATCAATTCCCATAATCCACCAAAATAGTTTGTTGGATTATTATTAGTATTAGAAGTATATATACTTCCAACTGGATAAGCATTTAAAATATCAAAAGTTGGATTATTATTACTAGTAATGCTATTAACAACTAAATTTCCATTTGCATCCAAACTAAACTTATTATTTTTAGATGTAATACAATCAACAGTAGCGTTATTAACTTCTAAATTTAATTTATTTTCTGTTTTAGTAAATGCATCTTTAAAATAAATATCTTCTAATGAAAAATCGCCTTTATTTTTATATTTGTGATTTGCATAAATAGCATTGTTTAAAAAATATTTATTCATATCATTGTTTTTAGGATAAATAACTTCGATATCAGCACCACTATAATTTGTATAAATATAGTTAGTACCTTCAAATAAACAAACTAATAGAGTATCAACTTCCTCTACTGTTTCATCTAATCTAGTGACAGTAGTTTTCATTGCAATATCATTATCTTTAACTACTAAATTCATTTTAAATACATCGCTAGACTCACTAAACTGTAAAGCATTACTTAAATTAAAAATATATTCCCTTCTATTTTCTGTAGGAGTTGTAGAATTTTGTGTATCTACATATACAATTAAATCATTTGAAGTTGGCACTACAGTTGCACTATTTCTTTTTACTTGTAATTCTAATAATGGTGCATCTAAAGAATCATTAATAACTAATTCTCCTACACCGGTTAATTTTTGATCATCTAAATTCATTTGTTTTTCCCTCCTTATTAATCAAAAATTTCTTCACTTCACAATTAAGCGGTTGATAGCTAATCAACTCCATAGGGATTCCACCTTCTTGAGTTTCACAAGACTACTAGAATAGAAGTATCATTATTGCTATTGTTTGTTATCGCATTATTAATAGCTACTTAATATTTATAACCAAGTATTAATCGCAAGCGTACTTGTTAACGTGCTAGAACAATAGGAATGTACTTAATTGTGTATATTAAATTGTCAAAGAGCATATATAGAGAAGGAATCTTTTATCAATAGTCACTTTAAATGAATAATCAAAATATAAAAAAAGGTATATAGTGATAATTTTATTCCTTCACTATATACCTCACTAAAAAGCTAAAAGTATAGTCTAAAATTTTAAATTTTTTAATATTCTTTTTAAACCGGCATTTATACTAAACTTTATTGCCATTTTTGTACAGTTCTCAATTTGAGCAATTTCCTCCAAAGTCATTTCTTCAAAATAATATAACTTTAATCTCTTTTTTTGAACTTCTGGTAATTTTTCTATTTCTTGATAAAGTCTTTCATAAACAATTTTTTCTAATACTATATCTTCTAATAGTTTTTGTTGACCTTTAACTTTATGATATAAAATCTCATCACAGTATTCATATGAGACAAGATGGCGATCATATTCGTTCATTTCTTTTATTGTATCTAATTCAAATTGATTAAACTCTTTATATAATTCATCACTTATTTTTATTGATTGCTTATTACCCCTACTATCTATAAAAGTTAGCAAATGATCAACTTCCAATGTGTATGGATTGTCCTTTACTTTTCTTCTTTTTGGTAAATTCATTCCTATCCTCCTATCTAATAAAAATCTCTTAATTAGACAGGAGGACTCCTACATTTTCTTTTCATAAGCACTCCACAAATTTCAACAAAATTAATTTGTCAAGTACAATAAAATATAGATATGCTTATTTCACACCACACGTTAATGGAGTTAACTCTCTTATTTAGAGAATCAAAAAAAGATAAACTAAATGTTTATCTTTTTCATTAAAAATTTTTATTACCAAGTTCCAGACCAAGTAACACTTGCTTGTGATATCTCATCAAAATAATCTAAAACGGAACTATCATATTGAATCCCTGCATTACTAATATTAAAGTTTCGTGCTTGAGTTGTAGTCACTGTTCGAATAGCATGAGAATAGTCACCAGAAGCTTGTTGAGCAATAACTGTAGAAGAAGGGTTTCTTTTTTCTACATCAAAATAAAATGTCTGCTCAAGAGATTCTAAATCACCACTTGGAACTTTAAAAGTTGCTGCCGAACCCGTATCTGTTATTTTTTCATAATATGAACTAATAGTTCTACAATCATCATCCACTGGACAATATGTTTGGCTAAAATGAGTAGAACCTCTTATGATAACGCTACTATAATGTCCAATACCGATTGTATCATAACTTCTTACTTTAGGAATATTACGCCATTCTAACGTAGCTTTATATCTATAATAATTACCATTAGTTAAAAGATAAGTAGTTAGCTTTTTATAAGTAGTTATAGTACTAGTGGAGGCTAATGGCATAATATTTGGATTAAAAGCTTCGTATTCCTCCTGAGTAATTTCCTCTGTAATAGCATAATTACTAGAAGCTCTTGTCAAATTAGAGTCATATATTGTTGTCTTAAAATATTTTTCTTCTTTTGATATTTCTTCAAATTTCAAAGCATTTCCAGTGATTGGCAGAGCAAATAATAATGCTAACATAATTAAAATTTTTTTCATAATTTCTCCTTTTCATTATATTATTCACCATATGGTTTTGAGAGTATGACCTCTCACTATATACCTCACGAAAAGAAGAAAAGTATATTCTAAAATTCTCAAATATATTTATTATTTGGATTCAACCAAATATAAATCAAATGAAATATCTTGAATTTTATCATTTTCTTTATATTCAATATATAATATCAAATTATCTAACAATATTAAATCTTCAGAATTCTTTAACAATTCATCGACATATAATGTATATGTTTCTAAAAAATCACGCAATTTCATTTCTTTGTCAAAATTATATATCTCATTTTTTATTATTTTATCATTGGAAAGCAACTTTACATAGTATGATTTAGAACTAATCTCATCTGTTGTTCCTTCATTATAGTCACTGTATTCTATATTTCTTAACACTATAATATTTCTATGCGGATTTAATACTACTATCCCCTCTAAATTTAAATTACTATTACTAGAATAAACTTTAAATACTTTATATTGATTATACTTATTAATCGAAAAAAATAATATTGAAAGTAAAAGTATAATTAAAATAGCTATTATAGCAGATATTAATATTCTTTTCTTACCTCTATTGTTGTAATACTTTAATGCTTCTATATTTATATCTTTTTCTAAATTTCTTTCACCATTCAATAATTCTTTTACACTAATGTCTAATTTCTCACTTAAATCATTAAGAATAGAAATATCTGGTGCATTTTTTCCAGTTTCCCATCGACTTACAGTTTTATCATTTACCCCAAGCATCTCTCCAAGCTTTGCTTGAGTTAAATCTTTTTCTTTTCTTAAATTTGCTATAAATGTTCCTACTTTATTTAAATCCATACTTCACCAACTATTTTCTAATCTTCTCTATCTAAATCTTTAAATACATCATCTTGAAAAAATGTAGAAACCGATGTTCCAATACCATCGCAAATTCTTATGATAGTTAATATTTTAGGATTTTTACTTCTACCTTCCACAATATGTTGAATGGTACTTTGAGTTAAGCAACACATATTTGCAAATTGATTTATAGAAATATTTTCTTCTTCACAAAAATTAGTTATTTTCCTTGATAAAGCCTCTCTTATTTTCATACTACCACCTACTATTATTATTTTATAAACAATCTTGTTAAAAACATTAACGGTGTAAGATTAATTTAACAGTACAAAATTTATTAGGTGATAAAATTTATTTAATTAAATATCTTTAACTAAAACCACAAGTCATCAATCTTGCAATTTAACTTTTCTATATGAAAATTAATAGAGTTTTTCATATAACCAAATTTATTTTTTATTATACATCCCTCTTAACCCTTAAAATTTTTTGATTTTACGAGTGACACTATATCGTGAATTATTTTTTCCAGAAGATTTTCAAATAATTCATCATAATAAAATATTTGCGTTCCCTATTCATCTATATAACCAATATTAATTAATTCAATCGTTAAAATGTTATATTTTTCTACAATAAAAAAAGACGATATTGTTTTTATCATCTTTATCACTTTGCTTTATTTTTTATTAATGTATAAATCTGATACATCATTATCATGTAATGTCATAATAGTCATATAATCAATTGTTCCATCAGCATATTCTACTTTATTTAAACTCTCTAACCATATGCCATTACAATTACTATATTTTCTTTTTATTTTACCAGTAAACGGAGCTTTTAAATATTTTAGTTTTGATATATCAATAGCTAAATCACCATTATGAGAAAAATTGCTATTCATATTTTGACTAATATATAAAACATCTACATTAAGTATAGCTTTCTCCATTTAACTTCTCCTGTATTAAATTTAAAACTGCACTTATTCCCATAGCAATCGCACCTACCATCATAGATTTAACTAGATCAAAATTAGATAAATCTGTAGTTGGTAAAACAACAATGATGCTTGCGATGAAGCCTTCTATAAATGTTTTAAGCACTTTGCCAAGTAACTTGTCGTTCAATATTTTCTTTAACATCTTCTACCTCCTTTAACTCACTAGGTAATTTATATAATTCATCAACCATATTTTTAGCAAATATATCACCTTCAAAGTGTTGATAATTCCTATAAATTTCACTAATATTATCTTTCATATAATTAGGACAGTATCCTAATTCCATATATTTTTCATATATTCTAATAATTTCATTTTTTAGTAATGCTTTTAAACCATTCTTTAAACTCATATAACCTTTTAACATATAAGCTACACTAGAACTTATAATTGTAAAAAGAATTTCTAACCAATACTTTAAAATAAACTCAATCATATATTTTACATCTCCTTACAAAAGAAAAAAAGAGAATCTTTAATCTCTTTTTCACTTTATTTTACTTTGCTGTCTAGAATTCTATAAATTGATAATTCTAAACATTATAATATTTAGTATGTCTTATCATAATCTGGATACTCAACTGTTAAATTCGATAAATTTAATTCTTTTTTTATATCATTTATTTCTTGTTTAGTATATGGTCCATACTTTTCACGCGTATATGTATCAATATACCAATAATTTATTTTTCCTATTTCCGACTCATAATCCGGATTATCTTCTCCAATATATAATTTTTCGCTAACTTTTTGTTCAGCAAATATATAACGTTCATCATATTCTACTTTAATAACTTTATTAGGTATAATATATTTCATGGTATCATATTCTTTATACAGTAAATAATTACATGATATAACATACCCACCAACACTACCTTCATACATTACAATATCAAATATCAAATAATATACATCTTCATATCTTGTAACTGTTTGATTTTTTATTAATTCTTCCGGTGTTTCTAAAACTAACCTTTTTGATTCAACCATTTTTTCGAACAATAATTCTGATTTTATTAATAATTTTACTTTTTTCCTTTCTAATGCATCAATAATAAAATAATCCTCTTCTGGAGTTTTTAAATAAATATACCTATCGTTAAATGCTAACTTTTCAATACTATTACCAGTCATACTTATTAATCTTATATTAACAATATCAATTGGTCTAAATTCTAAATTGTAACCATTAATGATTCGATAATCTCCATATCCATCATTGCAACCGCTCACTAAAACAATTAAAATTAATAAAATTATAAGATTTTTTTTAGACATATTGATGCCCCCTATATACATATCAAATTAACAATTACCAATCCAATAATTGTACTCTATATTAATGAAAATTTCATAGTTATTTATTGCGGTACCTTCATAATAATTAGCTATGTTATTTATTATATCCACCATTCCATACTCGTTACTATGAGCGAAATCATATATATCATAAATTGTCACATTTAATTTTCCCATACCATTCGTTACTACACCATCTATTGTTATAGTTGAGCCATGAATCACGGTCGGTATTAAACTCAAAATATTCACTCTCAATAGTTATTTTCCCTTGTTTTCATTTTACTGATTGGCAAACTTTATTTTTAAAATCACTATCTTTTATACTAATAATATCATTTTGTAGATTTTTAACATAATAATATATATTATTGTTATATTTTATTCCTAACAAATCTTCAACTGAATTACGAATATAGTATATCACATTATTATTTCTTTCTTCAAATATAATTGATGTTCCATTAGCATACATTACCTTTTATGAACTCTCTTACAATTAATATATTTTCTTTTTATTTTACCTGTAAATAGATATTTCAAATATTTTAGTTTTGATAATCTCTATTATGGGAATAACAATCATTCATATTCTTACTAATATATAATATTTTTAGTAAATATATCACCTTCAAAGTGTTGATAATTCCTGTAAATTTCACTAATATTATCTTTCATATAATTAGGACAGTATCCTAATTCCATATATTTTTCATATATTCTAATAATTTCATTTTTTAGTAATGCTTTTAAGCCATTTTTTAAACTCATATAACCTTTTAGCATGTAAGCTACACTAGAACTTATAATTGTAAAAAGAATTTCTAACCAATACTTTAAAATAAACTCAATCATAAATTATCACCTCCATTTAGACGAAAAGAAAAAGAGAAAAATATTCTCTTTTATTATTCATTAACTTGTTGCTTTTTTATTTTTTTCCAGTTCGAATAAGTAATATAGATCAACACTAAATCGACAATTCCAAAAATCAAAAATAATATGTATAAATTACTTTTATTTTCTATATAGTATCCAAAATCATGTTTAATCTCCACTACTTCATCTTTTAAAGCAATATCTGTTTCTATAAATAAAATGCTATCTTTATACATAGAAACAACTTTATAATAATCTCCAATGGTATACACTTCTGCGTAATTTATGCCAGAATACTGAAGACCATCACCATGTTTTCTATTTTCATTGTCTTCTACTTTTTCTTTTATTTCCTGATAAATATTACGTCTGATTTCGTTATTAGAAATTATTAAGTAATTAATATGATATGGACAATTATCGGTTTCATAATAAATTTCTATATCTTTATCATCACTACTCCTATCAATAATCGTACATCCTTTACTTTCTATATATTCAACAAAGTGTTCTTCTGTTATTTGGCTTGCAGAAATTATTCCATACAAAGAAAGAGCAAACATACAACATAAATAAAAAATAACAGCCTCTATAATAAAGAAGATTTTAAATTTCTTTTTCATATTTCCCTCCTAATTATATTAACTTATAACAGTTTAATCAAATTAAAACAAATTAAATATATAATTTCAATATACTTTTTCCTACCAGAAAATTTTTTCAAACCCAAGTCTTATATTAGCCAAAAATGTTTCAACACCTGTTCCAAAATCAAGATATATTCCTTTATCTTCTTGATATCTCACTGGGCCAAAGTACCACTCTTGCTCAATTATTTCATCATATCCTAATGATTCTCCAGTTGTACAATTAATTTGTGTTTTCCTTCTTCGCTCACTTCCAATTATAAATACAACTGAAGCAGTTACAACATTATAGCATTTCATTTTTTCATCATACAATTCGTATTCTTGATTTAATCCAAGACCAAAACTAGCTTTAATTCCAAGTCCTTCAACACCGAGTTTACCATTCAAACCAACTTGATATGTGATTTTACTATGCAAGTACAGTTCTTCTTTTATCTTATCTTTTCTATTATCTTTCTTACTATTTTTTGTTTTAGATGTTGTAACAGGGGGAGGACATACTCTATCTTCGGGATTTTCTGGCATATTAAAATATTCAAATTTTTGTGTCGTTGCTTTCTTATATGTACGTTTTACTATCTCAATAAAGCACCTCTGTATTGTCAAATAATACGCAATACTTCGGCCGTCAATATCTAAATTAGAAATAGGATAATTATTGCAATAAGAATATAAATTGTAAGACATTATATCCCCATTAGCACCTATAATACAATCAGCATTCAAAAATCTTTTAAATACGTGACTATAATATCTACTATTTAAATAATATAAATTAGTTTCCATATCATAATAATAACTTCTATATCTAAATGGATTAATCATTCCTATGTTGGTACTACCAGTTATAATATTTCCATTGCTATCAGTAATAGATGACACATTGCCCCAACTATCATATTTATAATTTACTATTAAATTACAATTACTATCCAATATTCCTATAATATCTTTTGTATATTTTTAACATAATAGTACACATCATTGTTATATTTAAAACCTATCAAATCGTCTATACTATTACGTATTTAGTATATCACATTATTATTTGTTTTTTCAAATATAATTGATGTTCTATCAGCATACATTACCTTTTATGAACTCTCTTACAATTACTATATTTTCTTTTTATTTTACCTGTAAATAGAGATTTTAAATATTTTAGTTTTAATAATCTATATTACGAGAATAACCACAATTCATATTCTTACTAATATATAATATTTTTAGCAAATATATCACCTTCAAAGTGTTGATAATTCCTATAAATTTCACTAATATTATCTTTCATATAATTAGGACAGTATCCTAATTCCATATATTTTTCATATATTCTAATAATTTCATTTTTTAGTAATGCTTTTAAACCATTCTTTAAACTCATATAACCTTTTAACATATAAGCTACACTAGAACTTATAATTGTAAAAAGTATCTCTAACCAATATTTTAATATAAATTCAATCATATGTTTTACCTCCTGTATAAAAAGAAAAAAGAGATTTTTTTAAAGATTCTAAAAAAATCTCTCTACAACTGTTTCATTAAATCAATTTGTCCGATATCAATAATTTTGCTGTTTGCTGAAGTTTTTAAAGTTATGATTTTCGCATCATTTGTTAAATATCCATACAAAATATCACCATAATTTAAACTAACGTGATACTTTCCATATATTTCTTCAAACATTTTTAAATCCCAATCTATATAATTCATATTATAATTATATTTAATAGGTTTAAAATTTTTTTGTATACAACCATTTGCCATTTTCTGAGAATACGCCAATAGAATTAATCGTTCCATAATCACAATTGGTTACTACATATTTATCATTATCTTTATATAAAAAAATGTTCCATTGTCATACAAAGGTCTACCATATTTAGTCCGCCCTATACTATATGTTTCACCAATTAAATCACCATAATGTTTATATCTATAGTAATGAAATATATTAATTGAACAAATAACTACAATACAGATAACTAATAAAATGCAAATTAATCTTTTTTTCATTTTACACCTACCTCTAAATATGATCTACTTCTAATGTATACGGATTATCTTTTATTCATAGAAAAAAACATAGAGGCGATGACATAAGCAATAATAATTTAACTACTATATTGTATTTTTCTTTAATTGTTTTACTTCTAAATTTATTGGGCAAAAGATGAATTTTATCATATTTAGTATATAATCTTTGCAATTATACTGCATCAGATTTATATCACTTTTTATTAAATAAAAATAAGATTGATAATTTTTACTCACCAACAATATAAATAGAGAATCCAAAATTTTTTAAAACCGTATTTTTCTTTTAACAATTTTTTATTTTCAACTGTCTTACCAACCAAAATATTAGGATTCTTTGATATTAATAAATTTTCTAATTCTGATGCTATTTTTTCATTAGATAAATTACTTTGTGGATGATAAAGATAAATTTTATAACAGGCTTTTTTAGTTAATAAAAATAAACATTTTACAACCCCTCCATATTTTTCAAGACGAGTTTTCTTATGCATCAATAGTATTTCATCATATGAACAAATTTCAACATTATTTCCAATTAAAAAAGCTAAGTTTTCAGTAAATATTAAAATTTCTTTTCCTTTAGTTTGGAAAATGACTTTATTAAGTTCATCTTTATAAAATTTACCGTTCTTCTCAAATAGGGTATCAATTTCTTTTTTATCCTTCAAAACAGAAATACTTTTAAATATTAAATACACTAAAACAATTACTTTAAGCGAAAATGGTATATCATGTGTAAGATCTATTTTTTGAGGAAGTACAAATAATAAAGGTACTAAGATCAGTAATGAAAATATTGGTTTTAAATAATACACCCATAAAAGTTTTTTTAAATTCATACTAACACCCTAAATTGATTCTTTCTATATGTATTTTATCATAAACACAAATGTTAACTAAAATTAAAATACATATAAAATTCATTGTTTAGATGAAATAATCAAACAACAGTACATTTTCCATTAATGATGCAAAACGTTAAAAATTTTTTCGGTAATATTCTTACAAAATTTGACATATTCAATTATTTTTAATGATATTTATTATTTTATAATTAAGTTTTATTACTTACATATTATCATAGCAAATAAAAAAAAGCAAAAAGCTCTTTTAAATAACACCTGATGTATATAGTAATACATAAACAATAAAGATTAAAAAGGCTAAGATTACAGCTCCAATAAGTAAGAACATTTGCTTTTTCTTTGCTTCTGGGTTTTTATTAACTACTAAGGAAGCTTTTTTATCCTCTTCACTCATAACACCCATGTTTTGTAATAGTAAATTAGCTACTTGCGTAAAGTTACCATCAATTGGTAATGATGTATTAGCACGTGTAACATTTTTACCAGCAATAATAAATGGTGTTTTTTGTGAAAAGTCTATTTGTTCGTATGTTTTAGATAAGAACAATTGTGTTTTAATACCATATAAAGATGTACAATATAGCGTATAATCATTTTCAATGCAACGAGTATACGCAACATTTAAACATTTATCCATTAAGGACATATTTGTTCTTAACTGATCAATTGTTTTTTGATCTACTTTTTCATTGAATAAATCACAATCAGCTATAATTAAATCATATGTTCCTTGATTTAAATAAGCCCCTAGATATTGCGCTAATAACTCAAATCTTCTCTTTTTATCAGCAATTGGATAAACATTAATATTAGGTTTAAATTCATTACGAAATCCGTTTAAACATTTACTAATATATTCAATACGATCTTGATCGGCTAAGATAAGAACTCTTTTATCATCAGGTAATGATTTAAAGAAGTAATTATCTGGTAAACTACTTTCAAAAGCATATGGAATATTAGGATTTCCCTCAATTTCAAATAGTGAATTAATCATAATATTGGTTGGAAATTTACCAACTGGAAAATATTGTTCTGGGTGCTGTAATATGTCTAAGTACTCAGCACCTAAAGAATTTTCGTAGTTAAACATGAAAACGCTATCATATGATTTAATGATATTTTCGCGGGTAGTTAAGAATGCTCCCATATTATCATCATTTTCTTTACCTTCATATTTTTTATCAAGCGTTTCCTCATAATTTGTCCATACTTCACCGACACCACTAACAATCATACGGTAATAACCAATAATTTCATCTTTTAGAGCATCGGTTAAGTATTTACGACCGGCAATAGATACAACGCGGCAATTAGGTACTAAGGTTGTTACATGATATTTTAATATTTTTAAATAATATGAGGATACTTTCATATCTTTAATACTATTATCACCTAAAAAAACATGTACGCATATCTCTTTAACACCTTTTTGATGAGCAAACATACAATAATTTTTCAATTGCATAAATTGCGAATCCTCAGTTCGCTCACCTATACAAAATAAAACATGTACTTTTGACTCATTTTGTAAAGCATAATTAATAGTTGCTGATACAACTGGACTATTAAAAAATGAATTGTCATCCATTTTAGCTTGAATAACATTAGCTTTTTTATGTGGTTTACCAAATGAACTAAAAGCAGTATAACCAGCTTTAAAACTTGATAACTGACCTTTATTTAATCCAATCTCAGTTCCACTTGCAAAAACACTAACAAAAGGATAATAGTTTGATATTTTATCTAAAGAAGGCATTAATGTAGCTTTATAAATATTAAAAGAACGTGGTACTTCTAACCCAAATCCATTCATAAGAAATAATACTGATTTTTTTGTTTCCATAATCCACCCCTATTCTTATACATAACTTATTATAACAAATTTTACCAAAAAAATATAATATTTATTGCTAAATATTATAAAATTGTCATTTCTTTACCATTTTTGATAATCATTTCCGTATTATTATAGATAAGTTTACCAAATTCATATAAACTGTATAATTTCTTTTTATTTTTTCTCTTTACATAAAATTTATCATTATATATATAAATATTCAAATCTTGATATGGTAATGCTAATATATCATCTATTTCATATAAAAATGTAACATCTTCTTTAATAATCCGCATTTCTATTTGATGAAAAGAATCATAATAATCTATATATTCTTTTTCTAATTTTAAAACCATTCCTTCACGTTTATCTACATATACATGAATATTATAAAACCCATTAATATCTATATCATATATCTCTTTTAATTTCAATAAAATATCTCTAAAGTATGATTCAATTTTATCGATGTCTTCAAAATCAATTTTCTTAATTTCTTCTTCTTTTAAAATTATTAAGATATCATCTTCTTGCATCTCTAATTTCATTAAATCACCATTATATTTTATGAAAAAAAAGATTGAGGGTCACTATTTTGTCCGCTCAATCTTTTGATATATTTCATTTTTACCTAATTTGGTAACATTGGAAAACATTGTAAAATCATCACCAACAACTAATTCAAAATCATTTAAAATTGTATTACGCTGTTTTTGATGTAAAGTTAAACCAACTTTATCAGTTTTAGTTGCAACAATCGTTACTGGTATTTTATAATGCTTTAAAAAATTATACATCATGATATCATCATCAGTAGGACGGTGTCTAAAATCTACTAATAAAAAGACTTGCTTCAAATTTGGGCGATTTTGTAAATAATCTTCCATCATTAAGCCAAATTTTTTTTGTTTCTTTTTACTAAGAGCCGCAAAACCATAACCTGGAGCATCTACTAAATAAAAATCATCATTAACTAAATAAAAATTAATTGTTTGTGTCTTACCAGGGGTTGCTGAAGTTCTAGCATAATTTTTACGATTAATAAGCGTATTAATAAAACTACTCTTTCCGACATTTGATCTTCCAACTAATAAATATTCTGGCTTATTGTCTGTTGGATATTGACTCCTTCTAACTGCGCTTATAACTAAATTAACGCTCGTAATTTTCAAGATTGTTCACTCCTTTTTTCAAAGACTAGTAGACATTATAGCACCTTACTGTTATTTTGTCAAAAAAGCATGTGTTTTCCTTTGTTTTTGCTTGGGAGTTGAAATTTTTAATAAAATTAAATACATATACATTATCAATAAAATAATATTTCCTACTACAATTAATGGAGCAATATTTCCGACTACTAGTAACATATTATTATTAACAATATTTGTTATATATAATGAGTAAATAAAATTAGTAAGAGTTAAAATATAAAAAATAATCATAAATATCTTAAAGGTTTTATCACGTCTTGTTTCGTGAACTGTGATATGGATTAATATTAATCCAATAATTACATTCCAATAATAAAAGAAAATATTTTGATAGAAATGTTTATTAAAGATTGAGGTAATTTGATTAAACATATCAAAACCACGATAATAAAAAATAGCAATAACACTTATTAATGTTGTCACTAAAGTTAAAGTAAAGGCTCTTTTGGATGGTATTGTTAAAATTATCATCATTCCTAAAATTAAACTAATTCCTAAAATGTAAAAGAAAAAAGGATAATTACTTAATAAATCACGATAAGCAGTTATCACTTCTTTCAAAGTACAATCAACATAAGTTATCAAAATAAAACCTCGCCTGTCATTTCAACTGGTTTTTCAATGTCTAATAATTTTAAAATAGTTGGTGCTACATCGCCTAATTTACCATTTTTTAATGTTAAACCTTCTTTTGTAATAATACAAGGTACTAAACTTGTTGAATGACTAGTAATAACATTGTCATTATCATCAAGCATATAATCACTGTTTCCATGGTCGGCGATAATCATCATCATACCACCTAAAGTCATAATTTTATCATATAACTTACCAAGACATTCATCAACTACCTCAACAGCTTTAATAGCCGCATCCATTATTCCTGTATGCCCTACCATATCGCCATTAGCATAATTTAAAATAATAACATCATAATTGTCCATCACTTCCAATAATTTATCGGTTACTTCATAGGCGCTCATTTCAGGTTTTAAATCATAAGTTGCTACCTTAGGAGATGGAATTAAAATTTTATCTTCTTGCTTGTAATTTATTTCCTTACCGCCATCAAAGAAAAATGTAACATGTGCGTATTTTTCGGTTTCAGCAATCCGTAGTTGTGACAATCCATGTTCTTCTAAAACTTCGCCTAATATATGCTTTGGATCTGGATCATCAAAAGCATGTGGCGCTTTAACAGATCCTACAACAGGCAACATAGTCAATGTTTTTAAATTATTAAAATGAACGATATCCATATCTTTAAAATCTGGATTAGTCAAAGATGTAAATAATTCTCTTATGCGATCTTTACGAAAATTAAAAGTAATAAACGCATCATTTTCTTCAACAGATCCCTTTTCATCAAAGATTGTTGGAATTAAAAATTCATCGGTTATTTTATTATCATAACTTTTTTGAATAAAATTTTTAATTGATGTTTCTTTAGGTCCAATACCTCTTACAATAGCATCATAACCTTTAGCTAAACGATCATAATTATTATCACGATCCATTGTATAATAGCGTCCACTAATCGTAGCAATACTTCCAAAACCTAGAAAGTGAAGTTTATCCTCTATTATTTTAATATAAGTATAAGCACTTTGTGGGTCAACATCACGCCCATCAGTGCACAAATGAAGATAAACATTTGAAACGTTGTTATTATGGCACATATCTAAAAGTGCTAATAAATGATTGATATGAGAGTGAACTCCACCATCGCTTAATAATCCCATAATATGTAATTTAGAATGATTTTTTTTAACATGATTCATCACATCTAAAATTTTTTCATTTTGAAAAAAAGTTCCAGTGCTAATACTATTATTTATAAGTTCTAGAGGCTGATAAATAATACGTCCTGCACCTATATTCATATGTCCTACTTCACTATTACCCATTTGGCCTGCTGGCAATCCTACTAAAGTTCCACTAGCTTCTAATTTAGCATAGCCATACTTTTCCTTTAATTTATCTAAAGTTGGTGTGTGTGCTTGCTTTACGGCATTACCGTGCAAAGAATCTCTTTCACCTACACCATCCATTATACAAAGTATTAATGGTTTCATATTATCACCCAATTTTATTATATCATAATTCATTATAAGTAGGTAAAGTAATTTTTACAATCGTGCCCATTCCTTCCTCTGATGTATAATTTAAAGTACCTTGATGAGCGGTGATAATTTCTTTAGATAATGAAACTCCCAAACCTGTTCCGCATTTTTTTGTAGTATAAAATGGTTCATATATTTTATTTAAAATTTCTTTAGGAATTCCATCACCATCATCTTCAATCTTAATACATAAATTATTATCATCTTCACTAACTTTTAATAAAATATGATGTGGATTAGCCTCGACACTGTTTTTTAAAATATTAATTAAAACTTGACATAAACGATTATAATCACCATTGATAAATAATTCGTCATCAATGGTATCAATTTCAAAATTTACTTCATTACTTTCCATAAGTGAAGCTACATTATCTTTAACATCCTCAATTAGAATATTAAGATCCATTATATCTAAATTCATATTATTTTTATTTACTAATAAAAAATCTTGTAATAGAACTAATAATCTATCTATTTCACCCTTAATAATAGGAATATATTTTTTAGAATGATTTAAATTATTAGTATCATACATATCTAAATAAGCTTTTATAACAGCAATAGGATTTTTTATTTCATGAGTAATTTTAAATAAAGATAAACGTATTTGTTTTTCTTTTTGTAATTCTTGATATTTTAAATGAGTTTTTAAAGCTTCTATTCCTTTTTGATAAAAAAGATAAACAATATAACAACTTGTTATAAACATCATTAGGATAAAAAAGATTTCTAAAGATGATATATCATTCATTATTCCCCAAATTGTAAATGAGCTTATATAGAAAAATGCACATAGAAAAAGAAAAGTTTTATCATTAAATCCTCGGTACATTTTAATAATAACTAAAATCATTATTAAAGCATAAGAAATCCATAAAAAGCTATGGTGATATGCTAATAAATTGAGAAACATTAAAAATGATGAGGTAATATACATTTCTTTATAAATAAGAAAGAAGATAATAATACCTGTAAAAAAAGAAGTAAAATCACTTTGTAAAACTTCACCATAATGAGTTATTAAATAATAAGATAACATAAAAGTTAACGATAAAAATAAATTTTTTTCTTTAGGTTGTATATTCTGATTTGTAATGATATAAACCATATATATTAATAGTGGTACTGATACTAAAACTAAATTAAGTAAGAAGATATCTATAAAATTCATTTTATCACCACTGTTATTATATAATTTATTTTTGTCGAACCATGTCGAAAAATGACAAAAAAAAGCGATTATTATCGCTTTAATTCATTAATATATTTTTTTATTTGTTTGGCATCTTCACCTAAAATAATCTTAAGTTGATTATCAATTTCGACAATGCCTTGAGCGCCAATTTTCTGAATTCCTTCTTTATTAGCTTTTCCAACGTCTTTTAAGTCAACAATAAATCTCGACTTATTAAATTCATAATTTTCAATATTGTCTTTTCCGCCTAATAATTCGATTAATTTATTAGCATCTAATTTAAAATCCCTTCGTTTTGAGCGTATAATTGCAATAGCAATGATCGCCATTACAACTAGTATTATAATGTACTGCCATATATGTGCTTCCATTTAAATCACCTATTAGATATTATACTATATTTTGAAAAAAATGCAAATGACGTTATTTTCCTATTTTTTCTTTAAATAAATCAAATAAATGCTCTTTTAATATTTGATCTTCTACTATTTCTAAAAGTAATTCACCATTATTCGTAATTTGTTTAGCAAATCTAACCTCTAAAGGTTTAAAATTACTAACCAAATAAGCATAGTTATTGCCGTCTTCTTCTATGTTAGCAAAACAAACATATTCTTTGCCATCCTCTAAGACTGCAGTTTCTCCAAATTCTAATTTTTCCATTTTTCCTCCTATTATTTTATTTCTTCAATTAAAGTTGCCAATAATTCTTTGATTGAATTAATATAAACAAACATTGCTTCTACAAAGTCATCTTCGGTTGCACTATCTTTTTTTAAATCAAGTATTTCCCGATTAAATAAAATTTTAGGTTCTTTACCATGTTTTTCATTTATCGTATTCAATACAACTAATAATTCTTCCATTTCTTTTTCAACTAATTCTTTTTTCTCTTTTAAAGGGAGTTTTTTATATCTTTCTACATATAGATTAAAATCTTTATCTTCGACGAATTCCATCTTTACTCTCCTCTTCTAATAGACCTTCAGCTTCATATGGATTATTAGCGCCAATTGTTGCTACTTCCGGCATCACTATATCGGTTATATCTTGTGTACGACCATCTTTAAAGGTAATAACAATACGACCGTTTTTAAACTCAATATGATCATCAGGTTGATAAGTATAGTCTCCATCATGCCAATTTCTAATAATTGTATATAACTTCTCAATTTGTTCTTCAGTTAATCGCTGTAATAGATCAGTCTCTTTACGATAAAATAAATCTCTAAGCATCTTTTTAAATCCTGATTTTTGATCATATCTTTTTTTAGCTTCAATAAAATCTGCCTTAAATTTTTGATATTCTTCCTCATTTTCAAATTCAAATAGTTGTGGATTTTGACTAGCTTCTTCATTTTTTTTCTTAGTTGCTCGTGCTGCTAAGATCGAACCTAATAAAGGAGCTATTACTATTGCTAATGAACAATCTTGAACACGCCAAGTTAATTTTTTACCATCAACAACTTGCTGTTGAACCATAACGGTTGATGTTTCTGTTATTTCTTTTTCGGCTTCTGACGTTGTTAATTCTAATCCACCAATTTTATATTCTTGACCGTCGCTACCTACAACTATAGTATCATTTGGCAACAAATGTCCATCATTATCAACTACTTTAATTTGAACTGGACCATTTAATGTTTCAATAGTAATAATAGAACCTTGAAAATTATTGATAGATCCATCATATGTACTAGCAAAAGCTAAAGTTTCAGAAACAATTTGTTGGTCAATACTATCTTCTTTAATTAATTTAGATAAATCAATCCATCCTGTTCGCGTATAATTACTACTATTTCCAATGTGCAAACGAATTTCTACTTGATCTAAATCCAAATTATATTTGCTACAAGTTTCATTAATAAAATCACCTATCACAAAGCCAGGATTCTCTATATTAAGATCTACATTAAATGCATATATTTGGCCTTGGTAAACAATTGATACACCGCTAATTTGATAATTTCCAGCTTGACGTATTCCTTGACCAATAATAGTTCGACTACCACTTAACATGCTGTTGGCATATAATTCATCACCATCTTCAAGTTGCACTTCGTCACCTATTTTGTAATCAGAAATAATTCTCTTTTGAGCTTCTGAAATACTTTCATATGTATATTCGGTTTCTAATCCATTGATTAGATAACTAAGTTGTTCTTGTTCAACTAATTGAACAATCTGAGTTTGAACATCAATTGGAATATCTACTATTTTAACATTATCTCTTAATCTAAAACCACTTAATAAAACCATTAACGCTGCAAGTAAAGCCAATAACCGTGATAATTGATTTTTATATTTACGCACCACCCGAACAACAACCGGTTTTGATTCTGTATGAGGTTTAGGCGTAGGCGTTGGTATAGGGTTTGGCGTTACAGGAGGGATAGGCTTTAACCCAGGTTTCATAACCATATAGTCATTAAGAGCAATTAGTAATTCATCCAAAGAAACATAATCACCCGATGGTAATTTAATCCCTTTATTACCTAAAAAAGCAATTCCTTTTCGATGTTCTATATTACTTTTTGCACCTGTAACTGACCAATAACGACTATCTTGATTAGTTATAGCACTAGATCTCGCGCCTATTCTCACTTTTCCAGCTGCTTCTTCAACCATACTCAATAATTCAATTGGATTTAATACCTTACCTTTTTTATCAATAACAAATGAACCTTGATCTAATTTAGATATAGCCTTTTGCATAGCAGTTAATAACTCATCGGCATTAGCAAAACTACCATCAGCTAATTTAACTTGGCTTTTATTATACCCAAACATTAATGAACTAATTTTTTTCATCCGACCTTCTTTATCAATTACTACAACGGTCTTATCTTGCCTATGAGCTTGCTTCACATCCTCAGGTTTTACTTCTTCAGACGATAATTCTAATTTAGTTATATCATCAACACGTATAACTAAAGTACCGGCTTCAATATATCCCTCTTTAACTAAACGTTCATATTCATTATCTATATGCATAACTCACCTACTATCTAACGAAATTATATCATTTTTTATATTTAATGTATATATTTCGCTATATTTTATTAGAAATATATGTATAATAATTATGAAGAGGTGAAGTATGACTAATCGAAAAAAATATCACATAGATTTAGCTATTTTAATACCAATTATATTATTTGCTATTATTAGTGTTTTAAGTATACATAGTGCTGAAGGAGTTTTACTTGAGCAAAATAATTATGCTATTAGACAAGCATTATGGTATGGTATTGGAATTTTTATTGTTGGCATTATTATGTTTATTGGAAACGAAAAAATTTTAAAATTTAGTTGGTGGTTATATTTTTTAGGAATTATTCTTTTAGTTGTCTTATTGATTTTTGGCGAACCGTTAAACAATTCTAAAAGTTGGTTTATTATTCCAGGACTAGGGGCTTTCCAGCCAAGTGAATTTATGAAAATTGTTTTAATCTTAACATTAAGTACAATGATAAAAAAATTCCACAAGCAATATAATAATCCTTCAACTAAAGAGGAATTTTTCTTTCTTTTTAAGGTTATGATAATTGTAGTCATTCCTTCCCTTTTAACTTTTTTGCAACCAGATACAGGTGTTGTTTTAATTTATTTGTTAATAACTTTTATTATGTTATTTATCTCGGGTATTCGATTTCGTTGGTTTTTAATTTTATTTATTGTTCTAATCTTTAGTATAAGTTCTATACTCTTTTTATATCTATTTGAAACAGAAACATTTATTAATACTTTTGGAACTTCCTTTTTTCTACGCTTAGATCGCCTTTTAGATTGGTCTAACGGTAGCGGTTATCAGCTAGAAAATGGTATTACAGCTATTGGTTCAGGTGGTTTAATTGGTCACGGAATAAACAATACACCGATTTATTTTCCAGAACCACAAACAGATTTTATCTTTGCTGTGTATGCTTCTAATGTTGGTTTCATCGGTTCAGTTGGTTTAATACTTTTAATTTTATTTTTTGATTTACGCCTTATTTTTTTAGCAATCAACGCACAACATAAAATTAATAAATATATTATTGGTGGTATTGTCGCCATGCTGCTATATCAACAAGTTCAAAATATTGGTATGACTTACGGTTTGTTACCAATAACTGGCATTACACTACCTTTCATTAGTTATGGCGGATCAAGTTTACTAAGTTATATGATTATGTTAGGAATTCTATTTAATATTGCTAATGAAGAAAACAAATAAAAAAGGAGAAATTATTTTTCTCCTTTTAACATGTCAAATACTTTTCTAACTTTTAAATCGTATTTAACCATTTCTTCACCAAAATTTTTAAGGAATTCTTCTTTAGTCATCTTATACTTATCAGCTATTTCACTTACTTCTTTATCCATTTCTTCATCAGTTACTTCAATATTTTCTTTTTTAATAATTGCTTCAATCATTAAACGATAAGTAACTCTCTTCGTTGCTTGTTCTTTATATTCTTCCATTAATTTGTCTTCAGTTAAACCTGTAAATTGATAGAATTGTTCTAAAGAAATTCCTTGCATTTGTAAATTTTGGCTATATTCTTGAATCATTCTTTTTGTTTCTTCTTCAACCATTACATTTGGAATATCAACTTCCATCGTTGATGCAGCTTCCTCTAATAAAGCATTTAGCCACTCTTCGTCAGCTTTCTTTTCTTTTTGAACTTGAATATTCTCTTTAACTTGTTTTTCTAAAGCTTCTTTAGAATCGATGCCTTCCATACCTAGATCATTAAAGAAATCTTCATCTAATTCTGGGATTTTTACTTCTTTAACTTCATTAACTTTAACTTTAAAAACAACTGCTTGTCCTTTTAAATCTTCAGCATGATAATCTTCTGGGAAAGATAATTCAATATCTTTTTCGTCACCAGCTTTTAGGCCAATTAATTGTTCTTCAAAACCTGGAATAAAGGTATTACTTCCTATTTCTAGTGAATAGTTTTCACCCTTACCACCTTCAAAAGGAACTCCATCTTTAAATCCTTCAAAATCAATAACAGCAATATCACCATTTTCGATTTTGCCATCTTTAACAAAATTTTCTTTATAGTGTTCACGCATATGATTAATAGAATCTTCTACTTCTTCTTTAGTAACTTTAACTTTTTCTTTTTTAGCTTTCAACCCTTGATATTTACCTAATTTAACTTCTGGCTTTAAAGTTAAAGTAAATTTAAATTCAACACCATTTTCATCAATATTAGTAATATCAACAACTGGTTGTGCTACTATATCTAAGTCACTATTCTCTTCTAACATTTTATCATATGCTACTTCAATAGCATCATTAGATGCTTCATAATATAAAGATTCCATTCCATAATGTTTAATAAATATTTCTTTTGGAGCTTTACCTGGTCTAAAACCTGCTATTTTAGCTTTTTTATTAGCTTTTTTAAAAGCTTTATCTAATAAATCTTCCCATTCTTTTCCTTCAATTTTAACTAATATTTCTTTTTCATTTTTCTTTTCCATAAATTCCTCCGCAATATATAGTATATAATAAAACCCTATTTTAGGCAAGTTTTTTTCTTAATTTGCCTTTATTTTAAAGAGTTTATTTTAGTTTGATAATCATTACTATTAGTAATATAACTGCCAACTACAAAAATATCACAATCTGAAACCATTTTTATAGTTTTATCATTTATACCACCATCTATCTCAATCATATATTGATATTGATACTTTTCTCTTAATCGAGCTAATTCTTTTACTTTATCAATCGCATTACTTAAAAACTTTTGTCCACCATAACCCGGTTCAACACTCATAACTAAAACTAAATCGATTAGCTCTAAATAAGGAATAATATTAGAAACAGGTGTATTAGGTTTAAGTGATAAACCAACTTTTATATTAAATTTATGAATATAATCAACTAACTCTTTTATATTATCACTAGCCTCAAGATGAAAAGTTAAATATTCTGGTTCTAATTTTTTATAAAGATCAATATATTTTTTGACATCTTTAACCATTAAATGAATGTCTTTTTTACTTTCAAATAATGGTAAATTTAATAAATCAACTGTTTGTTCGACGAATTGACCATCCATTATATCAAAGTGAAGATAATCTGGACGAAGATTATCTAATTCTTTCAATTTTTCATAATTATCTTTTATTCCTAAAATTGATATAGCTAACATACTACCTCCTATATTTTTTTAGTACCATTTAAAGATTCAAAAACTTGTTGTTCTTCGTTTAATCTAGCAATTTTTAAATCTAACATATCAATTTGATATTGAATATCAATTAAATCATTTGTTACAACTTCTTCAAATCCTTCTTGATAGTGTGATTGAGCATATTGTAAAGCTTGTTCATATTCGGCTAAATTAATATTTGTTTGTTCCCTAAAATGATACTTAATCTCCGCTAATTCAAATTGTAACCGCTGTATTCTTTCCTCATATGAACTTAAATTAAATTTTAAATGAGATAATTTAAACGAAAGAGCAAGCATTCTTTTTCTTAACTTTTGTAACTTAAAAAAATTGATTAATCGATGTTTTAATAATAAATTTTGTTCATCTTGTAATTCTTTATATAATTTTTTTTGTACATCATAAGTATGTTGCGTTTCTCCTTGACCTGTTTGTACTCTTCTTAATTCTTTTTCTGATTCATTATAACTAGCACAAGCTAAAGTATAATATACTGCATATTCCATTGTTTGGCGATATTTTTTATTTTGTTTTATATCCATTTCTCTAGTATGATACGCATGCAATAACTCATTTTTATTATTAGTTAATTGCTGTACTTGATCTTTAACTAAGGAAGCCTTATCATTTAAAGCACTCCTTAATACATCTGTAATTGAAGCTATTGTTATTGTTGCCTGCTGACTAATTAAATTAACATTAATATTTTCAATGTCTAACATATGAACAATTTTAATTAAGTCGCCTATTCCTGGAAAAGCTGAATTAAGAAACACATTATCTGCATATTCATAAAATACATTACCTAAAAATTTTAAGTCATATGGCAAAAAATGACCACTAAAAATCTTTTGTAGATTATATTGATAATTATGTATTAAAGCATAACGTATAGCCTCAATACTGTACTGACCACTCAATAATTTTTGAGGAGTTAATTGTAACGAAATCAATTCACTATTTTCTCGGTATAGGGCAATAATATCAGATTCTTTATATTCAGAATTTTTCTTTAATTTTAAATATTGTTTCCAAAAATATGCATATAAATCATAATAATTATCATTTTTAAAAGGCGTATTAGGATTTATTTGTTTTTCAATTTCCCGAATTAAATTATTTCGATACCAAATTAACTGATTAGCTTCTTTATAATAAGTTAAATCTATTTCAATAATTGGTAACTGTGGAAATTGTTGTTGTAATTTTTTAGCTGATTGATAATTAAAGTCTAAACTTTTACCACCTACAGTCAAGCAGAAAATACCAATTGGATTAAAGCCTTTTATGACAACTTCACTATATATTTTTTCACTAGTTCCATTTTTCTCTTTCTCTTTTTTATTAAATTGACACTGTTTTATAATTTTGCCAATCGATGATATTTTAGGTATTGATGTTGAAGCAAACATATCTTTCTCATCTACACTATTGTTATTAACATACATATCTTCACCATCAGCCGCTACTATATTACTAGCATCAAATATAAAACCATACCCTGAACGATAAGTATCATTAAATTCTTCAGTTAATAATGAACAAGATACTAAGAAAGTAAAAAAATCACCTTTAAATTCACTAGTATGTGTACTATGACAAATAAATTTAAATTCATCACCAGGATGATACTCTTCTAACGGGGTTATTCCTTTTTTCCAATCTTCTAAAATTATTTGTTGTAATTGCTTTAAATAATGTTGAACTTTATTTAAATCTAAAGGTATTTCACTTAACATTTCTTCATATTTTTGTTTGTATTTTTGCAATTCATTATAACTTACAATGTACTGTAAACTATCTAAAACGTTATCTTTAGCATATGCTAAATCTCTTTGTTTATGAATTTTATAGGTTACATCTAACAAATGCTTGATACTATCGAGAAATTGTAATAATGATGCAATATTATTTTCAAAAATAACCTGATCTAGTAAATAATTAACTACAGATGAACGAGCACTGCTATCTGTTACATTACTATAATCTACATTACCTCTAAATGAAAAATATGTTTCCAAAGCTTGATTATATTCTCCAACAAACTGATTACCATATTCTCTATAAAAACTAGGTTCACTACGCAAATCGGCTTGAAACACTAAAGATGATAAAAAATCACTAAAATCAGATAATTCCACTTGAATATAATCTTCATTCTGTTCTTTTATTAACTTAGAAATTTGATTTATTTTAAAATCACTAGTTAAATAACTTTTTAATTGTGTTAAATATTCTTTATTTATATTTACATAAGTACGTAAAAAACCATATTTATTTTTAATTCTAGTTACTGTGATTTTATCCATATAACCACCTAATGTAATTATACAAAAAAATAAAGAAAAGATAAAGTTATCCTTTCTTTATAAATTTTAAATAATTTTCATAACGTGATTTCATAATTGTTCCGTCTTGAACTTTTCTTTTAATTTCGCAATTTTCTTCATTGTCATGCATACAATCACTATACTCACAATTATTACGGTATTGATTAAACTCAATAAAATTATCGCGAATATCTTCTGATGTCATACCATCAAATGATAATGAAGAAAATCCTGGCGTATCGGCTATATAACCACCACAAATTGGAATAAATTCAGTATGTCTTGTAGTGTGTTTACCTCGACCTAGCGCTAAAGAAACTTCATTCGTTGCTAACTTTAAACTGCTATCTAAATAATTTAGCAATGTACTTTTTCCGGCTCCACTTTGTCCTGTAAAAACTGTTAATTTATTCTTAAAAATGTTCTTTAACTTATCATCTGTATTTATAAAAACTTTATAACCAATTTTTTTATAGTAAGATATATACGTATTTATCTCATCTCTTTTATTATCATCAATAAGATCCATTTTAGTAAAACAAATAATTGGCTCAATATGATTATATTCAATATTAACTAATAGTTTATCTAATAGATTGCTTGAAAATTCTGGTATTTGAACACTAGTAATAACGACAGCATAATCGACATTAGCAATGCGTGGGCGAATAAGTTCATTTTTTCTTTTATCTATTTCAATAATATATTTATTTTCATAATCAATTGTAACATAATCACCAACAATTGGACTAGAACCAATTTTACGAAATTTACCACGAGGCTTACAAACAACAAATTCATCAGCAACTAAAACAGTGTAATCATTACTGATTTGCTTGATAATTCTTCCTTTTCTATGCATCGACTTCTGGTATCCCCGGAATTTCTGGATCAACTACTGTTGGAGCTTTAGCTACTTCTACTTCTAACGTTACTCCTGGTTTAACTTCCGTTTCTTTATCACGGTTTTGTGAAATAATTGTTCCCTCTTCCTGTTCGGTTGTTTCAACATATTTAAAAGAACATTTAATACCGTTGTCATCACAGAAGGTTTGAATTTTTTTAACTGTATAAGTTCCGTCTGTAAAATCAGGATATACAGTTACTAAAGTAGCATAAACAAGTTCAATAACATTTCCTGGCTTTAATCTAGTTCCTGCTTCTTTTGATTGTTCTAAGATATCAGATTCTTTAACATCTTCATATTCTTCAATTTCATTTGAAACATTTTTAGCTGTTATAACGACCTTAATTCCAGCTTCCTCTAATTCTAACTTAACAACATTAACATTTCTTCCAGTATAATCTTCTAGAATAATTCCATCAGGACCAACTGATACACTAACTTCTACTGTCGCTCCTTTTTTTACTTTATTACCTTCCTTTTTACTACCATAATCAATAACAAAGCCTTCAGCAATATCATCACTATGTTCTTCTTCCACTTGAACATAAAGGCCTAATTCTTCTAATTCTTTTTCAACATCCTCAAAATTTTCACCAGCTATTTTTGGCAAGGTTATATCTTCGTTTTTTATACCTTGCAGAACAAGATAAGCACCGACAACTCCCGAAATAGCAATCATAAGACATACTAAAATTGAAATAATGACTGCAATAGTTAATTTTTTGCTACTTTTATTTTTCTTAGGTTTCATTTCTTCTTCGCCTTCTCCTACATCTTTACTAACAATTTCATCTGTAATCGTTGGTAAAACTTTTGTTTCATCTAAATCATTTTCTGGATATTTATACACAATTCTTTTTACATTTTTCATCTCATCACTTAAAGCCATTTTTAAGTCTTCATGCATCTCATTAACAGAATCATATCGATTTTTAGGATTCTTAGCTGTTGCTTTTAAAACAATATTTTCAATACTTTGCGGAATCATTGGATTTTGTTTAGTTAAACTTGGAATTTGCTCTTTCATCTGCTTAATTGCAATCTCTACAGCGTTTTCACCCTTAAATGGTAATTTACCAGTTAACAATTCGTACATTAAAATTCCTAAAGAATAAATGTCGCTCTTAATAGTAGCACCACTACCATTAGCTTGCTCTGGTGGCAAATAGTGAACCGAACCCATAACGGAATTAGTTTGTGTTAACTCGGCATTGTTTAAAGCGATAGCTATACCAAAATCAGTTATTTTGACGCGACCATCTTCCATAATTAAAACATTTTGAGGTTTAATATCACGATGAATTAAATAACTATCATGGGCATGAGCAATACCACTTGTAAGTTGTAACATAATATCAACAGCTTCACGAAGACCCAATGCACCACGTTTTTTTATCAAGCTTTTTAAAGTTCTACCCTCAACATATTCCATAACAATAAAATAATTACCATCATCTTCACCAACATCGTACATTTCAACTATATTTGGATGATTTAAGGAACTAGCGGCCTTGGCTTCGCGTTGAAACCGTTTAACAAATTTATCATCACTAGCTAAATCACCTCGTAAAATTTTAACGGCTACTTCACGATCTAAAATCGTATCATACGCTAAATAAACATTGGCCATACCACCTTCACCAATAGTACGAATAATTTGGTATCTACCATCTATTTTTTGACCCTTTATAATCATAAACTATTTTTCCTCCTTAATTAAATAAGCAATGGAAATGTTGTCACTACCTCCTCGATTATTACTCTTAAATACTAATTTTTGTAATTTTTCTTCAATACTACCTTCACCAGTTAAAACTTTAGCAATTTGGGTATCATCCAACATATTAGTCAAACCGTCACTACATAACATAATACCATCAATATTCAATTCTACATTAAAAATATCCATTTCAACATTAGTATTAGCTCCCAAAGCTTTCATTAAAACATTTTTACGTGGATGTTCACGTGCCTCATCTTCTGTTAAATCACCACTTTTTACTAATAAATTAACTAATGTATGATCAACCGTAATTTTATGTAGTTTATTATTTTTCAAAACATAGCCCGATGAATCTCCAATATTACCAAATAATAAGAATGATGGGGTTAAGACCGCTAAAACAATTGTTGTTCCCATTCCTACACTTTCTGGATGATTGGAAACATATTTGAATATTTCAACATTAGCTTCACTAACTGTACTTTGTATCCAATTAATAGCATCTTCTTTATTACCAACACTACTAATTGATTTAAAGCGTTTACTGATATGAGTTATCGCAATTGATGATGCTACTTCACCATCTTTATGTCCACCCATACCATCAGCTACACACAACAAAACTTCACCCGACATATTTTCAACAATAATAACACTATCTTCATTACGTTCTCTAATTTTTCCTGGATCGGTTAAATAACCATATCTCATATTAATCCTCCTTGTAATTTGATCTTAGTTGTCCGCAAGCCGCTTTAACTTTACTTCCAAATTCTCTTCTAATCGTCACATTGATTTGATTTTTTTTAAGCTCGTCATAGAACGCCAAAATGGTATCTTTACTACTTTTTCTAAATTCAATATGACTGGTTTCATTATAAGGTATTAAATTGACATAACAATTAATTCCTCGTAATAATTCGCTTAACTCTTTAGCACATTCACGTGTATCATTTATATCTTTTAACATGATGTATTCAAAAGTGACACGACGATTAGTTTTATCAATATATTCTTTAATCGCAGGAATTAATTTTTCTAAAGGATATGCCTTATTAATCTCCATAATTTTATTTCTTATTTCATTATTAGGTGCATGTAGAGAAATAGCTAAATTAACTTGTTTATCATAATCAGCAAATTGTTTAATTTTAGGTACTAATCCACATGTTGAAATAGTAATATGTCTACTGCCAATATCAATTCCTTTATTGTTATTAACAATCTCTAAAAATTTAATAACATTATTATAATTATCAAAAGGTTCACCTATTCCCATTAAAACAATATGAGAAATACGAAGATTTAAATCTTCCTCAACTTGCAGTAATTGAACAACCATTTCATATGCTTCTAAATTACGGATTTTTTTTAAACGACCACTTTCACAAAAATGGCACCCCATATTGCAACCAACTTGAGTTGATATACACAAACTATTACCATAATCATGAAGCATCAAAACTGCTTCGATTTTATTGTTATCGTCTAAATTAAATAAATACTTTACAACATCAGTATCCTCACGTTTGTCAATAATTTTAATACGTTTAATTGTAAAGTCCTGTTTTAATTGTTCAATTGTTAATTTCGAAACATTACGCATTTCATCAAATTTACTGATACGTTTTTTATATAGCCATTCATATACTTGAACAGCCTTAAATTTTTTATCGCCATTTAAAGCAAAATATTCTTCTAACTCACGTTGAGTCAAATCATATATATTTTTCATATCTACACCTATTAATCATTATATCAAAAATAGCAAAAAAAAGAAAATAATATCACTTTCTTTAAAAAAAAACAAGAAATATTCTTATTTCTTGCCTTTTTGTTAACATATATTTGACTTTTATTGACATTATTTTTGTTTTGAGACTGGTTCTTCCACAACTTTTGATTCGTCAGATATCAAATTAACATAAGTTCCTTCATGTACTCCGCGAACAATAATTTCTTTATCTAGATTATCATAGTCAATTAACAAACGTGCTATATGTGCTCTATACGCTGAAGCAGTAATATCATTTTCTTCCCATATCTTATCTTTTTCTGTATCTAAAAATAATCCTAGATAACCTTGAACGTTGCCGTCTTGATAAATAAACACATTACAATAATTTAACTCATAATCTAAATATTCAATACCAACTAAAGTATTATCAATACGAATTGGTGGAATTGTCGATTGAATCGTTTTATCTCCAATTTGATAAAAGTTTTTGCTGGCACCATCTACTTTTAATTTAGTTATCATACGATTTTTAACTTTTGAAATAATGTTTTTTATTTCATCAGTCGTAACTAATTTTGCTTGATAAGCGTAGTAAGCAACCAAATATGGATATAAATCTTGAACCATTGGATCACGATAATTACTTGAAACTTGAAATGGTTCTGCTTTCATAACGCTGTCAACTAGTGAAGACATAGCCCCTGTCAGTGCATACCCCAATTGAATATTTTCTTTTGGTAATTCACCAGTCTGCTCATAATACATACGATGAATACAATTATAAGCTTGTAATTTAAGCCATTCTTGCACATTTTCACTCGTCACAACTTCACCATCGCGATTTGTATAACGATATTCGTTTTCTTCAAAAGTTACGCGATATTTTTCAAATTCTTCTTTAGAGTATGATAATTGTGGTAAATGCGAAACATTATCTAAATAATCTAATTTTTTATAAATAGTATGACTAGCCAAAGTTACTTGATAATCTAAATAGCGTTCTTGATAAGTACGATGTACCTTTTCTTCGTTAAACAATTTTGACGCATATCGAATAAATCCAACAAAGTTTAACTTAGGATCTTTTGATGTTAAAGCATACTCATAAATTAAACTACTTAAATGACGAGTAAAACTTCTTTGTTGTGTTTCTTTAACTACGCCAATGCCATGTCGATGTGGCATAAATGGATTATTAAGCATAATACTTTCTTGAATTAAAGAATCATTAGCGCAAAAATCTAATAATGAATTAGCATCATCCTTTGTATAAACACCAATAACTAAAGAATCGGGTCCGATAACATTGGGTACTTTAACATGAGCACTAATCCCAGCTTTAGCTAAATATGCAAAAATATGGTCTCCCACAGTTTGGACTTTTTCCGGTAATAACGCAAAATGTAACCATATCAAATCATTATATTCAATAGTTTTATGACATTCCTTTCTAAAAACAAGGTGTCCATATTCAACTCCGCGATAATTTTCTATATAATCATCACTATTTTTCTTATCGATAAGTTCTAAATCTTGATATACGTTTCTAGCTCTTTTGCGATGGACAAATACAGGATTAGTTTGGCAAGCTGTAAATGCGCTATTAATTAAATATTCTTGAATTTGTGAAATAGAATTACCGATAACACTGCGATCATAACTAAAAGTTTCTAATAAATTAAAAATGGCCATCTCACTAGGTAAATTATTTCGCCTAGTATTTAAAGCATCAAAAAATTCATCTATTTCCCTGCGACATTCTTCATTATACATTTTATTTCTCCTCAACTACTGGTAAATCTTTTAAATCAGCTTCTTCTGTTCCTTCAATAAAAATTACTTCTTCTATACCCTGCAAATCTAAATTAATATCCATATTTTCATATTCATCAAAACTTTTATTTTTCATATTATCACCAAATTAATTATAACAAATTTTCTAAAAAAAGGAAAAAACAATATTTCTTTTTAAAAATTTAAGATTGATTTAAAAACTTTTTGTTTATCCTTTAAAACCATTGTAACGTATTCTTTTTCACTATCATCTAAAGATATCTGTGAATTTTTACCGTCAAAACGTTCTAAAATCTGACGATATTCATCACTATAAGCTAACCTATCAAAAATAGGCTTGCAAATATCCGGATAATCCAAGTAAACTGATAATAAATTAGGATCTAATCCACTATAATATTCACGAGATATTTGTTGCGCTTCTTCTTGCGTTGCAAATTTTGTATCATCATCATAAGAAAGCAACGGCATCCAAATTGTCCCTTGACGATATGTAAAAACATTCTTATGATCTACACCAAAAATTCTTTCACTATCATAAACCTTAGTTGGCTTTAGTCCTTTTAATTGACTAAAACCATCAGCACTTAATCTTAAATATTCTTGATATCCTTTTTTCATTAATATTTCTGGGTGCAATCTTTCTTCATAACCAATACCTTCTATTTTGGGTATATTAACACTTATGTTATGTGGATTACGATCTTCTTGATGAGTCATACCATCACCAATGAATAAAGTAATTAAATAAAGTTCCATTTCATTATAATCTTCGCTAACTAAATATTGTTTAAAAAATTTTAAAAGGGTTTCTAATGTATATCCACCAAAATTAATTAAATTAGATATTTGAGCATTCATAAGCTCACTAATTAAATAATAATTATAATTTGGATTTTGAAATGATTCTGATAATAATCCACATTTTGTAATTTCATCATGAGATCTTAAAACAGGATCCATCGTCCTCACATAAGCAACACGATAATCAACTGTATCAAGGTTTAAAATTTCACGTCCAAACATGCTAAAAAATTGTTCTGTAAATAAGCGAAAATCATTTCTTATTTTAAAATATTGCAATTTACCTTCAATTTCATACCAATCTGGTTTTTCCTTTAAATATGATTCATTGAGTGCAATCTGATGTTTCAATTTATAAGTAGGTATTCGTGATGCACGGTGATGTGTAATAACAGCTTCATTTAATTTCATAAAAATTTCCCCCTTTTTTATAATTTGCTATTCTAACACAATAATTAAGAAATTGCAAAAAGAAAAAGACTTAAGTCTTATTCTTTGGTTTGCAAAGATTCATAATAGTAGTATGTTCTTTTTGCATAGTCTTTATTTTCAATTAATAAACGTTCAGCTTTTTCATTATTGACGGCTTTTAACATGGCATAACGCGTTTGGCTATTTAAGAAATTATCATATAATTCAAAATCAACATTTTTACTATCTAAAGTAAAACCAATCTCTGGATGATATCTGAAAGTTGGAAAATATCCACATTTAGTAGCTAATTTTTCCATCTCAATACTATTTTCCATACCACCTTTAATACCATGAGAAATACAAGGAGTATAAGCAATGATAATTGCTGGTCCATTATACTCATTAGCCTCTTTAAACGCTTTAATGACTTGATTTGGATTAGCACCTAGTGATACTTGAGCAACGTAAGCTTGTGGGTAACTCATCGCAATACGTGCTAGATCTTTTTTATTATTTATTTTACCACTAGCTGTAAAAGATGCAATACTACCTTTAGGACTAGATTTAGATGATTGACCACCGGTATTAGAGTATACTTGACTATCAAGAACAAGAATTTTAATATTATCGTTACTTGCTAATACATGATCAATTCCACTAAAACCAATATCATAAGCCCAACCATCACCACCAATACACCAAACATTACGATGAACAAGGTTATCTTTTAATTTTTTTAATTCATCTGGGATATTATCAGTTAAATTATTATACACATCTAAAGTACATTCATAACTAGTTGGATTTTCTAACCACTTTTTGAATAAGTCATGATTTTCATTATCCATATTATTAGCCATAATATTAGCTATTTTCCTCTTTATAGTATTATTAGCAATCAACATACCATAACCATATTCGGCATTATCCTCAAATAGAGAACTAGCCCAAGGTAAACTATATGGTGTTGATGGGGCACTAGCTCCATAGATTGAAGAACAACCAGTGGCATTACTAATAATTAAATAATCGCCAAATAGTTGCGTTAATAATTTGATATAAGCTGTTTCACCACAACCAGCGCAAGCACCACTGAATTCAAATTTAGGCATTTTAAACTGACTACCTTTAACAGTAAAAAAATTAACTTGTTTTTTGTCAGTAATATTATTAACTAAATAATCAAAAACTTTTTGTTCATTCTTATCTAATTTAGTCCAAGTAAGAGCTTTATTTCCTTTCATTCCTGGACAAGTTTTAAGACAAACTCCACAACCGGTACAATCTTGAACAGAAATACCTAAAATGAAGTAGTAATCCATGCCAATCGCTTTAATCGCTTTTTCTTTAATATAAGTTGGTGCTTCATTATACTCATCTTCATTTAGCAAAAAGGGTCTAATAACGCCATGTGGACACACTAACGAACACTGATTGCAATTCGTACAATTTTGATTTAACCAATTAGGAACATTAACGCTTATAGCTCTTTTTTCAAATTTAGTTGTTCCACTTTCAAAAACGCCATCAGCACGATTAACAAAGTCAGAAGTAGTTAAAGATTCTCCTTCACGATGGTGTATTGTTTCAATAACTGACTTATAATTTTTTTCACTATCAAAATAGTCAACATTTGGAATTTTTAATTCCCGTAAATGTTCTGTAACGCCTTCAATCGCTTTGATATTAGCGTTAACAACTTCTTCACCTTTTTTTGAAAATTTATCGGTGATACTTTTCTTTAATTCGCGCATGACAACTTCTTCATCTAGCAAATTAAAAACATATAAAATAGCGTGTTCCATAATAGTACTTATTTTATTTTTTAGACCAACTTTATTAGCTAATTCATAAGCATTAATAATATATATTTTAGAATTGGTATCTAAAATTAATTTTTTAAGTGAAGGACTTATCTTATTTAAGATTTCTTCTTCTGATAAAGAAGTATTAATAATAATGTTGCTTTTTTCTTTTAATGAAGTTATTAATTTATAATCATCAAAATAACTATCTTTAGTAACCACAACAACTTCCGGATTTTCTACATAATATGTTGAACGGATAGGATTTTGATTAAATCTTAAATGACTACAAGTAACTCCACCACTTTTTTTAGAATCGTATTGAAAATATCCTTGAACATAATTATCTGTATTATTTCCAATCATTTTAATAATAGACTTAGCGGCAGAAACCATTCCATCACTACCATAACCATAAATTAAACATTCATGAGAATTGCTTGCTTTAAGTTCAATCGGTTCTAAACTTAAATTAGTAACATCATCGACAATCCCTATTGTAAAATTATGACGAGGATGTTTTAACATTTCATAAACAGCTCTAATTTGTGAAGGTGTCGTATTTTTGCTTGATAAACCGTAACGTCCTCCAACTACCTTGATTGAACAATTTGTTAAAGAGGATACTACATCTAAATATAACGGTTCTCCATTACTTCCAGCCTCTTTTGTACGGTCTAAAACTGCAATACATTCAACTGTCTTTGGCAAAATATCTAACAAATATTTTGCACTAAATGGGCGATATAAATGAACTTCAACTAAACCTATATCTTCATTTAAAGCATCAATTGTTTCTTTAATAGTCTCACAAACAGAACCCATAGCTACTATAACTCTTTTAGCGCTTTTATCACCATAATAATTAAATGGGCGATAATCAGTTCCTGCTTTATCATTTATACGTTTCATATAATCATTAACAATATCCGGCAGATTATCATAATATTTATTACGAGCCTCTGTCGCTTGAAAATATATATCATCATTTTGAGCCGTTCCATAAGTAGCCGGCTTCATAGGATTCAAAGCTTTATCACGGAATTTTTGTAAAGCTTCTTGATCAAGTAAATCTACATAATCTGAGGCTTGTAAAACTTCTATTTTTTGAATTTCGTGACTTGTTCTAAAACCATCAAAAAAGTGTAAAAATGGTAAGCTTCCTTTAATAGCTGATAAGTGAGCAACAGCACTCAAATAAGCTGCGTCTTGTACAGAAGAAGATGCCAACATCGCAAAACCTGTACCACGACAAGCATAAATATCTTGATGATCCCCAAAAATACTTAAAGCATGAGTTGATAATGAACGTGCTGCAACATGCATAACACCTGGTAACATTTCACCGGCTATTTTATACATATTAGGTATCATTAATAACAATCCTTGACTAGCGGTAAACGTTGTTGTTAAACATCCTGCTCTTAAAGAACCATGAATAAAACCAGCCGCACCTGCCTCACTTTGCATCTCCACTACCTTAACTTTTTCGCCAAAAAGATTTAATCTATCTTTACTCCATTCATCTAAATGCTCAGCCATAGGACTAGACGGTGTAATTGGATAAATTCCAGCTATTTCCGTAAACATATATGAAGTGTAACTGCAAGCTTCATTTCCATCTACTGTTATTATCTTTTTCATATAAATCACCTAATTCATTATAACATAAATTTTATGATTACTGATACCCTAATAAAAAAATAAAAAAAACCATATTACAGAAATATGGTTTATTTTAAACATTTATTAACTACTTGATTATACATTGCTGTATACCCTTCACTTGTATAATGAATTAAATCACTTGCAATTTTTCCATCCAAATTAAGTCCAGAATCAATATCACAATAACTAACATTACTCAACCCCAAAGAGGCTATTTTTGAGCGCATCTGGCCATTAAAATAATTAATATTAGATTGTGATACTGGCCACGAACCTCCTGTTTGTGCACCACCTAATTTAGTTACAGATGCAAAAATGACATTGTGATTTTTCCAATTACTTTTTGCTTGTGTTTCTATGATAGATATATATTCACTAACAGCCGCGTCAGCATAATTTTTCGTATTAGAAATATCATTAACCCCTAACAAAATAACAATATTATAAACAGTGTCTGGATTTTGTCTTAAAAGATTATTTAAAGAAGTCAGACCAGTTCCTTTAAACCAATTATAACCCATACCACCTTGACAAACAGTCAAATAATCTCGACATTGCCCTACATGAAGTTGTGCGTCGCCATATTGACACATACCTACAGTCCTTGAATCACCAACAAAAATAGTAGAATCAGCTTTAACTGGATTTGAATTTCCGCTTGGTTGAGTAGAACCTGGTTCTTGAGGAACTGACTCCCCAGGACGAGTAGTTGCTTTATAAGCATCATCACCACCAGTACTTGGCTGACAACCACTATTATATAACATACACTCTAAGCAGGCACTAACTGAATCTTTTTCACTAGCATCAGCGGCTTTCATAATAACAAACTTGCCTATACCTGCTACAAAAAACACCAAAGCTGCTGCAATAAATTTTTTTATCAATTTGTTTTTCGCCTTATTGATGTCATCAGCCGAACCACCTGTTAATGCTTTTAATAAAGCCACAATACTAAAAATAATTAAAATAATTGGTGTAGCAACTATAAGTAAAGTATAGACTATACTTATTAATTGTGGCACAGCCGCTGGTATTCCTTCCGCATTTCCGCAAGCTACATATTCTAAATCAGCTGCATTAACCAAATTAGGGCTAAAAATTAAAAACAACAATATTAATAAAAATATTCTTTTTTTCATAAATCACCACTTTATTAATTATATTTATCTATCAAAGATTGAGCTGGAACACACACTTCAGCGGTTTGTACCGAAGTTAAAACTTCGCCGCTTGAAAACCATCCACTTACGCCATATCCAGAACTTGAATACGCATTTCCAACAAATATTTTATCATTACTACTATCAATATCAATTAAAGCCATATAATGTTGCGAAGAAGTAAATACGCTACTACCACCTTTAGTACTTCCAAAGACTTTAATAACGACTACATTACCTTTTTTTAAATTTTCTTTAATATCATTGGCACTAACAGAGTCAAAACTACAAGAAAAACTATTACCACTCAATGCCGGTATTGATGTCGAAGGATTAGAATGACGGTAGCTATCAAAAACAGTTATTGGTGTTACCGAAGTATTATAAGATGAACTTATTACAGCAACCGCCGTAATCATACACCCATTACTTTTAATAGTTCCTTCACCGTTAGGATACTCCTTACTTCCCCATTTTGAGTCATCCTGATTATATATTGTATATTTAATTTTATTTATAGAATTAACATGTTCCGTTGAATTACTGCTTGGTGTAGTATTATCGCTTGATGGAGTAGATCCTGGTTCTTGAGGAACTGACTCCCCAGGACGAGTGGTTGCTTTATAAGCATCATCACCACCAGTACTAGTCTGACAACCACTATTATATAACATACATTCTAAACAGGAACTAACTGAAGATTTTTCACTAGCATCAGCAGCTTTCATGATAACAAATTTGCTTATCCCTGCCACAAAGAATACCAAAGCAGCTGCAATAAATTTTTTTATCAATTTATTTTTTGCCTTTTTAATATCATCAGCAGAACCGCCTGTTAGTGCTTTTAATAATGCTACAATGCTAAAAACAATTAAAATAATCGGGGTTCCAATAATAAGTAAAGTATAAACTATACTTATTAATTGTGGTACAGCTACAGGAATTCCTTCAGCATTTCCACAAGCTACATACTTTAAATCAGTTGCATTAACTAAGCTAGGCATAAGGGTTGAAAACAATATTAACACCAAACTAACTCTTCTTTTCATAAATCACCTACTAAAGCATATCATGAAATGTTCGACTAATTAATTCGTCTTGTTGAGCACGTGTTAAATTATTAAATCTAACTCCACATCCTGACAAGCGAACAATCAAAAGATTGTCTTTATCTGGGTTTCTCTGAACAGCTTTTAATTTATCTTTTGAAACAACATTAATATTTAAATGTTGACCACCAGCTTTAAAATACTGCATAATCAATTCATCAAAATTAAGAATCATTTCACTTTTTTGTTTACCAAGTGCTAAAGGTGTAATAGAAAAATTATTTGCTATTCCATCTTCACAAACACCCAAATACGGTATTTTGGCAACACTAGCTAAAGAAGCTCTAGCACCACTTGTATCATAACCATGGCTAGGATTAGCAGCAGGTGCTAAAGAACCACCAAATTCACGTCCATCAGGGGTTGCTCCAGTCGACATTCCATAAGCAACATTATCAACTGTTGTTTGCATTGAAATACGACCTTCCGCATTACGATATAATTTTTGCTTTTTTAATTCTTTAGCTAATAACTTTACAACATCCGTTAAAATACTATCAACACTATCATCATTATTTCCATAGCGAGGGAATGGTTTATTACAACTAAATTCTGTAGCAATACCATTTTCATCACGCACTACTCCTACATCAGCATAACGAATAGCCGATAAAGAATCCGCAACGGTAGAAATACCAGCAATACCAAAAGACATTTTACGTTCTGATACCGTATTTAAAAAAGCCATGTTACTAGATTCATAAGCATATTTATCTTGCATATAATGGATAATATTTAGTGCATCAGCATAAACTGTCATAAATTTAGAAATAACTTTTGCTAAATTTTTAACAACTAGTGGAAAATTTAGCTTATCTCCTGGTATCTCAGCAATACCGTCAACCATAACTTCTTTTGTTATTTCATCTTTACCACCATTAATCGCATACAATAAAGCCTTAACTAAATTACAACTAGCACCATAATAAATCATTTGACTTCCTAATTTTACTGGTGAAGCACTACCAGTAATCGCATAATCACTACCATATTTAGAACGGATTAAATCATCATTAACATATTGAATTACATGTGTATCAATAGCTAATTTATTACAATAACTTTTAAAATTAGCTGGTAAATGTTCTGACCACAAAATAGTAAAATTTGGTTCAGGTGAAGAACCTAAATTAGTAATAGTATTTAAAAAACGATATGAAGTTTTGGTGACTAAAGATTTTTCGTCATCTAACATTCCACCAATTGATTCGGTAACCCAAGTTGGATCACCTATTAAATATTCTTTATATTCTGCTTTTCTTAAATGTCTAACTAAGCGCAATTTAATAATTAGTTGATCAATTAATTCTTGAGCTTGTTCTTCATTAATAATACCTTCATTTAAATCTCTTTCAATGTAAATATCAATAAAAGTAGCATTGCGCCCAAATGAATTAATAACACCATTATTTTGTTTAACAGTTGCTAAGTATGCAAAATATAACCATTGAATAGCTTCTTTAGCATTACTAGCTGGTCTTGAAATATCATATTCATAACGAGATGCCATCATTTTTATTTCTTTTAAAGCTTTTATCTGCTCACTTACTTCTTCACGCATTCTAATCATAGCAAAATTAATAGAGCCTTTTAACCGTTTTAAGTCACGTTCTTTCATTGCTATTAAATAATCAGCACCATAAAGTGCTAAACGCCGATAATCGCCTAAAATTTTACCTCGTCCATATTCTTCTGGTAAACCACAAAAAACTTGAGCACGCCTAAATTTTTCAATATCTTCCGTATAAGCATCGAAGATACCATCTTGATAACTTTTACAATATTCCGAATAATGTTCTTTAATATCTTTATCCATCTGATAACCATAAGAACTTAATGCTTTGACTACGTTATTAATTCCACCTTTAGGATTCATTTCTCTTTTTAAAGGTTCATCAGTTTGAAGTCCAACAATTACTTCATTACGTTTATCAATATAACCAGCTTCATAATTATCAATACCAGCAATTGTTCTAGTTTCAACATCTAAAACACCAGTTATCATTTCCTTGTCAATTAATTTTTGACATCTGCTCCACACTCGGTTAGTTTTCTTAGAACTACCACTTAAAAATTTCTCATCACCTGTATATTCGTGATAATTATTTATAATAAAGTCTTCAACATTGACTGATTTTTTCCACTTTTCACCCTGGAAATTATTCCATTCGTTCATTACTTAATCACCTCTTAGTGTTTACATAACAATTATAGCATTTTTTTCTTGAAAAACAAAATAACTATTTGATTTTACTTAAGAATTCTTCCTCATTCCAAATATCAATGTGTAAACTAACAGCTTTATCGTATTTACTACCAGGGTTCTCACCAACAACTACAACAGAAGTTTTAGAAGTAACACTTCCAGTAACTTTACCACCTCGAATCTCAATCAATTCTTTAGCTTGATCACGAGCCATCGATAAAGTCCCTGTCAAAACAAATGTTTTTCCGTTAAATGCTTCGTCTAATTGTTGTTCTCTACCAATATATTCAAAATTAACGCCTAACTTTCTTAATCTTTCAATCAATTCTTTATTTTTTTCATCTTGAAAATATTCAACAACTGATTCAGCAATAATTACGCCAATATCAGGGATTTCTTTTAAGTCTTCATAAGTAGCATACATCAAATTATCTAAAGTTTTATAAGACTGCGCTAAAATAAGTCCTGTTTTTTTCCCTACATGGCGAATACCTAACCCAAATAGTAAGCGTTCCAAAGAATTGCTTTTACTAGTTTCTATCGCATTTAAAAGATTATCAATACTTTTTTCACCAAAACCTTCTAACTCTTTTAAAGATTCTTTATGTTCACTCAATGTATAGAATTGATCAATCGACCGTAAATAGCCAAAGTTATAAAAATCTTCAACAATGCGTTCTCCAAATCCCTCTAAATTCATAGCATCACGACTCGCATAGTGAATTAAACCCTCAATTTTACGAGCATCACATTTTTCATTTAAGCAATAATAAGCGGCTTCTTCTTCCTTACGAATTAAAGGCTGACCACATATTGGACAGTTTGTTGCCATTTTAAAAGGAATTTCTTTACCAGTTCTTCGTTCTTTCTTGACACTTACAACTTTTGGAATAACATCACCGGCCTTATGAATCGCTATAACATCGCCAATCATGATTTCTTTTTCCTTTACATAATCTTCATTGTGTAAAGTCACACTACTGATAACTGATCCAGCTAATCGAACTGGATCTAAATCAGCACGTGGTGTAATCTTACCAGTACGGCCTACACAAAATTCAATATTTTTTAAATGTGTTAATACCTCTTCTGGTGGGAATTTATAAGCAATTGCCCATTTAGGTACTTTAGCTGTAAATCCTAATTTATTCTGATCATTTAAATTATTGACTTTGATAACAACTCCATCAATTTCATATGGTAATTCAGCACGATGTTGGTGCCAATAATCAATATAATCAATAATACCTTGAACACTATTTACTTTAATAATATTTGGATTAACAATAAAAGTTAATTTTCGCATATAATCCAAAGCTTCATAGTGTGTAGTAATTCCATAATCTAAAGCGTCTGGTAAATGATACAAAAAAGCATCTAAATTACGCGTTGCTGCTATTTTGGAATCTAACTGTCTTATTGATCCCGCAGCTGCATTACGAGGATTAGCAAACTCTTTTTCCCCTTTTTGACGACGTTCTGCATTTAAAGTCTCAAAACTTTTTTTAGGCATATATATTTCTCCACGAACTTCAATATCAATATCATTCGGTAGTGACAAGGGAATTGTTTTAATGGTCTTAACATTATGGGTAATATCTTCACCAGTTGTACCATCACCACGAGTTGCTCCTCTAACTAATTTACCATTACGATATAATAAAGATACACTCAAGCCATCTATTTTTAATTCACACACATATTCAGGATTTGGAATAACTTTTCTAATTCGAGCGTCAAATCCTCTAATCTCATCTTCATTGAAAATATCCCCAAGTGACATTAAAGGTTTTTCATGTGTTACTTTTTTAAATGAATCAATTATTTCTCCACCAATACGTACAGTAGGTGAATCTTCTCTAACAAGATGTGGATTATTTGTCTCTAAACGCACTAATTCATCATAATATGAATCATATTCTTGGTCCGTTATCGTAGGATTATCTAACGTATAGTATTCATAACTTGCCTTGTTTAATATTTTAATTAATTCATCAATTCTCTTTTCAATCATAATATCACCATCATTATTATATCATTTATAATACTCAAAAAAAAGAAATTAGAATTACTAATTTCTTTAATTTTTTTCTACTGATTCAATAATTGGAAAAGCTTTATCTAACAATTCATCAAATGTAATAGAATCATCAATTGGCATTAATAAAGTTAATAAAACTTCGTTATTTCCTAAATCTGTATAAAGGATTTCCATATCTATACCTTGTTCATTAACTGTAGTTAAAATATATTCTTTACCTTTATAACTTTTTAATTCTGTTGTTGAGCCTTCATATTGTGCACCCATTATTATGTCCAACGAATCTATTTGAGTTTTTAATTCATCATAATTAGCAGCTGTCGTCTGAAATAAAATAAACCAATCTTCATTAGCTGGACGAATAGCTAAACTATTGTCTTCGATACTATCAACATATGATTTATCAATATGAAAAGTATAACCATTAAATTCAACTTCTCTTGTATTGCCTTTAATCATAACCATAACGATAGGAATAGCAATCGCACAAATTCCAACAATAATTAAAATAATAAATAATAACGGATTACTACTGCCTTTATTAGGCTGAAGTGGCACATTATTCATAGTTTGATTCATCATTGGTTGATTCATAGCATCGTTATTAACTGGTTGCGACATCATTGGATTATTATTAATCGTCATTACATTTATGTCATTTTGAGCTCCACAATATTGACAAAATTTTGCATTCTCTGGCATCAAAGTACCACATTTTTTACAATTCATTACATCACCTTTCTCTACAACGTAGATTATAACTACTATTATCTACTATATTTATATAATAACATAAAATTTTAAAAAAAAACATTAAAAGAATTAACCTTTTAATGTTTTTAACTTTTCTTTTTCTTCTTCTAATTTCTTACGATCAGCTTCAACAATATGAGAAGGAGCTTTTGATGTATAAGCTTCATTACTAAGTAATTTTTCACGCCGAGCAATACTAGCTTCTAAATCCTTAATTTGTTTTTCTCTTAAAATCTTATCAGCTTCCGTCTCAACTTTATCATAATAAATAGTCATACTATACTTATTATAATTAACATTATAATTAGTTTTATCCATTTCTTCACTTGTAAGACGTTCCTCTAGACGAAGCATAAATTTAATTAAAGTATAATCTTCTTCATTATTAATTTTAACTTTTGCCGTTTTCGGAATGTTGTTTTCTGAACTTACAAATCTAAATTCCTTAATAAAACTAATTACACTTTCAATTTCTTCATATTCTAAATCATAATTAAATTTTTTATTATATTCTGGATAAGAACTAATCATGATAGATTCTGCATCCTTAAGTGGTAACATTTGATAAATTTCTTCAGTTACATATGGCGCAAATGGATGTAACATCTTTAAAATAGATGATAAAACATATAATAATGTTGACTTAGTTCCATAAGTGTGGGAAGTACTTTTACTCATTTCAATATATGAATCACAAAAACTATCCCAAATAAAATCGTATAAAACATTTCCTGCATTATTAAATTGATATTTATCCATATATTTTTTTACTTCTTTAATTGTTTTATTTAACTTACTTAAAATCCATTTATCGTGATTACTTAAATCATTTAAATCATAATTATCATTTGATAAGTCTTCTATATTCATTAAAACAAATCGTGAAGCATTCCAAATTTTATTAAAGAAATTCCAAGTACTTTTCACTTTTTCTTCATCATAGCGCAAATCCATCCCTGGCGCTGAAGATGTACTTAAGAAAAACCTTAAAGAGTCACAACCATATTCCTTAATGACATCCATTGGATCAACACCGTTACCTAATGATTTACTCATCTTTCGTCCCTCTTTATCACGAATAAGCCCATGTATTAAGCAATCTTTAAACGGACGAGAATCAGTAAATTCTAAACCTTGAAATGTCATACGATTAACCCAAAAAGGAATGATATCATAGCCAGTTACTAAGCAATTATTTGGATAATATCTTTTTAATAAATCTGTATTATCCGGCCAACCTAAAGTCGAGAATGGCCAAAGAGCGCTACTAAACCAAGTATCGAGTACATCTGGATCCTGAACCCATCCCTCTTCTTTTGGAGCTTCATAGCCTACGTATACTTCATCACCTTTATACCAAGCAGGGATGCGATGTCCCCACCATAACTGTCTTGAAATACACCAATCATAAGTTATTTCCATCCAATGATTCATTGTTTTTTCATAACGTTCTGGTACAAAATTTACTTTTGTTTCTTTATTCTTTTGATTTTCTAAAACACGATCGGCTAACGGACGCATTTTAACAAACCATTGTTTAGACAAATATGGTTCAACCATACAGTCTGTTCGCTCACTATGACCAACATTGTGAGTCATTTCTTCAATTTTAATTAAAATACCCGCTTCTTTTAAATCTTTAACTAATTGTTCACGGCATTCAAAACGATCAAGTCCGCAATATTGCAAAGCATTTTCATTCATTGTTCCATTAGGATTCATACATATAATACGTTCTAAATTATGACGATTTCCTACTTCAAAATCATTAGGATCGTGAGCTGGTGTAATCTTAACAACCCCCGTTCCAAATTCTGGATCAGCATGTTCATCACCAACAATTGGAATTAATTTATTAACAATTGGCAAAACAACTTTTTTGCCAATCAAATGTTTATAACGCTTGTCATCTGGATTAACAGCAACAGCTGTATCTCCAAACATCGTCTCTGGTCTTGTTGTAGCTACTTCTAAATATTGATCACTATCTTCAAGAAAATACTTCATATGATAGAAAGCACCTTTGACATCCTTATAAATAACTTCTTCATTAGATAATGCAGTCATTGCTTCTGGATCCCAATTAATAATTCGCTCACCACGATAAATTAATCCTTTTTCATAAAGTGTTATAAAAACATGTTTAACAGCATCACTTAAACCGTCATCCAAGGTAAATCTTTCTTTAGTATAATCTAAACTTAAACCTAGTTTTGCCCATTGTTCGTGAATATTATTCGCATACTCATGTTTCCAGTCCCAAGCTACCTTCAACCATTCCTCACGATCCATTTCACGTGGTTTGACTCCCATACTTTTCAATTTAGCATCAACTTTAGCTTGAGTGGCAATTCCCGCATGATCCATTCCTGGAACCCATAAAGCATCATAACCATTCATTCTTTTATAACGAATAATAATATCTTGTAAAGTCGTATCCCAAGCATGTCCTAAATGTAGTTTACCCGTTACATTAGGTGGTGGAATAACGATGCAATAAGGTTTCTTACTTAAATCACCAGCTGTAAAATAGCCTTGTTCTTTCCAAAACTGATATTTACCTTCTTCTACTTTTTGTGCATTATATTTTGTATCTAACATAAATTCACCCTTTCTTAGCTTTAACCGGAATAAAAAAACGACCATCATCGCAAAGGACGAAATAGTCGTGGTACCACCTTTATTCATAATCTTTTGATTATCTTAAAACTTTAACGCAGTTAACGCTATATTCTACTAAATTCAAATATATAGCTCCCAAGCTACCTTCTATTATTTTTCCTCAAAACAGGCTTTCAGCCAATGACCTGTTATCTCTTATGAGTACTAACTAATATACTCCTCTTGTTCATCGCTTTTTACATATCTGCTCGTATTATATAATATTTTTATGGAATGTGCAAGGGTTCTAAAGATAAAATTTCTTTTCCTAGTTTTTTTGCATATTCAATTTCCTTTTTCACAGAAGAGCCAATATATCCATCAACATTGACAACATAAATGGCATCACTAATCTCAATTTTTTTCAAATGGATAGCTCCCATTTTTTCAAAATCAGAAGCACTATAACGATTCGTATCATCTACAAATACACACTGAATAACCGCATACCCTTTTTTTATTTCTAACTCTTCAGCAACTTTTAACATTTCTTTTTTAAACCTCATACTACCACAAATTGTTACTACTTTAATTTCACTCATAAAAATTCCTTTCACACATATATGTATATATAATTTTAACATATTTAGCTTTATTTTATTCTTTTTCTTTAAAAAGAAATGTGCTAAAATGAATATAGGTGATACTATGGAACACAGTGAGGAAAAACAACAACACAGAAAAATGCGATTATGGGTTAAATTACTCATTCTTTTTTTCTTATCAATTATTTTAACTATCTTATATAGTCGATATATAAGTACTAGCGGTTTATTCATTAAAGAATATTTAGTTATTGATGAAGATTTACCAAATAGTTTTAATGGGATTAAAATTGCGCATATTACAGATGTTCATTATGGACAAACTATTCATAAAAAAGAATTAGAGAAAGTTGTTAAAGCTGTAAACGAATATCAACCCGATATTATTGTCATTACCGGTGACTTATTAGACCGCGATATTATTTATGACTCAAAAGATATAACTGATATAAGTAAAACCCTATCAAAATTAGAAGCTTCACTAGGTAAATATATTATTATGGGAAATCATGATAATGTTCAAGACGTTTACGAAGAAATTGTCCAAAAATCTGGATTAACATATTTAAATGAAGACTACCAAATTTTATATAATTATGGAAATGAGCCTATTTTAATTGCTGGAATGTCAACCGGTGAATATAGCAATAAAACACCACAGGAAAAAGTAGCTGATGCTACAAAAAAAATAAAGGAAGAAAATATTAATTACAGTATTTTAATTATGCACGAACCAGACTACATTGATGATATTGACTATAAATCATTTGACCTTGTTTTGGCTGGGCATTCACATGCTGGGCAAGTTAGACTACCGTTGATTGGTGCAATTATTTTGCCACCACATGCCCAAAAATATTATGATGAGCATTATAAAATTGATGATACTAATTTATATATATCAAGTGGAATTGGGACATCTACCATAAAGTTTAGATGGTTCAATCGTCCTTCAATCAATTTGTACCGTTTAGTTAAGAAATAGAATTATCATAATTCTATTTTTTTGATATAATGATGATGGTGATAATATGCTAGAAAAAATAGAGCAAAACTTTAATAATAATGATAATCAATTAATTATTAGTGAATTAAAAAAACGTTACCAATTATCTGATTTAGAGTACATATCTTTAATTGATATTTTAATTTATTACTACATTATTAGTGCTCATCCAAATACATTAAAAATAGGTAATGAAGTATGTGAACTTATTTTAAGATATCGCGAAGAACTAAAGTTAAATCGAACACCTAACTTCTTTAAAGAAGCTTTAACTTTCATAATAAAACAAGAATTAAGTATTAACTATGACTATACTATTAGAATTTTAAATGAACTGATACAAGAAGAATATGTTTTTCATAGTTTTAATGCCGCTTTTTACAATCAAATCAACGAAAAAGGATTAATAGTTCAAGAAAAACCATGGAATTTAGATGAAATTGAAAACATTAGAAATATTTTTAAACAGCAAGGATATCAAAATATTTTTGGCTATTATCAAGGGCAAGCTAAAACACCTATTTTCTTTGCTAGCAGTTTAGTAACCTCTCCATATTATGGATTATCATCTCCTACTTTCTTTAGAAAATTTATTGAACATAATTCCAATTTTTTTAATACTTTTTTAAATCGTGATTACGAGAGAGCATTAAAAAGTATACACATACTATGTCAAAATTTAAGTAATCCGAATAAGGAATACGTGCTAAATTTCTTTAATAAATATTGGAACGAATTTACTAATGGAGAATTACCATATGTTGCTATTTCGACTAGAAAAAGATTAGGTTTAGCAAGCAATATTATTGCTTGCTATCCTAACGAATCTTTAGAGGAATATTATATTCGTTCTCTTTTAAGTCAAAGTAATTCTTCTGTTCACAACGATATAACCCGCGATAAATTTGATTTATTTAGTTATGGCACTTTATCGCTTAAAAAGAAGCAAAAAGAAGTTAGCAAGCGCTAAACTTTTTTATAAATAAATATATTATCAGTCTTTAACATATTGATTCATTTTATGTTATAATTTATATATAGTAGAAGGGATTTTATATGATAGAATTTAAAAATGTTACTAAAAAATATAAAAATATAAAAATATTAGACAATATTTCTTTTAAAATAGAAGAGAATAAAATCACTACTTTAATTGGCGAAAGCGGTTGTGGAAAAACAACCACATTAAAAATGATTAATCGTTTAATTGAGCCTACTAGTGGAGAAATATTGATTAATGGCCATAATATAAAAAAAGAAAATGTCATTAAATTAAGAAGAAACATTGGATACGTTATTCAGCAAACAGGATTGTTTTCACATATGACTATTAGAGAAAATATTGAAATTATTCCTAAATTGGAGAAAATGAATAAAGATAAAATCAATGAGCGTACATTAGAAATGATGGAAATGGTAGGACTTAATGAAGAATATTTAGATAGATATCCTTCACAGTTGTCAGGTGGACAACAACAAAGAATTGGAATTGCTAGAGCTTTTGAAAATAATCCAAATATTATTTTGATGGATGAACCGTTCTCCGCTCTTGATCCTATTACTCGTTCATCACTACAGGAAGAACTAATTAAATTACAAGAATCTTATAAAAAGACAATTGTATTTGTAACACACGATATGGATGAAGCAATCAAAATATCTGATAAAATTGCTATTATGAATAAAGGAAAAATAATTCAGTATGATACACCAGAACAAATATTAAAAAAACCTGCTAATGATTTTGTTAGAGATTTTGTTGGAAACAAAAGGATTTGGACTTCACCCGATTTAATAAAAGTTGAAGACATTATGATTCAAAATCCAATTACTTGTAAACCTACATCTTCTATCTTTTACTGTATAAATAAAATGAAAATGTCTAAGGTAGATACATTATTAATTGTAGATAACAATAAAAAATTACTAGGAATATTATATGCAGAAATATTAACAACCGGTGATTACAGTGATAAAAAAGCAATTGATTTTATGGATACTGATATAATTACTACTACCCCTTCAGAATCAATAGTTGATGTACTAAAATTAGTTGATAAAAATAAATTATCAACAATGCCAGTTATCAATAAAAATGGTATTTTAAAAGGCCTAATTACTAGAAGTAGCTTAATTACTTCTTTAAGTCAACAATTTTTAGAGGAGGACAAATAATGGAGTTAATAAATTATACAGTTGAAAACTTTAATCAAATCCTAACTTTATTAATTGAACATATTGAACTTACTTTATTATCCGTTGGTTTAGCAATACTAATTGGGGTTCCAATAGGTATTATTATTAGTTATGTAAAAAAGCTAAGTAAACCCATATTGGGTATTACTAATATTATTCAAGCGATTCCCTCTATGGCATTACTAGGATTTGTCATTCCTTTTTTAGGTATTGGTAGTAAACCTGCTATTATTATGGTAATTTTATATTCACTTTTACCTATTATAAAAAATACTTATACTGGTATTAATAATATATCACCACAAGTTACAGAGGCTGCAACCGGAATTGGACTTACTAAATGGCAAGTTCTAACTAAAATTCAAATACCTCAAGCTTTACCTATGATTATGGCAGGAATCAGAATATCAGCTGTAAGTGCTGTTGGTTTAATGACATTAGCTGCTTTTGTAGGTGCTGGAGGTTTAGGATATTTAGTATATGCAGGGATTCGCTCTGTTAACAACATTCAAATATTAGCCGGCGCAATACCCGCTTGTTTTTTAGCACTACTTGTTGATTATATCGCATCAATCATTGAAGACTTAGTTACCCCTACAAATATCAAAAATAAAAAAAGTTCTAAAAAAACTAAAAAGTTTATTCTTTTTATCATTACTTGCTTAATAATTATATTACTTTCATATAATTTTATAAGTACTATGAAAACTTCTAAAAACGAGACAATTACAATTGGTAGTATGGATTTTACTGAACAAGAAATTTTGTCTTATATGGTTAAATATTTAGTTGAAGAAAACACTGATATTAAAGTTAATCAAAAATTATCTTTAGGATCATCAACTATTGTTATGGGAGCTTTAAAAACCAATGATATTGATCTTTATATTGATTATACAGGTACAATATATGGAAATATATTAAAGCATGATCCTACTTCAAATATTGAAGAAGTATACGACGTATGTCAAAAAGAATTAAAAGAACAATATAATTTGAATGTTTTAACTGATTTAAATTTTAATAATACATACACTTTAACTGTTAGAAAAGATACAGCCGAAAAATATAACCTTAAAACAATTAGTGATTTAGCTTTAGTTGCTGATGAATTAGTTTTTTCACCAACATTAACTTGTATGGAAAGGCAAGATTGTTGGTTAGGTGTTAAAGAACACTACGGCATTAAATTTGAAGAAATCATTCCTATTGATGGAGCTCCAAGATATACAGCTTTAATGAATAAAAAAAGCGATGTTATTGATGCTTACTCAACTGACGGTTTAATTGAAAAATTTAATTTAGTAGTATTAGAAGATGATAAACAATTCTTTTTACCATATCAAGCTGTTCCAATTGTAAATAATCGAATTATAAAAGAATATCCAGAAGTTGAAGCGCAATTAACTATCTTAAGTGAACACTTAAATGATGAGACAATGCGAGCTTTAAATTATCAAGTTGATGAAGAAGGAAAAACACCAAGTAAGGTTGCTAAAGACTTCTTAATTGCTCAAGGATTAATAAAAAAATAGCACTAATTTATATTAAAGGATTGCCATTTATAAAAAGCAATCCTTTTAATTTTAATATAAATCATTTTAAAATCTTATGGTTATCCAGTCTTAATTTATCAGCTATAGTTACAATAAATTCCGAATTAGTAGGTTTAGCTTTATCAATGTCAACACTATGGCCAAAAATATCTTCCATTAAATCCCAACTACCACGATTCCAACTAACTTCAATTGCATGTCTAATAGCTCTTTCTACTCGTGACACAGTAGTATCAAATTTATTAGCTAATTCTGGATATAATTCTTTAGTTATTCCTCCAATTGTCTCTGGTCTTTCATATAAAATGCCAATTCCTTCTCTAATATACTGATATCCTTTAATATGAGAAGGAATCCCTAATTCATGTAAAATTTTGGTAATTGACACCTGCAAATTATTATGTTTGATATCAATACTTTTAGATTCCAAACTTTTATGGCATATATTTAAAATTTTCTCTCCTAAATCTTCTAAATCAAAAGGTTTTAAAATATAGTAATTAACTCCATATTCTGAAACCTCTCGAATAACTTCCATAGCATTATAACTAGTAGCTACAATAATATTTTTATCAATATTTTTTTGCTTCATTTGTTCCAAAACATATAGTCCATCTTTCTTAGGCATAATTAAATCTAGTATTACAAGATCAATATTATCTTTTTCACGTTCTAATAACTCAAAACCATCTTTACCATCATACGCCTTATATGTTACTTCTATTTCCTTATTCTTATTAAAATATTCTGATACAGCTTCAATTAATTCCATATTATCATCTATCATTAATAATTTTATTTTCTTCATATATCCTCCTTATTTTTCTTTATTCTACTCTATTTGCAAATAACTATTTGACGTATTTTGTCGATAAAATTAAAAAGAAGCTATTGATTTACAACAACTTCTATTATTTTATTAAATCTTTCAGCACTAGTACAAGCACCACCTACTAAATATCCATCTACATTTTTTATCGTATTTAGTTTAGTAATATTTTCATCATTAACACTACCACCATATAAAACTTTTAATTCTTGACCACAAATATCATTTATGATTTTCTTTATAAATGATATAGTATCCTCAATATCTTGATTCGTAGGTGTTTTTCCTGTTCCTATAGCCCAAATAGGCTCATAAGCAATAATAATACCTTGAAATTTATCTAATCCTTTTAAGGCGCTTGTTAACTGTCTCTTTAAAACTTCATATGTTTTTAAAGCATCTCTCTGTTCTAAAGTTTCGCCAATACATAAGATTACTTTTAAGTTTTCTTTAAGTGCTAATGTTATTTTAGTTCGAATAATTTCATCCGTTTCATTAAAATAATTTCTTCTTTCGCTGTGGCCAATGATTGTATAGTCAATTTTCATACTAGACACTTGACGCGCTGATACTTCACCAGTATAAGCACCTAATTCATAAGATGCTATATTTTGTGCTCCGCATCTATACCCTTTACCAACAAAAGATGGTAAATAAATATAACTTGGACAAAAAACAACCTGTTCATTATAATCATACTTATCTATTTCTTTAATATAATTATCAATTTCAGATGCAGTTAAATTCATCTTCATATTTCCAACAACTATTTTTTTATTCTCCATTAAATCCCTTCTTTACTACATTCTTCATTTTTGAGAAAAATGTCTTTTTAACGTTTTGGTTAGCATCACTACCCAAGGCTGCATAATAAACATCTAAAATTTTTTCAGCATAATATTTAGAAGAGTGCGACTCTCCTTGAATACGAGCTTGTCTGCTCAATCTATTATATAATTTTTTATCTTTCATAATTTTTTTGATATATTTGCAATAGTCTTGAGAATCTTTAAATAAGTAACCATTCAAATCATGAACAACAACATCTCTAAAAGCCGCATCATCTAAAGCAACAACAGGAATTGAAGCAGCCATAGCCTCTAAAACTGTTAAACCTTGTGTTTCTGTATGTGAAGCAGTTACAAAGACATTTGGGATTTGATAATATTTATTGATTTGATCCCATGGTATTTTTCCCGTAAAAATTACATTATTTTCAATATGTAAATCTCGAGCTTGTTTTTTAAATAAATCGATATCAGGGCCATCACCAATAATAATCAACTTACAGTGTGGATTTTCCTTAACTAAATCAACTTGATTATCAATTAAAAAAGTTACATTTTTCTCAGCCGCCAATCGTCCAACAAACAATAATATAAAATCGTCTTTGCTCAAACCTAATTTTTTTCTAATCTTGCTTGTTTCTTTTGAGTCATTATTTTCTTGATAGAATCTTTCAACTTCAATACCGGTTGGAACTATATGAACATTTCGTTCATATTCATATTTTTCTTTAAATAAATTATACGTTTTTTGTGTTGGAACGATTAATTCAGTGACAGTCTTATCACAATAGAAATTAGTTAAATATTCTACAATTTTCTTGCTTGGTCCATCAAAATATCCTTTTGTAATATAATGAATATAATCTTCATACATCGTATGGTAGGTGTGAACAATAGGTATATCTAATTGCTTAGCCATAATTCGTGCAAAAGTTCCAACTCCAAATTCTGTATGAGAATGAATAATATCTAAATTCCATTCCTTAATTTTGCTTACAGCCTTTAAAGGATAAATACCAGTCAAACGATAATCATATATTCCTATTGGAATACCAGGTAACCTAATAATTCTCTCATCTTCAGAAAATTGATAATGAAGATTTTCAGGATTAACAGTTACAATAAATACTTCATGACCTAGTTTCATTAAAGCACTTTCCAACATAGCAATACTAGTTGAAACACCATTAATATATGGTGGATAAGTATCAGTAAAAATTCCTATTCTCATTATTTCACCTTCTTCATATTAAGCGCTATTGCACCAACAATCATTCCAAAGTAATATGTTACAAAACGCCATAATAACATAATCGCCATCAACGTTGAACCACTAATAAAAGTTCCAAAAAAAGATATAAAACCATATTCTAAGCCACCACTTCCACCAGGAATTGGGACAAATGATCCAATAAGCATAACATAAGCACTAGTTAAAATTGAAGTAGCTAAAGTAAAGCTTGTCGTGTCTCCAGTTGCACACAATAATACATACGGTATAGAATAAAGACTGCAAAGGGCTAATAAATTTAGCAATATAGTTAATATAAAATGAAATTTATTTTTTAATAAAATCTTTGCACTTTTATGAAAATTATATATATATTCATCCCACTCATTTAATTTTTTTTCTTTATTATGAACTAATTTAAACTTTGTTAAAACAGTAATTCCAAAGTGAATTAATTTTTTATTTATTTTAGTACTAAAAGCAACCAAGAATAAAACAACAATAATAATAGTATTAATAGCAAACCCTAAAGTTACTAACTGGCGCAATAAAGAATTTTTAGCGAATATTCCAAATATTTGATTACTAATAACTGCAATTCCGCCTAATAAAACAATGGCTATTTGATAAACAATGAAATTTTGAATAATAATGCTTGTGGCTACTGTTCCACTAATACCATCTTTAATCAAATGATAAACTTGATATGGTTGTCCACCAGTGGCAAAAGGTGTTATAGCATTAAAAAATTGTGTTCTAACCATCAACTGTAAAGAACTTAAATAACTAGTATTTGGGCTAAATTTTTTTGTAAAAATACTAATAGCTTTACTTCTTAATAACCAATATAAAATAACGATGATAAATGATAATAAAAGTAACCAAACATTGACATTCACAATTTGATCAATAATATTATGAAAATCATCTTTTAAAGAAAAATAAAGAACTAGTATTGTAATTAAAATAAGTATCAAGACATTTAACTTACTTTGATATTTTTTCATTTATTTATCCTTAATTATTGATATTCCTGGTAATTCTTTACCAGCCAATAATTCTAAAGAAGCTCCGCCACCAGTTGAAATATGAGTAAAACTATTTTTATGGCCAAATTGGATAGCTGCCGCTGCTGTATCACCACCACCAATAATAGTTGTTACACCCTTTTGTGTTAATTGACTTAGCACATCACATAATACTTTCGTTCCATCAGCAAATTTTTCGTATTCAAAAGCCCCGATTGGACCGTTCCATACAATTGTCTTGCTTTTATCTATATAGCTATTAAATAAATTAAAGGTTAGTAAACTTACATCTAATCCCATTTCATCTTCATGAATATCTGAAATTTGACATGATCTAATGTTAGTATCATTACTCAATTCTTTACCACAAACACAATCAGCTGGCAAAACAATTTTATTAGGATATTTTTCTAACATTTCTCTACAAAAATCCAAATAATCTTCTTCTAACAAAGATTTACCAACTTCATAACCCTGAGCTTTTAAAAAAGTAAACATCATTCCACCACCAATCAAAATATGATCAGCCGTGTTAACTAAATTTTTAATAACTTCAATTTTATCACTAACTTTAGAACCGCCCAAAATAACCGTATAAGGTCTATTTGGATTATTAGTAACTTTAGCAAATTCAGTTAATTCTGTTTCAATTAAAAAACCTACGCCGTTAGGTAAATGACTGGCTATACCTACGTTGGATGCATGTGCACGATGAGCCGTTCCAAAAGCATCGTTAATATATAAATCGCCCAATGAAGCCCAATAAGCACCTAATTCTGGATCATTTTTACTTTCCTTTTTGCCATTCAAATCTTCAAAGCGAGTATTTTCCATAAGGAGTACATCACCATTGTTTAATCGATTAATTGCTTCTTCTAATTTAGCGCCTCTTGTTTCTTCTACAAAAATAACTTCTTTGTTTATTAACTGAGCTAATCTAATACTAACTGGTTTTAAAGTATTTTTTAATTTATCACTTTCATCCTTAATTCTACCTAAATGTGACATTAAAATTACTTTTGCGCCATGTTCAATAGCATAATTAATAGTCCCTAAACTCTCAACAATACGATTGTCATCAGTAATAATACCATCTTTGATTGGTACATTAAAATCAACACGAATAATTACTTTTTTTCCTTCTAAGTCATAATCTTTAATTGTTTTCTTCATTTGTTCCTCCATTATACACTTCATTTATATTTTACTATATTTTCATAATTTATACAATAAAATAAGAGACTATCAAATAAATAGCCTCTTGTACGTACCAAAATATACCTTAATTATTAAGATTTAAAATGCTATTTTTTACATCATATATTTTAACTGGTTCTTTACTACCTTTGACAAAAATCAAATAGAACTCATCTCCAACTTGTGGCAAATTATAATATTTTTGAGGAACAGGAATAATACTTCTATAATTTTCAAACTTAAAAAGCATTAATGAATTGGACTCTTTATATCTCAACCCTGCATTTATAGAAACAATTTTGTCTTTTTTTACTATGTACCTATTTTTATTTATATTAATAACAGTAGTAACCGTATGACTTATATTGATTACAGTTACTAAACAAAATACCAATAATAGTATAAATTCTAAAATAGTAGCAAATAAATTAATTGCCCAAGTTGCAATAATCATGACAATTATAAATAAGCAAATTACTAATAAAATAATAGCAGTTAATACTCTTTTTCTATCTAAAAAATCTTTAATTAAACATTTTTTATCCACAATTACTTTTTCATTATTGTCTTTCTTTTTTATAGTAAACTTTTTAAATCTTATGTAATCTTTAGCTTCATCAAATGTTTTAAATTTTTTTTGTTCATCAATTCCTAACTCATATTTATCCATTTCAAATATAAAAGGATCATGTTTTCCTTTAATAAAAACTAAATAAAACTTATCTCCAACTTTATATTTATGACCTTTTTGCAAATGTCTAGTTTTTACTGTTTTATTATAAAGTTTAAAATAATTTTTTAAATACAAATACCATGCTGAATTATCTACCTCACTTCTAGGAAAATCACGATAATAGTACTTATCCATTAACTCATCTAAAACAATTATATAATCTTTTTTTAATATTTTTACTATTATTACAATTATATCAACAATAATATATAAAGAAAAAAGTAAAAGTGCTCCTCCCAAGATAATATTCAATATAAAGTGAATTAAATTTGTCATTTCAATTACAGATTTACATATAAATAAAGTACTTACAATTAAGCAAATCATAAAAATCGTAATTACAAATAAATGACCGCCAAGACCAAGCTGTTTTAAAATTGCTCTTCTATTTAAGATATTTTTTTTCATCTTTTACACTTCCCAATAAACTTTATTATTATGAGTTTTTAAACGTCTATATCATTAGTTGATAAAAACTCTGGTTCACAAGTTAAATTAATCTTTAAATTTTTTAAACTTTTTTTATCACCATTTTCAACAATGTATGTAGCGTGTGCCTCACAGCCTTTTAACTTAGTTAATTTACTTAAAGCTTTCTCAACCATAGAGTTAGTTGTGGAACAAATACTTAAAGCCGTTAAGACTTCTGTTAATTGTAGGCACTTGTCATCACCACTCAATTCTTTTTTCAATTTTAACATTGGTTCTAAAATATTTGGTGATAATAAATTAATATCATCAGGAATTTTTGATAATTCTTTAATTGCGTTTAATATTAAACTAGAGGCTGCTGATAAAATATCAGTCTGTTTCCCTGTTATAATTTTATTTTTAGATAATTTTAAAGATATAACCGGAACATTTTCTCTTTTGCTTTTTTCTAAAGCCGGTTTAACAACGTCCAAATAATTTTCATCAATATTTAATTCATTCATCAACAATTTAACTTTACTATATGCATCAGAATCAGTTAATCCTAATTTATAATTATTTAATTCATTATAATATCTTCTAACTATTTCTTTCTTACATGCTTCTACAACGATTTCTTCATCTTTTATACAATCCCCCACAACATTAACTCCCATATCCGTTGGTGATTTATAAATGGTTTGACTAGATACACGGCTTAAAATACTTTTTAAAACTGGAAAAAGTTCTAAGTCACGATTATAATTTACAGCCATTTTGCCATAAGCCTCTAAGTGAAAAGAATCAATCATATTAACATCTTTTAAATCGGCGGTTGCCGCTTCATATGCTAAATTAACAGGATGTTTTAACGGAAGATTCCACACCGGAAAAGTTTCAAATTTAGCATACCCAGCATTAACTCCTCTTTTACTTTCATGGTAAAGTTGAGATAAACAAGTAGCCAATTTACCACTACCAGGTCCTGGGGCATTAACTAAAATTAGAGGTTTCGTAGTTTCAATATATGGATTAGCTCCATAACCTTCTTCACTAACAATAGTATCAACATCTGTTGGATATCCCTTAGTAAAAGTATGAATATAAGTCTTAATACCATTACGTTCCAATTTCTTAATAAATTTATCTACACTCAACTGATTTTTATAAAGAGTAATGACAACTGAATTAACGCTAAAGCCCATCCTTTTAGAGCGATTAATTAAGCTAATAACTTCATTATCATAAGTAATACCATATTCCCCACGTGTTTTATTTCTTTCAATATCCCCAGCATTAATACAAAAAATAATTTCTAAATCATTTTTTAATTCTTTAAACATGCTTATTTTAGCATCACTTTTAAACCCTGGCAAAATACGCGCAGCATGACTATCATCAAAGAGTTTTCCTCCTATTTCTAAATATAATTTATCAAATAATTTAAAACGTTCCCTTATCTTTTCACTTTGTATTTTTACATATTTTTTATTATCAAAACCATCTTTCATAAACATCACTCCTACTATAAATACACTAATATCATAGCACATTTAAAAAGAAAGGAGCAAGATATAAGAGTAAATTTTACACATTAAATTTTGACACAAAAAAATACACATTCATGTGTATTAATTAAGCACGTGATGCATAAGAACCATCTTTAGTACTAACAACAATAACTTCTCCTTGCTCGATAAATAATGGAACTCTTACCATCAATCCTGTTTCAACAGTAGCATCCTTTTGTGCATTATTAGTTGTATTACCTTTAACGGCAGGTTCAGTAGCAATTATTTGTAATTCTACTTTTTCTGGTAAAATTACGCCTAATACTTCACCTTGGTATACAGTAACAATAACTTCTAATCCATCTTTTAAATAATACTTATCATCACCTAACTGAGCACTGCTTAACTCTAATTGTTCATAAGTATTATTATCCATAAAAGTATAAGAATCACCATTTGCATATAAAAATTGCATATTTTTCTTTTCAATCATTGCTTTTTCTAATTTAACACCAGAATTAAATCTTTTTTCAACAATAGAACCAGTACGAAGATTTTTTAATTTAGCTTGTACAAATGCCGCACCCTTTCCTGGTTTAACATGTGAAAATTCTAATACGGTATAAATATTATCTTCAAACAGAATTGTCATACCATTTTTAATATCATTTACATTAAACATATTATCACTCCTTTTACCAAAAAATAAGGATTTTAACCTTATTTTATTTTTTTATAAGAATTAATATACTTTTTTATTTTATTTAACGCTTTACCATTTCCAACAGGAGCGAAAGCTTATTTGTAGAAATAAATTATTTTTCCTCTTTATGTGGAGTTACTTTTCTACATCTTGAACAAAATTTATTTGCTTCAATACGTTCAGTTGTATTTCTTTTATTTTTTTCTGTACGGTAATTTTCTTCATCACATACTGTACATTTAAGAGTGATTCTTTGTCTTGCTTCGCCTTTTTTTGCCATACTCTTTCCCTCCTTTTTGTTTCGCAAACCTATTATAGCAAATTATTCATAAATTTCAAAGTATTTTCGAGAAATTTTTTCACTTATTCTATTGTTTATCTTTGACATTTGATTATATGATACATCACCAGTAGCATTATTTGGTGTTACAACAGTAAAACTTACGACAGGATTGTCATATGGAGCATAGGCAACTAAAACAGTCGATAAAGTTTCTTGATCAATAATACCATCACCATCTGTATCAACAAAACTCTCGGCGGTTCCTGTTTTTCCTGCCGGTTTATATTTTTGGCTAATAAAACCTGAACCTGTTCCACCAGGAGCAAAAACCATTCTTAACCCTTCTTTAATTCTATTCATATATTTTTTATCTAAATCAACTTTATTTAAAACTTCTACTTCTGTTTGATATATTAAATTGGTTAATTTTATTTTTGATGGTTCATAAACTGCTTTTAGCAAATGAGGTCTTAATCTACTACCGCCATTAGCAACAGTACTTATATATTGAGAAAGCTGAATTGGCGTATAGTTATCATATTGCCCAATAGCAAAATCCAAAAGTAAACCCGCTTCTGTACTAGTTCCTTTATATCCTACAATTTCATTTGGCAAATCAATACCGGTTTTTACCCCCAAACCGTACTGCGAAAAAATTTCACGATAAGTTGTAAAAGCTTTTTTATTAATCTTTAATGGTTGATTATAAGAATAAGTAGCTCCTCCAACTTTAATAGCCGTAAAAAATTGGTAAACATTAGAGGAATATTTTAAAGCTTCTAAATCATTAATATTACCATAATTACGATATGAACATTTTTCAGGTGTAGCTGCTATTTTAATACAAGTGTCATATCTAACTTCGCCTATTTTAACAGCACCAGTTTTATATCCAACCGTATGAGATGCAGCCTTAACAGAAGAACCTGGTGTCACGGTTGCATTAATTACACCAGTACTATAATCGTAAAATTTATATTTACCATCTTCTTTGACAATTTCACGGCCGGCAAGCGCTAAAATCTCTCCAGTATTAGGATCCTGAATAATTACAAAAGCTGTATTCAAATTTTCTGTATATTTATCATGCTTTTTCGCATATAACAATTCTTCTTCAATAATCTTTTCTACTTCTTTTTGAAGCTCTAAATCAATTGTTAAAACAATATCGTTTCCTCTTGTTCCTTCTTCAATTAATTCATATTCATCTAAACCTTTAACTAAATATTTAGCTTTTTGACCTTTTAAAATAGACTCATATTGTGATTCTAAATAACTAATGCCTACTCGATCAGTTAAAGCGTAACCTAAACTTAAATACATATCTTTAGATTCACTAGGAATACCACTTTCACTACTAGAAACGTTTCCTAAAATACTTCTTAACACATCACCATTAGGATAATAACGGTCCCAATCTAACTTTGTATTAAACCCTTTTAAATTACTTAAATTTTCAGCAACCACAGCATATTCTTCATCTGTTAAGCCGTCTTTTTTTATCGTTTTTTCAGCGTAAGCATAACCGTCGGTCATTAAATAGTATATATATGCAGCTTCTAAATCTTCTTCTTTATAAACACTTAAATCTTCTTCAGTAATACGGTCTAATTTCATATTTTTAATATCCGTCTCACTTAAGCGTCTTTCCTCATATCGTTCCCACTCTTTATCTGTTATTTTAGCATTAGCTAACTCTGGATTATTTTTTATCCAAAAATCTTTTAAAGCAGCTTCCTTAAGTTCCTTATAATCAATTTCAATTAAATTTCCTAACTGATAAGCTAAAGATATTTCCTCTTTTGTTGAAGTTCCTGCTACTTTTTTATAAGTTATTTTCTTTACTGCCACATTATCAACTAAAATATTTCCATTTCGGTCATAAATTCGTCCTCTAGGTGTAGAGTCACCTTCTACAATAGTTTGTGTTAATTCAATTAAACGGTCTTTGTAATAATTATTCTTATTAATTTGAACATCGTATAATCCAGTAACTAAAAAAGACATACATATAATTATAATTCCTATTAGTAATTTATACCGTCGATTTATTATTAAATCTTGATTAATCCTACTTTTTTTATAATATTGATAATGATTGATTATTTTTTTCCGCATTCTATTCCCCCTTTAGTAAACTTTTTATAATTATTTCATAATATATAGTATGAAGGAAATATTGATTAATTCATATGTAAATAAATTAACTAAAGATGACATTATTAAATTTACAAATAAAAATAATATTATCATAAATGATGAAGAATTAGATATAATATATCATACTATAAAAAAGGATTGGCGAGTTTTACTCCACAATCCTAATCAAGTTTTATCCGAAATAAGAAACAAAGTATCGCCTAATACCTATAATAACATTATTTATTTTTATAATCTTTATAGTAAGAAACTATTTCAGCTATAAGATTATTATTAAACCTGTTATTTCTTAACATTTCAATCTCAAATTTATATGGAGGATATTTATCTTTTTCTGAATCTACATAAGGTGTTTCTAATATTTTAGGAACATTTTTTAATTTATTATGATGTACAATATACGCTAAAGCATCAAAGCCTAATTCACCTAATCCAATATTTTCATGACGATCTTTATGAGCTCCTCTTATATTCTTTGAATCATTAATATGAAGCACTAAAAGTTTATCCAATCCAATAATCTTATCAAATTCTTCTAATACATCATCAAACTTCGTTAAATCATATCCGGCGTCATTAGTATGACAAGTATCAAAACATATACCTACTTTATTCGGATAAGACACTCCATCAATAATCTTTTTTAATTCACTAAATGAAGAACCTATTTCACTACCTTTACCAGCCATTGTCTCTAAACAAATTGTAACTTTAGTATCGTTTGTTAAAACAGCATTTAAAGCTTTGATAATATTTTTAGTTCCTTCTTCAATTCCAACTCCCACATGACTACCGGGATGTAAAACTAATTTATCAACACCTAATGCTTCCACACGTTTAATTTCATCACTTAAAAATTTAATATTAAAATCTTCATTTTTAGAATTTGCCAAATTAATAATATATGGAGCGTGAACAATAACATTCTCAATATTAATATTTTCTTTTTTCATTAAGTTATGCGCTAAAAGAGTTAATTCAGGATTAATTTCAGTGCGTGCGGTATTTTGAGGTGCACCTGTATAAAACATAAATGTCGTAGCTTTATATGAAAGTGCTTCTATTACACTTCCTAACAATTGCTTATCCTTAGTAAATGAAACATGTGACCCAATAATATCTTGCATTTTATCACTTCCTTTAATTATTATATCAAAAAATAAAAAACAACCATATAATTTTTAACAAAAACTCAAGAAATAAATCTTGAGTTTTTTCTATTTTTCATTGTTTAGTGCGCTATATACAGCTTTAAAAATTAAAAATCCTCCACCTACAAGACCAATCCATAGTAATGGATTACTATAATTAGCAAAAATCCATTCTTTTAACTTATTTGAATAATCTTCTAATGTCTCCCATAATGTTAAAACTTGCAACATTCGCATAACATCTACACCTTTCTAATACTTTTATGCCCTTTCATTAATTTCTTTATGCCAAATGGATGTGGAAAAGCCACAGTTAAAATTGATTTATCAACACTAACAATAACTCCTTCACCAAAATCATCATGCAAAATTTTTTCTCCACATGCGTATTCAACTGAATCATCAATCTTAGAACGCTTAAAGGTATTAACTGAAAAATTACTATTGCTTGGTTCAGCAATTTCTAAGTATTCATCACCAATCTCCTTAACAAAACGACTTATTGGATTCATATTTTCTAAACCAAACAAAGTTCTTCTCCTCGCTCCTAACAACCATAATTTTTCTTTAGCCCTGGTAATAGCTACGTAACAAAGGCGACGTTCCTCTTCTAATTCATTTGAATCAAATAAAGAGCGACTATGTGGGAAAATACTTTCTTCCATCCCTATAACAAAGACATACTTAAATTCCAAACCTTTTGCTGAATGAATAGTCATTAACGTAACAGCCTCATTGTTATCCTTGTGCTCCTCAACGTCAGACACTAAACTAATTTCAGCTAAAAAATCTTCTAAAGATATTATACCATATCTTTCTTCAAAATTTTTAGTAATTGATTTAAATTCATCTAAGTTTTCAATTTTAGCTTCGGCTTCTAAAGAGTTTTCTAATTCTAATTCCTTTCTTAAACCACTTTTTTCTAAAACTAATTCGACAATTTCAGTCAAAGACATATTTTGACTAGCAATTTTCATTGATTCAATTAAAGCTTTAAACTGTAATTCTTTTGGTGATGATAATGTTTCATACATGCTAATGCCCATAATTGCTGCCTGCGATACTAAATTATCAACTGACTTTTGGCCAATACCACGTTTAGGAGAATTAATAATACGCATTAAGCTAACATCATCATGTGAATTATAAATTAACCGTAAATAGGCAATCAAATCTTTAACTTCACGACGATTATAGAAATAAAAACTTCCTACGACTTTATAAGGAATATTATCTTTAAGCATTGCTTCTTCAATTGTTCGGGATTGTGCATTAGTCCGATATAAAACCGCAATGTCTTCTAATTTTTCTCCCTTAATAATTAAATTACCAATTTCAGAAGCAACAGTTGCGGCTTCTTCTTTTTCATCAATACAAAGCTTATAAATAATTTTATCTCCTACATCATTATCAGTCCAAAGTTTCTTATCTTTTCGTTGCTTATTATTTTTTATAACGTCATTGGCCGCATTTAAAATGTTTTTTGTACTACGATAATTTTGCTCTAATAAAATAATCTTACAATTAGGATAATCTTTTTCAAAATTTAAAATGTTACGATAATTAGATCCTCGAAAAGCATAAATTGATTGTGATTCATCTCCAACTACACAAATATTTTTACGCTTTTTACTAAGCATTTTAGTGAGATTATATTGTACTTCATTTGTATCTTGATACTCATCAATTAAAATATAATGGAATCTCTCTTGATACTGCTCTAAAATTGTTGGATATTTTTTGAATAATTCAATTGGCTTTAATAACAAATCGTCAAAATCTAATGAATTATTATTTTTTAATTTATTTTCATATTCCTTATAAACATCAACTACTTTATCATCAAAATCACAGGCGCTAAATCTTGATAACTCCTCAGGGCTCATCATTTCATTTTTAGCGCTACTAATGCGATTTTTAATATTTTTAGGATTATAAATTTTACTATCAAGATTCATTGACTTCATAATTTTTTTAATAATTGACAAAGAATCATCACTATCTAAAATTGTAAACTCTTTATCATAACCAAGACTGGCGTAATTTTCTCGCACAATTGTTAATCCAAAAGAATGAAAAGTTGAAATTTGAATTTGATAGGCTATAGGCCCCAACATTTTAACAACACGATCGCGCATTTCTTTAGCAGCTTTATTAGTAAAAGTGATAGCCAAAATATTAGTAGGTGCAATTCCTTGTTCCTCTATCAAATAAGCAATTCTCGTTGTTAAAACTCTAGTCTTACCCGAACCAGCGCCCGCAATAACTAATAAAGGACCTTCTGTTGTTTTTATTGCTTCTTTTTGCTGTTCATTTAAATTGTCAAACATAATTCAACCTACTTTCTTTTTTCATTATAACATATTTTATTGTACTAAAAAAGAAGATTATTTTTTTATCTTCTTTTCAACATAACATATTGTTAAATACAAAACAGTTGCTAATAATGAAAGTATGACAATACCAGTTATGACTAAATTTAAATTAAATATTTGAGAACCATACATTATTAAATATCCTATACCTTCCTTAGATACTAAAAACTCTCCCATAATAACCCCAATTAAGCACATGCTGATATTTAACTTTAAAGAACTTAATATTACAGCATAACTATTAGGTAATATTAAATACCAAAATAATTGTTTTTTTGTCCCACCTAATGATTTAATTAATTTTATTTTATTCTGATCAACATTTAAAAATCCTTGGTAAATTGTTGTAAGTGCTACAATAACCGAGATTAACATCGCCATTAAAATAATTGATTTAATATTTGCACCACACCAAATAAGTAAAATTGGCCCTAGCGCTACTTTAGGTAAACTATTTAAAACAGTTAAATATGGTTCAAATACTTTAGCTAAAGTTTTAAACCACCACAACAAAGTAGCCATTAAAAGACCTAGTGATATACTCATAACAAAACTAATCAGTGTCTCATATGTTGTAACCCATATATGATGATATAAATTGTTTTGATTATGTAAAGTAATAATCGTATCAATGACTTTATCTGGACTTGATGAAATAAAGGAATTAAGTACACCATTATCGGCACCAAGTTGCCACAATAAGAGTAAAGTACATAATAAACCAATTTGTAAACCAAATACAATTAACCATTTTTTCTTCATTTTCTTTAAATATTTTTTATGTTCAAAGCTCATAATCTATTTCTTTCCATATTTGGTCATAATACATAGAAAAATTTGATTCTTTACGATTATTAATAGGTGTTGATTTATTTTCAAATTCAATATTGTATATTTTTTTAACATTACATGGACGTTTAGATAAAACTATTACACGGTCACACATTGAAATGGCTTCAGTCATAAGTCTAATAACCATGATAAAAGCATAATATAATTTGGGAGGTTTATATGATTAATCAAAAAATAGGATTATCAAATATCCAACAAAAAAAAATATTAAATTTTTTACTGAAAACATCTATACCTAGAATCATAGATAGTAAAAAAAATGATTAAAAAGGCTGGATTATATATTCGCGTAAGTACAGAAAAGCAAGTTGAAGAAGGTTACTCAATAGCAGCGCAAAAAGAGGCATTATCAAAATTTGCTATAAATCAGGGGTGGGACATTTTTGATACCTATGCTGATGAAGGTATTAGTGGAAAGAACATTATAGATCGTCCCGAAGTAAAAAGACTAATTGAAGATATAAAGAAAAGACTAATTGACGTTGTTATTTTATACCGATTTGACCGTTTAACTAGAAATAATCGTGATACTGAAGATATTATTAATATCATTCAAGAATTTGGTGTGGAAATATTTACAATATCCGGTGGTGCTATTGATGTTTCAACCGCTACAGGAAGATTTCAAATAAGAATCAATGGAGCTGTAGCCATGCTAGAAAGAGAGCAAACTATTGAAAGAATTAAAATAGCTCTTGAGCAAAAAGTAAAAGAAGGATATACCTTAGCTAGTGCGACAACTTGTTATGGATATAATCGTAAAAAGCATGACAAGAACCAAACAATTAATAAAAAAGAAGCAAGCATTGTAAAAAAAATTTTTACCATGTATGCAGATGGAAAAAGTTTTACAGAAATTTCTAATATATTAAATCTTAAGCAAATCCCCGCTAAATTAAACGGAGTCATAAGAAAAAATCATAAAACAGGGAAAAAATATACTATAAATAGTGTATGGACACCAAAAACAATTAAATTAATTCTAACTAATCCTACGTATATAGGTAAAGTTAGATACCATGTAGGCAAAAAAGATGAGTTTATCAGCAATGGAAATCATGAACCAATAATAGATATAAATTTGTGGAACTTAGTACAAGATAAAATTAAAAGAAGTCATAACAAAAATAGGACTAATTTACCTAAAGAAGATGTTTACTATTGTGGAACTTTAATATGTGGAATCTGTGGACATAAACTCACAACTAATCGAACAGTTAGGAAAAATAATAAAGGAGAAAAAAAAATATTTAACGGCTATCGATGTCCAAATCGCGAGAAAAATATATGCACTTTTTTAGGTGTTAGTCATAACAAAATAGAAAAATGCTTTAATGAATTTTTAGATAATCTTTTGCCTCTAAGCAATATTAATCAAGCGAAAACATTATACACATCTAATCACGATGAAATTAATCACCTAAAAAAAAGAATTAACTCTTTACAGGAGAAAAAAAAACATATTATGGATTTATTTATTTTAAACAACATTACTAGTCAACAATTAAATTATATGAATAAGCAAATAAACAAAAAAGTAGAACTTTTAAAGACCGAATTAATTAAAGAAGAACAATTAGATAATATAAATAACAAAAAAGCTATTCCTTCAGATTTAAAAACGCATTGGGCAATGTTAACCGGCCAAGAAAAAATAACTTTTCTAAATGAATTTGTAGAAAAAATTATTGTTAAACATCAAAAAAGTTTTAATAATAAAGAAATATTAGAAATTGAAACCATATTATTTTAAAAAAATTGTTAATACATTATGGTGTGAATCCTAATTAGTAAACATTAATAAAAAAGCGGTCTATTAAAAAGGGAAAAACGACTTTTTCTCTTTTTATGTAAGTTTTTCTCTTTTTCTTAAATTTTTTCTATCAATAGAAATTTTAGTTCCATTTGATTAGCATATAGCTTTGTACTCATAAGATGTATATTGGAATACTTGATCTAAATGTATGATTAAACCATATACATTTTTTTCATTGTTGCGTATACTTTTGAAATTTTTGAACTTTTTTAACCATAAAAATACATCTCCTTTTAGAGATGTATTTTAATACATTATTTGTACTATTTTTTTATTAATGTCTACTCTATGGGATACAGTTCATTGTTGATTAACAGCTTTTTTTACTAATTAACTCTAGTTACTGACATTGCTGCTGAATATAAATCATTTGGAACCAATGAAAAATCAATTCCTGAAGTATTAATAAATTTAAAAGTTGAACCTGCTTTTGCTGAGAAAATAGCATTACCATTAATAGTTCCTGTTTCACAATAAGCAAGTTTATTGTGCGTAGATGAATGTGCAATTAATAAATCATTTGGATATACTTGGTGAAGCTCAATTCCTAAAGCATGTTTTTCGCATTCCTCAGAGTCTTCCAATTTTTCAAATCCATTTTGTTTTCTGTTTTTAGCATTAACCCACCAATGAATGATATATAAACCGTCACTAGGAACTGTAAACTCACCCGTATTTAAATCATAAGTGATACCATTATATAAATTAGTATTATTAAATTTTACAGCTTCATTAATTGGTACTATTGAATTTGACTTATCATGTACCATAAGGCTAGCATTAAAAGAACCTCCTGTAGCTCCTGCTGGGCCTGTCGGTCCTGTTGGACCGGTAACACCTTGAATTCCTCGTGGACCTGTTGGACCTGTTGCCCCTGTTGGACCCGTTGGACCGGTCGGACCAACTTCACAACTTCGGCAATTGCAACTTCTTTTAATTATTGTTATATCATTACAACAACAATCATTCTTTTCTAATACTATATCTTCGTTCATTTTTTACCTCCCAATATAACATATGAAAATAGTTTTTTTTCGTATCGTCAAACATCATGTAAAAATATATTATATTCAATAGGAAATAAAATGTGCATATTAACTAAGATAAAAGTCATGTTCATTACGTTCATTACTTCAGCTATATCATGGGTTACCATAATAATACTTTTTCCTTCTTCCTTCAAAATATTGTATACATCATCAGAAATAGCTAATCGTGATTGATAATCTAAAGCAGAAAATGGTTCGTCCATTAACAATAAATCAGGTTTAGTTGCTAAAGTTCGTATCAAAGCTACACGTTGGCGCATCCCGCCAGATAAATACCTAGGATAACTTTTAGTGAAATCCTTAAGGCCATATTTCTCTAGTAATTGACTAACATATTCTTTATTTTCTTTTGTTAAATTATTTTGTATTTTAAGTCCTAATAAACAATTTTCTTCAATTGTTAACCAATCAAACAAAGCATCTGTTTGCAACATATAACCAATTTTTCCATTAATTGAAATAAAACCTTTATCCTCTTTTTCTAATCCACTTAAAATTGATAAAATTGTAGATTTGCCACAACCTGAAGGGCCAACAATTGCAACAAATTCTCCTTGATTTAATTCAAGTGAAAAATTATCAACTGCTTTAACTTCATCTTTTAATGTATAATAAGTTTTCCCTATATTTTTTATTGTTAATATTTTACTCATAATTATAAGTATTATCTACAACAATATCATAATCAACACGTTTATCTAAAAAGCCATTATACTCAACAATATCTTGCATATGTTCATAACCGTCTTTAGTAATATATGTTGTTTTATACCAAGAATCAATATTACGATAACGTCCAATAACAGTTTCAATATCATTTAGAGTTGCATCAGGAAAATAATCAACTACTAAAAGAGCTAATTCTTCATCACTATGATTATGAGTATAATCCAAGCCTTTTTGTAAAGCTCTTGTAAATTTTTCAATTATTTCTGGATTAGCTTCAATATAGCTTTTTAAAGCATTAAATGACGTATAAGGCACTTCACCACCTAATTCACCAATCGAAGCCACAACATAACCATATCCTTCTTTTTCTAAATTTAAAGCATTAGGCTCAAATAAAGTTACAAAGTCTCCATTACCACCAATAAACGCCCCTGATAAAGCTGCAAAATCAAAATTAACATTAACTTTTAAATTTTTAATTTTATTTTCGTAAAGTGTATAATTTAATGTCATAGCTGGCATACCACCATTTCTTCCGCCTAATATTTCTCCATTTATTTTTGATAAATCAAAATTTTCAATTGGAGTCCTTGATACTAAAAAACTACCATCTCGTTTTGTCATACCAGCAAAATTAATTAAATAGTCTTTAGCTCCTTCATTATATACATATAATGATTGCTCACTTCCACAAAAACCAATTTCTACATCTCCACTCATGACTGCTGCTGCAACATTATTAGCACCACTTGTTAAAATAATTTCTACATCTAATCCCTCATCTTCAAAATAACCTAAAGCATCTGCTACATATAATGGAGTGTAAAACAAACTATGAGTAACTTCAGCTACTTTTATTTTTGTTAAATTTTGTTCATCATTATTTTTTAAAATATTATTATAAATAAATAAATAACTTAATAATATAATACAAATTACCGGAACTATAATTTTTTTCATCTTTTATCTCCCTTCAAAGTAGTATATTCTTTATTATATTTTAAGTGTGGGATACAATTTATATAAATGTAATAATTTGCAAATATCTTTTATTATTAAATATATTTACTTTAATTCGACAATTTATTACTTATCACATTATATAAATAGTATTGTAAATCTGTTGTAAATATCATTTTTTTAATTAATAAATTTGGCATTAAGTTACTTTTGACTATTAAAATATATTGCCTATTATACTCTTTATAATAAATAGACTAAATAATTCATAAATTAATGTTTTTTATTTAATTTACAAACTATAATTCAAGATTATAAATAATTGCACAAAAAAAGAGCTATGTTAGCTCTATCTTCTTCTACCGCCTTGCGTATTTTGATCAGGATCTACCTCTTCTCCAGTTGGAGAACTTTGTTGAGCTTGCTGTTCCTGAGGTCCAGACTGTTGCCCAAAATTAAGAGGTACAGTAAACATTGGTTGTGGGGATGATCCACCCACATTTACAATAGCATTACTACCTAAAGATTTTGCCGCTTCTACTTGAAGAAGTTGAGCAACTTGTTCAGGTGTAAAACCCATTGCCATTAATTCTTGAGCGTATTCACGATAGCGGTCATGAACAGCTGCTTGTGCTTGAGCTTGTCTTTCAATTTCTGTAGCTCTCATTTCTGCTTCTTTTTTCCTTTGTAAAATTTGATTACTTTCATCAGTTAAATCAGCTGTTTTTACAGTAATTTTTGTGGCTTCAATACCATATTGATCAGCAAAAGCATCCATCTTATCTTTTAGAGATCTAAATTCTGGATTTGAAAAATCAATTTTCATCCCCTTTATTTGATCATAAGAATGAGTCGCATAATAAGTTCTTAATTCATCATAAATAGTTTGCTCTAATTCTGCCATAGCTGCTTTTGATTGATATACGGCCTTATAAGCACCTTGCTCTTTTACCCATGCCTCATCTTGATGAAATATGGAAACATATCCGGCAGCTAATGCTGGCACTCCAATCCATCCAATAGGCCCTAAAAGTAAACCAGCACCAACTGTTCCAACTCCAGTTAAAATTGCTTTAGCAATTGTTGAAACTTTACCTTTAGAAAAGCCGGATAAAACGCTCATCCATCTTTCTTTAAACCCCATAGGAGCATTTTCCCTATCAATTGGTTTAACGCAATAAGTTACAGCAATATCTGATACAATTTCTAAACCATCATCAGAACCACCTAACTCAAACTTTTTTTTAGCTAAATCTCTATTATGATTTTCTAAGGTAACAAATTTACTTCTAAACCAAGGCATATGAAAAAGAGCCGATTCATATATCTTTGGTTTTTTTGTAAAAACATTATGCCCAACTAATACAACATTAGGTGGAATTGGTGTATACATTCTAATTTTAAACATGGTCATATCTTTTGTCACTAAATTTTTTCTTGCTTCATCAGCCATTATTAAACTCCCTCTTTTCTAGTGCTATAATAACACACTTATTTATTAATGTCAAACTCACATAGTTACTTTTTCAGAAATTAATTTTGAAATTAATGGTGATTTTAAATTGTAAAAATCTCCATTAATTATATAAACACCCACACTAGTAACTTTATATAAATACTCAATAAAATATCCAGGATAAGTTGTCTTATTTCCTTCACTTAAATAATCATCAATCACTCTTAAAATGTTTTGTGGATAAATATAAGCTGCTACTGAAATAATATTACCAATTGGTTCGTCAGGTTTTTCTTGCATATGTTCAATAATTCCATCTTTTAGTTTGATTACGCCTGATTTTGTCAGACGATTATTATCATTAGTATACATTCCTGCTACAACTGGTATGTGATTATTAAGATAATAATTGACAAAATCACAAAGTGAAAAATCAAAATAGATATCTCCAGCTAATACTAAAAGATCATCATTAAGATTTTCACAATTAATCGTATACCTGATATCACCAATTGCACCTAATTTTGCTTCTGGTGAACTAGTATTATCATTAATAACTTTTACACGTTTAGCAAATTGATTATCATTAAACCAATCAACAAATTTATTATAGTAAACACCATTAGTAACTACATAAATTTCGTCCACTACCTCAATTTTTTCCAAAGCAGCAATAGTGTAATTAATTAACGGTTTTCCATTAATTAAAGTCAAAGAACTGGCTGTTTCTTTTTGTTTTAAATTTTCATCCATCGAATAGCCAGCACATAAAAGGATACACTTCATGTTACCATCCTTCCTAATTTAATTTAGTACTAGCAACAGCTTTCAAATCATATCCAGCACGGCGTCCTAGCTTATAAGCAAAATATCCAGCAGCAGCAATCATAGTTGCGTTGTCAGTACAATACTTCAATGATGGTATTGATAAATTAATGCCTTTTGCTTTACACAGTTCAGACAAATGGGCTCGAATTGCACTGTTAGCTGATACACCACCTGCTACTACCAAATTTTTAATTTTATATTCATCTAAAGCCCGCATCGTTTTCTTTGATAATATCTCAACAACTCTATTTTGAAATGAACACGCTAAATTAGCCAGATTTATTTCATTACCACGTTGTTCTTCATTATGAACTAAATTTATAACTGCACTTTTTAACCCACTAAAACTAAAATTATAACTATTATCATCTAATGGTAGAGGTAATTGATAGGTATCAATACCAGTATGTGCCATTTTATCAACTAAAGGTCCTCCAGGATAAGGGATATGAGCTACACGTGCAACCTTATCGTATGCCTCTCCTACAGCATCATCTAAAGTTCCACCAATTCTCTCAAATGAATATTCTTCTTTCATGTAAATTAAATCGGTATGTCCGCCACTTACTACAAGAGCTAAAGCTGGATAATGCATTTCATTATTAATATTATTAGCATATATGTGTCCAGCAATGTGATGAACTGGAACTAATGGTTTATTATATACATACGATAAAGTTGATGCAGCTACAACTCCAACCAATAATGAGCCTATCAACCCTGGACCATAAGTTACTGCAATTGCTGTAATGTCATCCATAGTCATTTGAGCTTTATTCAAGCACTCCTCAATTACTATGGTTATATTTTCCACATGCATACGACTGGCTATTTCAGGAACAACTCCACCGTATTCTGCATGTGTATCCATTTGTGATAAAACAACTGTCGCAATATCTTCATTTCCATTTTTCACAATTGATACACTTGTTTCATCACAACTAGATTCTATCCCTAATATATATATATCTTTCATTTTCTCAACTCTCTTATCATTAAAAAGCCATCTACACCATTATAATAATGAGATCTTGTAGCAGCTATTTTAAAATCATTTTTTTCATATAATTTTATCCCTGCTTCATTTTTCGAATTAACTTCTAAAGTTACATTAACACACCCGTGCTTATCAGCATCTATAAGGCAATAAGCAAGCAAATCAGAAGCTATACCTTTACGCCTAAAATTATGATCAACATATATGTAATTAATTTCAGCACGTTCATAAACAATACTATACGAAATAAAACCAGCAATTTGATTATTCTCTTCATAAACATAAATCCTTGAAAAAGGATCCGAATCAAATAAGTCAATTCCATTTTCATCGAATTCTCGATAAAAAAGACTTAGTACATTATAATCAGTTGCAATAGATTTTCTTATCATTGCATTTGCCTCGTTTTCTTCTCTTCTGCTTCTGTTAATTTTAAATAATTAGGCTTTAAAGCATGTGGGCTGATTGGCTTATCATTTATATGTTTCAAAACAATTTTAGCAATATCTAATTTTGGCATAATCGCCTTATCTATTTTATCATAAGATATCATTGTACCATCTTTCATATATTCTTCTAAAGAAGATAACAATGTATATTTATCTGGCATAATAACATTTAAATCACTATCATAAACACCAGCAAAGACATAGCCACGGCGTGCATCAATGACTGGAATCTTATTTGAAGTTTCACAATAAGTGGTGGCTAATAGTTCTAAGCTAGATAAAGGAATAACATCTTTTTTTAAAGCCCAGCCGATTATTTTAGCAACCGTTACACCAACACGTACTCCAGTAAAAGAGCCAGGTCCCGTTACAACAAATATTTTATCAATATCTTGAATATTAAAAGGAACATTATTAAAAGATAACTCAATTTCAGGAACAATTTTTGAGGCCATGTCAACTAAAAGTTCTTCTTCTTTTTTATAAATAACCATACCTTTTTCTAAAATAGCGATAGTCATAAAAAAGGAAGATGTATTTATGAATAAACTTCTCATAAAACAGCCTCACATAATTCTTCATACTTTTCTCCACGAGGTGTAATTACTAATGACCGTTTATTCTCACCTAAAACTTTAATTTTAATATCTAAACGTTCTTCTGGTAATATATCTTTAATATTTTCAGCCCACTCAATAACCACAACTCCGCCTTTAGTAAAATATTCCTCAATTCCAATATCATTTTTAGCATTATCTAACCGATATACATCTAAATGATATAAAGGCAGTTCACCTTCGTATTCCTTAATAATGTTAAAAGTGGGCGATGTAATAACATCATTAATTCCCAAAGCATTTGCAATACCTTTAACAAACATGGTTTTGCCACTTCCCAGTTCACCATTTAAACAAATAACCATGTTTGGAAACTTCTCTGATTCAAAATTTTGTGCTAATTCTATCGTTTCTAATTCACTATTAGTTATAATTTTATATTCCATATTATCACCTCTTTAATTATAGCAAAAATAAAATCTTTAATACAATAGTTTCACATAGAAAAACTATTACAAATATTTGTATCATTTTGAATTGCTACACTAAAAGTATTACAAATTTCAGTAGCAGCTAATAACTGATCCTCAACTGTTTTGGCATGATAAAATAAAGTCACTAAGTTTTTAAATTTTTCACTTTCTTCAAAACTTAAATTTTTATCTTGCCCAGTCTCATAAAAATTACGAATAAACAAAACTGTTTGTTTAAAAATTTGACTAATCTCTGGAGTTATAGTAGCACGGTCTTCAACGTATTTATTAAAATTAACTACAAATAATTTCAAAACATGTTGATTATAGTCATCAATAGCTTGTAGCAAAGCATCAACACCAACTGCTTTTATTAAATTCTCAGCATAGTAAGAATCTCTTAATATGCGGTAATTAATTAAATTAGTATTTTCAGGAAAACAATTAATTAAAAAAGCAATAAAGTCCTCTTGTGCTTCGTAAAATTCCCTATTATACCCATCATATAAATCAGAAAAATGTCCACCTTTTCCGTCAATATTTCCATGACCTTTAGAATATTCTATACCATTATTAGCGCATAACATTTTCATACTGTTTTCTAAAATCGTGCGAATTTCATCATCATAAATCATATAACGATTACCTGGGCGAGCTGGTAAAACACCTTCTTGAGATAAAATCATATTAATGGCAACTGCTTCCTCACCCCTATAAACAATAACATGACGTTTTTCTAAATCACTAGCTATTTTAGGATCCTGTAATAATGTTTGATACCTATCTTCAGCGATTAAAACGATAGCTTCTTCAGAAATAGATAAACTTTCATGCGTAACATCCAAATAAGCATCTCTATAATCAGCAGAATATGCATAACCTGACAATAAAAAATTATTTATATTATCAATTATTGTAAAATTACGATCAGACTCAACACAATTATATTCACCAGTATAGGATAATGGAGTATTTATGGTAAAATGTTTAGTTGATCTAAATCTCACCGGCATATAAATAGCCGCAAAGTACCGTCCTAGTTTTCGCATTTCTTCATTTAATTTATCATGGTCTAGTGGTATAGAAAAAGGATTATTTTGATAATTTCCTAAATTATAGCTAGCTACTATTTGTTTTAAAGCATAACTCAAGCCAAAAGAAGAAAGCTCAATTCCCGTCGATTGTGAAGCAACTCGCCATTGCCAATCTGTAGGAAAAAAGTCATCATCGCGAATAATTTTAAATTTATCAACAGATTTTTTTTCTTTAACTTCGTCAACTAATAAACGTAAATTATTTTTATATTTAGCAATGGACAAAGGATCTGTTGTATCTATAAAATTATTTTGTGATATTGTTACAATATCATCCGATTCAAATTGTATTTCTTCAACAGGAGAGACAGCCATAACTAAAGTTTGTTCATTTTCTATAATTTTTATGACTCGTTCTTCTTTTTTTAAAATATGTTTTTTTACCCAATTAAAAATTTGCATATTTACACCTACTAATAATAGTATACTATCTAAAAAAGAATAATACAAACAATAAGTATAAAAGAATAAGTAGGTTTACATAAAAAAAGACCGTAAAGGTCTTTTTAAACAAAAAAAAATTTGCAACTTCCTATTTTCGCTTACACTATCTTCGGCGTTAGAGGGCTTAACTTCTGTGTTCGGGATGGGAACAGGTGTATCTCCTCTGCTATCGTTACAAATTTATTAGGGAAATAATTCCCTGAAAACATGATAATGTGGACCCTTCAAATTTATTAAATAACTTTTGGATTAAATCCTCGATCTATTAGTACTAGTCAGCTCAACATGTTGCCATGCTTCCACCTCTAGCCTATCAACCAGTTAGTCTTTCTGGGATCTTACTATATTAAATATGGGAAAACTCATCTTGAAGTTGGCTTCTCGCTTAGATGCTTTCAGCGATTATCCTTTCCATACATAGCTACTCTGCACTGCCACTGGCGTGACAACAGATACACCAGAGGTATGTCCGTTCCGGTCCTCTCGTACTAGGAACAGCTCTCCTCAATTTTCCTACGCCCACGACGGATAGGGACCGAACTGTCTCACGACGTTCTGAACCCAGCTCGCGTGCCACTTTAATGGGCGAACAGCCCAACCCTTGGAAGCGAATCCACCTCCAGGATGTGACGAGCCGACATCGAGGTGCCAAACACCACCGTCTATGTGAACTATTGGGTGGTATCAGCCTGTTATCCCCGGGGTAACTTTTATCCGTTAAGCGACGACCATTCCATTCTGAATCGCCTGATCACTAAGTCCTGCTTTCGCATCTGCTTGACTTGTAGGTCTCGCAGTTAAGCTCCCTTATACCTTTACACTCTACAAATGATTTCCATCCATTTTGAGGGAACCTTTGAGCGCCTCCGTTACTCTTTAGGAGGCGACCGCCCCAGTCAAACTGCCCACCAGACACTGTCCCTATACCAGATTCATGGTACCAGGTTAGAAATTCAATTTGTTAAGGGTGGTATTCCAAAGGTGACTCCTCCTAAACTGGCGTCTAGGTCTCATAGTCTCCCACCTATTCTCTACATAACAAATCGAATCCCAATATCAAGCTACAGTAAAGCTCCACGGGGTCTTTCCGTCCTGTCGCGGGTAACCTGCATTTTCACAGGTATTAAAATTTCACCGAGTCTATGGTCGAGACAGTGCCCAGATCATTACACCTTTCGTGCGGGTCAGAACTTACCTGACAAGGAATTTCGCTACCTTAGGACCGTTATAGTTACGGCCGCCGTTCACTGGGGCTTCAATTCGCACCTTCACATAATCGACTTACGTCCTGTTAAGTACTCCTCTTAACCTTCCAGCACTGGGCAGGCGTCAGCCCCTATACATCGTCTTACGACTTAGCAGAGACCTGTGTTTTTGGTAAACAGTTGCCTGGGCCTATTCACTGCGGATTGATTTCTCAATCACCCCTTCTCCCGAAGTTACGGGGTCATTTTGCCGAGTTCCTTAACCATAGTTCTCTCGCTCACCTTAGGATACTC
>CALWAL010000002.1 GCA_944373145.1 uncultured Bacilli bacterium
CTTGCCGGGTGGGCTCTTTTAGTGTACCAAAAAACCACACCTTTGTGGTGCGGTTGAAATTTTAATTTAAGAAAAGATACAAAAGTATCTTTTTATTAAGCATTTTTTATCTGCTTTACATAATTATTTATTTTTTTATACCAAGTTTGATCACTTGCATATTTCTGATTTATCTCTTTTGGAGTATCTAACCCTTTTTTAAAGTAATTTTTTGATAAGTAATTTATTAAGTTTTTAATTCCATCTTCTAAACTTTCATAATATTGATAAGAACCACATCCAGAACCTTTTTTACCACCAACATTATTGCATTCTTTAACAAGTCGACTACAATTCCAATTACATCCAGTTTCATGTAACATTATTGCTGTCACAATATATGGATCAGCATCATTATCTAATGAATAAGAAGCAATAAGCATCCCTTTTCCAGATAACTCATTTTTTAAAGATTTATTTAATTTATGTGCTAATTCATCTAAAGTCATACCATCATAGACAATTTCTGGTTCTAGTTCTTCCTCCTCAACTTCATCAATCATTAATAAATCACTTTCTTCATAAACTAAAGCATCATTCAGTGATAACAATTTAATATCACTGTTATCTTCCTCTACTTCTGTTTCTTTTGAGTATAGTATCACACTTCCAAGTATACAATTTATAATCAATATTCCTACGATTAAAATTGCCTTCTGGTTTGCTTTCACTGTGTTCACCTCACTACTTCCTATTTCAGGAAAGCATGACTATCGTAACACAATTTAATTGTCAAAGTCAAATTACAATTTTAATGTTAAAGGTTAATGTTTTTTATAAGTATGTCAAATACGTATAATAAAGTAACATTATTGAAAACTATATTTACAAAATATTAACTTAATCCAGTTTATTTAATAAAACTGTATTAAAATCTTTACGTGGTCGAGCATGCGGTTCTTGATTTTTATATCCCACTGCAATACAAGAAATCATTTCTCTATTGCCAATTACTTCTTTTATTTCCTCACGAATATTTAAAGTATTTGCTATCCATACCCCTCCTAAATCATAATCAGTAATCGTTAAGAGCATGTTTTCAATGGCACCTCCAATTGATAAAATATCGATAATGTTGTCGTAAGATGAATCATCAGTTAAATAAACAGCAATTAAAGCATTTGCTTCTTTTATTACACTAGCAGTATGTACTGAAGTATTACCAGGAACATCCTGCATTGTTTTTATTAAAATATCAGCAATTTTATCTTTAGGTTTTCCTTTAATAATCTGAAACTGCCAAGGTTGACGATTATGCCCAGAAGGCGCTAAAGTGGCTTGCTTTATAATATCAATTAATATTTCATCATTAATTTCTGCATTTGTAAATTTTCTAATACTTCGACGTTTACTAATAGCTTCTTTCACATTCATATAAATACCTCTTTTCTAAATAAATTTCTTTTGATTGTATCTTATTATTGTTAAAATAAGAAATAATATGCTTAAGACAATTAAGATAGGATACCATGAAATATTCATTATAACATTTCTTACATCAAATAAAGCAAAATATTTTACCTTTCCTCTAAATTAAATGTTAATTTTTTATCATAATATTTTCCCATTTTATATATTTATTATATCACAAAAAAACAAGTCATTTAAGACTTGTTCTAAATCAAACTCACTATTTAATTTCAATTTTCTTTGGCACTTCAGTTTGTGCTTGATTTTCCTTTTTAGGAATCTCAATTGTTAAAATACCATTTTTAAATTCGGCATTGATATCTTCTTCAGTAATCTCATCCCCAACATAAAAAGATCTTGAACATTCACCATAATGTCTCTCACGGCGAACATATTTTTCTTCTTCTTCATTAATTTCATTAGATATCTTTGAAGATATTTTTAGATATCCATTATCTAATGACAAATCAATATTTTCCTTTTCTGCACCTGGCAAATCCATTTCAATAATATATTTGTCATCTCTTTCTTTTATATCGGTTTTCATAATACTTGGTTGTTGTCTTCTAAAGAAAAGATCATCACCTCTAAACAAATCATCAAATAAATCAAAACTATTTCTTGGTACTAACATCATATACATCATATCCTTTCATAATAATGTGTTATCAATAATGGTAGCACAAATATAATTTTAATACCTGTAGTATTTTCTTACTACATTTTAATAATACCACTTTTTTTAGCACTTGTCAATAGTGAGTGCTATTTTTTGCGCTACTTATTAAATAATATGCACTTTTTTATAAAAAATAAAAGAATATTTTTTATTCTTTTATCTTTTTATGTAAAATATCTTTATATCCATTAACTCCAGGCTGATCGTAATAGTTAATATCTAACAAATAACTACCTAACATTGCACTCATCTCAAAAAAGAAAATTAAATATCCTATATTCTCTTCCGAAATGCTATCAAGGGTAATAATAGATGTTGGTACATGACCATTATAATGTGCCTCAGCTACTGACTGCATCGCTAAAAAATTAACTTCATTTAAAGTATGATGATAATTCTCTAACTCAATATTACATTTAGCACTAGCAAATATTGTAGTAGAAAATAATATATCTTTTCCTTCTTGAAAATATTGCCCTAACGAATGTAAATCTTGAGTGTTAACGGTAGAAATTGGTAAGATTCCTTTTCCTTCTTTACCCTGTGATTCACCAAATAATTGTTTTAACCACTCGGCAAACGAATCGAGTTTTGATTCATATACATTAAATGATTCTACAAATTTATTTTTTTCATATAAAGTGTGTCTTAGCATTGTGTAGTAAAAATATTCTTTATCATCTTTAGCTTTTGAAGCCCCTTGAAATAAAGCTTCTATATCATAGCCGGCTACTGCTATAGGTAATAACCCGACTGGCGTTAATACAGAAAAACGCCCACCAATATTATCTGGAACTACAAATCGTTTAAAACCTCTTTGTAATGCCAAATCTAGCAAAGTTCCACTATTAGCATCAGTAGTAACAAAAATGCGATTTACAACATCCTTGCCATATTTCTCTTCCATAAACTTTAATAATATCTCAAAGCTTATTGCTGGCTCTAATGTTGTCCCACTTTTAGAAATAACATTAATCATTACATTACGATCTTTTATATAATCTAATAAATTAGCCAAATAATCAGAAGATAATTGATAGCCTGCAAAAATAACTTCTGGCTTATTTTTTTCAAAATATGGTGTTAAAGCATCAATAACAGCCTTGGCTCCTAAATAAGAGCCCCCTATACCTATTACAATAAAAGTATCACAATTTTCTCTAATATGCTGGGCGGTTTTTTTTATTTCAGAAACACACGAAGTATCCAAATCATACCATCCTGCCATTTTATTGTCTTTTTTAAATTGTTCTACAATTTCTTCTAAATTATAATTTTCTAATTTTGAATACTGATATTTTTTAAAATCAAATTTAATCACTTTATCACTCCAACTCTATATTAACATTTATATTATGACTTTTACCATCATCAACTAATTCTATTTCTTTAACAATTTTACCATCATATCGTATTTCATTATTTTCTTTATTATTATTAACATTAATTGTATAAACAGTATTTCCATAATGATATACTATTTTATATTTTTCCCACTTTTTAGGTATCGATGGTAAAATATATAATTTATTACCAATTTTGTTAAATCCTAAAATGTTAACTAATCCTACATGATAAAACCAAGCACTAGAACCTGTATACCAAGTCCAACCACCTCGGCCGGCAAAAGAGGCATTACTATAAATATCAGCGGCAATAACATATGGTTCGACTTTATATTGATCAACTAATTTTTTTGTCATAGTATGGTTAATTGGATTGATCATACTATAATATCTATATGCTTTATCATATAAGCCTAATTTAATTAATGCCATAATATACCACGCAACTGAATGTGTATACTGTCCACCATTTTCACGTATTCCTTTTGAATAACTTCTAATATAACCAGGATTATCAGAACACTTATCAAAAGCTGGTGTTAATAATCTTATTAAACCATTTTCTTCATCTACCAGATTTTCTTCAACTGCTTCTAGCATTGATTTTATTTGCTCTTTAGTTGCAATCCCAGTTAAGATAGCCCAACTTTGAGAAATTAAATCAATTTTACATTCGTCATTTTCATGACTGCCAAGTTTATGACCATTATCAAAATAAGCACGTAAATAATACTTTCCATCCCAAGCATTATCAAGCAAAGATTTTCTTAATTTTTTATTAAATTCTTGATAAATAAATGTATCTTCATTATTGTATTTTTCAACAATTTCAATATAGCGATTTACTACTTCATAAGCAAAGAATCCAAGCCAAACGCTAGTACCTTTACCTTGAATACCAACTAAATTCATCCCGTCGTTCCAATCGCCACCACCCATCAGTGGTAAACCATTTTCACCGATCTCTTTAAACAATTTATTTATAATAAGTTTTAAATGTTCGTATAAAGATACTTCTTCAGCCGTATATTCAAACGTCATTCCACGCTCTTCTTCACCATCCATAAGAAGCGGTGCACTAACAAAAGGTACCAACTCATCTAAAATACTAATGTCATCAGTTACTCTAATATACTCCAAAGTTGCATAAATTAACCATAAATAATCATCCTTGTAACGTGAACGAAGCCCAAACCTATTTTCAATATGCCACCAATGTAAGACATCTCCTTCTTTAAACTGATGGCTGGCACAAATTAATATTTGCTTTTTTGTTGCTTCTGGGTTTATTGGACAAATATTCATAGCATCCTGTAACTGATCTCTAAAACCAAAAGCCCCACCTACTTGATAAAATCCTGCCCTAGCCATAATTCGTGAAGCGTATGTTTGATATAACAACCAATTATTCATCATTATGTCAAAACTTTGGTCTTCTGTTTTTACTTGAACAACTCCTATTTGTTGACGCCATTTATTAATTGTTTCATGAAGCTTTTCTTGTATATAATCAACATTATTATATTTTATGCAAACAGAATTAATATCACTTAATTTATGATGACAGCCAAGAATAAAGGCAAAAGTAATCGTATCTTTTTTCTGAATTTCTTTTTTTATTGAAATTCCTTTAGTAATAACTTTGTCCACATCAACATTAGTAATTTCCTCAGTACTTGATAAATAAGCAATCTTATCTTTAAAATTCATTGAATACTTATTTTGAATTGTTAAAAAATTATTAAGTTCATAATAATTACATACTAAGTGTCTTACAGTTTTTTCTTCTGTAACACCTAAAACAGGATTTATCCAATAATCAATATTCAATTTTAAATCTTTATTTGAAATATTCTTTAAAGTATAAAGAGCAATTTTTACATCATCATCAAATGGTACAAAATAAGTAACATCTATTTTATATTCATGATTTTTAAATTTAAATTTACTATAACCAATACCATGTATACAATCATACCAATTAATTGGTAATCCATTAATAATGATACCTTCCGATTTATCATTTAAAATGATATCATTTGTCCATGAGGTAAGCTTAAATTCGCGACTATTAAACGCATAAGTAAAGCCTGCATCATTGTTAGTAATAATAGAGCCGAAATGTCCATTAGTCAATACATTTGACCATGGCACTGGCGTATTAGGATTTGTAATATGATATTCACTTCCATCGTGATTAAATCCGCCATACTCATTAAACAATAACAAATCTTCTTCTCCATTGGTATTATCGCTATTATAAGTTACCGCTTCATCATATCCATGTATTTTATTTTCACGCTGCAATCTATCAATTTGTTCACGTAAAGAATTATTATAAACAGTATTAAAAGATAAACGAGCCACTGCCCTAAATAAATTTAACTGTTCTGCATTAATTTTTTTATAATCAATTAAAACAATTCGACCCGGTGTTTTTGAAAAATCATTGATAGCATACATATGATAAATTTCATCATTGACTGCTTTACTAATAATTTTAGCATATTTTTCATTTTCACTATTAATAACTACCAAATCAACAAAAACGCATTTACTCTTATAATATTCAAAAGTTTTTAACAACTCTTGAATTAAATTAAGTGAACTAATATCGTTAATTTCAACTAAAATAATTGGTCTTTCTCCGCTAATTCCAAAACTCCATAATGAATCTTGTCCTAGAGAATTATTAATAAGCAAACTCTTACGTTCTTCACTTAAATTAATACGACTTGTTTGATTTAGATAATTTAACATCATATTGTATAAATGTACGTCAGCACTACTAATATTTAATTTTTTAGTAGCTGCATTAACCATAATTGTTGCCACTTCAAAAGCCTCATTAATACTTTCTTCATCATGATAAGCATTAACGATAGACAAAACTTGTTCTTCTGATTTTCCAAAACCAGTAATCATATAAACCGTTACTTCTTCACCGCTTGGTATTTCTATTCTATTTCTAATACTACTAATTGGGTCTAGATTATCACCAACATAATTAGTTAATTTTTTATGTAATCCGCTTGGTTGCCGATAATTACTACCACGACTAATAAAATTAGATCTTTCTGTTTCATAGCTATAATTGTCGAGAGGCTTATTAATTAACAACTTATTAATCATGTAATACTTATCATTTAATCCTCTTAATCGTCTAGTTAAAATTAAAGAATTAGTATCATTATCATAATATGATTTAACAAACATACTGTTAAAAACGCGATGACTAATATCAGCATCTTTTTCACAAATAATTGGTTCATTATATGTGGTTAATTCCAACTTTTTAGAGCGTGAAGAGACATTTTTAAAAGTTATTTTTCTTATCTCCGCATTATGTCTTTTAGTAACAATTATTTCAGTATTAGTAACGACATCATAATCAACACGCATATATTTTATTTTATCAAGTGCAAAAACAACACGGTATCGATCTGGTTTAACATTCGTCGGTGAATATGTATTACTCCATACTTTATTATTATCCAAATCTCTAATATATAAGAAATTACCATAATCTTGTTCAGTTATCTTTCTTTGTCTATTTAATTGGATAGTTTTATAACGGCTAAAACCAGCTCCACGGTCATTTAACATGACGCAATAACGAGAATTAGATAAAACTGATACTTCTGGGCGATTAGATATATATCCATATTCTCTAATATCATTTTCAAAGCTTTCTTTAGCATAATCATACTTTTTATATCTAACGATTCTTTGATCAATCATTGGCTCAATTTGTACTTTTTCTTTATTTAATACATCAAATGCTTTAACACGAATATCATCATAAAAATAATCACTTATTTTATTATTTGTTAAATAATTGGTAACAGAACACAATAACATGCCTTGGTGATGAGCAAAATAAGAAAAAATTGGCGTTTTATCCTCATAATCATAAGCTTCATAAAAGCCATATTCACCATACATATCTAGTTTCTTAAATTTTTGTAAATTATTATAAACATCACGTGGATATTTTGTAATAGCAAGTGCGCAACCATATGGAGATAATACGATTCGGTCCTCTACATTGTCTTTAAACTTCAAATACGGAGTTCCAAATGCCTTATACTTATAATTTTGTGAATCGTCTAATAAATTATATGCTGACTCACTTATTCCCCATGGCATCGAAGAATCAATTTTTTTCATATATTCTTTTTGGCAATAATGAGCAAAATGATAGCTTTCATCGAGCAAAGTATTAGGATAATTTTTCATCCAAATAATTGGCATATAATACTCAAATGAAGTTCCAGACCAAGACAATAAACCTTTATGACCTTGAAACATCGTTAAAGTCTTATCTAATAAAAACCAATGCTGCTTTTTTATATCACCTTTTGCTATTGCTATAAAACTAGTTAAACGCGCTTCACTAGCAAATTTATTATAATTATACGGAATCAACGATTCGTCATAAACATTATATCCACAACTAAATACCATTTCATCACTATTAAATAAACGTTTAAAATTAGCTTGCTTAATTAAATTTTCTACACGATTTTTTAAATTTTTCTCTCCATATTTACTAATAAAAGATTTTACAACAAACAAAGAGGCAATAAAATTTCCACTATCAACAGTTGAAATAACGGATGGATCCATTTTAGCCAAAGTCCTAATATTATACCAATTGTATAAATGTCCGTGCCATTTTTCTAAACGCTCTACAACTTCAATTACTCTTTCAATTCGCATAAGTGCATCTTTTTCGTCTATAAATCCTAATTCATAAGCACTTATACAAGCCATCATTGAAAAACCTATATTAGTTGGAGAAGTTTTATTATCTTCTTTTATTTCACGATTAATTTGATAATTATCTGGAATTAAATAATTATTATCATCAGTCATTAATTCGTCATAAAATCTCCAAGTATCATAAGCCAATTTTTTCAAGTTTTCATGTTCTTTCTTGTTCAAAATACGATTATCTTTTGGAATATCCTTACTAATCAAATAGAAAACAAGACTACTAATAACGAAAATTAAACTAACACTTAGCGCTAAAACAAGATACTCGTCATTTAAACAATATACCAAAGCTATTAAAACAACTGATATTAAATAATTAATTTTAAAATTATTTAGATAAGCAAGAAAGTTATTTTTAGTATTTTTTGATGCTTCATCAGCTGTTATCCACGCCAATAATTTTTTGTGGCTAACCTTCATACGATAAAGTGCTCTAATAAAAGCATCTAAATATAATTTAGTATTATAAGGCAATGCACTAAATGTTGAAATCGTGCGAATAAAGACTGCCTTAAATCCATAAACAATATTTAAGTAATGTTTTACCTTAGTAACGCGTTCTTTTTGTAAACGTAGTTTTTCTGAAATATAAAATAAAATTGGTAATAATAACGTAAATGTTACAAAAAGTATCCACCAACTAGGATCAGTTATGCCAAACAATAGAGAAGCAAATATAATAATTAATAAACTTGCGTCCAATAATCCTCTTCGTAAATTATCAAAAATTTTCCATCTTTCAATTAAAGTTAATGGGCCTTTTTTAGGATTCAAATAAGAAGAAATTTGCATATCTCCTCTAGCCCATCGATGTCTTCTAGTTGCATCTGCTAAAAAAGTCGATGGAAAATCATCTATAACTTCAACATCAGAAATAAAAGCACATCTTATATAATTTCCTTCCAATAGATCGTGGCTCAAAATTAAGTTTTCGGGGAAAAGTCCTGTCAATACTTTATCAAAAACGTCTAAATCATATATTCCTTTACCCCAAAAGCTTCCTTCTTTAAAAACATCTTGATAAAAATTTGGAACAACTTTATTATATACATCATAACCGCCTATTCCAGCATAAACTTGAGTGAAAATAGACTTATTAGTAGATTCAACATCAACACTAACTTTAGGTTGCATAATTCCATATCCCGAAATAACCTTATCGTTATTAGCACTTAAAATTGGCCTATTCAAAGGATGAGCCATAGCTCCAACTAAATTGAAAGCAGCGCCTAAAACTAATTGCGTATCTTGATCTAAAGTTATAACATATTTTATTTTTTTATTAAATTTAGAAAAAGTATGCCCATAATAATATTTTTTTTGATTTTCTTCGCTGAATTTACCAAGTAGTAGTTGATTAAAATGTTCTAGAGCGCCTCTTTTACGTTCATATCCCAACCATTGTTCTTCACAATCACTATAAATTCTTTTACGATATGCAAAATAAAAAATTTCTTTTCCATACTTTTTATTTAATTTTTCTGTTATTTCAATGCCAGCAGCCATGATATCGTCATCCCACGGTTCTAACTGATGTTGGCTAGCTGAACAATCACCTAAAAGCGTAAAATATAAATTATCACTTTTATTAGCTAAATAATATGATTCTAATGTTTTAAACATTTGCTCAACTTTTTCAGCACTTTTAACGATAGTAACTATTACAGTCATTGTAGAAGCACTTTTAGGAATCCCATCGTTAAAATCTAATTTTGGAATTGGTTTAGGTTCATATATCTTATTCCATAAACGTGTTAGCAATTGTATAACTATTTCACTAATAGGAACAATAAGTAAAACAAAGCTTAATAAACGAGGTTTTATCAAATAATTACTTAAAATAAAAGATAATATCGTTGTGAAAATAACAATCATAGCAATATAAATAAAAGCACGTAATCTCAAATTTTCTTTTTTAAAAAGATATTGACCAACATGCTGTTTTTCTTTAGTCGCTTTACCAACAATTTCTTTAGCATAATCATATTCACTTATTTTTCGGCGTTGCGCATTTTCAGACACCGCATTTCGGTACATCTCTTTTGTCTCAACTGTCATTTGTCCATAATAAGAATCCATTCTTAAAACATATTCTGTTTTACTAACCTTACGATATAAAACTTCAATTTTCAAAGAATTAAGCTTGCTAAAACTTGTAAAAATATTGGAAACTAACAAATTTTCGTTAGTCATTTGCTGATAAACATCTTCAATTATATTATTAAGATTAACTTCAGACTTTTCTAAAATCTCACCCAATTGTTTAAATACTTCATTAGCTGATTGTCCTAATTCCTTTAGGCCAGCATTTAAACGTTCTAAATAAAATGGTCTTGATAAAATATTATCATCTAAATCAATATAATCTTTAATATCAATTTCATGGTATTTTCTAACATCAAAATTAATACTATTAATCAAATCATCAACGGCTTTTGCTTCCTCTAAACGATATTGCTCTCGCGGGCACAAAGAGGCCAATTCATCAATCAATACCAAATACGATACTACACCAATTGCGTTAATTTCATGATATGTAAAATAATGATTGTAATTATCTTGATATTTATTTAAATCATTAATTAAAATATTCATATCAATTTTAAACTTGTTACGAGTTAATATTTTCTTCATGATGGTATATAAATCGAAGGTTTTATTAAAGGTATGGCAACAAGCTTTTCTATTGTTTAAAAATTTTTGAATACTTTTTTCTTCTTCAACAATATGATAATAATTATCAACAATCCACTCATTAGTAGTTCCTATAAATTTGCTTTCGCTTGTTAAAGTTATCAAATATTCATAATACATAGATAATATCTTCTTATTTTTATAATACTGTTTACGATACTTTCTTATTAAATTTTCCATATAACTCCTCCTTAATATACCCATATTTATTATAACAAATATTCCAATAAAAAAGAAGAAGTATCAAAATAAAAAGGAGTTATGCTTCTCCTTTATTCTGCTTATACCATACATATTTGACCTTAGTTTCAGCTTTTCCCTCTAGTGTTGCGAATCCTTCTAATAACTTCTTTTCTAACCGTTCAAGTTCGGATATCTCAATACCAAAATTATCCAACATCGCTTGCAATTCAATTGTATTCGATGATGTATGCAACAATGATGTGATATAAAATAATTGATATTGTAACATAACCGCGCGCACGCGCTCAGCCTTATTCCTTATAAAAGCAATATCATCAGCACTCAAATCATACTGAATCTTTATAATATCTAAATCCTCAATATCCGATATCTCCTCATATATAATCCGTAATTTTTTACGCACATAACGATTACCGTACGTCTCTTGTGATAGAAAAATAGCATCTATTATTGCCTCTTCTTCAGAACATCCATGAGACAATCTTTCACTAACATAACGATTATCTATCTGCATTTTAATCAAAAAATGAGATAATAGTACATCACCCAAAACGTGTTTAACAGCAAATCTAGCTAATTGTCCTTTCTCAATATATTGTTTAATTGCTTCTTGAACTGTTAAATTTTGATATCTTAATAAATGATATATAACATTATAATTATATTGGTGAAGTACACAATATTGATATAAAGATATCCCTTCATACATATAGACATTATCCTTACGATAGCCATCAACAATTGCAGTTATCTCTTCTTCTGTATAATTATCATCGTCACTAATATTTTTATTTAAGTAATAAATAGGAACTCCGCTAATATTAGAAATACTCCACTTTGAATAATAACCATTTAAATATGGATACTTAACTGCAATATTACTTTTAATATCATTAACTGCTTCAATTGCAGTCATACCTTTTCTTAATCGTCGATATAAAGGTTCTTTAGAAATGCCTTCTAGTTTAGCTATCTCTTCAACAGTTAAATTTTGCCCATCTAAATACGGATATTTTTTAGCATCACGATTATTTGTTTTTGGGCGATTCTTAAAAGATTTACTTGACTGTTTTTTTCCAAAAGATATAGCTTCATCAATTGAATATCCATCTTTTAGATATTTATAAATTGTTGAAGGCGATAAAGAAACACGACCAGCAATTGTCTTAACAGACAACATTTCTCCGTCAAATTCATACAAAGCCCCTTTAAACATAACATCACCAACTAGGGCTATATTTTAACACATTTTTTAGCCTTGTCAACTTTTATTTGTGTGTATTATAATAATAATTACGTTCGGCGATTTCCTGCGCCACAATTTCTAACTCATCAGTTTCAACTTCATTTAAAACCAAATCGATTTGATAAAGTAATTCATTATTACTTAAACAATTATTATAATTAATACCATAACGTTCTAAAATTTCAACTTGTTCATCTGATAACAATAAACCATGTCGACGTGGTTTTAAAAATTTCTTTTCAAAATCTATATTTTCAAAATTACTTTCCATCGTCTAAAATAATTTTTCCTTCCTTATGAGCTTCTAAAATTTTTGACCAAATGTCATCTTCTACATAACGTGTTTTTTTAGGGTGAACTAAATATCGAATATAAAATTCAACATGTGTTTCAACAACACGACAATAAATAATTGGATCTAGCTTATTGTAATAAATCCGATAATCCAAACTAATATCTTCGATTTCACTTTCCATTTTACGAGGAATACGTTTAACAACCTCATTACTATTGACAATATCTAACAATATTTTTTTAGTTTCTTCAATATTAACACCAATCTTTGAACGAACCATAATTTCTGACCAAATATATTTGAAATTTTTTTCATAATTTTTAAGTGGTGAAGTTAAAGCGACCGAATTTGGAATATTAACAATTAAACCAGTGCTTTGGCCAGCATTTAAATCATTTCCTACTTCTAAAACTTCAAAACTCAAAGCGTTAATGCTAACAACATCGCCTTTTATTTCATCAACTTCAATACGATCTTCAACCGCAAAAGGCTTTTTTACTTTGATATAGATACCGGCAAAAAAGTTATAAACAAAATCACGAAGTGCTAAAGTAAGAGCAGCCGAAACAAAACTAATAATAGTTATAATATTATCTAAAAAACGATTCCATATAATAAAAATAATAAACAAATCGATAATAGTTAAAACAATATTAATTTTTTGATAAACACTAAAAGCTTTTCGCGGTTCAAGAGGGCTCAAAATATTTCTTAAACAAATCTTAATAATTTTAATAACTAATAAAGTGATAATTGTCAACATAATAGCAAACAATATCTTTGTATCAAGTCCAGTTTTTATACCGATGTAAGTACTAAAATCTTGGATATATTTCATAATATACTTCTCCTTTCAAAATGCGAATTAACACATCATATCATATTACAATATAATAGTCAAAAAATATGTACTAAAGTACATATCTTATTGATTATTTTTTTCTTCAATATATCTAGCAATTGCCTTATGTAGTTTTTCAATTTCTTTATCTGTATTTGCACTATTCACTAAAATATTATCATCATCAAAACATTTTGTAACATTATTGGCAAATTCACATATTTCACTTTCATCATCATTAAGGACATCTGTCGCACCATTAAGACGATTAATAATTAACCAATGATTCTCTATTTTATGAATGATATAATCACTTAAATCATATGAACTTTTAACACGCTTTATATAATCTCTTGCTATTGACTGAAATAGCTTATCTAATAAATTATATACTTTAACAGAATAATTACTATTATTAAATACTGTTCCATTATAGATATTTTCAATATTTAGTTTTTTTGTCAAGGTTGTTGTATATGATAAACGATAACCATAAGTAATAATGCACATTCGTGCAATAGAATTCAAGATATCTGGTAATTGATTATAATCAAAATTTTTCTTGCTATTTACAAAACGAATTGACGTCATCAAATCTTCATCATCAATGTCTAGATGGTAAACATCTTTCTCTAAATAATAATAGTAAGCTCGCTCTCCATCATTTTTGATACTAATTTTATCTAACAAATCATAATCGGAAACTTTGTCAAGATATTTTTTCTTTTTTATTGCTCGTTCATAAGTTAATAATTCACCATCAAGTATAACTGGTATATCTAAAGATTTTTCAATTTGTTCGCGAACTTTAATTTTTAAATCATGGATTCGTGAAGTAATTTCTTTATCAACAGTATCCGTACTTTTATTCATTTCAAGTAATTCATCATAATCAATTAACAATGTATGTAACTGTTCTAATAGTTCATTAATCTCTTCCATATACATCGCTCCTATTATAATTTAATTATATCCCAACCAGAAAAAAAAGACAATTGTTAATTATCTTTTTTCATCAATTCTTGAACAGCTTTTAAAACACCAAGTTTGCCATATTCATAAGTTAAGCCTCCTTGTTGATAAGCTATATATGGTTCTCTCATAGGGCCATCACATGATAGCTCAATTGATGATCCTTGCGTGAAAGTCCCAGCGGCCATAATAACTTGATCTCCATACCCCGGCATATCCCAAGGTTGTGGTAAGGCAAAAGCATCAATTGGAGAGCCCATTTGAATGCCTTGGCAATATTTAATTAAATCTTTAGGATTATGAAAAATAATATTTTGAACAATATCTGCTCTCTCCTCATCCCACTTTGGTTCAACTTCATAACCTATTTTTTCTAATAACTTACTAGTTAAAATAGCGGTTTTTAAACTACTTGCCACAACTGATGGTGCCCAAAATAACCCTTGTGCAATAGCTTTATTAATACCTAAACTTGGCCCTACTTCTCGACCTTCTCCTGGCAAAGTTAAGCGTTCGGCTGCAAGTTCTACTAAATCATGGCGACCAGCAATATAAGCACCATTTGGAGCAATACCTCCACCTAAATTTTTAATGAGTGAACCTACTATAATATCGGCTCCGACCATTGTTGGTTCAACTGTACTGACAAATTCACAATAACAATTATCAATCATAATAATTACATCCGAATCAACTTCTCTAATTTTTGAAATAATATTTTTAACTTTAGAAATTGTTAAACTCTTACGTGACGAATATCCTTTTGAACGCTGTATTTCAATTAATTTAACTTTATTATTTCTTAAGTAATTTATAATCTTATCTACATCGAAATCATCATTGATTAATTCAATTTGATCATATCTGATACCAAAGGACATCAAAGAACTGTTATTGGGTGTTAAACCAATTACCTCATGTAAAGTGTCATAAGGTGTTCCACTAATGCTTAGCATTAAATCATTAGGCCTTAAAAATGCAAATAAAGCAACTGTTAAAGCATGACTTCCCGAAATAAATTGACTTCTAACAAGCGCATCTTCAGCACCTAAGACATCAGCAAATATTTTTTCTAAAGTATCACGTCCTAAATCATCATAACCATAACCCGTTGTTGAGCTAAAATGGGCTTGGGATACATGATGAGTTTGAAAGGCTTCTAATACCCTTTTACTATTTTGATAAGCCACTTCATCTAATTCTTTAAATTTTTCATTTAATTCTAATTCAGATTCTTTAATTAAACTCCCAACATTCAAATTAATGACCTCCATCCACTCTAATAATTGAACCATTAATATAGCTTGCTTGCGGAGTTGCTAAAAAATAAACAACATTGGCAATTTCTTCTGGTTCAGCAAATCTTCCTAATAATATTTTTCGACTTTCAGCGGCAATATATTCTTCATCTAATTCTTTATTCATTTCTGTATTAATCCACCCTGGCATTACTGCATTAACTCTAATTTTAGGACTATATTCTACAGCTAAATTATTGGTTAATGATAATAAGCCCGCCTTAGATGCATCATAATCTAAACTATATGGATAATATTGATTAACGGCATTGGTTGATGAAATATTAATAATAGAACTTCCTTCTTTCATAATTTTTGCACATTCTCGTGCACAACTGAAAGCACCAATTAAATTTACCTTTAAAATTTTTTCAAAATTCTCAACTGTTTTATCTTCGACTAAACTATCAATTGCAATTCCAGCATTATTAACTAAAACATCAATTGCACCAAATGTGTTAAATGCGGCTTGTACCATCATCTTAACTTGTGCTTCATCGCTAACATCAGCCTTAATAACTAATGCTCGAACATTATAATTTTTCAAAATAGTTTCTTTTAAAATATTTGCTTGTTCTTTACTGTTAAGATAGTTAATAATAATATCATAATTATTTTTTGCAAATTCTAAAGCAATAGCTGCTCCTAAGCCACGGCTTGCTCCTGTAATTAATACAACTTTGTTCATATAACACCTCTATAACATTATACCAAGATTAGCTTTAAAAGTTAATCATCATTGGGACGCATAACAGGAAAATGTTCATACATAAATTCATCATCATAAACTTTATCATATATATCGCCAACGAATGTCAACGGCTTTTTTCCAGCGTTACGCATGCCCATTCTAAAAAACGCACTATACGTTAAGAATAGGTCAACAATAACCACTATTAAAATTACTAAGTAAATAGGTTGACCAATTTTATATGGTATTTTCTCTATCCATTTTGATAGCCAAGGGTATATTACTTTCATTAAAATTGTACCACCAATTCCCCAAAAAGCCATAAATGGTATAGTAGTCAAACCTTGTATATTCAAAAAATAGTTGCTATAATCCCAAAATTTAACTCCAAAAAAATTAGATGCAATAAAGCCAGTAATATATTCTGTCATACCACCAATCAAAGAAGCATAAATAAAAGTTTTTAATAAATTACGAGATTCATTATGTCTTCCTAACAATAAAACAAATATTAAAACACCAACACCATATATTGGGCTTAACGGTGTATAAATTAACCCATCACGATTAGTAACTTCACCAAATCTAATATACCATAATATTTCTTCATAATAAGTCCCCAATAAGCAACCTAATATAAAAAAGATAAATATTTTAGGAAAACAATATCCTTGTGCAAAAATTTTATCTTTCATAAAACCTCCATATATTAAGAAAAAGATATCATATGATATCTTATCCTTCTAAACAAATTTTTTTTCGAATCTTTGATAAACTGGTAATATCATCTGGATTAGGCTCATTAATAAAAGATATTTTTTGTAATTTATCAGTTGAATTGCCTATTTTATTAGTAATTGTATATTCAATCCAATATTGTGTATAAGTAGGACATTCTTCAACGTACAACTTATGGCTTATTTCATAGTCCGATTTAGAATTAATTTCTAAATGATCATATTTAATAGTATCAATACTTTCTGTTTGATATTCTTCTTCGTGATATTTTACTTCTGGGTAAGAATAATCAACCGCCTCTTCATAAGAATTTTCATCATCAGCGTTTGGATTATTAATTTCCCTTACATATGGTTCATTACGGTGACTAGCAATCCACCCAGTTCGAGAACCATTTAGTTCAATTTGATACCAAACATATTGATCATCATCCAAGTTAATATCTATAACTTTGTAAACATTGCCTTTTTTAACTTCTCCTACCAAAGCTTCAAAACGGTCCGGTTTACTACGTACATTAATTTTATCATTAATAATTTCAACTTTCCAGGCATTTTTTTCTGCTTCTAGTTCATTCATTATTTTTTTTACACCCATATAACCTGCACTAATAACTAAGATAATAATTATAAGTGTAACAATCAACCCAACCCTAACTTTTCTTTTATTCTTTTTCTTTGCAACCACATCAGTCACTCCTTTACAGCTACTAATATTTTATCACACAATATTAGCTTCGACAACTTACAAAAAAAGAAATAGTTTTCTATTTCTTATAAAGTTTTTTCAAATACGTCTTTGGCCCAAATGGCATAACTTTCATCGCATATGACTGGTCAATTCGAACTATATCTTCATCAATATAATCACCATCCTGATTAGATGATAATATTCTTTTAACTTTATCCATAAAAGATGTATCCTCTAAACCGATAATTTCAAAAATATCTTCTAAAGTTATTTTATGCCCGGTCGGATCAAAATGACCAATCTTATTTAAATCAATATTAAAAACAAATAGAAAATATAATAAAACCATACTTTTTTTATCTAATTCAGGTGTAAATAAACCCTGTTGAAAATATTTAGGACAATAATATTGTTCTTCATCACCTAAAGTAGTTGATAATGCAAAAACCTTGTGTCTACCGACTTGTAAGCCGTCATAATCAATAAATGAAATACGACCGCATTTTACAAAAATATTATCACACGTACATAAATCAGGAAATACAATTTGTTCTTTATTTGCTCTTTTTACCGCATCAATCAGTCCTGTGAAAAAAGAAGTATAAGCGGTTAAATCAGAACGTCTTTGCAAGGAGAAATTTTCATCGTAAGCATTTAAATCGACTCCTAAAGCTGGAGAGGTCACATAACCAACAAAATTATTAGGATAATCATAAACAGCACATTTAGGAACAATAATTTCTGGTACACTATCTATTGGTTTTGCATCCATAACTTTATCTTCCAAAATTCTAGCATCTCCTAATAACGATTTAAATATTGGTGAATAAATCTTTAAAAAATCTCCATTATTCAAACGATATACGCCTCCAGCAAGCGAGCTTTTAATCATTGTTTTAATTTGCGGTTTTAAATCTTTTAAATACATTTTATACATACTACACCCCCTTTTGGACTTGCATATTCTAACATTTTTCTAATGAATAGTCAAATAAAAGAGCTTTTTACAAAAGCTCTTCTATTTGTGGTTGTAATTTTTGAATTGCTGAATTAATTTTTTCGGAGTCAGCTCTCTCTAAGCAATACCATCCCCTTTGGAATGAAGCATCAAAAAAATCTCTTTGCAATAATGAAACCTCATTAAATAATTGTTTAACAATATTATAATAATTGCTATTACTAGCCTCATTTAATGCACAAGCGTAATTACTGACTAAATACTTCAAGCTCACTAAAATATCATTTAAATAATTTTCGTCGTTTAACTCCAAACCTTTATTAACTTCTTGTTTAGGATTTTGTACTTTATTATTCATTTGCGCCACCTTTTTTTAATACATCTAATAGCATCTCGTAGTGACTTTTTAATTTAACAGCTAGAGCACCAAAGCCATCTTTTAACGCTTCGTCTTTAGCTTCATTAGCAAAATGATTAGCTTTTTTAGATAATGTATATACCCAATTAGCCATATCTTCTATATATGATAAATCTTTTGTAGATATCATTGGAGGTACTGTATTCAATATATCATCCCTTTCTAATTATATTTTGTTAATATAACTATAATTTTATACAAAAAAAATATGACTAAATCATATTTTATGTTTTTGTAAAATGTATTTAATATCCTCAATAGCTTTATCAATATTAAATATACCATTACCAATTGGATAATAAACAGGGTATACAGGTATCTCATCGTTTTTTATTTTTAGAAGTTCGCTTTTTTTACGCCATTCTGATACCGATACTTTTTGATTCAGTAAAATACTGCTAACTTGATTGCCCAAAGTAATAACAACTTTAGGTTTCAATATTTCTAACTCTTTCTTTAATAAATCCAAATATTGTAAATAAACACTATCAGGTAATGGGCGCGCATCTATTTGTGTACATTTACCTAAATTAGTTATAAAGAATTTCTTCGAAGCTATATAATTATAAACCTTAAGTGCAAATTCTTCATCCCAGTCTTTTGGTTTTTTATTTATTATTTGTTCGTACAAATCATTTTCTAATAAACCAACTTCTTTAAATAATTTCCAAATATTTTTTGTTCCAATCCACGGAGCATATATCCCATTCCAATCTGGTAACGATGCAATATTTTTACCTGTTGGATTCATGAAAATAAAACAAACATCTGGATTATCAGTACACCCACCATTATATATAGCATGAAGATTGGGATCACCATATTTTAACTGTAATTTATCGTATTCTTTATATAAATCTTGTATTTTCATTTTACCACCATTTACATTATATCAAAAAAGGCTCATTTATAGCCTTTTAATTTGTTGATGTAGCGCTAAACGAAGCAAAGTTTCCTTTGTTTCTGGTAAATCTTCATAAGTTAATGTTTTTTCTTGATAAGATAATTCAGAACCTCTAACCTCATTTAATACAGTTGGTTTCATTAATAAAGTAAAATCTTCTTTATCCATATAAAGATTATTAGCTAAATCTGCAATTTTTCCACTGTCATCTATATAAGAATGATATTGTTGTTCACCAAACTGGTTAGGAACTAAACTAGTTACAGCTTGATATTCTGGGTATCTTTTAATAAAGTTTAATGCTGCCTCATGACAATACCCATGGAAATGATATTGCAACGCAAAAGCCTTTAACCTAGGATTTGGGCATTTAGTAATCGGATAAAAAGTTATTGTTCCTATTTTTGTTTTAGCGCAATATCTATTCCCATTAGTTTCTAAACCATGTAATGACGGAAATTTAGTAAATGTTAATAATTGATTAAAACTAAGTTGAGACTCCCGATAAGCTATATTCATAAGTATAAATTGTAATTCAGCATTATAATCATAACCATATTTTTCTAATGCTTGTGCTAAGTATGGATAATAACCATTTTCTAATAAAGCATAGATTTTATTAATAGTATTATTTGTACTAATACTTTCTGGAAATTGTATTGGCCCTATAATAGGTAATAATTCCCACATAATTTGATCCACAATTTCCTCAATTCTTTTTTTGCCTCCATACTGAATGTAATTATAAAGTGTTTCAGCCTTACTCATTCTATCGCCCCATTTCGAGTGCATATTCTAACACAATTTTAATATTATGACAAATTATCATAAAATATTTCCTGGGAAAATAATCTAAGCCCCACTTCCAACAACATTCATTTTTACTTTAGCACAAGTATTTTCCTCGCTATTCAATTCTTGATTATAATCACTTTCTAATTTTTTCAACCATGACTCTAATGTATATCCTTTTGTACCCAAATATAAGTTTTCAAAAGCTCGACAAGCAGTTGAAAACGCCTTATCTTCCTCACCAAGATATTTATATGATTTATATAATTGGCTATACACATGTAACTTTTTTTCAAATCCTTCACCCAAATAATCAAGGTAATATTTTTCAGCTTCTTTATAATAACCATTTTTATATAACAAATCACCTATTCGACTTAAAAACAATGAATGGCCAGTACTTTTCAAACCGTTGTTATAATATTGATAAGCTTCTTTAATATCTCCTTTAGAAGCACAATTATCTCCAGCTTGCATTGCATTTAATACTCTCATAATTGTTTCGCCATAGTTAATTTGTTCGATAACTAAGTTATGATACTGATTCATGCGTTTTTGAACTTCTTCATTAGGGTTATATTGAAGCATCTCTTCTAAAATAGTATTAATTGTAGAATATATACCTAAAGCAATATAACTATCCATTAGCATAAAATACCAATTAAAATTGCTAGGGTTAAGTTTAATAATACGACGAAGTAAGATAATGCGTTCCCCTTGATTAGATGAATTAAAAATAGATTTTTTTAATTCATCAATCATATCTAAACGTTTTACATTAAGTAATTGTGTAATCATTTGAATTAATGGTTCTAAATCAAGAGTTATTCCTTTCCGCTGACTTAGTTTTCGACATATTAATAAATGTTTTAAACAGTTGCTATATTGTCCTTGATCAAACATCGTTTCGGCTAAATAATAGTTATCTAATAAAGGCTTATAAGTAATTTTAACTAATAAAGCATAATCAGAAGAAACTCTATTATCATACATATTGGTTCCAGCACAGGCATTTAATAATTTATATGCTAAAGAAAAATTACGTGGAACTTTGCGGTTAACACTAATACAATTATCTAATGCTTCGCTCGCTTCTAACCAATTTCCTTGTAAAATATTTGTCTTATATAATCCATAATAAGCAGAAGCATATTTTTGACCTTTTAAAGACATTAAAAAAGAGTCTTTTGCGCGGCTTAAAAATATTTGCTTATCTATGCTATTTTGAGATAATTTACTACGCTTTAACTCTAATTTACCATACCATACATATATCCTTGAGTCTGAATCATTACTTAGTTCACGACATTTATTTAAATAAGCTTCAGCTTCTTTTAAAGAATTTAAAGTATTTTTACTAATAATTATTTTTTTAGCCCGATATAAATACATTTCTAACATTATAAGGGATTGTTTGTGTTTTAACATATTTCACTTTCTTTCACACACAGCAAGAGCCATTTTATCAGACAATTAATTATATGTCAATACCTAAATTTATATTTTAATAAAATTTTTTAATAAAAAAACATATACTTTAATGAAAAGAGGTCTTATGGAATTAATTTTATCAAGTGAAGAAATTATTCAAGAAAATATACGCATGTCTTTGGAAAATAATACTTTGGTCTCTTTACTTAACTATCCTAAAACAATTACCACCAAAAAATTACGATCCTATTTAAACAGTGATTTCATACCTAATACAATCAATAGTAAAGATATTTTACAAAATAGAAATGTAAATATAAATAATAATGAAATTGACGTTTTAAAAGGTTTAACTATTAGAAATTCAACGTTAAAATATGTACCAACAGATGATAATTTTTATTGTGGCATTGTTGAAGAAAATGTTGCAACTGAGCTATATGCACTAGAACCAGTTTTAATTTTACATTACAGTTTAGATTATAAATGGTATTATGTTCAAAGTTATTTTTACCGTGGATGGTTAAAAAAAGATGATATTTTACTAGTAAACGATGAAATCTTTAATAATTTCATTAATCCTAAAAAATTTATCATTGTCATAGATAAATATATAACCGTTTTAGAGCAAATCTTGCATATGGGTGTTAAAATTCCATATCTTTTAGAGCATAACGATTATTATGAAGCTTTAATTCCTAATAAAGATGGCTTTAAAATAACTAATATAGCAAAAAGTGGGGTTAATAAAGGTTATCTCGCTTATACAGCTGACAAAGTTTACCAGCAAGCTTTAAAATACTTAAACACCACTTATCGTTGGGGTGGCACTGATAATGGTATCGATTGTTCTTTATTAATTGTTAACGTTTTTAAAACTTTTGGATTATATTTTCCAAGAGACACCGCTCAACAAGAAAAAACAATTGGAATTAACAAAATTAATCTAAAAGGCAAAACATCAATTGAAAAAAAAGAATGCCTAAAAATTTTAAAGACACCTTACATTCTATATAAACCTGGTCATGTTCTACTTGGAATCAATGAAGATACGGTTATTCACGCATATGGAAAAGCACAAAAAGTAATTATTTCCAAGATATCTAATGCTTATGGTGATAATCTTTATCCCTACCTAACAAGTGCGATTAACTTATTTAGAAAGAATAGTTTACATATATAGTTTTTTTCAAATAGCAAATTATTGACTTATTAACAATTTAAATATATACTTGAGTTGGAATAGAAATAGGGTGATAGGGTGTTACGATATAACGAGGTTATCCACGCATTAGCTTTATTAGATCGCAGATTAGATCGTTTAAAGCATATATCAACTTTTATAAGTGCAGATGAATATCGTGATATATATTCTTTATCACATCATTGGAATAGTCGAATATCATATTTGCGAAATAGTATCTTTAAACCAGAACAAGTGGATATTGATACTTTGGAACGTAATAAATTTCCTCTTAAATTATTTTCCACTGTACCAAATCATTCAATATATGATAGTGTTGCTGCTATACCCGTTGAATTTCAATATATAACTACCAAAAAGAATGATGTTATTGTTCTTCGCATCGATTTAGGAGACAATAAATATTTAGTTAATGTCGTTGAAATAGATGATAATATATTATCAACGTTGCAAATATTATATGAAAAAAACATCACATCTTCTTCAAGAAAAGATAAGTCATACGCATTTGAGAAAGCATACTTTGAATATATACATAAAAATAGTTATTATATTTTATCAAAAAAGAAAAATTTATATCCAAGTTGGAAAAGTTTCTATGATGTTTTTTTTGCTAAATATCAAGTGTCTATAAGAGAATATAGTGAAACAGGAAGATATTTGTGGCAACGCGATTACATTTTGTTAGATAATAGAGCTATGAAAGACTATAAAATATATTCTTTAAGATCACAATGGCAAGATAATAATCGAGAAGATTTATCAAGCATTGATACTAGCAATAAGTACTTTAATATTGGCTCTTTATACGTTGATGAAAACGGAAATTATTGGAGTAGCCAAGATGCTTATCAAAAATACTGTCAATTTTTAAACATGTAAAAAGGACTTTAAAGTCCTTTTTTATTGCACATTTTGATTATGATCAGTCTGCTCTTCCACCGGAGACTCAACGACTGGTTGGGTTTCTGTTGGCACAGTAACCGACTCAACAGGTGCTACCACAGGCATTGGTGGAACAACTTCAACTGGTGTTTCAACAGTTGGATTAATCATAGGTTGTACTGGTACAGCATTCATGGTAGTATTAACTACAGAATTATCAACTATTGGTGTATTTCCATTTTTTTTCTTTTTTAGAATTAAAACAACAATAATGGCAATAACAATAGCAGCACAAACGCCAATAACTATGTATACAAGTGGTGAAGATGCACCAAATGAATAATTAATTTCATTTACTTCACCAAACTTAATATTCCATGTATAAGTGTGACCGTCAACTTCATCAGCATTATGTGATTTTGCTTTACTTGGCAATGTAACTGAATAAGTAAATTTTAAATAGCTTGAATAAGATGCCAATTCATCAGAACTATATCCTCCCATAGAAGTTTCCGTAGCATCATAAACAAAATTAGCTGTATAAACACCGTCTTCATATTTAAAAACCTTTGGTAAATCGGCTGTTTCCATAATAGTTTCTAAATGGAATTCAACATCATCAGAAGTACGAATATCCTTTAATTTATAAGACTTAGAAACCTCTATACCAATCATATTATCTTCAGTATTTTTATATAGTTTAGCATCATATCCTTGTGCCTTTGCTTCGTCAATCGATTCTTGAAGATCATCTTCGCTTGTTAAAGAACTATCCATTGCCGTAATAACTTTAAGTTGCATTTCATCGTTAGTAATATCCATATGAATCTTTTGTTCAACACATCCCGTTAATAAAATTACCATTAACAGTATACTTATCGTTTTAAAAAATCTTCTCATACCTTACTCCTTCTACTATATTTCATTTTTATTATATCATATTAAATATTATTCGTAAATGAAAAATAAAAGTTTATACTTCGCCACTTTTAGTATGAGCTTTTAAATTCATGCGATTAAGCAAACATAAAATAGCTATTTGAGTATCTTCATCCGCTTCTTCCTCAATTGCTAATTGCATAATTTTATCAATTTCTTTTCCCATAATTATCCTATTCCCATCAGCGTTTTGCGATAATTTATCTTCAATTTGTTTTAATAACTTAATCTCATCATTTAACCTTTCTTTACTTCTTGGGGCAAGACTATTATATTTTTGATATTCTACGTTTTTATCATTCTTAATTTTCTCTAAAAAACGAATCATAATGTCTATTTCTTCCTCATTTAATTCAATTTCATACCCTTTATCTTGGATAGAAAAAGCAAAACGAACAACTTCTAAACGATCTAATTCTTCAGCCAAAACATTACTTGGATAATAAGGTGACAAAATGCGTTTTAAATCTTCACGTGAATATGACTTTAATTTATCAAAACTCATTTCGAGAGAATCAATTAACTCACATAATTCATCTAATTGAACACGTTTAGTTAACATCTGCTCTTTTTTTAAATTTAAACTATTAATCCTACTTGTAATTGTGTCATGCAAGGCTTTTTTCAATTTTTCTTCCATAATATCACCTAATTTGTTATCTTTCTAACTTAAATATTTGGTTTTCAATTAAATTTGATTCTTTTAATAATTTTTGATAAGAAGCCCCACCTTCAAAAATAATCTTATCTATTGTTTTAAAATAACTAGAATTAGAAAATGCCTCTAATATTTGCGGTTCTAACTTATCATTTATGTCTCTTAATTTTCCAAACATTAAAATTATTATGTGATTATTTAGTAATTCCTTGTAAAGAATAAAATCTTTATCCCCCGTTAACAAGCTTAACTCATTATTTAGTAAAGAAACAGAATTTTCATCAATAATTGCGCCATTTTTTAATCTACGTATTAGTTCTATTGTTTCTAAAGTTAAATCTTTAAAATTTAAAATATCTAATCCAATCTCTTCAGTTAAAAATAACAAAGTTTTTTTATTTTTGAAATAATCAACACCTATTAATTGATTATTCTTCAATATTTCTTCGTACACAATTTTAGTTTGGAATAATTGATCAAAAATATTATTTATCTCTTCTTCATTTGTAGCACGATTTAAGTATTCTACTAATTTATACATTAAAGTCCACAAAAAATATTCATATAAATAATCGTCAAAATTTAACATTGATCTGGCTTCTTCTAAACCAATTTTTTTTGCTTCAACCTGTGTTGCAATAGTACTTAACTGTAAGGATGATTCCATTTCTTTAGCTATATTCCTATACCGCTGTTCGTGTGATTTTAAAAAAATAACATAATCAATGCGTTTATCTTCTTGTATCTCATCTAAAACATTGAGTTTTGACTTTCTTAAAGTGTTTACACAATCCACTTTATCGTAATGCGCTAATAGTTGAGAATTTCTAATAACAAGCGCAGCTACCACAACCAAGACAGCATATTTATCTTCCTGAAATATTTCTTCTTCTAAAACCCGAATATAAATATCTAAACTTTCAGCATCAACTATAACTCTATTAGTCAAAACATAGAATAGAGATTCCATGTTTTTCAATAAATTTTCACATTCTGTTTGTTTAAAAAACAAATCATCTTTAGCTATTAAATAAGAGGATGCTTCACTTTTAATTTTTGCTAATAGCGCAGATGCTTCTTGATAACGGCGACTGGTTTTTATATTTGAGTTTGCCATTTCAACAATTACACATGCTAAAATTACACTTTCTATATCAAGTTCGCTAGAACTATTATTTAAAAAAAGTTTTATCTTTTCAATATCGTATGAAGACAATTCATCAGCATTTTTAAAATTAGCTAAGGCCATAGCTATTCTGCGCACGTCTAATTCTTGTTTGATATTTTCTAATTCTAAGGCTTTTAATTGATATATCTTTTGCAATCTTGATATTGCATTTTCTAAACTCTGTTGCATAGTAAAGCACCTACCCTCTTATTCTCATATATAGTATATCAATTTATCAAAAAGAAAACAATCTTTTTCATTTCTCCAACAATTTGACAATTTTCGTAAATAATGCTATTATACATCTTGTCTTTTAGGAGGGATTGTTGTGTTTGCTTTTCTCAACAAAAGAAATAAAAACTCATGTAGAACCAAAGAGTATTCAGAAAATTATGGTATTTTGGATTCACTTAGCAATGTAGGATTAGTACGTAATAATAACGAAGATCGAGTTACTACTATTGTTCATCCTAAAAATTCTAATTTAAAATTGTTAGCAGTGGCTGATGGAGTTGGAGGATATGAAAATGGTGAAATAGCTTCTAACTTTACAATTACTACTTTGCAAAAATGGTTTACTAATTTAAGTGAAGATTTAATTAACAATAGCAAATATATTTCCAAAAGTGTTACTCAAATAATTAAATTTATTAATAATTATTTATATATTGTAAAATCATATCATAATAGTTGTGGAACAACTTTAACTTGTGCAATTATTAATGATTATAATACTATAATTGCTAATGTTGGCGATTCGAGAGCCTATATTATCAAAGATAACGAAATGAAACAAATTACTCGTGATGATTCCTTAGTATGGTATTTTTATGAGGCTGGTGATCTTTCTAAAGAGCAAATCAGATTCCATAAAAAAAACAGTTTAATTACAAAATATATTGGGCCAGATTTTAATGTAGACCCAGACATTACAATTATTTCTAATTACGATTATGATGGCATATTTTTGTTTACAGACGGTGTAACTGATTGCGTTTCCGATTCCAAAATAAAAAAGATTGTTACAACCACTAAAAAAGATTGTTTAGCACATGCCATCATCGAAGAAGCTGTTTATGGAAAACCACCCAAAAGAAGTCCTAAAGGAAAAGATTTTTGTATTCCAATAAACGGTAAAGATAATGCATCAGTAGCTTTATATCTTAAAGCATAAAAAAAGGACTTAGTCCTTTTTATTTTGTCAAATAAGCAAGCAAAGCCTCACAACCTTCATATATTTCTTGGTATGCTTTTTCAAATAGGCCTGTTCCCCACGGATCAGCAATATCTCGAGGATTATCTGTATAATCCAATAAACGAGTTACTTTATTGCTGTAATCTATACCTACGATTTTTTTAATAGCATCAATATTATATTTTTCCATACCAATGAGATAATCAAAATTATCATAATCATCAATTCTAAGTTGACGAGCACGATGGGCTGTAAATGGAACTCCTTTTTCCTTTAATTTCTGCTTAGCTAAATAATAAATGTCATTTCCTATTTCTTCCCTACTAGTAGCTGCAGACTCAATATGAAAATTACCATCCAAGCCTCTTTCTTTAACTAGTTTTTTAAAAATGAACTCAGCCATCGGTGAGCGGCAAATATTACCATAACAAATAAATAATATTTTTTTCATATAAACCTCCTATACAATTTTAATACCAAGAAAAGGTGCCAAAGCAATAGCTTGACCAATATTTACTTTAATACCTTTTAAACTATTTATATCAGTTTTTATTCCTTCAATATTAGAATTACTAAAATCTGCATCACTCATTTTAGAATTAATAAATTCTGACGATTGAAAATTTGTGGATAAAATGTTTAACTTATTAAACTCGCAGTCCATGAATCGGGCATCAGAAAAATCATTACTATCAAAATTAACTTTTTTACTTTTGACATTTACCCAATTAATATATTTACCATTAACTTGCCTAAAAACCGTTTCTTGAATTTGACACTCGTCAAAAAAAGATCCTTGCATTTTACAATTGATAAATTCACAATGATAAAAAACTGTTTTGTCAAACAACTGATTAGAAAAATCGCAGTCTTTGAATATACAATGTTCAACATTATTAAAAGTTATTTTCAAAAGTTGAAAAGAAATATTTTCTATAAGGCAAGAGTCCATATTAATATTATTTAAATAAACTTCTTTTTTTGGTTGCCTAATAATTTTCTTATATTCAAAATAATCATCTAAACATTCTTCAAATGTCGTTTCTTCTAAATTATCTAATTTTATCATAATCCACCTACTTTTATATTATAACAACAAGAGCAAATATAGTAAATAAAAAAACTAGCTATATATTTCTAGTTTATTTTCAATTAATTTTACAGTTGCTAAATATAGTCCAGCAATAAAAAGAATTCTAATAATACTTAAAATTGAAAAGCCAATAAAAGAAGATATATCTAGTGAAATAAAATTAAAAAATTCTTCAGTAATATAAGTAATAAAATACCATAAAATAATTCCAAATATAATAGATCCTTTACGATTTGGAAATAAGCATCTTGATAGAATATAACAAAATGTGACAATAGCTGTAAAAGTTGTTGATAATATTACTAAATATATAAAGCTTCTTAATAAGTCAATGATATTAATATCAACGAATAATTCTACTAAGACATTTAATGCCTTTGGGAAAGTGCTCATTTTAGCAACGACAATAAGGATTCCAAAAATAAAAATAAAGGCACATATAAAGTTAAGAAGAATTGCTAAAAGATATTTTGCTAAAAGAATTTTGTAAGGAGAAAAAGAAATCATACTTTCTAACATAAAAGTCGGTTTTCTAAATGTGTCAATCACCTTTTTACTTCCATATATAAAAATAGAAAAACCGGAGACAAATATAACAATAAAAAATGATAATGCAATTAATGTAGTAAGAAAACCGTCATTACTAAAAGGTATAAAATAAAATAAACCATATATAGCACTAATTAGAATTAATATTCTAAAATTACTTTTTCTAAAATCAAATAATTCCCATTTTATATATTTAAACATGACTAAACACCTCCAAATAATACTGCTCTAGTGTTTTTCCTTGTTTGATAATATCTTCTACACTTATATGGTTCATAACACATCCATTTTTTAATAAGATTATTTCGTCTAATATACCTTCTGTATCTTTAATCAAATGAGTAGAAATAAGAAGTAAATTATTGGGATTTGAAGCCATCTTAATAACAGTCAACATCTCATGCTTAATTAGAGGATCTAAATTCCCCAAAGGCTCATCTAGTAAATAGATTGGAACATTCCTAGATAAAGTTAGCATCAAAGCCACCTTTTCTTTATTTCCTTTTGATAATATTTTTAACTCATCATTAATATTTAATCCTAATTTTTGACTAAAATCATAAGCTTTATTTTTATCAAAATCACTAAACATCTCTTCATAATATTTGATTGCATCGCTTATCTTCATAGTTTCATATAAAAACTCACAGTCGGGCATAAATGATATATATTTTCGAGTTTCGTAACCAGTTAAGTGATTACATATTTTGACTACACCTTCTTGCTCTCTAATAATATGCATTAACGTTTTTAGTAATGTTGTTTTCCCGCTTCCATTTGGGCCTAACAATCCAATAATTTTTCCAGGCTCTAATTTTAGATTAACATTCGCTAAGGCAGTTTTATTACCGTACGTTTTTGTAACATTATCTAAATCAATTAAATATTCCATATTTTACCTCCAATTTAAGTTTATCATATTTGACTATAAATTCAAGATAAAAATACTAACATTTAAATATGTAGCAAAAATAGTCCATAATAAATATGGAATTTGTAAATAACTAGCTTTTTTATTTATTTGTTTAAACATATAAATCATTATAATAATTAAGATATCTAGTACAATAATCCAAAGGCTTGATAAACCTAATTGTTCAAAAATAAAGAAAATAATTGGCCATAATAAATTAAAAAACAATTGTAAGTAATAAACTTGTCTAACAATAGTATTACTATAATCTTTATTTACTAAATAATATGAAACACCCATTAATAAATATAAAATACTCCACATGATTGGAAATAACCAATTTGGTGGCGCTAAAGGAGGCTTAATTAACTCTTTATAAAAATCAAAGCTATTCATTAATAATAACCCAACTAAAGATCCCAAAATTAAAGGAATAAAAATACTTAACTTTTTCATATATCACCTCTATTTATATCATATTTATTTTTTTATATTTCATTCAATTTTATAAGTTAAAATTATAATAAATCATTGTTTTATTAATTTAATTATGGTAAATTTAAATTAGAAAGTGTAGTGATATAATGAACAATTTTTGTAATAATTGCGGTAAGCCTATAACAAGTGGAAAATTTTGTACAAATTGTGGAGCTCCAATTTCAACAACTAATATACTTGCTAATACCGGGCATTTATCGATTGAACGAAAAGGTCAAATAATGGGATTTGCAGTAAATGTTCATGTTAAAATTAATGAAGTTCCTTATGAATTAGGTGCTAGTCAAAAAATTGATTTAGATTTAGCCCCTGGTACTTACCGTATTACCTATAAAATATGGTGTCGAAGAGAAAAAGAAGTTATTATTAATATCGTTGCTGGTAATAATTATTTAATAGATTTAGTTTATGATCCACTATGGGGTGGCTTTAAATTAGGAGCTAATAGTAAGTTACAATAAAAGAAAGTTTTACAAACTTTCTTTTTCTTTTAAATCCATTAAAGCACGATAACGGTGTGATACGCTGTTTTTTTCTTCAAAAGTTGCTTCTCCAAATGTTTTGCCTAAATCATCTGAGAAAAAAATACAATCATAGCCAAAAGAAGTATCTCCCTTCTCTTCATCGATTATTGTTCCATAAGTCTTCCCTTCTGCATTTATAACACTACCGTCTGTTTTATACAATATTAAAGAACAAATAAAATAAGCTTGGCGATTTTTACCTTGCAAATTTAAAATTAATTTATCACGATTAGCTTGATCATTACCATGCTCACCAGAATAACGAGCACTATAAACACCTGGCATTAAATTTAGAGCTTTACAACAAAGACCACTATCATCTGCTAAAACATCATAATTTAAATTTTTCTCACACAAGTAGTTATGAATAGTTTTAGCTTTAATTAAAGCATTGTCAAAAAAAGTTTCACCTTCTTCAACAATTTCATCAAAATATCCAATATCTTTTAAAGTTAAAAATTCGATATCTTTAAAAATATTTTTTATTTCTTCAATTTTATGTTTATTATTTGAAGCTACAACAATTTTTTTCATAAATTTCTCCTATACTAATTTTACTTTTTTTATCTTACTATAAATAAGGGCAAACACAAGCATAAAAACAACTTCAATAGCAATAATTTGCCATTGCTTTAAAGAAGTTATGGAAGCAATATTAGATGAATAGGTAATCATCCCAATGGATATACTTTTAGCAAATACAGCAATCGGCATTAAAACTTTTAATGATACACCGCCCAAAGCCGAACCAACGCAAATAATCTCATCCGGCAAAATTGGTATAGCAAATAAAATACCAGTTGTTAAAAAAGGATTAGTAGAAATCAACTTTTGGTATTTTTGATAATTTGAACTCTTTTTAAATTTTGATAAATACTTTTCTCCTAAATAGAAAGACAACTTATACATTAAAATAATACCAATTAAAATACCAATTAAACCAATAACAAAAGCCATATGCGAACCTAAAGAAACAGAACCCATTAGAATTGTACTAGCTTCTGGTAAAGGCAAACAAATTGGCTGAGATACACACATTATAAAAAAAATTAAATATTTCAAACACGTCACCTACAGTAATTATATCATAAACTTAACAAAATCAAAAAATTTATAAATATTTAATGTTATAATATAAATGGTGAGTTGTATGAAGGAAGAAATATTAGATAAAGTTGATACCTTATATAAAATGTGGCAAGAGGGACGTCTTGGTGGTGAAGTAATGCCGGAAGATGAAAATCCCCATTTTGATAAGTCATCAAATGAAAATTATTTATATTTTACTTTACCAATGGCACTAAATTATCAGCGCAATTCTTATAAATTATGGGAAAGCGCGAATAAAACATATCACGATATAGATACACAGTTTGTTTTTAACCCTAAAGAAGTGCTAAATCGATCTTTTAAAGAAGTACAATCTGCTTTAACTAAATATGGTGTTGCTCTTCAAAAAAATAAACAAACAGAAATCTGGATAACTCTATGCAAAACCTTTGTGGATTTATACAATGGTGATTTACGCAATTTATTCAAACAATTTAATTATAATGTTTTAGCAATTCGTGAATACATGCAAAAACAAAATCGCAAAGCTTTTCCTTATTTATGTGGTAATAAAATATGTAATTATTGGCTATATGTTATTTGGCAATATACTGATTGTAATTACTCCAATATAGAAATGCTAACAGTTGCTCCAGATACACATGTTATTAAATCAACATATCATTTAGGTCTCATAAATAAAGAAGAGTTTGAGTCTAATAATGTTCAAGAAATCGTTATTGAAAAATGGAATAAACTATTTGAAGGAACTAAATATAAACCAATTGATATTCATACTGCTTTATGGTTATGGAGTAGAAACGGCTTTAAAGATTTAGAATATTATAATTGTTTAGAAAAAGTTTTAAAAACTACTAAGGAAATATCAAAAAACTCAAAGTATATCCATATTAATTTAAAAGCAATTAAAAATCTACATCTTAATACATCAAAAGTTGGCCACTGGTTGTCCTCTAATCCATATGGCATTTTAGATTTAAATATTGAAGATATAGTTAATTTTTTAATTATGTATGATGCTATTGACTGTTGTTTTTGGGGTAATCCTAAATGGACAATTAAGGATTCACACGGTAATAATATTGATGGTGCTTTTGCACTTCTTTATGCCCTATTAAAACTATATAAAGATCAAGGACATCTAAATTTTGAATTAATAACTTTTGAAAAATTTAAAGATCATTTAAAGGGAAATATTGATATCCCTTTATTAAAAGAAAGATATCAAATATTACAAAAAATAAGCGCTGTTATTAACCAAAAAATGAATGGCAATTTTTACCAATATATAAGAAATATTAAAGAAGATATAAAACTTATACACATAGTTGTTAATAACTTTAGCTCTTTTACGGATGTTAGAACATATAATAATCAAACTGTATATTTTTACAAATTAGCTCAATTAGTAACTTCTGATATTTTGCACATCAGATCTTTAAAGGAAAATATTGAAGTTGACTGTTCACATTTAGTTGGATGCGCAGATTATAAAATTCCACAAGTATTACGTGGGTTAGGTGTTTTAGAATATAATTCAGAATTGCAAAATATTGTTGATAACAAAAGAGAAATTGTAGAAAATTCCGATTATGAAATAGAAATACGTGCTAATACAATTGTTGCAATCAATTTAATAAAAAACGAATTAAATAATAAATTTGATGCAATTACAATTAATGATATTATATGGTATGCTGGTCAAGATAAAACCAAAAATTTCAAACCATATCATTTAACTAAAACTTTATCATATTAAAACACTAGAAAATTCTAGTGCTTTTTTATTTTTTCAACAATGCCATATACCATTGAAATTCTTGTTGGAATAATATATTTAACTTCTAAAATATCGGCTAACGCTTTTACACATAAACGCATCCCTCTAGCACCACGCCACCAACCGTCATTATTGGTTCTTCTACAAACTTCATCTAACGATACTTCATAAAAGAAATTACGATCTAATTTATCCATTGTTACAACATCCAAACAGTATGGTTGCAAATCACTATTATAAAACTTATTAGGCTCAACCGGATAATTTAATTCTTCATAATAATAAATATAATCGCCACCAGCTAAAATCATCAAATCAGCCTTATTTTGCGGAATATTTACTAACTCTTTAGTCCGCTTAACCATTTCATCATAATTAGAAGTAGCATAATCAGATCTTAAATCGGGAAACATATCAGTTGTATCCATAGCTCCAAAATCACTATTGCATTTTTCAATAATTTGATTGTGCTCAACAATAGCTAATTCTGTTGAGCCTCCTCCACCAATCATTACTGCAATCTTTCCATCAAAATTTATTGTCGCCGTTGCACCATATACAGTAAACTCATTTTCCATATCTGATGTAACAATTACAAAATCTAAGCCTGTATTTTCTTTAAATTCTTTTAACCACTCATCTTTTTGCGTTTCAGTTAAATTACGAAACACACTAGTTCCAAATACATAACATTTATAATCACTAAAACTATTTACATAATTAAACAAAAGTTTTTTATCTTCTTCTAAAAGTTTTTTTTCTTTTTTATAATTATTCTTAAACTCAATTGTTTTAAAGCCTAAGTTTTTAACTTTATCATTTTCATATAAATAAGCTTTAGTATTAGTACTACCAATTTCAATTATAATAAATTTATCCATAAGTCCTCCCTACATTATGTTATTATATAAATTCAAACAAAAAAATAATCTAACATCCCGCTTTTTCTATTTCATAAAAATCATAATATAATCTATTATGATCTAGTAAATACACTAACATGATTATAACATAAAAAAATTATTCATCCCTAATTTTTTATATTGTTTCAGAAAAGCTAATCTAAAATTGATTCAATAATATATCGAGGCCTTTGTTTTGTTTCATTATACAATTTACCAATATATTCCCCTATCACTCCTAAGCATAGAGTTTGAATACCTCCTATTAACCAAATTGAACAAACAATAAAAGTCCAGCCAGACACTGTATTACCCACTATTTTCATAACTATAGAATAAATTAACACAGCAAAACTAATAAACAATAACAAAAAACCAATTGCTGTAATCACCCTTAATGGTTTAATGCTAAAAGAAGTAATACCATCTAGGGCAAACGCTAACATTTTCTTTAAAGGATATTTAGATTTACCTGCAATTCGTTTATTGCGCTCATAATAAGCAATATCTGTTTTATATCCAATTTGAGGAACAATACCTCTTAAAAATAAATTTACTTCCTTATAATTACTTAATCCTTCCAAAGCTCTTTTACTCATTAATCGGCAATCAGCATGATTGAAAACAACTTCAACACCCATTAAATTCATAAATTTATAAAAACCTTCAGCAGTAAAGCGCTTAAAAAAAGAATCCTTTTTACGTGAATTACGAACACCATAAACAATGTCAGCTCCATCATTGTATTTAGCAATCATATCATCAATAACATTAATATCATCTTGTAAATCAGCATCCATACTGATACTAATATCAGCATGATCTTTAGCGTACATTAATCCTGCCAATAAAGCATTTTGATGCCCGCGATTACGAGATAAATTAACCCCAACATACATTTCATTACTTTCATGAAACTCTTTTATTATCTCCCATGTTCTATCCTTAGAACCATCATTTACAAAAATGACTTTACTATTATTACTAATTAAATTTTTATTCATTAATTCTTTCATTTTTAAATCTAGTTGTTTCTTAGTAAAACCTAAAGCATCTTCTTCATTGTAACATGGAATAACTAAATTTAAAATTAAATTACACTTCTTCATCAAATTCTTTCTCCCATCTAAATAAAGCCACATATTCTAAAAACATTATTAAAATACAAATTAGCATATATTCAGGAATAGTATATACTCCTCTTTTCTCCAAATTAATAATTTCAAATAATAAATCACTAACTTGTTCTTCACCATTAACAATTAATTTACCACCTGGATAAAAATCAAATTCAGTTTTAAAAACACTAGCTACTTCTAATCGTCCCTCATCAGAAGTAGTAAGTCTAAATTTATAAATCCCTCCGTCATATTGTTTATCTAAATTGAAAGTTGTAACTCCATCTTGTATTTCTTGTTCACTAAAATTTATTTGGTAAATAATTTTTCCAGATTCATTAATTAATTCCAATTTATAAATACTATCATCTAATTCATCATTATTAAAGGTTAAATTAATAATATTAAATTTACTATTCAAAGTTAGTGTTTGTTCTAAAATTACATTTTTATTTAGTTCAACATAAAGAATTTTTTTAGTGGTATCCTTAGAAACAATATTAGTCTTTAATGTTTCATTAGTATATTTATTAAAATTTAAAATCAAAATAACTATTGTTAAAAAAATTATTAAATACTTAGACCATTTATATTTATATTTTATATATTCACCAAATTTAAGCTTATCGTAAGAATAACTACCTAAAATAACTAACCATGGCAAAAAAGATAAACTATAGCGAGGGGATGCTTCCCATATTAAGTAAAAGAAAACTGCTCCAAAAATAGCAATAGCTACAATTGATTTTTCTTTCCTTTTCAATAACAAACATAAACTAATAATGGTACCAATTAAAGTCCCTAATTTAGATATTTGTAATATATAATTTAAAACTAAGTTTTTATCTTCTACTAAGTATCGATAAGAAATATTATAATCATCAACCAATTCTAAATATTTTTGATAACTGTAATCCCCTTTTGACCAAACCGCATTTAACTTATTAATATATAATTTTAGTAAACCAAATGGTCTTAAATCATTAATACGCTTTTTTATTTCTGAAATATTTAACTCAATTCTCTCTTCTACATTATTAGCATTATCGCTTAAATAAAAATCGTCTTGACTATAATAACCTTTATTTTTTGCGTTTAATCCCATCATTATCCAATGAGTTACAGGAAATTCAGCGTCATAATCAATATCAGTAAAAACCATTTTTTCAATATATTTTGTTCCTAGAAATGTTAAAAAAACTGCTATAAATATAGGGATTATCTTAATAGTTATTCTTTTTAAATTTAAACTAATAAAAATGTAGACTAAATAAGCAATTAAAATAAAAATTGAAACAGCTCTAATCTTATAGGCTATAACACTTAAAAATCCAATTAATAATCCATATAAAATGTTATTTTTTATTTCATCATTTTTGCGCATTTTTACTACTAGATATATTAAAATACTAGCCCATGGTAACATTAAAATATCTGTATAATAATAAGATACATATAAATAAAATATTGGGGATAAAACACATATAAACAGACTTAAAATTGCTTTATCAATACCGCCTATTTCTTTAACTGTTTTATATGTAAAATATGACATAACTATAATACCAATGCAACTAAAAAAATTATAAAATAAATAACTATATTCAGGGTTAATTCTTTGTAAATTATATAAAATAATAACCAAAAATCGATTATTTGGATAAACAGAAAAATAATGATTATTAATAATTGTTCCTGTCTCATTTAAACCATTTATTGCTGATATAATATGAATTAAATCAACTTTAGGTACACTTTTTATAAAAATAGTACTAATAGTTAATAAAACAAACTGCGTTAATAATAAAATAGCTACAGTAACTTTTTTCTTTTTATCAGATAACCTAATTACAAATCTATATAACTTATAAATTAATAAAAAATAAATAATTATTCCTATAATAAGTACCAAAGGATTCAAATAACAATAGCTTCGATTTACATAAAAAAATACTCCACCTATAGTAGCACTTGTTAAACATACAATAGTAAAGATTAATAAAAACTTATACCCAATATCAATAATCTTATTTACAGCTTTCTTCATAACTATCCTTCTTAAAAACTATTATCTTACTTAATACATAATTTCCAATTATCACTAATACTTGACTAATTAACTTTACTATTTTATCATTAAAGCACAAAAATGATACGCCTATAAACATTACTAACATATCTAAGATTAAAGTTGATACACGAGCACTTACAAAAGTAAAAAATTCTTTTTTCTTATTTTGATTGGTACTATAAAAGACAAATTTACGATTAGTAAAGTATGCAAATAATACTCCTATACACCATGACAAAATATTAGCAATCTGCAATTCAATTTTAATTTTAGGGTTTAATATCGTAATTGTTAAACCATAATAGGTCATTAAACTAATTACTGTCGTTAAGACTCCAAAAATTAAATAATTAATAATTTCATGATGTTGTTTATACAATTTTAACACTTGAATTCACCAACTTCTTATATGTAATCCCATATTTTAGAATACATTTCTAACTGCATTTCACGTTTAATTTGAGCAACCGAATGATATAAAGGAATAATGATATAATCTTCAGCTAAAATAACTGTTGATTTAGCAAGCGTCTTTTGCAAATTTTCTTCAATCTTAAATCCAAACACTATTAATAATAACAATAATGGGTAATAACCTAAAGTAACAATGACTTTAGGTTTAACAATATCTATTTGTTTTTTTAAAAGAAGAACAATTACTTGTTGATATTCCAAGATTAATGTTATCACCACGGTAATTATTTCCTTTACGAACACACATTATAGCATTCGTTATATATATATTGTCACTATCATTTATTTTACCTTTCAATGATTCAACTAAAAATTTTGTTAACAATTTTTTAATTGAACTTTTTTCAGTTTCGATTAAATATTTCTATTTTTAAGATGTTGGTTCTTTCATGTATTCATTGTGTAATTTTAACATGTCATTATATGGTTCCCAATCCTGACCAATAACTAAAATATTAGAATCTAAACGTTTAAACCAATCAGTCCATATTGAGGAAATATTTTCAGTTATCTTCTCATTATAATAAAAATTAATTAATGAGTAGTCTTTGCCATTTTTCCATGCAAATTACAACATTTACCTAATGATTGAATCAATTTACCTAAGGCTCTTTTTTTAATACTTACCACCTAATCTAATTATAACACAATATCGAGAAGTACAACTTACATAATTAAAAAATTCTTTAAATATTTTAATCAATTATCATTATGTAAAAAAATCTAAATAATAAATATAATATTTAGATTTTTTATAAATTACATTTTGAATGGCGTAGATTGTTCTTCTTTATTTTCATAACCGTCCTGTTGTTTTTGACTTATTACCGAGTCAAGAAGTTGTAGTAAAAAATTTTGAGCTTCTGGTGCAGATAAATTCTTTAAATAATTAGTACACGCATTTCTAACCCAAGCTGTTTTGCAAGCGCTTGATAATCTTCTTATATTAAAACACGCATAATCAACTGCCGTTATATCACCCCAAGTTTTTAATTCTGCTCTATTTAAGAAATAATTCCTCTCATATTCTTCAAAACTATGAAAAAAACCATTCTCCAAAACTTTGTTAGTTTCATCAAAAAAGCACTCATTTCCAAACAGAATTATTCCTTGATCATATTTTATATCAAGCATGACAGTTCGTTGTACTGATCCTGTCGGTGAAAATGATGGTTTGTTGGTTATTAAATCGTACCCTTCTTGGGTATATAAAATATGCCTAGCATAATAATTATTTTTAAAATTACTTAGAATTAAATTATATGATTCATCAATGCCATTACGCGGATTTAAATGAATAAGATAACTTAAAGATTCTAGCCATCTGACAAAAGACTCTCTTTCAATTGTTAAATCTTCATCTAACATACCCAAAACAGCATAATTACTAAAATGCTCCCCAGTAAATTTATAAACAAGCAATTTTCTAATTTGGTCATTTATTTTAACAATAATTATAGGGAAAGAACTAACAAAATTAGGATCATCTGTCATATTCCGACAAGTTAAAAATTTTTGAATAAAATTTTCCATAAAGACCTCATCTATCAAATACTATATTAATTTTTTTAATTAAAACTATAAAAATTATATCACTGTTGGCAATATAATACAACAGCAATAACTTATGGAATTTATTCTCATTTAACATAACAGAATTTAAGATGACATAGAGGGTTAAAACAATGATTATTCTTAAACGCTCTAGCGGTCGTTAGCGATTAAGATTGCTTTAGCAGTCTTTTTTGTTACTTTATAATTATCCAAATATCATATTATAATTAATCTAAATTTATTATATCATACACTCCTAGTTTTTTTTGTAATTAACTATATTTTGTAATATCTTTTACATCAATATCTTTATATATTAATATAAAAAAAGAACACTTTTGTGTTCTTTTTTTTCTAATCTGGGGCGCGATAAGGGGATCGAACCCTTGCATAACGGAACCACAATCCGCCGTGTTAACCACTTCACCAATCACGCCATATGCAAATTACATACTCAATTATACCATAATTTAATAAAAATGCAAGTATTTGTTTATTTATCCTTAACAAAATAATATTATTTACATAATATACTGTGAGGTGAATTTATGTACAATAGTACTAACGACTTATTTGAACCTTATCAAGGGTTTATTAGAGGAAATATGTTTAAAAGTTTATATGATAACTATGGTAAGGTATATGATATTAAACCGATGAATGAACAAGCCGAATTATTAACATATTTAGATATGTTTGAATTTGCTATGATAGATATTGGCCTATATTTAGATGTCTTTCCTAATGATGCAAATATGATTGCTATTTATAATAATATAAAAAATGAAAAAAATAAAATTATGGAAAAGTATGAAGAAAATTATGGTCCACTTACTTTAAATAGTAATGAGTTAAATAAAACGCCATGGGAGTGGGATAAAACGCCATGGCCATGGGAGGTTTAAAATGTTTAAATACATAAAAAAAATGGAATATCCGATTAATATTAGAAACAAGGATTTAAAGATGGCAAAAAACTTATTAGCACAATATGGTGGGCCTGACGGAGAATTTGCGGCTTCTATGCGCTATTTAAATCAAAGATTTAGTATGCCTGATGAAAGAGGAAGAGCACTATTAACTGATATTGGAGTAGAAGAATTAAATCACGTAGAAATGATTGCAGCAATGGTTATGCAATTAATGAATGGAGCCTCAAAAGCTGAATTAGATGAGGCCGGTTTAACGCCACAATATGTTCAACACGATCATGCACTATTTCCTGTAGATGCTAACGGCGTGCCGTTTACTGCTACTTACATTGAAACTACTGGGGATTATATTGCTGATTTAGAATCGGATATGGCTGCAGAACAAAGAGCTCGTGCAACTTATGAACATTTAATGTCTTTAACTAATGACCCTGACTTATTAGGACCACTTTCCTTTTTAAGGCAAAGAGAAGTTGTACATTTTAATCGTTTTAAAGAATTAAAAGATTATTATGAAAAAAACATGAACAGCTAAAAAGCAAATTCATGTTTTTTTATATTAAATATATGAGTCTAACAATATCCCTACTCCTTCAGCAACACAAGTCAAAGGATTATCTGCTCTAATGACTGTAATCTTCAATTTCTCAGACAGTAATTTATCCAACCCTTCTACTAGTGAGCCTCCGCCTGTTAATGTAATTCCATTTTTAGTTATATCACCAGCTAATTCGGGTGATACGATTTCTAGGAGTAATGCGACCTCACTAACAATTTTGTCGATACTATCTTTTAAAGCCTCTTTTATTTCTTTAGAGCTTACTATCATTGAATCTGGCAAACCAGTTATAAGGTTTCTCCCCTTTATTTCCATACTAGTATTTTTTTCATTACACACAGTACCAATTGTTATTTTAATATCTTCGGCGGTCTTCTCACCAATTAATAAACGATGCTTATTTCTAATATATTTAATTATATCATCATCAAAAGTATTTCCTGCTATCTTCAAAGAGGTACTACGAACAATACTACTTATTGATAAAATTGCAATATCAGTCGTACCTCCTCCAATATCAATAACCATATTTCCTATAGGTTTTGAAATATCTAAACCTGCTCCTAACGCAGCAGCTTTAGCTTTTTGTTCAATATACACATTTTTAGCGCCTAATCTCTCCGCTACCTCCCTAATCGCATTACGTTCAACTAAAGTTATATTGGAAGGACAACAAATTAACATTCTTGGACTAAATATGGCATCTTTAGCATGCGCTTTTTTTAAAAAATAATTAAGCATTATTTCTGATATTTCAAAATCTGCTATTACCCCATCTTTTAAGGGCCTTATTGCTTGAACTTTTCCAGGTGTTCGGCCAATCATAGACCTTGCTTCTTGACCCACAGCTAACACTTCTTTAGTATCCACATCAACAGCAACGACACTTGGCTCATTTAACACGATTCCCTTACCTTTGATATAGATAAGAACATTATTAGTTCCAATATCAATACCTATGCTTTTACGCATCATTACAACCACCCACCTGAATGTATTATACCATATATTGGTAAAAAAATAGAATGATAATCATTCTATTTAATTGTTTTACTATAATGACTTGTCATAATATTCTTCAGGGTTAACATTAACATCATCAATTAATAATTCAAAATATAAATGGTTATTTAAACTACTATTGATATTAGAAGTAGCTGAAACAGCAATTTTGTCCCCTTTTTTAACTATATCTCCCTCTTTTACCTGAATATCATTTACACTTTGATAAACACTTACAACTGATTCTGAATGTTTAATTTTAATAGTATTGCCTAATAAAGTATCTTCAGTAACTTCAATTACTTCACCGTCTAAAACTGATAAAACATCAAAAGTTTCTTCACCTAAAGAGTAACTAACTCCACTGCTTTGAATATATGTGTCTTGGTAATAAATAATTGAAGAAGTTTGGTCTTTTTCTTCACCTTGATAATCATAATAATTTTGAACTATTTTAACTTCCTCATTATTATAAGGTCTACCAATAACAGTATCAGATTCTTTCATAACAGGTAAATTAATTTTACTCAAAATGTCGATGACACCAGATGGAGACTCAAAACTTACTTTTTTTTCATTACCACTTAATGTAATCAAACCAACTAATAACGAACAAAGTGCTACTGCGTATAAACTATATACTACCTTTTTATTAAATATTTTACTCATATGTTCACCTCTATTAAAATTGTGGACATATTTTTTTATTTTATACATTTTTTATTTTTTTTATTTCAATACCGCTATAATAATATTTTAAAATTTCATCATATTTATATCCTTCCAACGCCATACCTTGTGCTCCATATTGACTCATACCAACACCATGACCGTATCCTTTTGTGCTTATTTTAACGATTCCATCATCTTCGCTTATATTAAAGTAGGTTGATCTTAATCCTAAAGCATTAGTAACTTCTGCTCCTTTAAATGTTTTATCATTTATTTTAATTTTAGTAATACGTCCAGTACTAGTTGTATCTAATATTTCAATTGTTAATTTTTTACTATTTGGTAAATCTAATTTCTTCAAAAAATCTGATAACTCATATGTATTATCTTCATTAAAAACAGGTGATATATTATCCCACTCGCTTTTAACGCTTCGCAAATAAGCAACTTTATTAGTAAATATTTCTTCACTATTTTCTGTGTAACCAACGCTAGTTGAAAAGAAAAGTGTCTCTGCTATTTCACCATCATAAACAGCATATTCATTTGCGGTTTCTAATACAGCTTGCTCAATTTTTTGGACATATTCATCGTAATTATTTTTCCATTTTTCTTTTAAATTATTTGAATCTAAATAAACTTGATTAGTTACTGTATCAACTACATCATATTCTTTGTCTTTTCTTTTTAATATTTTATACATCACATAGCTTCTTGATGCAACTGCCTGAGCTTTTAATGCTTCTAATTCAAAAGAAGCTGGCATTTCCCCTGCAATAACACCCATAACATATTCTTCCAAGGGAATTTTATCTATTTCACCAGTTTTACTCCTTAAAACTCGTACATAAGCATTTTTAGCAAACAAAAAATTTTCTTCTTTAGCATTAAATAACAATGTTATGGTAATATATGGAATTAAAATAATTAATAAAAAAAATAGCAATATTTTTTTCAAAGAAATACCTCCTTTGTAAAACATACTGCTATCTAATAATTATTGGTACAATACAAAAATCATAAATAAAATTGGTAACTAAATATGAAAGAGAAAATACTAATAGAAAGAAAAACACTTTAATTTGTAGAGATCTTCCCTTTTTAAATATTGTTTCAATTCTAATACCTTCTAAAATCCAAATAGCTAAAAGTGAAGTTACTGTATATAATACAATTTTAATCATGGTAATTATTAATCATCTCTCTTCTTCTTATATGGCGTTCTTCATTACTTGGAGTAGTTTCTAAAAAAGTTCTAATAATATTGTAAATTTTATCAATCGGTAATCTGGATCCGAGTGCTAAAACATTAGCATCATTATCTAATCTAGTCATTTTGGCTTCCCACTCATCATTAACTTTAGCACAGCGAATACCTTTAACTTTATTGCATGCTATACTAACGCCAATTCCTGTATTGCAAATAACAATTCCATAATCAACTATTTTATCACGAACAGCTTCACCCAATTTAAAAGCATATATAGGATAATCAACTGGATCCGTTGTATCTGGTCCATAATTTACTACATTATAACCTAATTTAGTTAAATAATTTGTCAATTCTTGTTTAAGTCCAACTCCATGATGATCCGTTGCTATTCCTATTTTCATAAAATCCCTCCAATAATATTATAAACTAATTAATTTTAATTTACTACCAAAAAAAGAAAAAGTTCTTTACTTTTTCTTTCTATTTAAAAGTGATTTCAAAATATCCAGACCAATTATACTTTGAAATAATTTTAATTTGTAAGTAATTGTAAAATAAATAACCATTCCTATTGATGCATATAACCCAATAATAACAATTGACATTGCTCTTGAATATCCATTAATTGGAATAATTATTGATAATGCTTTTAACAATAAAACCATAACAATAACCGTCAAAAACACTTTAATACTTCGCTTAATAGTTTCACTATAGTCAATATTAAATGTTTTCTTTAAATCGACTAAACTAATAACAATACTAATACCATATCCAATCATAGTTGCAACTAAATTTCCATAATAAATTGGTAACCCTAATTTATAAAATATAATCATAAAAGGAATATTCATAATGGCATTAAACATAAAACCAGTAATTAGTGCTAAATACATTTTTTTATAACGGCTTAAAGATTGCATTGTTACAATTACATTAGTAAATAAACTACCAAAAATAGCAACAAAAATGCTTACCATAAATACTTTAGGCCCATAAAAAGATTGACCATAGAAAACAGTCCATACTGGATCAGCTAATAACGACAATCCCACAGCCATTGGAACTGTAATATAGATAAGAATCTGTAAAGTTTTATTTATTTTATGGCGTATATCATCAAAATTTCCGGCGACAAAATCACTAGTTAAACTAGGCAATAAGCTTACAACAATACCATTTGCAATTGCCATTACAATTACATTTAATTTCGTTCCCAAAGTTGTAACAGCATTCATAATAAACGATGCATCATTCAAATTAAAACCGCCAACATTAGTTAAAGTTGTAACAACTGTAAACATATCAACTAGCTGAAATGATGTCCCAATTAATTCCATAATAATTAAAGGTAATGTATACTTAATAATTTTTTTAATTAAAAATTTAGCTGTAATACTTTTTTCTTCTTCTTTAATTTCATAACTAGTATCATTAGGAATTTGCTTTTTCTTTCTAATTAAATATATTAAAGCACCAATTGCTCCTAAAGTTGCTCCGAAAACCGCTAAGCCAACAGCGGCACCTAAATTGGCTTTTATAATATAAATACATGTATATGATCCAATAAGAATAACAATGACTCTAATTAGTTGTTCAATAACTTGAGATATAGATGAGGCTTGAATGTACTTCATTCCCTGCAAATACCCTCTAATCATACTAATTAAAGTCACAAAGAAAATTGCACTAGCCGAAATACGTATTACAAAAGTAATCTCTTCAATTAAATATTGACCATATAAAGCATTAATATGAGCCTGTAAAACATTACCGGTAATATGCGCAACTGAAGAATAATCGTTAAAGTTAATAATATAACGAGCTAATAAAGGCGCAAAAAGCAACAATAAAACAGTCGTAATAATCGAAGTAACAATCATGATACGACCCGCTAATTTATACGTCCTTTTTTTTGTATATTCATACCCTAATGTATGATATTCACTAACCATTTTACTTATAGCTAGTGGTAAACCAATCGTTGATAAATTTAAAAAGATAGCATATATATTATATGCGGCACCATATATAACACTACCATCTTTACCAACTATTGAATAAAAAGGTATAATATATATTGCACCCATGATTTTAGTTAAAATAATACATAAGGTTGCTACAAAAGCGCCTCGTAAAAAGGTATCTTTTTTCAAAAAATCACCCTTTCTTTCTAGTCAATTATACTATTATTATCAAAATAAAACAAGTTAAGATGCTTTTAAGTACTTATAAATTAATGTATAATATAAGTGGGAGTTGAGGTTATGCAATATAAATTTATAGTTGGTTTAGATAAAAAAGTATATTATAAAATGATTAAAGATTATTTATATATTCATTATGAAGCAGAACAAACAAAAAATGATAAAATTATTTATGTCGGATTTATGCAAAATAAAAAATATTTAGGCAGCGCGACAATCTTAATTAAAAATTATTGCTTTTATATCTACAATTTAATTATGCTCACAACCGATAATGAAATTAGAAAGTTATTTTTAAAAAGTATATATAATTTAGCTGAGAAAGAAAAAATATTAAAAATTATTAATGTTAGTCTTACTCCCAAAATTGTTAATTTAACTAAAAAAGGCTATACAGAAAAATATTTATTACCATTAAAAATAAACAATTACCTACTTGGAAGTCACTATAGTAAAATATTTAGCAGTGATAATAATGACTTTTTTAGTATTTCTAATAAATTAACTAAAAAATTAATTAAGCAATTAAAGGAAACTATTAGCATTTGGAATCTTAATGTTTCAATAGAAGATATTCTTCAAAATTATCAACATAAATGTACGATTTATGTTGAAAAGATAAACTTGGTTTATTATTTAAATCATTTACAATCTCAAAACATTTCTTTACTAGCAGAAGATACAATTCGTGAACTTATTCATCATTATGGTGAAGAAATGATTACTGGTTTTGCAATTATGGTTTATCCTTCCAACAAACAAATTTCTTATTGTCTTGAATTGTATTGCATTAATGCTTTTGAAGATTTAAACAGCGAGGATTATTTAATATCAATAATAATTAACGATTGTTTAAAAAAGAAATATCAAAATATTATTTTTAATAAGCAAATAAAAAATACCAATACCATTTATGAAATAAAAGAAGAAACCATTTTGCATAAAATAAAATATTATATATTTAATAAAAAGAAAAGAAGATGCTAGTTGTCATCTTCTTCTTTTTGTAATTGTTCTAAAATTTCTTCTCTCGTCATTTTAGTATAGCCTTTGATTTTATGCTCTTTAGCTAATTCTTTTAAATCTTCATCGCTTAAATCACTTAGGGAAGCTTCTTCGACATAATCTTCACCATTTTCACTATCATCATCAGGCATACAACCATGTTCTACTAAATATTCAATTTGTTCTTTTGTAATTGTTTCATACTCTAATAAAGTGTTAGCAATTAAATCTAATAATTCTCTATTTTGAGCAATTATTTCTTTTGTTTTTTCATAGCAATCATTAATTATCTTACGTTGAGCTTGATCAATTTCAAAAGCCACTTGACTAGAAAAATTACGACTTCTATTATAATCTCTTCCTAAGAAAACACTTGATTCTTGGTGTTCAAATTGAACAGGTCCCAAATCACTCATTCCATATTCAGTAACCATGGCACGAGCTATCTTTGTTGCCTTTTCAAAATCGTTATGAGCACCTGTTGTTACCTCATTAAAAACTAACTCTTCGGCTACTCGGCCGCCCAATAAACCACTAATTGTTTCTAATAATTCATTTTTTGTCTCTAAGAAAGTTTCTTCACGAGGTAGCATCAAGTTATATCCGCCAGCACGTCCACGTGGTATAATTGTAATTTTTTGAACTTCATTGGCACCTTCTAACTTGATACCAACAACAGCATGACCAGCTTCATGATATGCAACAATACGTTTTTCTTTTTCAGTATATTTTTTTGTCACTTTCGCTGGTCCCATTAGAACACGATCATGAGCTTCATCAATTTCAGACATTGTAATTGCTGGTTTATTTCTTCTAACAGTAAGTAAAGCGGCTTCATTTAATAAATTTTCTAAATCAGCACCACTAAAACCTACTGTACGTTTAGCAATATTCTCTAAATTGACATTCTTAGCAAAAGTTTTACCTTTAGCATGAACTTTTAATATTTCCTCACGTCCTCTAACATCTGGTAAATTAACCGTTACTTGACGGTCAAAACGTCCAGGTCTCAATAAGGCAGGATCTAAAACATCAGGACGGTTTGTAGCAGCTATAACAATAATTCCTTCATTTTCACCAAAGCCATCCATTTCTGTAAGTAACTGATTAAGTGTTTGTTCACGTTCATCATGACCTCCGCCTAAACCAGTGCCTCTTTGACGTCCAACAGCATCAATTTCATCAATAAAAATTAAACATGGGGCATTTTGTTTAGCCTGCTTAAACATATCACGAACACGTGATGCTCCAACACCAACAAATAATTCAACGAAATCAGAACCACTAATATAGTAGAAAGGAACTTTTGCTTCACCAGCTACTGCACGTGCTAGTAAAGTCTTACCAGTACCAGGTGGGCCAACTAAAAGTACCCCTTTTGGTATTCTCGCTCCCATTTTTTCAAACTTTTTAGGGGCTTTCAAAAATTCAATTAACTCTTCTACTTCTTCTTTCTCTTCAGTTAAACCTGCTACGTCTTTAAATGTTACCTTTTTGCGATCATCATTAAGGCGTGCTCTACTCTTTCCAAAATCCATTGATTTATTTGTACTTCCTACTTGTCTTGTTAAAAAATAAGCGCCAGCACCAATAATCAAAATAATTGGTAAGACATTAATAACAAACAATAACAAAACACTGGAAGATGGATCTTTATGTGTTGTTATCTTAAATTTATAAGTGTCTCTTCCTTCATAAATCTCTTGAATTGTTGAATCTGTAAGTGGAGCTTCAGCGTAGAAAGACTCATTTTCTTCATATCCTTCTAAAGTACCTGTTAATGTATAAATACCACCACTACCACTAGGTTTAATATTAACTTCAACAAGTTCGCCATCCTCCATTTTTTGAATGAATTCACTATAACTTAATTGGTTAACTTTAGTATTTAAAACATTAATAAGATACATGACTCCAACTATTAAAATGAATAAAAGTAAATACGATAATGCACTTTTCTTGACTGTTTTTCTATTCATAAAAAACTCCCTTCTTTAATAGTACTTTAGTATTATATCATATTTTTCAGTATTTTTTCTATCAAAATACGTTTTTTTTAAGCCTGGTAGCCAAATAATTTTATTTTCCTGATCAACCACCACCGGCCAACTTTTACGCTCATCTAAACCTATTTTTTCATCTGTAAAAATATCACTAATCTTTTTATGACCTTTCATATTTTTAACAACCATTTTATCCCCAGGAAGATAATTTCTTACCTTAAGTGGCAAAATAATGTTTGATAAATCTAAATGGGTTGTAAAATTACTATTATCATCACAATTATTAACTATTTCAATCACTTTGCCATTAGGTAAAGATAATTTGTCTTCTAAAAGTAATTCAAAATTTTTAAATTTTTCTTCTTTAACTATTATAATATAATTATATGTTTTTATTAACCGATAATTATATGGTAAATTAATTGAAGTATTTGTTATAGCATTATTAATAAAATTTAAAATAATTTTTAAATGCTTTTTATTTATTTTATTAATTTTATTACCATAAATTGTAAATAAATACTTTTTAATAAGTTCATCTCTAATAAAAGGATCTAACTCATTTAATTTTTCTAAATGTAATTTGTTGTCAATTACAATCTTATGATATAAATCATCGATAACTTTTTCAACATATTCATAATAAGACAATAAAGTTTCACTGTATTCAAGAAACTTTAAATGAACTTTTTTTTGTTCCATTTTAAGAAATGGCAATAAATTCTTACGATACCTATTACGCGTATAAGCATCAGATTTATTAGTTATATCTTCACGATAAGGTATTTCTTTTGCTTTAGCATAACGATAAATATCTTCTTTTGAAAGATATAACAAAGGCCTCATAATTCTATACTTATCTCTTTGACTAATAAGTTCAATCCCACTATAACCTTTAATGGTTGAACCTCGCACAATTTTCATAATTACAGTTTCAATTAAATCATCACCATGATGTGCTGTTAACAAAATATTAGCTTGATATTTTTCAATCAACTCCTCATAAAAATTATAACGCATCTGCCGCGCAATTTCTTCACTAAACTTACTCTCATATTCTAACTTTTTAAATTCAAAAATAATGTCATTTTTTGCACAATAATCTCTAACAAATTCTTGTTCTTCATCACTTTCTTTTCGAAGATTATGGTGGACATGAGCACAAATAACTTGCTTTGGAAATAAACCGTTTAAAATTGACAATAGCACCATTGAATCTACTCCACCAGATACACCAACTATCATCTTATCTTTATGAATATTTTGTTTTAAAAAACTATACACGTCATCCATAGAACCACCAATGTTATTGTAATATAAAAAGTCTTATAATACAATAGATAAAAACTTTTTTAATATTATTTTATAATTAAAAAATAGACTAAAACAGTCTATTTTGCACGTGTTACATTTTGCTTATTTCCTAAGTATAAAATTGATAATTGATCACCTAACATTTTATGTTGATTTATTGATATTTCAAAACGATTTCGACGATTTTGACGTACAGAAATAGGTGAACTAATTACGGTAACATCCTTTGTAACATCAACACCATTTTTATAAATAACTATATAGTATCCTGTAATTTCGTTGCGTTTGACAATTTCACGTTCCTGAAAAACATAACTATCTTTAACTATTAAGTGATAAGTTGCTATTTTACCATTAGTTGTTGCTGCAGAAATGGTTGCATCCCCTTCTCCTTTTATTGAAACAACACCATTATTAACAGTCGCTACAGCTAAATTACTGCTACTCCAAGATAAAGTAGAATTTGTTGCAGTTTCGGGTTTAACTGTTGCTGTTAAAGTAAAACTTTTATCATCTGTTGTAAAAGTACCAGTTTTACTATCTAAAGTTACAGAAACAACTTCAATAGCTTGATCTGTAACAACGACATTAATTTCTGAAACCTTTTCACCATCCGCTGTTGTTGCCTTAACTGTTGTTGAACCAGCACCAACCGCTGTAATAACCCCACTACTATTTACTTTTGCAATACTAGTATTAATACTAGTCCAATTAACTTTTTTATTTGTCGCATTAGCTGGTTTAACAGTAGGTGTTATTTTAGTTGTAGTTCCTTTTACCAAATTAACTTTAGTTTTATCAACACTTAAGCCAATGACACTAACTTTATTATTCTGATTTTCTGGTAAATTTTTATCATTTTTACTAACAACCGCTACTGTAACAGTTTTAAAACCTACATTTCCAGCTATATCGGTTGCTTCAACTTCAACTTCATACTCACCTAATGTTGAAACATCAATTTTATCCTCACCTTCAGTTTTAATACTCATAACTCCAGAAAGATTATCTTCAACAACAAAATAATCACTTAAATCAAACTCACTATTTAATGCCGTATATATTTTATCTTCAGATTTAATACTTGGCAATTCCTTATCAACATTGGAAATACGAAAAGGAATATGAACTGATTCTTTTCCTTTACTTTTAAGAACAACATTTAGTTTTTTATTTTCTTTAACCGTATAAACATTTTCTTTTTGCCATGTTCGACCGCCGTCGAAAGAGTATTCACTAACTTTGATATCTCCAGCATAGGCCACAGTTACTTTTACATCACCATTAGTCCAGTATTCTTTATCAACAGTAATATCTATATCATTTAAATCAAAATTAACATAATTAGCATCATACATTTGATAAAAAAGAAAAATGCTAACAACAGTAATTACCAAAAAAGCACTTCCGTATATAATATTATTTTTCATAGCCTCACCCTATTTTACTATGAACATAATAACATAAAGAACTATTAAAGTCAACGAAACAAATGGTTCTTAATTTTATTACCAATTAATTTTATCTTGATGATTATTTTCTAATATATTATTAATTTTACTGAACGGGTTGCTACCAAAAAAACCTCGATTAGCTGACAAAGGTGATGGATGAACCGATTCAATTATGTAATGTTGTTTATTAGTTATATACTCTTTTTTACTACGTGCATAACTTCCCCATAAAAGGAAAATAACAGGTTTTTCACGATTATTTAATGCTTTAATTATTGCATCTGTAAAATTTTCCCACCCCTTATCTTTGTGTGACAATGGTCGATCTTCCACAACTGTCATAATAGAATTAAGTAACAAAACGCCTTGTTTTGCCCAATCTGTTAAATCACTAGCTTCTCTTTTGATACCTAAATCATTTTCTAATTCTTTAAAAATGTTTTGTAGTGATGGCGGCTTTCTCACTCCTTCTTTAACCGAAAATGATAAACCATGCGCTTCTCCTAAACCATGATAAGGATCTTGCCCTAAAACAACAACCTTAACCTCATCATAATCAGTAAATCTTAAGGCATCAAAAATGTTTTCATATGGTGGAAAGCATCTTTTTGTTCGATATTCATTTTTAATAAAAACACCTAATTTTTTAAAATAATCTTTAGACATTTCATCTTTAAGAATAACATCCCAATTTTTATTTATCATACATACCTCTATCTACTAAAGCATTGCTTAATTGAGCAAATTGCTCAATACTAAGAGCTTCAGCTCTAACATTCAAATCTAATCCCATTTTATTCAACTCTGTTTCTAAAATATTTAAGTCATATTTTTTTAAATTATTTCTTAAATTTTTTCTTTTTTGCGTAAAAGATGTGTGCACTAATTCGAAGAAATGAACCTCATCGTTTACTTTGACTTTATCTTTTCGTTTAGTAAAACTTACAATTATACTATCAACATTAGGTTTAGGAATAAAAATATTACGACTTATATCCATCAGTTTAACTACATGGTAATAATAATTTAAATAAATCGATAAAGAATTATAATCTTTAGAATTAGGTTGAGCTTTAAAACGATTACCTACTTCTTTTTGAACCATAACTACAATTTTATCAACTGGAAGCTGATCTTCAATTATTTTCATAATAATTGGTGTTGTTATATAATATGGTAAATTTGCTACTACATATAATTGTTCAAATTGATATTTTTTTAAATCATCTTTAACATTAGATTTTAGAAAATCATTAAAAATAATATCAACATTATCCACTCCTAATAAATTTTCATTTAAAATATTTTTTAAACTTGTATCAATTTCATAACACAAAACATTTTGACATGCGCAAGCCAATTTATACGTTAAAGACCCAGCTCCAGGTCCTATCTCAATAACCATAATATTTTTATTTAACTCAGCTTTATTAATAATATTATTAATAATGTTTTCATCAACAATAAAATTTTGACCATACTGCTTTTTTAAATGAAAAGCATTTTTATCTAACAAATCTTGCATCTTTTTAGGAGAATATTCCATAAAATCACCAATCTAATTATAACAAAAAAAGATAGGTCTTACCATCCCCATCTTTGAACTGTAAATTTTGTATTTTTTGAACCCGTGTTAGTGCCTTTAGAATCTCCTTGATATTTAAAAGCTAAATCCATCCATATATACCCTTGTGCATATTGCTGACGCATTGTACCTCCGGTATCCATTACTACAGCCATAAATGGATCAATTTTTCCATTATCAATTTCAATCATTGTTCCACACGGGAAACCACCCAAATCGGCCGCTATAATTCTTACTTTTCCATATTCATCATCAGAATAATAGATACCATCTTTAAATAAACTCCAACGTTTTCCATCTTTAGTTCGGCATGCAACAGTTGCTGTCTTTGAACAACCATAACAATCCCCTCCATAAGTCGTTAAACGACCTTGATAAATACCAGCGCGCCCTGTACCAACTTCAATAACTTGGGTAGTAGCATCTTTTAAAATTTTAGTCTCGCCATTTTCATAAGTATAACTTAAACCATCTACGCCGGGCACTAAAATTTCACGTTTAGCGGTGCTTGCCTTTTTAGGATTATAAACATATTCTGTTTCATAAGGAATTATTTTATTTACTACTGACACAGGATCAGTATAACTTGTATTTTCAATATTTGTTGTTACTTCTTGATAATTATTTACACCAAAAAGAGATAATAATGACACAAATAATACTGATATCCAATTACCAACTAATTTGAGTAAATATATATCCATATACTTCACCTCATAGAGTCTTTTTCAATCAATAAAATTTTATCACAAAGATATGGGCAAGTCAAATTGTTCAATAGCGTTTTCACCCGTTTTAGCAATAACCATATCAACCGAAATGCCTTTAATTTCTGCAATCTTTTGAGCTACATATAAAGTATTAGCCGGCTCATTTTGCTTACCACGATATGGTTCAGGTGTTAAATAAGGACTATCCGTTTCTAATAATAAATATTCTAAATCAATTTGTTCAACAACTCTTTTCAATTTAGCGCTATTTTTAAATGTTACAACTCCACCTATACCTAAACGAATATTTTTTTTGACCAATTCTTGAGCTATTTCTAAACTGGAACTATAGCAGTGAAAAACAAATTTAACCTCAGGATATTTGGATACAATCTCTAAAGTGTCTTCAATTGCATCACGGCTATGTACTACAACCGTTTTATGATACTTACGCGCCAATTCAATTTGATTAATAAACAATTGTTTCTGTTCTTTTTTATGTTCCTTGTCCCAATGATAATCAAGCCCTACCTCACCAATACCAACAATCTTAGGATGTGTTAAATTATTCTCAATAATTTTATAACTATTTTTTTTCATTACATATTCTGGATGAATACCTAAAACTCCATAAACGTTTTCATATTTGTTAATAAGCTCCAATACTTCGAGATTAGTCTTATCATCACAACCTGCAACAATCATTACACCTTTCATTCTTTTTACTATTTCATCAACATTTTCATAATCACTATTACTTAAATGACAATGAGTATCAATTAACATAATATCACCTAAAAAAATTATACCATAAAGTATAATTTTATTTTAATTTTTTTAAACTTATGTAACGAAACAAAAATACCAATACCGCAACAAAATAAATTAATTCTATGTAATTATTACTAACAACAAAACTACTAAACAAAAATCCTAAAATAATACAAAAAATTGATATTACTCTAGGAGATAATTTTTCCTCTGTCGTCATATATTTTTCTCCTCACGAAAAATAGTATATCATATAGATTTATATTTTTAGTTATTATTTTATCGACAAATTAAGCCATTTTACGCTTTTTTACAATTTAATCCTTACAAACATCAACCCAACTTTTATAATTAGATGCCTGTTCTATTTCTTTCAATGTTAATTTAACTGCGCTATTAGAGCTACCACAAGCTGGGTACATTATATTTAAATTTTTTAATGATACGTCTAAATAAACAATAACATCATCATTTATGCCAAAAGGACATACTCCTCCGACAGCGTGACCAATTAATTTTTCTACTTCTGCAAAAGGAATCATTTTAGCTTTTGTATGAAACTGCTCTTTATACTTACTATTATCAATTTTAGAATTACCAGAAACTGCTATAATAATTGGTTGATTATTAATAATAAATGATAAAGTTTTAACAATATTTTCTTCATTGCAATTAATAGCGCGTGCTGCTTCTGAAACCGTAGCAGATGAAATTTCAAATTTCATTACTCTATCCTCTAAATGATATTTTTTTAAGTGATTTAAAGCTCTTTCAAATGACATAAATATCCTCCTATTAGAAAAAGAGTTATTTCTCTAATTCTTTTAAAAATTTATCTTTATCAATACGCACAAATAAAGGTTCTGGATTATTTAATTTAATTCCTGGATCAAATCCTTTGAAATCTTTAATCGAATCGATAGAACAGTTACCTGTGTTTAATTGGGCAAAAATTTTATCAGCTGTCTCTGGTAAGAAAGCAGATAATAAAACCGTACCAATCCGAATTGCTTCTAATAAATTATACATAACGGTCTTTAATCTTTCTATATTTCCTTCTTTAGATAAGATCCAAGGCATTGTTTCATCAATATACTTATTACTGCGACGATATATCTCAAAAATATGATCAATAGCTTCAGCAACCTTTAAGTTATTCATGCTATTTTCTACCTTTTCCGGTATTGATAAAACCGTACTAATAAATTCATCGTCTATAGCTTCTTTTAAGCCAATCTCTGGCACAAATCCGTCAAAATATTTATTAACCATAGAAATAGTACGATTAACTAAATTACCTAATATATTAGCCAAATCAGAATTATATCTCTCAATAATTAATTCATGAGTAAAAGTTCCATCATTAGCAAAAGGCATTTCATGTAATAAATAATATCTAACTGCATCTACCCCATATGTTTTAACCAATTCATCAGCATAAACAATATTTCCTTTTGACTTACTCATTTTATCATTACCAAATAATAACCAAGGGTGTCCAAATACTTTTTTTGGCAATGGCAAATCTAAAGCCATTAACATTATAGGCCAATAGATAGTATGAAATCTTAAAATATCTTTACCAATTATATGAACATCAGCCGGCCAATACTTTAAAAATTTATCATCATGATAACCATCTACATCATATCCTAAAAAGGTAATATAATTACTCAATGCATCAATCCATACATATATAACATGCTTATCATCAAAAGTTACAGGGACTCCCCATTTAAATGATGTTCTTGAAACACATAAATCTTGTAATCCAGGTTTTAGAAAATTATTAAGCATTTCGTTTTTCCGGCTTTCAGGTTCAATAAATTCAGGATGTTCTTCAATATGTTTAATTAAGCGGTCTGTATATTTATCTAATTTAAAGAAATAAGCTTCTTCTTTGGCTTTTGACACTTCACGTCCGCAGTCAGGACATTTACCATCAATTAATTGAGATTCCGTAAAAAATGACTCACATGGAGTACAATATAAACCTTCATATTCTCCTTTATAAATATCTCCCTGGTCATATAATTTCTTAAATATTTTTGCTACAGTCTGTTTATGCATAGGATTACTTGTTCTTACAAACTTATCATAACTCGTATTTAAAGAATCCCATACTCTTTGAACTTCCAAAGCTACTTCATCAACAAATTCCTGTGGGTCTTTTCCAGCGACACGAGCCTTTTCTTCAATTTTTTGACCATGCTCATCTGTTCCCGTTTGAAAATAAACATCATAGCCTGTCAATCTTTTATAACGAGCAATAGCATCAGTTAAAACAACCTCATAAGTATTTCCAATATGTGGCTTACCTGATGTATATGCTATAGCAGTTGTAATATAATATTTTTCTTTCATTTACTTTTCATCTCCCTTGTTAGTACTGCCAAAACCTCCAGTACGCTCTTTACTTATTTTTATTTCATCGTCTACAGTTAAAAATTTAACAAAAATACCTTGACCAATACGATCTCCTATTTTTACAACAAAATCTTCATCACCATGATTTTGTAAGCTTATAAAAGCATGCCCTTCATTAGTTATATTATTATAATAATCACTTTCAAAAATACCGACTTGATTTGTCATTCGGACATTATATTTAAACCCCATACTTCCTCTTACAACGAGCATCAACATTTCATCTTCATTCATTAAAAATTTAACACCTGTAGGAATTTTTTTTATTTCACCAGGATGTAAAACAAAAGCAATAGGACTTCTAAAATCATATCCGGCGCTATATTTTGTTTCACGTCTCGGTAATTCATGATTACAATATGCTTCATAATCATCATTAATATCTTTTTTCCACTGTTCAAAACTTATTTTTTCAAAAAATCTTGCCATTCTATCACTCCAATAAAAAAATCACATCCGATAAGGACGTGATTGACGTGGTACCACCTTAATTTACTATAATATAGCCTCTAAACTATAACGCGTTACCGTTTTATCATTTCCTATAAAAAGCTCCAGAACCATTCGAAATAATTTCAATTTACTTGCTTTCACCTAACCAAGCTCTCTTTTAAATCTTCCTTATTCTTCTTTCCTTCATCGCTATAAGTGTTTACATTATAACATAATTACAATTGCTCTTCAAGATATTTTTGAAAAATTAAAATAATAAATTTAATAATTTGTTTTTCTTGCAAATTATTTCCATAAACAATAAAATCGCCTACTTTTTTATTATCATATACAATTGGAAATATATTTTCATTTATTTGACTTTTTTTACTATTAAATAATATACCATTTTCATCCCTTATGGTTGCTTCAATTTGATACTCTTCATATAAAATAGGTAAAATAATTTGTGCTAACCAAACTATATTTTGCAACGAAGAAGTTTTCTTTATTTCTAAATGATCTTTTTCTACAACTATTTCTAAATTATCGCGAGGCTGAATATTCAATTTTTTTCTTATATCAATCGGTAGTACCAAACGACCTAAATCATCTATTTTTCTTATCACAGTTGATTTTGACATTTACTAACCTCCTAAAAATAGTTTGTTAATATTTTTTTTATTTATACTTGGAAAATATTTTAATTATGTGATATAATCTTATAACGATTTCTTTGAAAGGAGTATTAATATGAAAACAACTTATGTATTTGGTCATAAAAATCCTGATACAGATAGCGTTTGTAGCGCTATTGCACTATCATATTTAAAAAATCAATTAGGAATGAATACAGAGCCAAGGATATTAGGACATCTTAACAATGAAACTAAATTTGTTTTAGATTACTTTAAAATAGAAGAGCCACGATATTTAAATGATGTTAAATTACAAATAAAAGATATTGATTACGGTAAAGGTCATATGTGTAATGCTAAACAATCATTGTATGAAGTCATCTATTATTTAAAAGAACATCATTTAAGTACTATCCCTGTTGTCAATGATAAAAAGAAATTTTTAGGGCTTCTTTCAATGAAAGATATAACTAATGAACTTATCAGTTGGGATTATGATGGTATAAATACATCTTATGATAACATTTTAAAAACAATCCAAGGACAAGCTATTTTACGTTTTGAAGATGAAATTAAAGGCAATGTTCTAGTAGCTTCTTATCGTAGTACCACTTTTATAAATGACATTGAATTAAACAAAAATGATATTTTAATTATAGGAGATCGTCACAGTATTATTGAATATGCAGTTAATTCAGGTGTTAAATTGATTATTATTACTGGTGATAATCAAATTAAGGAAGATCATCTAGAATTGGCTAAAAAGAATCATGTTAACATTATTAAAACAAGCTTAAGAACTTTTAATGTCGTAAAAATTATTGGTATGTGTAACTATACTGAAACACTAATGTATTCTAAAAATATTGTATCATTTCAAGAAAATGACTATGTTAATGACTTTGTTAATCAGGCTAATAAATTAAAATATAAAGTTTTTCCAGTTTTAACTGCAAAAAAAGAATGCTTAGGTGTTATTCAAATAAATGATAGCGCTAATAAACATAAGAAACAGGTTATTTTAGTTGATCATAACGAAAAAAGTCAAAGTGCTGATGGGTTGGATGAAGCGGATATTATTGAAATTGTTGATCATCACAAAATTGGAACAATTGGTACTAAGGAACCAATAAACTTTAGAAATATGCCTGTTGGATGCACTGCAAGCATTATATATATGATGTTTAAGGAAAACAGATTATCTATTCCTAAAAATATTGCCGGAATTATGTTATCAAGCATTATTTCTGATACTTTGCTATTTAGATCACCAACAACAACAGAAATAGATAAAGAAATTGCTTATAATTTATCTAATATAGCCGAAGTTGATATTGAAAAATATGCACAAGAAATGTTAAAAAGTGGTTCATCGTTGAAAAATAAAACAGTTGAAGATATCTTATTAACAGATTTTAAAACATTTAATTTAGATAAAATCAAATTTGGTATCGGTCAAATTAACATTATAGACATTGAAGAATTAGATAAAATGAAAAAAGAACTTAACATTTTAATAGAAGATATCATTTTAGAACAAAACTATAATATTATTATGTTATTTGCTACTGATATTATTAGAGATGGCTCATACGTTTACTATAACGAAAATGCAAAAGATACTATTGAAGCGGCTTTTAATATTGAAAATATATATCAAGGCTTTTTCATTCCGAAAATTATTTCACGTAAAAAGCAAATCATTCCTAATTTGGTAAATGTATTTGAAGACAAGTAAAAAAAGATAGTTAACTATCTTTTTTTTGTTTAACAAATACATAATAAGAACCATTATTCATATTAGCTACATCTAAATAAGTACCATCTTTCAAAATAAATCCATACCACGGTATTAATGATTTTTCTAAGGATGTTTCCTCGCTATTCATTACTAATTTATCATAAACTAAATTAAATACAACAAAATTATCCTCACTATATTCTTTGTTTCGCGCAAACAACTCATTCAATTCTTCCCTTGTAACTCCATATTGTGATAATTCAGTTGTAATGAATTCTACAGCCTTAGAACCTCTATAATATTCAAATGTACCGCTATAATAATTATCATTGTGAACGCCTTTTTCTTGGTACCAATTAAATTTTGTTTCACCGAAAATCATTTCTGAACCATCGCCATTTGATACCCAAGTAGTATTACTAATTTCATCATTTATAGGAGTTTCTTTTTTAGAAAAAGAACATCCTACTAACATTAAAGTTAATAAAAATAATAAAAATATTTTTTTCATAAATCACCTTCCTACTATACTACTTTACTTTATAATATATCATTTCAATTGTCAATTTTTAGAGAATTCTCTAATATATCTAACATATCTAATAAGTAATAAATATAATGCTTATCCAAAGTGACTGTATCCAAGGTGATTATCAATTCTTTATTCTTCATTCCAAATCTAAATTTTCTAGTTAATGAACAAACATTTAAAAATAATTGATCTCCATTTATTTTTTGAGATATCTCATTTGGAATATATACAGCAATAGAATTTTTAGTTTGAATTATTTTATTTATTCCAATTTTTTTTGCACGATTTTCAAACAATTCTTCATGCATATAAATTAAAATATCATTATTTAATGGTCCAAAACGATCTTCTAATTCTTTTTTTATGTTTTCTAAATCATACTTAGTTTCAATTTTGTTAATTTTTTGATGAATTTCTATCTTTAAATCCTCATCTGATACATAATTATCATCAATAGTAGTTGCTACTTCAATGAGAGGTTGTTCGCTAATAATTTCTTCTGAAGTTTGCGAAATACCTTTTATCTTGTTAACTTCTTCATTTAACATTTTAAGGAAAAGTTCAACCCCAATTGAATCAACAAAACCAGCTTGTTCACTTCCTAAAATATCGCCAGCACCTCTAATTGATAAATCACGCATTGCAATCGAAAAGCCACTACCAAGTTCTGTAAATTCTTTAATTACGTTTAATCTTTTAGTAGCAACATCAGATAATTGTTTTCCTTTATTATACATTAAGTAGCAATAAGCAATTTTATTGCTGCGACCTACTCTACCTCTAATTTGATACAATTGAGATAATCCAAAACGATCGGCATCAATAATTATTAGAGTGTTGACCGTTGGAATATCAATACCTGTTTCAATTATAGTTGTACATAACATGACATCATATTCTCTTTCCATAAAGCGAATCATGACATCCTCTAATTCTCTTTTTTCCATTTTACCATGCGCACATACAATACGAGCTTCCGGTACCAAAGATTGAACCAAACGAGCTTTAACATCCATATCGTCAATACTGTTATACAAAATAAAAATTTGTCCTTTACGTGCTAATTCTTTATAAATCGCATCTTTTATGATTTTATTATTTTCTTCTAATACATAAGTTTGGACAGGATAACGGTTTATAGGAGGCGTTTCAATTAAAGATAAACTACGCACTCCAGCCATTGACATTTGCAATGTTCTCGGTATTGGTGTTGCACTTAAAGTTAAAACATCAATATTATTTTTATATTGCTTAATCTTTTCTTTATGCTTTACGCCAAAGCGTTGTTCTTCATCAATAATTAATAATCCTAAATTTTTAAAACATATATCATCACTTAATATGCGATGAGTACCTATTAACAAATCAATTTTTCCTTCTTGTAATCCTTTAATTGTTTCCTTTTGCTTCTTTGGAGAAATAAATCGATTTAATAAAGCAATTTCTACAGGAAAGCTTTTAAATCTTTCCTTAGCATTATTATAATGTTGAGACGAAAGAATTGTTGTTGGGCATAGAAGTGCAACTTGTTTGCCTGACATAATAGCTTTAAAAATTGCTCTAAAAGCTACTTCTGTTTTACCATAACCAACGTCTCCACATAACAAGCGGTCCATTGGTGTTAAAGATTCCATATCTTTTTTTATTTCATCTATAGCTCTTAACTGATCTGGTGTTTCTTCATAAATAAATTCTTTTTCAAATTGCAATTGTTCATCGCTATCTTTTTGAAAAGCAAAGCCAACTGTACTTTCTCTTTCAGCATAAAGTTTTAAAAGATCTCCCGCTATGCTTTCTAATTTCTTTTTAACACGCAATTTTGTCTTTTGCCATTCCACACCGCCTAATTTATTTAATTTAGGAATAGAGCCATCAGAAGACGAATATTTTGTAATTAATTCTAATCTTTCAACTGGAATATAAAGCTTATCTCCACCTTTATACTCTAGCATTAAATAATCCTTTTTTAAGCCATTTTTGACCAATGTTTTAATACCACAATAACGCCCAATTCCATGAACATTATGAACAATATAATCTCCTATTTCTAATTTATTAATATCTCTTATTTTGCTTCCAATTTTAAAATTTGTTTTATATGCAGTATGAATATCTTTTTTATTAAATATTTCTTTTTCGCTTATTACAATTATTTTATTAAAAATATACCCTTCTGTTAATGGCTTTACTATTAAATTTATTTTACCATCAATAATATTATTTGAATTAGTATAAATAATATTATCATTATCTAAATCATTAAGTAATTTAGATGCACGGTATTGCGTATTAACACAAATAATAACTTGATATTTATCTTTTAAATAACTATTTAAACGTCTATTAATATCATTTGCATTTCCAATAAAATTTTCTATTTCATTTGAATTATATCGTATAACATTTTTTATTTCGTCAACAACATTATCAAAATTCATCAAATAAACGGTTTTATTATTTGGCTTATTAAAGTCATTCATAAATTTAGTTTTAGGGTTAAGATTAATAGATTCAGCATATTCCATCATTTCACTAACCAACAAATCATAAGCTGATATAAGACTATTATAATCATTAAAAAAAACAATTCCATTATTAATGTAATCAATAATGCTTCTTGGCTTAATATAGTTTATTATTTCACGATATTTAACATTATCTGGTATTTTTTTACCTGTTAAAAATTCCGTAGCTGGTGGAATTATTATTTTTTCTATTTTTTCAATAGTTAATTGCGAGTCAATATCAAATTCGCGAATGCTTTCAATAGTATCTCCCCAAAATTCAATTCTTATTGGTCTCTTATAACCAATTGGAAAAATATCTATTACATACCCTCTAATAGCCATTTCACCAGTTTTATTGACTAATACATCTCTAGAATAACCCATATTAAAGAGATTATCAATGAAATAAGACATCATATATTCATTGCCAACCTCTAATTCAATTAAACTATCACGATAAATATCTTTAGATGGTAGATATCGTAAATAACCCATTAAATTAGTAACAACAATTTTTTTACCTTCTATTAATTCTTTTAAGGTTTCTAATCTAGTTATCTTTAACTCAGGAGATATTGCTAAAGCCTCACTTGTTAAAAAATCATCCATCGGAAAAAAAACAACATCTTTTGTATAATTTAACAAACGTTGATAATATTTATTGGCTTCATATAAAGAAGAACATACTAATAATGCTGATTGTGAAATATTTATAAAAGTTTCATAGACATATCTAGCTTTTAATTCAGGGGTTAAGCCTATAATTCCATCATAGTTATCAAGTTCAAATAATTTCATATTTTCCTCCTTTATACGCCAAAAATGATACAGTGTATCATTTATATTTATTTTTATTTATAACGCTCTGAAGTATACTCTTTAGGGACGCTATTACTATATATTTTTTTTAATTCTTCAAAATATTCCTGTTCAAACTCTGAAAGCTGATAAGCTTGTCTATTAAGGTTAGAATCTAAAACATCATATCTTTTATACCTCCGCATACTTTGGCTTTTAGGTATCATATATGTTTCACGATCAAATTGATAATCATGATTCCATTCATAAAAAAGATGACCAGGGACTTGCACAGCTTCTGGTAAGCTTACCTCAGGGTAATTATTTTTTTCTTTCAAACAACTAAAAACTCTTTCAGCATATCTTATTACATCCGTTTTTCTAATTCCATATAAAATATCAATATGCTGTCCACTTATTTCATCAATTGTAGAACTCCCAAAAATAAAAATCTGTTCCCCATTTCGTAATTTAGGATGTCTATAATCTCCTCCAATGTAACATTTTTCTAATTCTGCCTGATATTCGTCATCAATCCTTAAGTTTTCCTTATCTTCATCAGATAACCTTCTTTTAGGCATGATTACTCTAATAATAAAAGGTTTTGCTCCATAAGGTAACGCATATTTAATTTGCGCCTTAGTAACGCTACCATACCCTAAAGCTTCTTCCATACGTTCTGTTCTTTCTATAAATGACATTTCTCTTTTTATAGTAAATTCATCTGTAGGAATTTCAGTCCACGACTTTTTTATTACCTGTTTAGCTTGAATAGTTTCATTTTGGTAACTTGTACAATGATTAAAATAAGTAAATTGTGTAGGTATAATAATCATATCTAGTTTTCGCAAATAAGCAAGAGCTTCACTTATATTTTTAAATGGCATATTATTTCACTCCATTATATTTATTCATAACATTATCGAAAGGAATATTCAAAAAATCTTCAATAATTTGAGGCATTTTCTTTATAATTGGTCTTAAAAGTTCAAGCTCATCATTTGTAAATTTTCCTAAAACATAATCTTTTGTATCTATTAATTTATTATTTGATATCCCTATTTTAATTCTCTTATATTCTCTAGTTTTTAATTGCTGTTCAATGCTTTTTAAGCCGTTATGTCCTCCACTTGATCCTTTATAACGTAATCTATATTGTCCAACACTTGTATCTAAATCGTCGCAAATAATTAAAATATCTTCAATTGCTATTTTAAAAAAATTAACATAATCACGAATAACTTCACCTGATAAATTCATATACTTTCCTGGTTTTAATAAGATAAATTTATGACCATTATTATTAACTTGTACATATGAGCCATTAAATTTACTTGAATTAAAACTAACTTGGTAATGATTTGCAATTTCATCTAAACACATAAATCCAATATTGTGTCTTGTCAGTTCATATTCTCGTCCTGGGTTTCCAAGACCTACAATCAATTTCATTTAATCTCCTTCTTCACTTTTTAAATATTCATTATAAACATCGCTTTTTTTTAAACCACGTTCTTTAGCAACCATTTTTATAGCATCCATTTTTTTTATATCATTTTTTATGTACATATTAATGTGACTAATAATATCTAAATTAGAATAATCTTCTAATTTTTTGTTTCCTTCAACAACAAGGACTAATTCGCCTTTATATTCATTATTTTGAGTAATTATCTCCTGAATAGTTCCTCTATATATTTCTTCAAACTTTTTTGTTAGTTCACGTGAAATACTAATTTTACGTTCATTACCAAATATCCTAGATAATGATTCTAACGTTTCATTAATGCGATGAGGTGATTCATAAAAAATTAATGTTTCACTATTAAACCTTAAACGCTCCAATTCCTGTTCTCTTTTGCTTTTTTTACTATTTAAAAAGCCATAAAAAGTAAAAGGAAGTGGCGCTAAACCCGAAGTAATCAAAGCCGGAATTAAAGCAGTTGCACCCGGTAGCGCTACAACATTATAACCTTTTGAAATAACATGACGGGCAAGTTCATAACCAGGATCACTAATAACCGGTGTTCCACGATCGCTTACAAGTCCAACATTATATCCATTTTTTAAATAATTTATAATTTTATCTTTATTATCTGCCTCATTATATTCGTGATTAGCAATTAAATGTTTTTTTATATTTAAAGAAGATAATAATTTACTGCTTTCTCTTGTGTCTTCGCAAAATAGAACTTCAATTTCTTGTAATACTTTAACTGTGCGATAAGTTAAATCATCCATATTACCAATTGGCGTTGGAATTAAATATAAAGTTGGACTATTATCATAACTCTTTTGAGACATTTTTACCACCTCAGTTTTCTTGAAAAAATTTTTTTATTTGTTCTGTATATTCACCAGTTGCATTGTGGGAATAAAGTGGAGCACATACATGCAAGCCAGGTGAACCATTTTTTCGACCTTCAACTAATAAAATATTGGCTTCTTCATTCATTTTAGGATAAACAAACTGAATCCGTTTAGGCTCTATTTTATATTTGCGCATCGTTTCTAAAATTTCTAATAGTCGTTCTGGTCGGTGAACCATTCCAAAGACTCCATTATTATCTAATAGCCTAGATACTATTTTTAACAACTGATCTAAATTTAAACATACTTCATGACGAGCTATTGTCTTATATTCATTTTTATTAATGTTAGAATCTTTTGTGTATTTAAAAAAAGGAGGATTGCAAGTTATTATTTGAAAACTGCAACTATCCCATTTATTTTCTATTTTATTTATATCAGCATTTATTATTTCTATTTTATCTTCTTTATGGTTAATTTTGATTGATTCTTGGGCTAATTTATAAACTTCAGGTTGTATTTCAACACCAATTATTTTAGAAGATGTTTTAGTTGATAAAATAAGGGGAATCGGCGCATTACCACAGCCAATATCCAAAATTTGCTTTGTGTTTTTTGGTATTGTAATAAAATTTGGTAACAATACTGAATCTAAAGAAAAATTAAACATATTAGTATCTTGAACAATGTATAAATTTTTATATCCTAATAAATAATTAGTTACTTTCATTTCCGTCTCTCATAAATTCTACAATACCAACGTTGGGAATATCTACACGATAAGTTCCTTTTAATATGTCGATACTTAAAACTTTTCCTTCTCCTTTTAATGTTTTAATTTTTTTACCAACTTTAGGCATTCCTTGACGGCACTCTTTATAACACTCGTCTTCATATTTTAAGCAGCAAAGCAAGCGTCCGCACACTCCATTTATTTTTGTAGGATTTAAAGCTATATTTTGATTTTTTGCCATATTTATTGAAACTGAGTCAAAATCAGACATAAATTTTGCACAGCATAAATTTCTCCCACATTGACCATAACCGCCAATTTCTTTTGCTTTATCACGAACACCAATTTGTCGTAACTCAATACGAGTTTTATAGATATTTGCAAGTTCTTTTGCTAATGTTCTAAAATCAACTCGCTCATCAGCCATAAAACGAATAAATAATTGTTTACAATCTAAAGAAAAATTAGCATCAATGACATACATATTCAATTTATTTTTTTCAATTAATTCACGACATTTTTCTAAAGCATCTTTAGCTTTAATCAAATTTTGTTCATATTTTTCGATATCCCGCTTATTTGCTTTCTTTTTAATTTTGCTTAAAGGTTCTTTTAGACTTTCTTCTTTTATTTCATATTCTTCAGTTTGAACAATACCTATTTGTATTCCGCGTTCTGTTTCAACGATAACTTTTGTTCCAATTTCAAATGATTGATTATCAGGTGAAAAATGATAAATTTTACCATTTTCTCGAAAAGAAACGCCAACTACCTTTACCATTTTTATTCCTCCCCTAATTTAATCACTAATTTATCCATTAGCATATTATTATTGATATTAAACTTTATTTTTGTACTTAATTCAACTAATATTTCAATTTTTTGACATATTTTAGTTAACGATAATTTAGTGGACAAAGCATCAATATTATTTTTTTCTTCTACAAAATAATACAATTTATGTTTTAATTTATAATTTAAAATATCTTTATAATATAAAATCAGCCAATTAAAAGCCATTTCCAATTGTTTTTTATCATTAAACATTTCAATAAAATTTTTGTTTTTGTAAATAATCGTTTTAAATTTATTTTTTTCTAAAAAATTAACATAGTCTATTACCATTTTTATCTTATCATCCGCACCTAAATCTGCTAAAAACGCATTTGTCTCTTCTTTATTATTAAACGTAAGATTAGCCAAAATAGTTTTAGTATCGGCATTTAAATTTTCTATATAAGGCTTTAAAGATAAAAGTTGGCAGCGTGATTTAATTGTTTCCAAAACTTGATAAATATTTTTTGTAGTTAATATAGCTATAATTCCCTCAGATGGCTCCTCTAAAAATTTTAAAATAGAATTAGAGGAAGCTATATTTAATTTTTCGGCATCTTTAATAATATAAATTTTTCGATTACCAATTAAAGCCTTTTTACTAAATTCCCTTTGCAATTCCTCTAATTGTTCTTTTTTTATCCATTGGCCATCTGCTTCAATAATTTTTAATTCAATAAAATTATCATTATCAATAGCATGACATTGTGAACAATTTTTGCATAAAGAATTATTTTTATATTTATAAGGACACAAAAGCGCTTTAGCCATAGCAATTGCAAAATCAAAGCCTTTTTGATAGCCATTAAATTCCAAAAGATAAGCATGACTTATTTTATCTTTATTAATTGAATTAGATAACACTTTATAAATTATTGGTTGTTCCGTTTTAAAATCATCTAACATGCTTACCTCCTATAGCTAATAAATATAACTTAATATAATAATAAGTGCAAATAAGGCGGGAATTCCCAAAACAGCTACACTTGATACTGTTATAAAATTAATTGGGATGATAAGATTTAAAGGTTGTGCTAATAAATTATACCCATATACCAAAAAAGAACTAATAATGATTTTTTTTAGCAATTTAAATATTTTTTTCATAGAATCACCTATAAAAAAATATTCATAAAAAACTATATTATTAATCAATCATCATTAGATATTTTTTTACGATTTTCGAGAGCTAATTCTAAAGTCAAAGAATCAACATAATCAATATCAGCACCAAGTGGTACACCATGAGCAATTTTAGAAACTAAAACATCTGATGATTTTAACATTTTAGAAATGTATAAAGAAGTGGTTTCCCCTTCAACACTTGGCTTAACAGCTAAAATTACCTCTTTAATTCCTTCTTTTTGAATTCTTTCTAACAGTTGTGGAATATGTATATCTTCAGGGTTAATACCATCTAATGGAGATATTAAACCATTAATAACATGATATTTGCCATTATATGTTCCCATTTTTTCAAACATAATAATACTTTTAGGATCTTCAACTACACATAACATCTCTTGATCGCGAGAACTATCTTTGCAAATCTCACAGACATCATCTTCTGAATAATTATTGCATATTGAACATCTTTTTATTTTAGTTTTAACATCTTTTAATGATAAAGCAAAAACATCTACCACTTCTTGATCCAATTTTAAAATTGAAAGGGCCATTCTTTCAGCAGTTTTTTCTCCAACCCCAGGTAGTTTTTGAAAACATTCAATTAAATTTTGTAATGTTCGCGGATATTTCATTAAAATAAACCTGCTGGCAACCCTTTAGTATATGGTCCCATTTTTTCTTCTGTTGTTTTATCAACTTTCTTCATAGCATCATTAATAGCCACAATTATCATATCTTCTAACATTTCCATCTCATCTTTCTCAATACTCTCAGAATCAATAGAAATTGATTTTATTTCTTTTTTTCCTGTCATTTTAACAGTTACAATTGAAGATTTTCCTTCAAATTCCATAGCTTCTATTTCTTTTTGAGCTTCCATCAATCCTCGTTGCATTTTTTGAGCTTGTTTTAACATTGCTTGCATATTCATTTTAAAAATCCTTCTTTCTATTCATATTCAACAAACGATTCAAATAAGTCGTCAATTTCAGTCTTTTTTTCTTCATTTTTCTTATTTTTTTCTTGACTTTGAAATATTTTTTCTAATGGAGTTAACTCCTCCTTAAAAATATACTGTTTTTTATTTTTATTATAAGATGTTTTAATATCGTCCCACTCTTCTTCTGAAACAGCTATTGGATAATACTTTTTGTTAAATGTTTCAATAAATATTTTTTCAAAATTAATTAACTCTAAATTAAAAGCATCTGCTAAAAGTTTTGTTTTATAAACAAATATTAAATTTTCATTACTGATTGCTTTAAGTTCACCATCAAACAATAAAGAAACAAATTTACTGTAGTTTTCATTTACTAATAATGGTTTTAATTTTTCAAGTTTTTCTTTAAACTCATTTTTACGTTTTTGAGAAACCGATACTAATGCGTTATTTATACGCACATTTTTTAATTCAATTAATTGTTCATTAATAATACTAGAAAATGGTTTTGTTGAGTTTATTAATAATGAACTCTCTTTTTCTTGATTTTTACTTTTTTCATCTTTTACAAAAGTTTGTGTATTAATTACCATTTTGTTTTCAGAAAATGGCTTTTTTTGGGCATTTTCTTCACTATCTTGACCTATTAATTTAATAATTTCTATTTCTAGCAAAATTTTATTATTACTATTATTTTTCATTTCATTTATTAAATTAGAAAATGAATGAATATAATGATAAAGATTACTATTATTTGTCTTTTCTTTGATAGTCAAATAAAAATTATCACTTGTTTTAAAAAAATCAGGTGCATTAGAATATAAAATAATATTTTTTAGTTCTTCAATAATACTTCTAACTATTTTTGACATACTTTTGCCTTTATTATCATATATTTCAATTTTTTCTAGGCATTTTTCTAAATTTTTATCACAAATGTTTGTAATTATCATTCTAACTTCTTCTTTAGTAATACTACCATTAATATCATGAATATCTTGAACATTAATTACATCATCAGTATAAGCAACCGCTTGATCAAGTAAACTAATTGAATCACGCATACCACCATCTGATAAAAAAGCTATTTCCTTTAAAGCTTCATCAGTGATTTTTATTTTTTCATTATTAACGATTGTTTTAAGTCTAGTTACAATACAATCTTCAGATATTTTTTTAAAATCAAACCGTTGACATCTTGATAAAATTGTTGTTGGTATTTTATGTGGTTCTGTAGTTGCAAAAATAAAAATAATATGTCTTGGAGGTTCTTCTAATGTTTTTAATAAGGCATTAAAAGCCTGGTTAGTAAGCATATGAACCTCATCAATAATATAAATTTTATACTTACTATTAGAAGGAACTAAACTAATTTTATTTCGTATTTCACGTATTTCATCAACACCATTATTAGATGCTGCATCAATTTCAATAACATCAATATTTTGATTGTGATTAATTTGTATGCAAGAATTACATTGTTCACAAGCTTTAACACCATCTAAATTTAAACAATTTAAAATTTTAGCATATATTTTAGCAATACTCGTTTTACCAGTTCCACGAGGTCCACAAAATAAATATGCATGGCTTACCATATCATTTTTGATAGCATTGGTTAGTGTTTTTACAATCACATCTTGGCCAACAACATCTTCAAATGATTTTGGACGATATTTACGATATAAAGCTTGATACATAATTCACCTTCCAACTACATTAATTATACACTTTTATAAGTATAAATAAAAGATTTATTTTCTTTTACTTTCAAAAAAAGCACTCATCAAATTTTGACATTCATTTATACATATACCTCGTTCAATTTCAACTTTATGATTATTAGATGGGTTATTTAAAACACTATCAAGGCTTTCAACATATCCAAATTTAGTATTTGGTGCACCATAAACAACTTTTTTTATTCTTGATTGAATAATAGCTCCACAGCACATTAAACACGGCTCAATTGTTACATATAATTCACAATCATTTAATCTCCAATCCCCAGTAAATTTACATGCATTATTTATTGCTATTATTTCAGCATGACATAAAGGATTATTATTTTTTTCTTTAGTGTTATGAGCTCTAGCAATAATTTTTCCTTTTTGCACTATTACTGCTCCAATAGGAACTTCATCTTCATTAAAAGCTTTGTATGCTTCTATTAAAGCTTCTTTCATATATTTATTTGACATAAGTCACCTCGTTTCATGTGAAACAAAAAAAGCACACACATTCAGAGATTCTTAAGGCTGCTGTCTTCCGACTCTGACCTGATTCAAATATGAATGTTGTGCTAAAAATAATAATAATTTAATAATTAAAAAAAGTCAAGTAAAAAGTTTCACGAGAAACAAAAAAGTGACTTATTGGTCACTTTCTTTTGATTCATCAATTTTATTTGAACCATTTTCTTCTACTGTAATCTTTTCTGCTTTATCTGATTCATTAGAATCGTCAGTATCTTCTGTATTATTTGCTAAAATAGCAATAGTGCTAACCTTTTGATTATCTTTTAAATTAATTAATTTAACGCCTTGTGCAACTCGGCCAGTTTTACTTACTTGATCCAATGATAAACGAATAATAATTCCACTATCAGTCATAATCATTAAATCTTCATGCCCTGTTACCAATTTAAATGCCACAATTGTTCCATTTTTCTCAGTAATATTCAAACCTTTAACACCTTTGCTGCCACGATGTGTCATGCGATACTCATCAACAATAGTCTTTTTACCATAACCATTTTCTGTAACAACTAATACTTCTTGATTACTTGTAGCAATCTCCAAACCAACAGCTTTTCCATCGCCTACTTCAATTCCCTTAACTCCTGATGCTGTACGTCCCATAACTCTAATTTCATCTTCTTTAAATCTAATCATGCGTCCATTTGTTGAAGCAATTAATATTTCATCAGCACCGTCAGTTTTTTGAACTGAAATTAATTCATCGTCTTCTTTTAAAGTAATAGCTATTTTACCATTTGATCGAATATTATCAAATTCTTCTATTTTAGTACGTTTTACTAAACCATTACGAGTACAGAATACTAAGTATTGTTTTGAATCGTAATTTTCTATTTTAACCATGGCATTAACAATTTCACCTTTTTCAATTGGTAGTAAATTAATGATTGGAATACCTTTAGAATGACGATTAAATAATGGAATTTCATATCCTTTCATACGATATACTTTACCTTTGTTAGTAAAGAATAATAAATAATCGTGAGTCGTTAAGGATAACATATTTTCAACAAAGTCATCATCGCTAGTAGTCATACCTTTAATTCCAACTCCACCACGATTTTGTGTTTTATATGTTTCACTTGTAATACGTTTAATATATCCTTTATTTGTCAAAGAAATAACAATATCTTCTTCAGGTATTAAAGATTCATCTTCAATGTAATCAATTGCTGACATATCAATTGTAGTTCTTCGCTCATCAGCATATTTATCTTTAATTTCAAGCATTTCTTTTTTGATAATTTCTAATACTTTATCCATGTTTCCTAAAATTGTTTTATATTCTGCAATTAACTCTAATAATTCTTTTAATTCAGCTTCAATTTTTTCCCGTTCTAGACCAGTTAAACGTCTTAATTTTAGTTCCAAGATAGCTTCAGATTGTATTTCTGTTAATCCAAAGCGTGTCATTAATTTTTCTTTAGCTTCAATATCACTTTCTGCGTTCTTAATTATTTTAATTACTTCATCAATATTATCTTGAGCTATTTTATATCCTTCTAAAATATGTACTCTATTTTCAGCTTTTTCTAAATCATAACGTGTGCGGCGAATAATAACGACTTTTTGATGTTCTATATATTTGGCAATTATATCCTTAAGCCCTAAAGTTTTTGGCGTACGATCATCAATAACTAAAAGAATAATACCATAATTTATTTGAAAATTAGTATGTTTATATAAATTATTTAATACAACTTGTGCATTAGCATCTCTTTTAAGGGTAATAGTAATTTTAACACCATCTTTTAAATCGGTATGATAATCAGCTATACCCTCAATAACTTTATTATGTACTAATTCTGCTACTTTATTTTTTAGTTCTAAAGTATTAACACCGTATGGAACTTCTGTAATAATAATGTTACTGTGATTTCCTTCTTCTTCAATAACAGCTTTACTACGAATAGTTATTGAACCACGACCAGTTTCATAGGCTTTTTTAATGCCTGAATTACCTAAAATAATTCCACCTGTTGGAAAATCTGGACCTTTAATATATTGCATTAATCCTAATGTGTCTATATCTGGATTATCAATATATGCAATACAACCGTCAATAACTTCACCCAAATTATGGGGTGGAATATTAGTAGCCATTCCTACCGCAATACCCATTGAACCGTTAACTAAAACATTAGGAAATCTTGATGGTAGAACAGTAGGTTCTTTACTAGTAACATCAAAATTCCAATCCATATCTACAGTATTCTTTTTTATATCTCTAAGTAATTCCAAAGAAATTTTAGATAATCTTGCTTCAGTATAACGATAAGCTGCTGCACCATCTCCTTCAATATTTCCAAAGTTTCCGTGCCCATCAACTAACATATATCTTTGATTAAAATCTTGTGCTAAACGAACCATTGCATCATAAATACTTGAATCACCATGTGGATGATAATGACCCATAACATACCCAACTGTAGTTGCGGACTTTTTATGCGGTTTATCGGGCGTATTTCCTTCTTCAAACATTGACCATAAGATACGACGATGAACAGGTTTTAGACCATCTCGCAAGTCCGGAATAGCACGAGATGTAATAACACTCATTGAATAATCAAGAAATGAGTTTTTTACTTCATCAACAATATTATTTTCTGATAAACTATCTCTTTCATGGAATGTTCCACCAAAATTATCATTTTCATTTATTTGTTCTTCAGTTAAATTTTCTTCTTTTTCCAATGGAAACACCTCCTATATATCTAAGTTTTCTACAAATTTAGCGTTTTCTTCAATAAATGCGCGTCTTGGCTCAACTTCATCGCCCATAAGCTTTTCAAAAATGGCATCAGCTGCTACACAATCATCAACTGTAATTTTGCGCAATGTTCTCTTCTCAATATCCATTGTTGTTTCATTTAATTCTGTTGCATCCATTTCTCCTAAACCTTTCATACGAGCAATTTCAACACGATTACGTACGTTTTCAGGTAAAGAGGCTAAATAATCATCTTTTTCTTTTTCATCTAATACATATTTTCTAGTTTTACCATGCATTATTCTAAACAACGGGGGTTGTGCCGCATAAACATGGCCTGCCTCAACAATTGGCTTAAAATAACGATAAAATAAAGTTAATAATAAAACACGAATATGTGAACCATCAACATCGGCATCAGTCATAATAATAATTTTATTATATCGTAATTTTTCTAAGTTAAATTCAGCACCAATACCTGTTCCAAAAGCTGTAATAATTGTTCTTATTTCTTCATTACCTAAAGCTCGATCTATTCTTGTTTTTTCAACATTTAAAATTTTTCCGCGTAGAGGCAAAATAGCTTGGGTCATAGAATCACGACCTTTTTTTGCACTACCACCAGCTGAATCTCCCTCGACAATAAAAATTTCAGATACGCTTGGATCCTTACTTTTACAATCTGATAATTTACCAAAGAAATTTGTTGTTGCTAAATCGCTTTTACGAGTTATCTCACGTGCTTTTTTAGCTGCATTACGTGCTCGACATGCTAACATTGCTTTTTCAATAATTGCATGAGCTGAATCAGGATTTTCTAATAAAAAAGACTCAAATCCTGCCGAAAAAACATTATCAGCTAATTTTCTAACTTCTGAATTTCCTAAACGACCTTTTGTCTGCCCTTCAAATTGAGGATTAGGATGTTTACAAGAAATAATCATAGTTAATCCTTCTTTAACATCATCTCCAGTTAAAGACTCATCTTTTTCCTTTAAAATATTATTTTTACGAGCATAATTGTTAATAACCCTCGTCAAAGCACGCTTAACGCCATCTTCATGCGTACCACCGTCATGGGTATTTATGTTATTAACAAAAGAATATATATTCTCATTATATCCTGTATTATATTGTAAAGCTACTTCAAACATTACATTATCTTCTTCACCTTTTAAGTGAATGATATCATCATGAATAACAGTTTTACCTTGATTAATAAATTTAACATATTCAGATATACCACCATCATACATAAATGATTCACCCGTAGTATCCTCTTCATCACGATCATCTCGTAAAGTTAGATTTAAGCCTTGATTTAAAAAAGCTAGTTCTCTGATTCTGACTTTTAATGTATTATAATCGTAAATATCCGTATCAAATATATCAGGATCTGGTTTAAAAGTAACCCACGTTCCCGTACGATTGTCTTCACATTCACCTATTATTTTAAGTGGATCTACAGCATGACCTCCATTTTCAAAACGCACAAAATAAATTTTACCATTTTTATAAACTGTTACTTCAACCCACTTTGATAACGCATTTACAACCGACGCTCCTACTCCATGTAATCCTCCAGATACTTTATAGCCTCCGCCACCAAATTTACCGCCGGCATGCAATACAGTATAAACTGTTTCAACCGTAGATAATTTCGTCTTAGGATGAATATCAACGGGAATTCCACGACCATCATCTTTAACTGTAATCGAATTTCCTTTATTAATGATAACCTCAATATTATTGCAGTAACCAGCTAAAGACTCATCGATTGCATTATCAACGATTTCCCATACCAAATGATGTAAACCTTTAACATCAGTTGTTCCAATATACATACCAGGTCTTTTTCTTACTGCCTCTAACCCCTCTAAAACTTGGATATCAGAAGCATCATAATGTTGTTCTTCATTCATTGTCTTTCACCTCTTTAATTTTAGTTAACTTTCCCTTTTCTATCTTAAATAATTTAGCTTTTTTAACTAGTCTACCATCTAAATTATTTAATTCAGTTGTTGTAATAATTGTTTGAATATCCTTACTAATATATTTAATAAGATTATTTTTTTTATCATCAGATAATTCACTAAAAACATCGTCTAATAATAATATAGGAGTTGTTTCTTTATATTTTTTAAAAATAGGTATTTCAGCTAATTTAAGAGTCAAAACAGCTACACGTTGTTGCCCTTGAGAGCCATATAATTTTAAATTATTAGAACCTACCATGAAATTAAAATCATCTTTATGCGGTCCTAGTGTAGTTATACACATTCTTTGTTCATAATCTAATTGATTTCGATATTGCTCAAATAGTTTTTCTTTTAACTTTGGATCTTTCATATCTTTAATTTTCAAATTAGAAATATATTCAATATGAAAACCATCTAGTCCCATAATATCTTTATAAATTTGTGCACACGTTTCATTTATTTTTTCAATAAATTTATAGCGCATTTGATATATAATAATTGCTTTTTCAATTAAATAAGAAGTTATAATGTCAAAATAGTTCATATCAAAATTTTGTCCCTTATTCATTTTTTTCAAATACTCATTTCGCATTTTTAAAAGTTTATTATAATCATTAAGCACTACAAAATAACTATTATATAACTGTGACAGCTCCATATTTAAATATTTTCTTCTCAATTGCGGAGAACCTTTCAAAATTTCTAAATCATCAGGATAAAAAATGATTATATTAACATTTGATATATAATCACTTACTTTTTTTACCGACAAACCATCAATTTCATAACTTTTTGATTTATTATCAATTACAATTTGTAAATTTTTATCAAATAAATCTCCACTAACAGTCCCTTTTATCAAAAGTGACTCACAATTATTCTTTATTAAATTATTATCAATAAAGGAACGGTGCGATTTGGTTAATCCCAAAACATAAATACTTTCTAACAAATTTGTTTTTCCTTGAGCGTTATCACCATAAATAATATTTATACCTTTATAAAAACGTGTCATTAATTTTTCATAATTTCGAAAATTATGGAGTTCTATTTTTTTTAAAATCATAGAAGCACCTCTTTTTTTAAATTTAATGGCTCATTTTTAAGAAACATCTCAAAATAGTACTTCCGTACTAACAATACCATTATATCATATTTTGGGGCAAAAAAATAAAAAAATAGGAAAGATTACCTATTTTTTATACTTTTTATATCATATAATCTAGATTTTAAGCGAGCAGCTCGACTAAATTGATTATCAATGGAATAATACGAGATAGGAACTTCTATCTCTTGTTTGTTTTCAAAAATAATTTTAGTACCTAAATAAGATGATGAATACTTTTGAATTTTATTAAAAGCAATCCATGCATTATCCGTACAACGATATGAAGAAGTCGGAAAAAATATAATATTACGACTTTCTTCAATAATAATAGGAAATTTAGATTTGATACCAGTTAAATACTTAGTTCCTTCACATCTACCTTGATAAGAACTACCATAAAATTTACAATTATAATCAATTAACCTATTTGTATTTTGACTAACAATATAATCTGCTTCTTCTTCATAAACATGCGATGTATGCTCATCAATCGGTACAATTGCTAAAGTAGAAGCATTGATTTCATATTCTTCTATCATAGCACACCTCCCCCTAATTCAAATTGAATAATCTTCTTATACTCCACAAAATAGTCGAATTTTATCATAAAAAGTCGACAATAGAAAATTTTGTAAAAAAAAAGAACATTTTAATATGTTCTTATTGGTAAAATCAATTGTAATAAAGTATCTGATTGTCCATCTGTAATAATTATAGGTTTAATTTCTCCATTATATTTAATTTCTATTTCATCACTATTAAAGATTTTTATTGCATCCATCATATATTTTGAACTAAAAGAGATTTTAACATTTTCATCAATCTTTGTTTCTAATTCAACACGTTCTTCAACTGTTCCAATTTCTGGAATATTTGATGAAATTAATAAATAATCGCCTTTGCTTTCCAATTTAATAATATTTTTTTCTTCCTCACTAGTAAGTAAAGAAGCGCGATCAATAGCATTATAAAAATTATTTAAATTAACTTTAATATTTACCAAAAACTCTGTTGGTATCAACTTATTAGTATCAGGATAAGAATCATTAATAAGTCTTGACATAATAATTAAACTATTAAAATTAAAAATAATTTTATTAGTGAAAATATGTACTTCTAAATTATCCTCTTCTGAATTTAGTAACCTTGTCACCTCAAGTAAATTCTTTGCAGGAACAATAATATTAATATCTTGATCAACAAAAGAGTCTAAAGTTATTTCTTTACGTGCTAAACGATAAGAATCGGTAGCAGTACATTCTAATTTATTTTCTCTAATTTTAAAATTAATTCCTGTCAAAACAGGTCTTGATTCTTGTGTAGAAGTTGCAAATATAGTTTGATTAATTGATGTTTTGAAAGCTTGTTGATTAATAACAAGTGGATTTTTACTAAATTCTAAATCTAATTTAGGAAAATCACTAACATTATTACAATTTAATTTAAAAGATGATGTATTAGTTGTAATTAATAATTGAGATGACATAATTTCTTCTAAATTAATAATTTCATTTGAAAGTTTTCTAACTATATCATATATATATTTACCAGATACTACCATATCTCCTAATTCATCAATTTCATCAATTTCTTTTGCGTCTATAAAAGTCTTAATAGCAATTTCATTATCAGTACTCATTAAATATAAGCCTTCTTTAACTAAATCAAACTTAATACAGTTTAGAATAGGAATTAAGTTTTTATTAGATATTCCTTTAATAACATAATTTAAATGTTCCATTAATACTTTTTGTTTTATTTTTAATTTCATATCAATTCCTCTTTCTTTTTTATTATAAATATATTATTTATATTATTAATGTGCATTTGTGTGCATAACTCTATTTTTACTTTATTTTATAAAGGTTAAAACTATGTGCATAAAATGTTCATTATTATTTTTTATGCACATTTATTAACGTATTTTGTTGATAAGTTTTTGAATTTCATTATTAAGTGCTTCATCTTTTAAAATTTCATTTTTTATTTTATCAACAGCGTGCATAACTGTAGTATGATTTTTTCCACCAAATTCAATTCCAATTTTTGTTAAATTTTCTTCTAAATAAATACGACATATGTACATAGCTATTTGTCTAGGAATAGCTATATTATTAGTTTTTTTCTTACTTTTTAAGTCTTCTGGAGAAATATTATAATTTTCGCTAACTAATTGAATAACTTGATCTATTTTATTTTTCGCAACAATTGTTTGAACAAAAAAATCTTTTAATGCTTCAACTGCTAAGTCTAAACTAATAGCTGAGCCATTCATAATAGTTGCGTAAGCATAAACTCTAGTAATTGCCCCTTCTAGTTTACGAATATCTCCAACACAGTTGCTTGCAATATATTCTTTAACATTTTCTGGGAATTCATTTTCTAAACCCTGTATTTCAATTTTTTTATTAATTATATTCATACGGAGCTCAAAGTCTGGTGGTAGAATATCAATTTGAAGGCCCCAATTAAAGCGTGTTTTAAGACGTTCTTCTAATTTTTTTATATCTTCGGGTGAGCGATCTGATGAAATAATGATTTGTTTATTATTATTATATAATTCATTAAATGTATTAAAAAATTCTTGTTGAGCACTAGTTGCCCCTACTAAATTGTGAATATCATCAATAATTAAAACGTCAATTTCACGATATTTATTTTTAAATTGCTTTGTTGCTTCCATGTTGTTTTCATTTGCACTTTTACGACATATTTCAACAAAATCAGAAACGAATTTATCACATGGAATATATAAAACTTTCATTTTTTTATTATTTGCTGTAATGAAATTACCTATGGCATGCATTAGATGTGTTTTTCCTAACCCACTTGAGCCATATATAAACAAAGGATTATACATATTTCCAGGTTGTTCCGCTACAGCTAAAGCACTAGTAGCAGCGAATTTATTGCTTTTACCCAAAACAAAGTTATCGAATTGATATTTTGGGTCTAAATTACTTTCAAAAGTGCTGTTAGGAATTCCAATATCATCAGTATTTATCGTAATATCGTTAGCCAATTCTTCTTCAATAAAAAATTCAAATTTAAAATTTGTACCAGTAACTTCAGCAAATTTTTCTTCAATTAAATCAATGTAATGGTCTTTCAAATTTTTTTTGTGGACATGTGAAGGAACTAAAATTTTTACTACACCATCTTCTACTGCCACTAGTTTTGATTCAGAAAACCATGTTTCATAAGATATTTCCGATAATTGTTTTTTTATTTTTTCTAAGAATGTTTGCCATACATTCTCTAAATCCATAATATCACCCCACTTAAAGATCTTTTCAACTAATATTCTACACTAGTTGAAATAAAAATCAAAGAAAATTGTGCATAATTTTATTAATTTCCTCGTTTTGCACAATAAATTATCTTTAAAAATAAAAATAATTTAGAGTTATGCACATTTTTGTGACAATTTTATTAACAAAAACATATATATTGTTTATTAGTTATACACAAAAATGTTGATAACTGTGCATAACTAGGTAAAAAGTATAAAAAATAACGGAAGAAAAATGTGCATAACTTTGTTAATAAAAAATTTAATAGTACAAAATATCAACATAATAGCAATACTTATTAGTGTATAATGTGTATTATCAAAAAAATTTAAGAAAAGTTTGACAAATTGGTAAAAAGTCTATATAATTGATAAAGCAAACAGGGAAATTAAAAGGTACGGAGGTGTGAAGATGAAAAGAACTTATCAACCTAACAATCATAGAAAAGCAAAAAAATTAGGATTTATGGCTCGTATTAAAACTAAAATCGTTAATAATAGAAGAAGAAAAGGACGTAAAGTTTTATCTCATTAATAATCCACTGAATCGTCAGTGGATTTTTTCTTATTAATGGAGTGATTTATGAAAAAGAAAAATGTATTAAAAAATAACCGCGATTTTAATCGAATTATTAAGAATAATAAACCTTTTAAATATAAAGATTATGTCATATATTTAGAAAGAATAGAAGATAGTAATTATCATTTTGGAATATCAGTTAGCAAAAAGTTAGGAAATGCTGTTGTTAGAAATAAATTAAAAAGGCAGCTTCGTAGTATTATTTCTAAAAATGACTATCAAAATAATTTTAATTGTATTATAATATTAGGCAAAGGAATCTTGGCAAAAAATTATCAACAAATGGATAATAATTTACAAGATGCTTTTAAAAAATTAAATATATTGTTAGGAGGAGCAAATGAAGAAAAATAAATTAGTGATAGCTTTTTTGATATTAGTTATCTTTAGTTTAACTGGATGTACTAAAAATTTAAAAGGTGCTGATGGAAAAGTTGTAACTAATGAAGTAACAGGTCAAGTTTTACCATCAAATATTATATGTGCCCCAACGGATCCTGAAATTATAAAAATTTATGATAAAACCCGCGAAGATTTACTTGAAAAATACAAAAAAGAATATGATGCTGGTGATTTAAGTAAAAAAGATTATGAAAAAAAAGTAGATAGTTTACTTAATATTGAAGATTTAACTGCTTGTAAAAATTTTAATTTAACAAGTAATGGTTATAATGGAATTTGGGATAAAGTTTTTGTTGAACCTTTAGCGTGGTTACTTATTACAATTGGACAATTTGTAAAAAATTATGGTTTATCAATTATTTTTGTTACATTGTTAATTAGATTGGTTATGTATCCTATAACATTGAAAACGGCACGTCAATCAGAAAATTTAAAAGTTATTCAACCAAAATTAGAAAAATTAGAAAAAAAATATGCTAATAAACAAGATCAAGAAAGTCAAATGCGCAAAGCTCAAGAAATGATGTTATTATATAAGGAAAATGATATTAATCCAATGTCAGGTTGTTTATATGCTATTATTCAAGTTCCATTATTCTTTGCTTTCTATGAAGCAATTTATCGTCTACCTGTTTTATTTGAAGATAGTTTATTAGGTTATTCTTTAGCAATGTCTCCAATTAAAGGTATTTCATCTGGAAATTGGTTATATATTATTTTACCAATTTTAGTATTTGTAGCTACTTATTTCTCATTTAAGCTTAATAGCGGTGCTAGTATGAGTTCTGAACAAGCTAGACAAATGAGAATAATGATGAATGTTATGATGATTTTTATCGGTATCATGTCTTTTACAATGTCAACAGGTATTATTTTATACTGGATTACCAATAATACATTCACAATTGCTCAAAATTTAATTGTAAAAAGGAGAAAGTAGTATGATTAAAGTATATAAATATGAAGCAGCTAATGAGGATGACTGTTATGAAAAGTGTATTGAAGAATTAGATGTTTATCGCTCTGAAATAATTATTGAATCTGAAGAATTTGAAAATTTATATAAAATGAATGTTATTAAAAAAAGCGATATAATAGATTTTATTAAAGAATATATTCAAGTAATTGGTTTAAAAATGAATTTAGATATAAAAACAGAAGTTAGAGAAGCTGATGATATTTTTTCAGTAACGATGGTATCTGATAATAATCCAATTTTAATAGGTAAAGATGGAAGAACTATTAATGCAATGCAATTGTTGATTCGTCAAGCATTACAAAACCAAACAAGAATGACAATCAAAGTTAATTTAGATGCATCTAATTACAAAGCAAAAAAAATAAAAAAATTTGAATTTGAAATAAAAAATATTGTTAGAGAAGTTCAAAAAACTAAAACTGATGCTAAATTAGATCCAATGAATTCATATCAAAGAAGAATTGTTCATTCATTAATAAGCGGTTTTAGCAATGTTGAAACTGAAAGTGTTGGCGAAGAACCAAATCGTTGTGTTGTTATTAAATATGTAGGAGATTAATTTCTCCTTTTTTTATAAAAATAATGTTTTTTTCATATATTTTTGATAGAATTGATGAGGGAGTGATATGATGTCTTTTATAGAAAGTATTAAAGAACGAGCTAAAAGTGCAAAAAAGAGAATAGTTTTACCAGAAACGATGGACGAAAGAGTAATTAAGGCGGCTATGAAAGTTCGCGATGAGCAAATTGCAGACATTGTTTTGATTGGTCGTCCAAGCTATGATATTGATTTAAAAGAAATTGAAATCATTGAACCATTAAATAATCAATTAACTGATCAATTAGCAAATGAGTTATATAGCCTTCGAAAAGATAAAGGTATGAGCTTAGAACAAGCTAAAGATTTGTTAATAACTGATTATATGTATTATGCATGTATGTTAGTTAAAATGGGATATGCTGATGGTGTTGTCAGTGGAGCTTGTCATTCAACAGCAAATACATTAAGACCTTCATTACAAATTATTAAAACTAAACCCGGAGTAAGTTTAGTATCAGCCTTTTTTTTAATGGTTGTTCCAAATTGTGAATATGGTGAAAATGGAACTTTTATTTTTGCTGATTCGGGATTAGAACAAAATCCAACTCCAGAAAGATTAGCGGCTATAGCTAGAAGTAGTGCTGAAAGTTTTGAACTATTAGTAGGAAAAGTTCCTAAAGTAGCCATGCTATCTCATTCTACAATGGGTAGTGCAAGTCATGCTGATGTAGATAAGGTTGTAAACGCTACAAAAATAGCTAAAGAAAGATACCCTCAATATGAAATTGATGGAGAATTACAACTAGATGCAGCTATCGTTCCAGAAGTAGCTAAAAGTAAAGCACCTAATAGCAAAGTAGCAGGTCAAGCCAATGTTTTAGTTTTTCCTGATTTAGATGCAGGAAATATTGGATATAAATTAGTTCAACGTTTAGCTAAAGCAGAAGCTTATGGTCCTATAACACAAGGAATAGCAGCTCCAATTAATGATTTATCTCGTGGGTGTAGCGTTGATGATATTGTAGGAGTTGTTGCAATAACTGCTGTTCAAGCTCAAAAAAAGTAAATCTTTTGGAATAACAAATAGTTATTTCTTTTTTTTTCTTTCTGTGTTAAAATTTTTTTCGAAAGGAGCAATATTATGAATGATACAATAGCGGCTATTTCAACGGCTTTAGGTGTTGGTGCTATTTCAATTATCCGCATCAGTGGAAGTGATGCTATAGATATAACTAATAAAATTTGGAAAGGAAAAGATTTAAAAAAATTACCAAGTCATACTATTCAATATGGACATATAGTTGATGGTGATGAAATAATTGATGAGGTATTATTATCCATAATGAGAGCTCCTAAAACTTTTACAGTAGAAGATGTAATTGAAATTAATTCACATGGAGGTATTGCTACTACAAATAAGGTTTTAGAACTTTTATTAATTAATGGATGTCGTTTGGCTGAGCCGGGTGAATTTACAAAGCGTGCTTTTTTGAACGGTCGTATTGATTTAATAGAAGCAGAAGGAGTTATGGATTTAATTAGCGCTAAAACAGATAAATCGAGAGCACTTGCTTTATCACAAGTAAGCGGTAATATTTCTCAGTTAATTAAAGAGCTTCGCCAAAAAATCGTTAACGTAGTTGCTAATATAGAAGTTAACATTGATTATCCAGAATATGAAGATATTGCAGTAGTAACAACTAATCAACTTCGTGATTGTGTTATTGAGATTGAAAGAGAACTAAAAAATATTTTATCCAAATCGGAAACTAGTACAATTATTAAGGAAGGTATTAAAGTTGTAATTGTTGGCAAACCAAATGTTGGAAAAAGCAGTATTTTAAATTGCTTATTAGAAGAGGAAAAAGCAATTGTAACAGATATTGCTGGAACAACTAGAGATATTGTTGAGGGAGATATTTCTATTGATGGTATTTTATTACATGTTATTGATACTGCTGGTATTCGTGAAACAGAAGATGTAGTAGAAAAATTAGGAGTTAGTAAAAGTATTAATTTAATTGAGGAAGCTGAGTTAGTATTATTTGTCTTGAATAATAATGAAGAATTAACCTCTGAAGAATTAGAAATATTAGAAAAAATAAAAGATAAGCCGGCAATTATTATTGTCAATAAAACAGATTTGCCTAAAAGATTAAATAACATTCCTACTGAAAAAAGTATTATTTATTTATCGGCTCAAAATAATATTGGTTTAGATGATTTAAGAAGAGAGATTAAATTGTTATTTAATTTAGAAAAATTAGAAACAGAAGATTATTCATATCTTAGTAGTGCACGTTCAATATCATTACTAAAGCAAGCTTATCAAGCTTTAGAAGAAGTAAAGAAAGGTATTGAAAACAATAATCCAATTGATATGGTTGAAATAGATTTAAAAAATATTTGGAATTTATTGGGTCAGATTACTGGAGATACTTATAGCGAAGAATTAATTGATCAATTATTTAGTCAATTTTGTTTAGGAAAGTAAAAATATATGATATAATAATAAAAATAGAAGTAAGAGAGGTATATATATATGGGTAAGTTTTGCAGTAATTGTGGTAAAGAACTAGAATCAACAGATAATGCGTGTTCAAATTGTGGAACATTAGTTAATCCTTCTGTTCAACCAAATTATCAAAATAATATGAATTATAATAATCAAATGATGATGCCACAACCAATGATAAATCCTCAAAATATGTATTATCAAAATATGGCTTTTCCTAACAATATGAACTATGGAAATTATAACATTCAATATCCTATGAAAAAAAATAATGGAGCAGCAATTGCTAGTATGGTGTTAGGAATAATTGCTATGGTATGGGCATTTTTAAGTCTTATTGCTTTAGGGGAAGTAAGTGAAGAAACTTTTTGGATTTACAGTACATCAGAATTTATTGGATATATAATAGGTTTTAATTTATTGTCTCTTCCAACTTCAATAGTGGGATTTGTTTTAGCACTAACTTCTAGAAAAAAAATAAAGAATGGCTTTAATACATCTGGTTTAATTTTATGTTCCATTTGTTTGGTTATCTGCGCATTTATAATCATATATTTTATAACATTAAGATAGAAAGAGTTAAAACTCTTTTTTTTATCTTTAATATATTCATTGATAAAAATAACAAAAGATAGTATAATAGCAACAGCAAATAAAGAACTAGGTGATATTATGTATGAAATTATAGTTGTTGGTGGAGGTCATGCTGGTTGTGAAGCAGCTTTAGCAAGTGCTCGTAAAGGACATAAGACTTTATTAATAACGGGAAATATTAATAATATAGCTGATATGCCATGTAATCCTTCAATTGGTGGAAGCGCAAAAGGAATTGTGGTTCGTGAAATTGATGCATTAGGTGGAGAGATGGGACGTAATGCGGATAAAAGTTTATTACAAATAAAAATGTTGAATAGTGCTAAAGGTCCTGCTGTTCAAGCTTTGAGAGCTCAAGCTGATAAAATAACTTATCCTAAAAATATGTTTAAGACGTTAAGAAACACAAAAAATTTAGAAATAAGAGAAGCATTAGTTGAAGATTTAATTATTGATGATAGAACAGTTCATGGAGTTATTTTAGAAGACGGTGAACAAATTACAAGTAGCATTGTAATTTTAACAACAGGAACATATTTAAAAGCTGATATTTTGGTTGGTGATACTCGTACACGTCAAGGTCCACACGGTGAGAAACCAAGTAACCATTTAAGTGATAAATTAGGTGAATATGGATTTAATATTATTCGTCTTAAAACGGGAACGCCACAAAGAATAGATAAGAGTTCGATAGATTATACAAAAACAAAAGAAGAAAAAGGTGATAATCATTATTGGACTTTTAGTTTTGATAATGAGATTCATTATAAAATAGAAGATCAAATCTCTTGTCATTTAATATATACACAGCCGGAAACCCATAAAATTATTAGAGAAAATTTAAATAAATCAAGTATGTATGGTGGTTTAGATGATATCAAAGGTGTAGGTCCTAGATATTGTCCATCCATTGAAGATAAAGTAGTACGTTTTGCTGATAAAGAAAAGCATCAATTATTTTTAGAGCCAGAGAGTTTATATTATGATGATATTTATATTCAAGGATTTTCAACTAGTATGCCAAGAGATATTCAAGAAAAAATGGTTCATAGTTTGCCGGGATTAGAGAATGCTAAAATTTTAAAGTATGCTTACGCGATTGAATATGATGCCATAGATTGTCGTCAATTAAAACAATCTCTAGAAACAAAAGTAATTAAAAATTTGTATACGGCTGGTCAAATAAATGGTACTAGTGGTTATGAGGAAGCAGCTTGTCAAGGGCTGATGGCTGGTATTAATGCATCTTTAAGCCTTGAGGGAAAAGATCCACTGATATTAAAACGTAATGAAGCCTATATTGGTGTTTTAATAGATGATCTTGTTACCAAAGGGGTCATTGATCCGTACCGTTTATTGACTTCAAGAGCTGAATATCGTTTATTATTAAGACATGATAATGCTGATATACGTTTACGTGATTATGGTTATGAGATTGGATTAGTGTCACAAGAACGATATGATAAATTTTTATTGAAAAAAGAACAAATAAATCATTTATTTGAATATTTAAAAAGTAATAAACTAACACCAACTAGTGAAGTACAAGAATATTTAAAAACAATTCCTACAACTGAATTGAAAGATGGAATTAGTTTGTATGATTTTTTAAAACGTCCTGAGATTAAATTTAAGCATATTGAGCATTTTTATCCAATATTGGAATCCGATGAGGTTAAAGATACCGTAGAAATTTATATTAAATATGAAGGATATATTGCCAAAGCTTTAAAAGAAGCTGAAAAGATGATCGATTTAGATAATAAAAAAATTCCTAAAGATATTAACTATGATAAAATTCATAATTTAGCAAGTGAGGCTAAACAAAAACTAAAAATGATTCAACCAACTTCAATTGGACAAGCTTTAAGGATAAGTGGTGTTAATCCAGCAGATATCTCTTTAATTATGGTATATTTAAAAAAGGAGTATCATTATGAATCTTAATTTATTTTTATCATCCTTAAAGCAAATAGGAATTGAAGCTACAAAATTACAATTGGCACAATTGCATCGCTACTATGAATTATTAGTTGAATATAATAAAGTAATGAATTTAACCGGTATTGTTGAAGAAGAAGATGTTTATTTAAAGCATTTTTATGATAGTTTAACAATTGCTCGTGTGATTGATTTAAAAGAAGTTAATTATCTTTGTGATATTGGTACTGGCGCAGGTTTTCCTGGACTTGTATTAAAGATAATATTTCCTAACTTGCATGTTACTTTAGTTGATTCATTAAATAAACGAATCGATTTTTTAAAAGTAGTAATTAAGGAATTAAATTTAAATAATATAGAAGCTATTCACGCTAGAGCTGAAGAATATGCTCTAAATAACCGCGAACGATTTGATATCGTAACAGCGCGTGCTGTTGCTAGTTTAAATATCTTGTTAGAATATAGTATTCCACTTGTAAAAATCAATGGATATTTTATAGCAATGAAAGGTAAAAATGAAGAAGATAATGCTATTAATGCTTTAAAAGTATTGTCTTCTAAAATTGAGAATGTTGATAGTTTTCTCTTACCAATTGAGAATAGTACTCGAACTTTAATTAAAATAAAAAAAGAAGCTAAAACAGCTTCTAAATATCCTAGAAAATATGCAGAGATGAAAAAACATCCATTATAAAAAGTTATACACAACAAAGTGTATAACTTTTTTTATTTAACATAATTATTTAAAGGTTGTGTACGATATTTTAATTCATCCATATCACAAGTTGGAACAAAACCTGGTCGTGCATTAATAACATCTGGAAGTCGATTTACAATTGTAGCGCAAGTAAGTTCTACTGTTGCGGGACGATTTACAACGATTGTTGTATTAGGTTCACCCATAATTGTCCATTCATTTTTATCAAATTCATCAGGCCCGTATACTTTCCCAATACATTCTGATTCTATAATAATTCCTTCTTTTGTCTCTGTTGTTACAATAGCACTCATACCAGTGGCATTACCAGCCGGAATTGTCATACCTAAAGTTGAAGATTCAATGTCATTTGAATATGTTGTTGGAACACATTTTTGGTTTTGATCAATAACAGTTAAACCTAATTTACGAGCCAACCAACCATTAACATTCCACATATATGAAGGAGAATAAGTTCCACCATTTATTAAAGCATTACGTTTTTCAGTACTCATGCGATCAATACTTGCAATTTTATTATCAAAATCTTCTAATGATAAACCGGATCCATGAGCTTGTGCTAAAGCAATTCCGTAGTCTTCTACATTGTAAGAAGAACTCCCTTTAATCTTTGTGATATTATGTGTTGATCCGGCAATTGCACTTATTAATTCTCCCCAATAAATATCTTGATATCCAGAGCCTGTAATTGTACAGTTATTTTGAATAGCTAAATCATTAATTTTATTAGTTAATACAGGATTAGAGTTATATGAGAAGAAAGCTTCTTCACAGGTAGTGATAGCATTAATACCCAATTTAGCGCATAACATTAAAGCTTCTTCAACGTCGCTTAATAAACTCATTGTTGTAACAATACAAACATCTGGTTTTAATTCATTTAGTAATTCTTCAGCTTCACTAGTTGATCTAACAATTACCCCTTTAGGTTCACTTCCAATAATTTCACCGATATCTTTTCCTATTACATTAGGATTAATATCAATAGCCCCAACAATTTCAGCTCCTTTTTCAAATACATATCTCATGGTATACACTGACATTTTTCCAGTACCATATTGAACGACACGAATTCTATTTTCCATAAATTCCTCCTTTATTTTCTATTTTAATTTTAACATGTGCTAATAGCAAAAAAAATAGATAATTGTTTTAAAATTAGTTTTTTGACATAACTTTACAAATTAGTTATTTCCCGGGAAATAAAATTTTTTTAAAGTCAAAAAATTCCTTTTTTCTTTATATTTTAAGGTTTTAATTCATTATGTATATTATTTCCCAAATTGCATATGTTATTATTTAATTAGTATTGAATTATTTCCCAAAGTATATTATAATTGATATTAGTAAAATAGAACGGAGTGTTTATATGGATGATGTGAAGTCACGAGTTGTTGATTTAAATTTGAATGACGTTTTACCAAATCGTTTTCAACCACGTATAAAATTTAGTGAAGACTCAATCATCGAACTTTCTGAGTCTATAAAAGAACACGGTGTTATTCAACCAATTGTGGTAAGACCGATTGGAGATAAGTATGAAATTATCGCCGGTGAACGGAGATATAAAGCTAGTGTTTTAGCGGGTAAGGAGACTATTCCCGCCATTATTACAGATTTAAATGATAAAGATAGTGCCGAAGTAGCCCTTATTGAGAATGTTCAAAGAAAAGATTTAACCGCTATTGAAGAAGCTATATCATATAAAAAAATATTAGATATGGGTTATTTAACACAAGAACAATTAGCAATTAAGTTAGGTCGTAGTCAGTCGACGATTGCTAATAAATTAAGATTATTAAATTTATGTGATGAAGTTCAAGAAGCCTTAATGCAAGATAAGATTTCGGAGCGTCATGCAAGGTCAATGCTAAAATTACCAACAGCTGAATTGCAAAGAAAAATGTTAGATAAAATTATCAAAGAGCGATTAACGGTAAGAAAAACAGATGAGGAGATTGATAAAATGAATACATATATTACAAATCCAATAGAACAAGATCAAAACCAAACCAACCCAGGTTTTATGAATGTTGACAATATTGTTAACAACGCACAAGATTTAAATTCAAATAACCAAGTGGGTAAGATGGATATGAATGCCCTATTACAAGGTGGTCCAATGACCTCAATGAATCCAACTCCAGCGGTGTCTCCATCAGTACCAAACGCCGCTCCAGAGATGTTTAATCAATCACATGTACCGTCAATTCCTCAGGTACAGAGCGCCCCTACCGATTTTGCGCCAAGTGCCCCAGTAATGGAACAAGTACCATTAACACCTGTTGTAGATCCTATCCCAGCTATTCCTACAGTAATGCCTGGGGTACCTTCTACATCAACAGTTGAACCAATTGTTTCTTCAATTCCAGAAGTAACACCAGTCTCACCTGTTGATGTTGCCTTTTCACCACTTCCAGAAGTTTCACCAATTTCAACAGTATCGCCAATTCCGGATGCAGCATCAGTTCCTGCGGTTGAACCAGTAGCTGTAACAACTCCGTCTCCAGTATTTGAGGCGCCAGTAGCTCCAGTTGAATCAAATTTATCTCAGATAAATTCACCAGTTCAACAATCAGTTAATGCAGTTTCTGAAATGGCACCTATTGGTGAAATTCCTACAATAACACCAATTTCACCAATGCCAACGACGCCAATTGTAGAAGATTCGTTGCCAAGCAATTTTTCAGAACCATCAGTTGAACCAGAACCACCAGTGGTTTCATCAGCCGTTGAACCAGTAGCTGTTCCACCAGCCGAACCAACAATGGAACAGAAAGTTGAAGAAGTACCGCCAATCATTATAACCGACTATAGTAAGCAGTATGATCCAGTTCTTCCGACAACTCAGTCAGCTCCTGTCAAGAGGGTTGATTTTAAGCAAATTATTAATTTATTAAGAGATGTCAACACTACAATTGAAAAATGTGGGTATAGTGTAGAAACAGAAGAATATGATTTAGAAGGAATATATCAAGTCGTTATTAAAATTAATAAAGGTGATTAACACCTTTTTTTATTAAATAATGTTATAATAGAGGTGGTGATTAATATGGTAATAATGAATATTGATGCCACTGATGAAAGTTTAAAACAGCAAGCATTAGAAAAAAGAAAAAAACTATTAAGAATAATAAAAGAAAAAGGATGTTATGGTGCTAATGATTTTGTTCTTGTAAGAACTACTGATTATTTAAGTGATGATAATGTTATAAGGCCCCTTTGTCATGTTCCTTTTCTTGTAAAAAATAATCATGCTATCAAGAGAGTTATTAATGATTTATTAGATGAACAGGATCATATAGATTTTTATCAAGAAGAAGAACGTTTTGATGAACGTCAAAAGTTAATTACAGATAATTATTTGCCATATTCTAGTCAATATCGCTCAACTGTTCATTTTTGTATTAATGGTTTAGTTTCGTCACATGCTAAAGGAAATTTTGATAATCGTCATTTTGTCATTATTGATCATATTATGTTTCATTTAACTCATAATGATATTCGCTCTTTTCGCGTTGAAGATACTTTTTTTTACGGCAATGTTCCCCTATCATCAGATGCCGTTATTTTAATAAAGGAACAGGAATATGATGAATTACTAATGCAATATCCTCAACTCCAACAAGCTAAAGTTGTTTTATATAAAGGATTAGAAAATGATGCAGTAAATATATACTTAGCTAGCATTGGAATTGTAAGTGAAGAAATTAAAGAACATGGTTCTTTGGAACATGAATGTAGTTTTTATTTTCGTCAGTTTCAAAAATTAATTAAAGAGAAATATGAAATCGATAATGAGCCACATTGGCTATCCAAAGAATATCGTCAAGATGATGAATATAATTTAATTATTTGGGAATATTATGAACGTTTATTTTATACATATTTATTAAAGCTTTTAAATATTGAAGAATCACAATTTTCCAATTTATTAACGATGTTGCTAAATATCGATCAAAGCCAAGAAAATAGAGATAAGTTAAAGGAAATAATAAAGAATATGGGATTGTTTAGATTTGGTGAGTTGGTTGATAATTTTAATCGCCAAATATTAGATTCTATTGTAAACGGTACATTTATGAATAATGATGAAATTATTCAAAGTTTAACAGGCATCCAAAAATAGTTAGGAGAATGTATGAAAGAAAAAAGAAAAATTGCAATTTTTGCTGATGCTCATAGTTTATTAGAGCCAACCAAGGCAGCCTTAGAAGATATAAGTAAACGAGGAATAACTGAAATTTATTCTTTAGGCGATAATATAGGTGTTGGCCCAAATCCAAGTGAAGTTTTAGAATTATTAAAGGAATATAATGTTAAATCGATAGCAGGAAATTCTGAAGAATATATTTCCTTGGGATATGAACCATTTGCTTCATATTTTAATAGTTTAAAAAAGCAAAGCCATTTGTGGACCTTATCAAAATTAAATGAAAAACAAATTGGTCAAATAAAGCTATTTCCAAGATTTATTGAATTAACAGTAGGCGGTAAAAAAATAGCTTTATGTCATTTTGCTAATGATGTTAGAATTGATTTTTTAAGTCGAAGCACATGGACATATCAAAATCATTTCGATTTTGCTGGTACAGGAGCTAGATTTGATTCCTCAGCTTCACAACAATTTAATTATACAAATAGCGTTACGCAATTAGAAGAGATTGAGTTGATGATAAAAAAATATTGTACTAATAGTCCATTTGTTAGAGGATATTTGTCAGCACGTGAAAATCCACTATTTGCTAAAAAGAAGGTTGATTTTTATGATGCGGTTATTCAAGGTCATGTTCATTGGAAGTTATATGACGATAATGAAAAAACAAAATTTTATTCTATTAGAGCAGTAGGAATGGCTTATAGAAATGATCCTATTGATACAGCCTCATATGTTATTTTAGAAGAACAAGAAGAAGGTTTTAAATTAGAAGAAGTTTTAGTTAAATATGATCGTGAAAAAATGGTGTCGAGCATTTTAGCTAGTGACTCACCTGACCATAGTATTGAACGATTTGTAAAAATGTAAAAAAGTATAATAAAAATTTGATAAATAAAAATGTTAATATTAATATGTATGTTTTATACGGTTAAGAGGTTGATAGCATGTTTGAAATTAAATTTATATCATCAGAAAAAAGAGCAGTTATATATGATAATGATAAAATAATTGGTGAATGTGATTTTTTAGAAAATGGTGATATTTGGAATATTATTCATACTATTGTTGATCCACAATATCAGGGTTGTGGTTTGGCACGAAAATTAGTTGAAAAAATTATTGAAGAAGCAAAAAAGAACCACAAACAGATAATTGCAGATTGTAGTTATGCTAAAAAAATATTAATAAGCAAAAAATAATAATATTTAAATTATATGTAAATCAAAAATAACTAGTTTGAACATTATGTCATTTCTAGTTATTTTTTTATACTTTATAAGTATCATGTTATAATAAACGATAGATTTGGGTGAATGTGATGTTTGAGATTAGAGGTTATAAAGCATTTAATAAAGATCAAACTAATCGTTATGGTTTTTATTTTGAAGAGGGAAAAACATATTATGCAACTGGTGAAATAACTTTTGGTAATAATGGTAATGGTTTTCATATGTGTACCCATTTATCTGATGTATTTCGTTATTTTGATTTTCAAGAAGAAGTTACAGTTGCGATAGTTACTGGGCGAGGAAAACATCAGCAGTATGATGATTTATATTATGGATATTTTGATATGTATGTAGTAGAAGAAATAACCATTGAATGTTTTTTAACGCGTGAAGAAATTTTAAATATTATTTTAAATTCTATACCTTCAGATATTAAAAAGTTTATAATGACTTTTTCTTTAAATGAATTAGAAATAGTTACTATGATTCGTCATTTATTAGGGCAAAGAGATTTAATAGAAGCTATTTTATATTATCAATGTAATAAGCGCGATATATATTATTTATCATCTTATGAGAGAGAAAGTGAAATTCAAAAAGTATTAAAATATTTACAAGAACAAACAAAAGCTAATAAAAAAAGTAGTTTATAGTATATTGGCTTGAACATTAAACTATAAACTATTTTATATTAATTGTGTCTTTATCCATGATAATTTCTGCGTTATAGAAACCATTTAATGCTTTGTACATTTCATTGATGTCCCATGCTCCTATTGTTTCGTTAGCGGAATGCATAGCTAATTGTGGTAAACCAATATCAATTGATGGAATACTGATGTGACTATTTGAAATTCCTCCTAAAGTTTTGCCACATTGCATATCAGAGCGACAAGTAAAATCTTGATACATAGCCCCTGCTTTTTCGCAAATACCTTTAAAAATAGTAGAACTTAAGGCATCAGTTGTATAATTAGTATGGTGCTTAATAACAACTCCCCTATTTAGTAAAACATGGTTAGTAGGATCACTTTTTTCTGGCGCATTGGGATGAAGCGCATGCCCATTATCAGCACTTATCATAAAACTATTGTTTAAAGTTGTATAAAAATTAGTGTTTAAAGCTTCACAAATCCTTGTTAGAGTATCAAGTAAAAAATGTGAATCAGCGCCTTGGTAAGTTAAACTCCCTATTTCTTCATTATTAAAAGCACAAAAAACGGCTGAAGTTTTATTATAAGAGTTAGTAAAACTTTCTAACGAAATAAAAGTAGTTGCTAAATTATCAAAACGTGGCCCTAAAATAAATTCTTTATTGGCTCCAATATATTTAGCTTTATCACGATTATACAAATATAAATCATAATCGCATATTTTTTCAAAAATAATTCCTTCTTTTTTTAGCTTATTTTCAATAAGTTTTTGTAATGACATATTTTGTAAAGAAATAATTGGCGACATATCTATTTGCTCATTAAGTTTAATTCCCTCGTTTACCTCCCTATTAATATGAATAGCTTGACTTGGAATAATTGCTAAGTCTTCATCAAAGTTAATTAAATGAGCATGATATCCCCTTTTATCTTCTAAAAATATTCTTCCAGCAATTGATAAAGGCCGATCAAGCCATGAATAATTGATTGTGCCTCCATAACGTTCAACATTGAGTTTATTAACTCCTTCTACACTCATATCGGCATTTACTTTAATTTTAAAACTAGGCGAGTCTAAATGGCTTGCGACAATATTAAAACCATTATTATTTCGCAATTTAAAAGCAATAATAGAAGAATCGTTGCGAATTACAAAATAATTGTTACCTTCTTTAAGTTTATGCCAATCTTCATTTTCATAAATTTGAATAAAACCTTTTTGGCATAAATAATTTTTAATATTTTGTACTCCATAATAAGCATTAGGCGTTGAATTAATAAAGTTCATTAAGTTTTCGTTCATACTTATATACCTCCAATTTTAATTATATTATAGCATATTATTTTAAAATATTATTTTTATTATATGATATAATTTATGTAGATTTTGAAGTTAAAGGTGATTATATGCGATTGATAGATTTAAATATTGGTATTAAATTAGATAATAATGATGAAGTTATTAAATTGTTAAAAGAAATGGATGCAGATATCATCACTTTACAAGAGGTAACGAGGGGTCTTGATAACAGCGTTTTTGATCGATATAACAATAGTAATATTATTAAAAAAAATTTAAGTAATCTTTATCAAAATAGTTTTTTTGGTGCTTTATGGTGTGCTAAATTTCATATGAAAAAAGGAGTTATTACAAAGGACTTTGGTGGATTAATAGAGCAAGGAAATGAAATAATTACAAAATATAAAATTATTGATGCTGAGAATATCTTTTTTTATAAAAATTATGCTCCTTTTGTTGATACCACTAACTTTCGACAAGAAGATCACCCGCGGGCTTTAGAAAAAATAATTTTAGAGATTAATGGTCAAAAATTGCAAATTATTAATCTTCATGGTATTTGGAGTGAAGGAAAAAAAGGAGATTTTAGGACACTTAAAGAATGTGAATTTATTTGTAAAATAGCTAAGGCAAATCTTTTACCAACAATTGTAGTAGGAGATTTTAATTTAAGCCCTGAAAGTGAAAGTATTCAACTGATGAATAAACATTTAAATAATTTGATTAAAATGTATAATATTAAAACGACTCGCCCGAGAGTTAAAGATGGCCTTGATACTGGCAATAATGTTGATGATTATATTTTTATTAATGATAAAATAAAAGTTAATAAATTTGAAATTATAAAAAGTGAAGTTTCAGATCACTATCCATTGATTTTGGATTTTGAAATTATTAATTAAATGACTTATGCACAAAATATTAATAGATAAGAGGTGTTATATGTTTGAATTAGTATCTAATTATCAGCCTAGTGGCGATCAGCCCCAAGCAATTGAAAAATTAGTAAAAGGTATTAAAGATGGTGAAAAACACCAGGTTTTATTAGGTGTAACTGGAAGTGGGAAAACATTTACGATTGCGAATGTTATTAAAGAGGTAAATAAGCCAACTCTTGTTTTAGCACACAATAAAACATTAGCTGGACAATTATATAGTGAATTTAAAGAGTTATTTCCTAATAATGCAGTTGAATATTTTGTATCTTATTATGATTATTATCAACCAGAAGCTTATGTTGCTAAAACTGATACTTATATTGAGAAAGATGCTTCTATTAATGATGAAATAGACGAATTAAGACATTCTGCTACTAGCGCATTATTGAATCGTCGAGATGTAATTATTGTTGCTTCTGTATCGTGTATTTATGGAATCGGAGATATTGATGATTACCGTGAAAAGATGCTTACAGTTAATGTTGGTGATAATGTAGAGCGCGATGAAATATTAGAAAAATTAATAGCTATGTTATATGAACGAAACGATATGGATTTTAAAAGGGGAACTTTTAGGGCTAAGGGAGATATTTTAGAAATTATGCCTGCTAATCAACATAATCGTGGGATTAGAATAGAATTTTTTGGTGATGAGGTAGAAAGAATTAGTGAATTTGATCCATTAACAGGAGCTATATTAGTAAATAAGAAAACAATTAGCATTTTTCCGGCAAGTCATTTTGTTACTTCTGAAGATAAAATTTTAAAAGCTATAGAAAATATAAAAACGGAATTATCAGAACAATTAGCTAAATTTAAACGTGAAAATAAATTATTAGAATATCAACGTCTAGAAGAGCGTACTAATTATGATATTGAAATGTTAGCTGAAACTGGATCTTGCCGTGGAGTAGAGAACTATTCTCGCCATTTAGCGCTTAAACAGCCCGGTGAGACCCCATCAACTTTAATAGATTTTTTTGCGGGAGATTTCTTATTGGTTGTAGATGAATCACATGTAACTATACCTCAAGTGCGAGGTATGTATAATGGCGATAGAGCGCGTAAAGAAATATTAGTTGATTATGGGTTTAGACTACCTAGTGCTTTAGATAACCGTCCTTTAAAATTTTCAGAATTTGAAAATAAGATTGATCAAATCATTTATATCTCAGCTACACCAGGAGATTATGAGTTGGAAAAAAGCCACGGAGTTGTTGAACAAATCATTCGCCCAACTGGTTTATTAGATCCAGAAATTGAAATTCATCCATCAAAAGGTCAAATTGATGATTTAGTAGAACGCATTAATAATATTAAAAGTCGATCTGCTCGTGTATTAGTTACAACATTAACGATCAGGATGGCCGAAGAATTGACTAATTATTTGCGAAAGTTGGATATGAAAGTTGCATATTTACATTCTGAAGTTAAAACTTTAGAGCGAATGGAAATTATTAGAGATTTACGTTTAGGAAAGTATGATGTTTTAGTTGGTATTAATTTGTTACGTGAGGGATTAGATATACCAGAAGTAGAACTAGTAGCTATCATGGATGCTGATAAACAAGGTTTTTTGCGAAGTACGCGAAGTTTGATTCAAACTATTGGTCGAGCAGCACGTAATGCCAATGGAAAGGTTGTGATGTATGCTGATGTTATTAGTGAATCTATGCAAGAGGCAATTACTGAAACTAATAGGCGCCGTGCTATTCAAAAAAAATACAATGAAGAACATGGTATTACTCCTAAAACCATAATTAAAGAAGTGCGAGAAGTTATTTCTAATATTCAAACAACAACTTCTAATAAAGAACGTAAAATGAGTAAAAAAGAGAAAAATGACTTAATGCTTAAAATTGAAAATGAAATGAAAGAAGCAGCCAAATGTCTTGATTTTGAAAGAGCTATGGAGTTAAGAGATGCTTTATTTGAATTAAAAAGCGAGTAGGTGATATGAGTGAAAATAATATTTGGAACAACAAATGCTAGAAAAGTAGAAGATTTAGAATTTATTATACAAAAATATAATTTAGATTTAGAGGTTTTGACTTTAGCGGATATTGGTTGGGATCGAGGAGAAATTGAAGAAAACGGTCAAACTTTAGAAGAAAATTCTTTAATAAAAGCTCGAGCGATTCATGATTATTGTAAAGATAATAATATAACTTACCCAATTATTACAGATGATGCGGGATTATTTGTTGATAGTTTAAACGGTGAGCCGGGAATTTATACAGCTCGTTATGCTGATGCTGAAATAAAAAACAATCCGAATTTACCCGGATATGAGTGTGTTAATAAATTGTTAAGAAAATTGGACGGTGCTAAAGATAGAGGGGCAGAATATCGTTGTGTTGTAACTTGCATGGATTGTAACGGTGATTATTTTCAAACTTTTGGCATATCAAAAGGAATTATTGCAGAAGAGATAGCCCCTCCACTTGTTAAGCCTTATTTTTATTCTGTTTTTATACTTTTAGACAAAGGTGAAACTTTTAATTTAATACCGAAAGAAGATTTGTGTGAAACGTATCGGTACAAAGCTTTAAAGAAGGCTTTAAAAAGAATATAAGTTGCTTATTAATAGGTAAAAATGGTATAATTAATTTTGGAGATGAACTATGAAAAAAGTAGAAGAAAATGCAAAAGAAGTTATGTTAAAACCAAAAATTAATAAATATTTAGATTGGCTTATTCACATTTTAGGATATACGTTAGTTTTAATAGCAGTATCAGTTGTATTTAATGATACAGTTTATATTGATAATCAATTTTTTGGATTATGGGGAGTTTTGGCAATTATTATCATTTATATTTTAAATCGTACTGTAAAACCTTTATTAGTTTGGCTAACTTTACCACTTACAGCTCTTACTTTAGGCCTTTTTTATCCAATAACTAATGTAATTATTTTAAAAGTAACTGATTGGCTTTTAGGTTGCCATTTTCAAATTCATGGCTTATTTATGATTTTTATTGTATCAATTATTATTTCAATTATGAATGCTATCATGGATAATATTATTATAGATACTTTTTTAAGAGGTAGAAAAAAATGAATAATATATTTTTAAGCATAGGACCAATTAATATTTATTGGTATTCAATTTGTATTTTATTAGCGTTTGTAACCGGGTATTTTTTAGCGCTTCGTGAATTGAAAAAGCATAATATATCTTTAGACTTTTTTTACGATTATTTTTTTTACATGATTCCTATTGTTTTAGTGGGTGCCAGAATTTATTATGTTATTTTTGAATGGGGTTATTATTCAAAAAATTTATTAGAAATTTTTGCTGTTTGGAATGGTGGTTTAGCTATCCATGGTGGGATTATTGCTGGGGTTATTTTTACTATTATTTATACGCGTAAGCATCAAGTTGACGCGTTTAAATTAATGGATATAGTAGCGCCTTGTCTTATTATAGGTCAGGCAATTGGACGTTGGGGCAATTTTTTTAATCAAGAAGTTTATGGTCAAGAAATAAGTTTAGAAATGCTTAAATCTTTACATATTCCACAATTTATCATTGATGGGATGTATATTGGTGGAACTTATTATCATCCTTTATTTTTGTATGAATCACTGTTATGTCTATTAGGATTTATTATTTTGATATTAGTTAGAAAATATAGAAAATTAAAAGTTGGACAGATAACGGCTTTATATTTAATTATTTATGGTGTTATTAGGTTTTTTATGGAAGATATGCGGCAAGTTGAGTACAATTTAATGTTTGGGCAATTTAAAGTTGCTCAATTAGTTTCACTAATACTTGTTATAATTGGTTCGATTTTGTTTATAAAGCAAATGAATTCAAAAAAACTATATAACAGTAAGGAGAAATAATATGAAGTATGATTATGATTGTGTTGTAATTGGAGCAGGAATAGCTGGAATGACGGCGGCAATCTATTTGAAACGCTTTAATTTAAGAGTTTTATTGATTGATAAAAGTAAACCAGGTGGTTTATTAAATAAAATATCAACAATTGAAAATTATCCCGGATTTGTTAATATTAAAGGCTCTGATTTAGCTAAAGAAGTGTATAAACAAGTTGAAGAGTTAAAAATTGATTTTAAATTGGAAAATGTTGTAAAAATTATTGATCATAAAATTATAACCAATATAGAAGAGATTACAACTAATAAGATTATCCTTGCGACAGGAAGGAAGCCTCGGAAGATTCAAGATGATGTTCAATACGAAAATTTAATTTATAATGCGGTCGATAGTGCTCAAGACTATCATAATAAAATAGTAGCTGTTGTTGGTGGAGGAAATAGTGCTTTAGAAGAATCGTTATTTTTAGCCCATTATTGCAAAAAAGTAATAATTCTAAATAGAAGTTCTAATTTAAGAGCCGATGAAGTTGTAAAAAATAAAATAGCTAAATCTGATAATATAGAATTGATTTTAGAATGTAGTATTACTAAAATTAACGCGCATAATAATATGATTTATGAGATTGAGACAAATAATGGAAAATATCAGATTGATGCTTTATTTTCGTTTATTGGTTATGAACCGAGTGTTTCTTTTTTAGATAATATTATTATGGATAATAATTATATTTTGGTTGATGAAAATATGAAAACGAATATTAATAATATTTATGCTTGCGGTGATATTATTAAAAAAGAAGTTTATCAATTATCGACAGCAATAGGAGAAGCTACTATTGCTGCAGTTAATGTAAAAAAAGATATTAATAAAGAAAAGAAAGAAAATGCATAAAATTAATTGGGTGGTAATATGAATAAAAAAGTAGTCGTTTTAGGTGGAGGAACAGGTTTATCAGCTCTTTTACGAGGTTTGAAACAATTTCCTGTTGATATAACTGCTATTGTATCTGTTTGTGATGATGGAAAAAGCACCGGTATTTTAAGAGAAGAATTTAATATTCCTGCAGTTGGGGATATTCGACGAGTGTTAGTTGCTTTATCAGAAACGGAACCATTAGTGATGGATTTATTTAATTATCGTTTTAATACGACAAGCGATTTAGACGGACATACAGTTGGTAATTTATTATTAACAGCAATGACTGAAATTACCGGTAATTTATCAGATGGAATTGAAGCGTTGAGTAAAGTTATGAATTTAAAGGGGAAAGTTGTTCCTCTAACTGAAGATAATGTTATATTAATGGCCGAAATGGATGATGGTTGTATTGTCCAAGGTGAACATAATATTACAGTAGATAAGCGAAAGATTGAACGAGTTTTCTATAAAGAGGAGCCTATACCAACAGAAGAGGCTGTAAAAGCTATTGAAGAAGCTGACTTAATAATTTTAAGTATGGGTAGTTTATTTACTAGTATTATTCCTAATCTTATTTGTGATAAAATTGTAGAAGCTATTGATAATAGTAATGGGAAAATTATGTATGTATGTAATATGATGACTCAACCGGGAGAAACTGATGATTTTACGGTAACTGATCATGTTAAATTATTGAATGGTTATTTGGGTAAAAGAAAAATAGATTTGGTGATTGCTAATAAGGGTAAGATTGCTCCGGCGTTAGTTAAAAAGTATGAAAGTGCTGAGCAGAAAGATGCTGTTGTTTATGATTCTAAAAACTTTAGTCGTATAAGTGCAAAAGTTATTAGCGATGATTTTGTTTCAATACAAAATGATTTGGTCCGACATGATGTTATAAAATTAGGCTTTCATATTTTTTCATATTTATTAAAGATGTAGGTGATAAAATGTCTTTTACAAGTACAGTAAAAAACGAAGTTAGTAAACTAAACCAACAAAAAGTAGAACAAATAGCCGAATTATCGGCTATTTTACGCAATAGTTCTTCTATATCTAATTACATAAGAATAACAACAGAAAACTCTTCTGTTGCGCGTTTAATTTTTAATAGTATCAAAAGTTTATATGGGATAATTCCCAAAATTACTGTACGTAATGGATATAATTATAATAAAAATTATATTTATATTTTAGAATTGAAAGATAAAATCAATGCTGTTTGCCAAGATTTATCATTACTATCCAATATTCCTAAAAATTATTTAATTGATGATGATATTTCTAAAAGAGCATATTTACGCGGAGTTTTTTTAGCGTGCGGAAGTATTAACGATCCAAAAAAATCACGTTACCATTTAGAATTTATTATCGATGATTTTGATTATGCTAATTTTATTTCTTCGCTTATTAATCAATATGGATTAAATAGCAAAGTTTTGAAACGCGAAAATAAATATATGGTTTATGTTAAAGAAGCGGAAAAAATAGGAGATTTTCTTAGAATGATTAATGCTATTCAAGCTTTATTTTATTATGAGGATATTCGTATTTATCGTGACCATAAAAATATGACAAATCGTTTAAATAATTGTGAACAAGCTAATGTTGATAAAATTATTAGTTCTGCAATGAAACAAGTTGAAGATATTGAATTAATTGAAAAAATGAGTGGATTAGAACTGTTGAGTGATAAAGAAAAATTGGTAGCAATTTATCGACTAAAATATAAAGAAGTATCTTTGCAAGAATTAAGTGAGATTATTTCTATAGAAACGGGACATAAGATTACGAAGTCGGGACTTAATCATCGTTTTAATAAAATAAAGGAATTAGCTAATAAACTAAGAGAGAAGAATTGTAATTAATTCTTCTTTTTATATTTATTTTGTAGTATAATAGGTATGTGACAAGGGGTGAATTTATGGATAATTTATTTAACAAATTAATAGATATTTTTAAAACACATAGTAAAGTTGTAATTATGGCTCATCATGATCCTGATTTGGATGCAATATCTTCATCATTGGCCCTTAGTTACTTATTAAGTAAGTTAGATATTGAAAATTATATATTTTTATCTAAAAAAAGAGCTGATAGTTACACCAGCTCTGTAGCTCAAGTTTTAATGCGTGCTAATAATAATAATTATATATATCCTAGTACTTATAAAGAAATAATTGATGATGAGACAGTTTTGGCCATTTTAGATGTTCACCAAAAAGAACGACTAGAATATCCAAATATTATTAACACAATAAAAAAAGTAGTTATATTAGATCACCATATTAAATCAAATTCTTACATACGTGATACGGAATTGTTTTATATTGATTCGACTTTATCTAGTATGGCAGAGTTTATGGTTTGGTTTGCTAACTATTTAAATATTAATTATAGTATTTTTCTAGCAAGTGTCTTATTGGCGGGGGTTGAAGTTGACACTAATGGCTTCACTTTAAAAACAACAGAGAAAACTTTTACAGCGGCTGCTAGTTTAGCAAGTATGGGAGCTGACAGTGTTTTGAAACAGGAACTACTTAAAGAAAGTAAAGATACTTATTTAAGACGAGCTGATTTTATTCGCAGTAGTTATGTTATTAATAAAAATATAGCAATTTGTCCATTGTCAGAACCGGTTTCGACTAAAGAAGAATTAGCGGAGATTGCTGAAGAGTTATTGAAATTGGAGTATGTTGAAGCTTCGTTTGCTATTGGACAATTAAAACGAAATGAAGTTGGAATTAGTGCACGATCTATTGGCAATATTAATGTTTGTGAAATTATGAAACGATTAGGTGGAGGAGGTCATATTACTAATGCTGCTTCACAACTAAATAATTCGACTGTAAAAGAAACAGAACGTAAATTGCATAAAGTATTGGAGGAATTAGAATGAAAATCATTTTATTAGAAGATGTTAGAAAGCAAGGTAAAAAGGGTGATATTCTTGAGGTTAAAGATGGCTATGCTAATTTCTTAATTAAGAATAAACAAGCGGTAGTAGCTACTGCAGGAAGTATAAATCGTTTAAATAAAGAGAACGAACAAAAAGCACAGGAACTTGCTAATGACATTAAAGAAGCTGAAAAATTAAAAGGTAAATTAGAAAAAACTAGCTTATCGTTTGTTGTTAAAACAGGTGAAGGTGACCGTGTTTTTGGAAGTGTTAGTCCAAAGCAAATTGCTGAAAGTTTAAAAGAGCAAGGATTCATGATTGATAAGAAACAAATTAAACCAACTACTAGCTTATCATCATTAGGTTATCATAATGTTGATATTGAGTTACATAAAAAAGTAACAGCAACAATTAAAATATTATTACAAAAATAAAGGTAGGTGGATTTATGCCTGAAAGAATAATACCGCATAGTAAAGAAGCTGAACAATCAGTTATTGGATCGATGTTTTTAACTAAAAAGGCTTTGCAAAAAGCTTTAGAAATGTTAATGCCCGATGATTTTTATTTAGATGCTCACAACAAGATATTTACTTGTATAAAAACAATTGATGATCAAAAAAGACCAGTTGATTTAACTACTGTTTCTGAGGAATTAAGTGTTAGAGGGTGGTTAAAACAAGTAGGTGATATTGAGTATTTAGCGGAAATTATCAATAATGTTCCAACGACAGCTAATATAGATGAATATATTAAAATTGTATCGGAAAAGTCGTTACTTCGTCAATTAATTGATGAAGCTACAGAAATTGTCCAAGAAAGTTATAAGATTGGGGGAAATATTGGCGATTTTTTATATGCTTCACAAAAGAAAATTGCTGATGTATCACAGGGATTAAGAACAGTCGAATTTAAACCTATTCAAACTGTTTTAACAAAGACACAATCAGATTTAGAAGCTTTAGCATCCAATAAGGGCGATATTACTGGCATTCCAACGGGATATTATGATTTAGATAAAATTACATCTGGGTTTCATCCTCATGAATTGATTATTATTGCGGCTCGTCCAGGTATGGGAAAAACGGCAATTGCTCTTAATATGGTAACTAACATTGCAATAAATGCAAAAAAAACAGTAGCCTTATTTAATATGGAAATGGGAGCGGAACAATTAGTTACAAGAATGCTATCGTCAGTTGGTCAAATTGATGGTAATAAGTTAAAAACAGGTAATTTAGAACATAATGATTGGAAGCGGATTAATGAAGCTATTAGCCGACTTTCAGATACTAAAATATTTATTGATGATACGGCAGGTCAGACCGTAGCGGAAATTCGTTCTAAATGCCGTCGTTTAAAGAGCTCTCCAAATGGTCTTGATATTGTTGTGATTGATTATTTAACCTTAATTCAAAGTGCAAATAAGGGTGGCTCAACTGGGCAAAATAGACAGCAAGAAGTAGCTGATATTTCAAGAGCTTTAAAAACAATGGCTATGGAATTAGACGTTCCTGTTATTGCGTTATCTCAATTATCACGTGGTATTGAACAACGTACTGATAAAAAACCTATGCTAAGTGATTTAAGAGAATCAGGAGCAATAGAGCAAGATGCTGATATTGTCGCGTTTTTGCACTGTACTGACGAAGAAAGAGAAAAGGAAGATAGTTTAATGGAATTTGTTATTAGAAAACATCGTAACGGTCCATTAATGGATATCCCACTTATTTTTAAGCGTGCAACAAGTAGTTTTGTTAATGTTGCCACCAATGGTATATCTGAGGAATAGGGTGATGAAGTGAAAAAAATATTAGGAATCATATGCATCGTATTATGTGGTGCTTTTGTTTTATATTTACAATTTAGTTATAAGCCAAAGGCAAAACCTGGTACTTATTATCAAGTTTATTTAGATGACAAAGTAATTGGTGTTATAAAGTCAAAAGATGAATTTTATGAACATGTATCAGAACAAGGTGAATTAATAAAAAAACAAGTTCAAGAATATATTGATAATGATAATGTATTAGAAGCCATTGATAATTTGATTAATGAAAAAATAGTAAACACTAATTTAAAAAAACAATATCTTAATTATCGTAAACAATATAAGGAATTATCACAATATGTTAAGACAAATGGTTCTTTTTCTTCTGAAAATAGAGAAAAAGTTGAAACATTATTAAACTCATTTGCTCCTGAATATTTAAATAATGTTTATATTAATGAAGAAAATATTTCAAATTATAAAGGTTTTTTATCTAAGTTAGAAGACTATTTTAATACGACTAAAGCTACATATATTAAATATATAATTGAAAATGTAAGCGATTTGAACTTAAGTGAGAATGATACTTATTATTTAGATATTTATACCAAAGATGAAGAATTACAAAATGTAAGTTATATTCGCCAATTATATATGGAAGAATATATTGAAGAAAATGAAATTTATGTAGAAGTCGAAGATATTTATACGCCTTTGGGCGTAAGGGTACAAAAATTAAATAGTTATGTAGCTGATGTATCAACTGTTGATGAGGTATATCGTAAAATAATTGATCAAAAACCAAATACAATTGAGGGTTATCAATTTAGAATTAAAAAAACGCCAACGCAGACCTTATCTTATTTTGCAGCTGTAGGCGGTGTTTTAGTTGACGATTATAAAGAGATAACTTCGGTTGCTGATGAAGATGTTATTATTTATGTAACTTCTCCTGAAGTTTTTAAAGAAGCTGTTGAAAAATTAGAGTATGTTTTTGTTGATGAAGATGTATTGGAAGCATACCGGGCTGGTAATCAAAAAGAGATTGAAACAGAAGGATCGATTATTGCTGATATTTATGTAGAAGAAGATATAACTTATAAAGAAGATAATATTTCAGTAAGTGAGCGTATTTTTAGCGAACCAACCGAATTATCTAATTATTTGTTATATGGTGAAAACATGGATGTTAGAACAGTTAAAGCAACTGCTGATACGTCAAATATTGAAGATTTAACTAATAAATATGAAATAAGTGTTGAAGAATTTTTCTTATCAAATCCTAAGTTTACAAGTATCAATAATATTTTCTATATTGGTGAAGAATTAACTATCGCCAAAACAGATCCTAAAATAAATATTGTTGTAGAGCAATATGTTGTAGAAGATATGCCGGTTGAATATGAGACTATCGAACAATATGATAGTTCTATTAATCAAGGTATGGAAGTTGTTAAACAAAATGGTAAAGATGGTATGAATCGTGTTGGTCAAAATGTTCGCAGTGTTAATGGTACAATTACTTATGTTGAACCAGTTAGCAGTGTCTCAATCGTTGAACCAAGAGATAGAATTATTGCTATTGGGACTAAAGTTATTCCAAATGTTGGTAGTCTATCAAGTTGGGGTTGGCCAACTAAAAAAGGCTATCGTATTTCTTCATATTTTGGTTGGCGTACTAGTCCAATTACTGGTGGCCGTGAACTGCACTCTGGTATAGATATAGCCGGAACAGGTTTGGGTTCACCAGTATATGCTACTAATAATGGCACGATCATGATTAAAGAATATAAATATTCATATGGAAATTATATTATTATTGACCATAATAATGGATATTATTCAACTTATGCACATATGAATGGCTTTGCAAAAGGTATAAAAGAGGGAGCAACTGTATCGCGTGGACAAATTATTGGTTATGTTGGTTCAACTGGATATTCAACAGGACCGCATTTACACTTTGAGATTAGAACTTGTTCAAGGTATTCATGTGCGGTAAATCCTTTGCCATATTTGAGAAAATAATGAAGTTTATCATATTAGCTAGTGGAAGTAAGGGAAATTGTACTTATATTGAAACTAAAACCAAAAAAATTTTAATTGATATAGGTACAACTTCACTTCATATTGAAAAAAAATTACGTGAATATGCAATTGACCCTCATATGATTGATGCCATTTTTATAACTCACGCTCATACTGATCATGTATCAGGTTTAAGAGTATTTAGTAAGAAATATAGTCCAAGTATTTATATGACCGAAAAAATGGAAAAAGAAATAAATCTTTCAATTGAAAATGTTCATTACATAACATCTCCAGTTATTTTAGACGAGTTAAAAATTATACCTATTAAAATTTCTCACGATGTTAGTGATGCTAATGGCTATATTTTAGAAGATGATTTTTCATCATTAGTTTATATAACAGATACCGGTTATGTAAATGAAAAATATTATGAATTATTGAGTAATAAAAACGCTTATATATTTGAAAGTAATCATGATGTAGAAAAATTGATGAATAATCCTCATTATCCGCATCAGACAAAAATTAGAATTTTAAGTGATAGAGGGCATTTATCTAATGAGACCTCATCTTATTATTTAAGTAAACTTATAGGAGATCATACAAAGTATATTGTTTTAGCGCATTTAAGTGAAGAAAATAATACTCCAGAATTGGCAATTAAAACGTTGAAAGATACTTTATGTGAATGCAATATAGTATTTAACAACGTGCAAGCAGCTCCACAAGCTGGTCTTAGCGAGGTTTTTGAAGTATGATAAAAATTATTTGTGTTGGAAAATTAAAAGAAAAATATTGGCGAGCTGCGGTTTTAGAATATAGCAAGAGAATCAGTAGATATACTAAATTAGAAATAATTGAATGTAGTGATTACAATGGTAATGATATAAATACTGTTTTAATTCACGAAAAAAATGAAATAATAAAACATATTAATAATCGAGATTATATTATTACTTTAGAAATAGAAGGCGAACAGTTATCATCAACAGAGTTGGCTAGAAAAGTGGATTCTTTATTTCTTAATTATTCTAATTTAACCTTTATTATTGGTGGCTCATATGGTATACATGAAGAAATTAAAAAAATGGCTAATTTTTCCTTATCTTTTTCTAAAATGACTTATCCACATCAAATGTTTAGAGTTATGTTATTGGAACAAATTTATCGTTCATATAAAATATTAAATAATGAGTCATATCATAAATAAAAAATTACAGTAAAATGTAATTTTTTTGTATATAAAAAAAATAAACTACCATAATAAATTAGGTGATGATATGAAGAAGGCTATTTTTATATTTGGTATAATGCTTTTTTATTTAATATTAGGTAATGTTTCTGAAAACAGTAATTTAATTCCGAAAGAAGCAATTCGAATTAGAGTTTTAGCTAATTCTAATAGTAGGGCGGATCAAGAAGAAAAGATGAAGGTTAAGGGAAAAGTCGAAAATTATTTATATAATAAACTAGCTTATGTTAATGATATTAATAGTGCTAATACTATTATAGAAAATAATCTTTTGGAGTTAGAAAATGTCATAGAAAATGTTTATGACGGAAATTTTACTATTAATTATGGAATGAATTATTTTCCTGAAAAGGAATATAAAGGTATTATATATGATGAGGGTTATTATAATTCTTTGGTTATAAGTTTAGGTAAAGGTTTAGGAGAAAATTGGTGGTGTGTTTTATTTCCACCTTTGTGTATGCTAGAAGGTAACGAAATGGATGATGTTGAATATAGGTCTTTGGTTGGCGATCTTGTCAATCAATATTTAAAATAAAAAAATTATAACTTTGGATAATGTTACAATAGGATCTCAAAAGATAAGATATAATTCTATTTAAAATGAATTAAGTTATAAATAATGTCAAATAGCTTGACATTATTTTGTGGATAATTGTCGAATTACTTGCCTTTTTAAAATGAGTTATAATATAATTGAGATAGGTGATAATGGATGTTAGAAAATATGAAAAATATGTTAAATTGTGCGAAAAATGGTAAGTATGCAGTAGCTCAATTTAATATTAATAATTTGGAGTGGACAAGATTTATTTTAGAAGAGTGTCAAGCCAATAATAGCCCTGTAATTTTGGGTGTAAGCGAGGGTGCTGCTAGATATATGGGTGGATATAAAACTGTTTTTGGCCTTGTTAAGAACTTAATGGAATATTTAAATATCACTATTCCCGTTGCTCTTCATTTAGATCATGGTAGTAGTTATGAGGTTTGCGTAGAAGCTATCGATGCTGGTTTTACTTCTGTTATGATTGATGCTTCGAAGTATGATTTAGCAACTAATATTGAGATTACTAAAAAAGTTGTTGATTATGCTCATCCACGCAATGTCACCGTGGAAGGTGAGATTGGTCATATCGGTGGTAATGAAGATGGTGTTAATGGAGGCATTTTGTATGCCGAAGTAAATGATTGTGTTGAATACTGTACAAAAACGGATTTAGACTTTTTAGCACCTGCTTTAGGTAGTGTTCATGGGCCTTATAAAGGAGAACCAGTTTTAGCTTTTGATCGTATGTCAGAAATTAAAGAAAAAACTAATCTACCTTTGGTGTTACACGGAGGATCTGGAATATATGATGACCAAATTCGTCAAGCAATTGAGTGTGGTATTTGTAAATTAAATATTAATACAGAATTACAACAAGCATGGACGTTAGGCGTTCGCGAAAAATTAAATACCGATGCTAATGTATATGATCCTCGCAAAGTAATTAAAGCCGGCGAAGCCAATATCAAACAGGCAATTAAAGCAAAATTAGAATTATTAAAAACAATTAATATTGCGTCTAATAATTAATTAACACATCTGGGTGTTTAACATATAGTAGTATTGGAGGTAAACATGAAAAAAATAAAAATAGAAGGTGGGCATAAGCTAACAGGTAGCATTCAAATTAGTGGTGCTAAAAATAGTGCAGTTGCACTCGTACCAGCATCATTGTTATCTGACGGAATTGTTACGATTGACAATATACCTAATATTTCAGATATTGATGCTTTAAACGAAATTTTAGAATATCTAGGTGCTAAGGTGTCAAGAGATGGATTAGTAATGAAAATTGATTCTTCAAGTATTGTAAATAAAGAAATACCAGAAGACATATCTAAAAAATTAAGAGCATCTTATTATTTTATGTCATCTTTACTAGGTAAGTATAAAAAAGTTGAAATGTATTTTCCGGGTGGTTGTTCAATCGGCGCTAGACCAATTGATCAAACTTTAAAAGGGTACCGAGCTTTAGGTGCAACAGTTGTTGAAGATGGGAATAAGTATACAATTTTTGCGGATGAGTTAAAAGGAGCCGAAGTATATTTAGATATGCCAAGTGTTGGAGCTACCGTTAATACAATATTAGTGGCTGTTAAAGCTAAAGGTGTAACAGTTATTGAAAACGCGGCTAAAGAGCCAGAAATAGTTAATGTAGCAACTTTCCTAAATAATATGGGTGCTAAAATAACAGGTGCGGGGACTAGTACGATTCGTATTACTGGTGTTGAACATTTAGGAAACTGTTATATGGAAGTTATTCCTGATAGAATTGAAGCAGGTACTTATATTATTGCAGGGGCTTTAATGGGAGATAAATTAAGGATTGAAAATATTATTCCTGAACATGTTGATTCATTAATTAATAAATTGAAAGAAATGGGAGTTTCCATAAAAGAAGAAGGGGATGCAGTTGAAGTAACTGCAGTAGATAATTTACAACCGGTTAATGTTAAAACATTAGGATATCCAGGCTTTCCAACTGATTTACAACAACCATTAACCACATTATTAACACAATGTCATGGTCAATCAGTATTAGAAGAGACTATTTATGAAAATCGTTTTCAAAATATTCCATATTTAAATGAAATGGGTGCTAAAATTGATATAAATCAGCGTAAAATCTATGTAAGTGGCCCTACATCTTTAGTTGGAAAAGAGGTCGTAGCTACTGATTTAAGAGCTGGAGCTTGTTTAGTTTTAGCTGGGTTAAAAGCAGAAGGCATAACTGTTATTGATAATGTGGAACATATTTTAAGGGGTTATGAGAATATTATTGGTAAATTAACTAGTGTGGGTGCTAAAATTGAAATTGAAGAAATATAATAAAGTAGCTTAGGCTACTTTTTTGGTGGTGAAAAATGAAAAAAATTTTTCTTCTAATGGTAATTATTTTGTTAGTGTTATTAATATATATTTTAGCGTATAAAAATAAAAAGTTATCTTTTGCAATTGGTGATAACAATAGTGATATTAATTATAATCCTAGTGATTACCGAATTACGGATATAATTATTGATATTGAAAATAATATAAATATTGGTAATTATAAAATTCAGCATCTTTTAGTAAAAGCTACAACAATAAATATAAATTTAGATAAATATATATCTTCCAAAGATTATCAATCCATTATAAAACAAATCGACGATTTAGAATGTTTATATAAATTACTTAAGATATATAGTAAAGAAGAAATTAAGGTTAAACTTTTAAAAGGCAAGAATGATTTAATTGATTATGCAAATCGAAAAATAATTGTACTATCAAAAAAATATGATATAATGATTGTGAGGTGAATTATGGAAAGAGTTTTATCAAAAGTATTTATGTGGCTATTTATTGGCTTGGCTATTACTTTTGGCGTTGCTTATACGGTATCAACTAATGAAGTTTTATTATTAGAATTATTTGCAGGTGGTAAATATTTAATTTTATGTTTAGCTGAAATTGGTGTAGCAATTTTTTTAGGCGTTCGAATTCGTAAAATGTCAAAGATGACTGCCACAATTTGTTATTTGTTATATTCTATTTTGACCGGTTTAACATTATCATCGATTTTTATTGTATATAGTTTAACATCAATTGTGTACGTTTTTGCAATAGCTGCGATTTTATTTTTGCTATTTGGCTTATTTGGATATTTTACTAAACTAGATTTATCAAAGTGGGGAACATATTTATTAATGGGTCTTTTAGCACTTTTATTATCTTATATTGTCAGCCTTTTCGTGGGAAATGAAACTTTTAATTTAGCACAAGCCGCAATTGGTATAGTTATTTTTTTAGGTTTTACTTCTTATGATATTCATGTTATTAAAAGAAATTTATATGGTATTGATGATGAAGATAAGCAAGCCGTATATGGCGCATTTCAATTATATTTAGATTTTATTAATATTTTTATTGATTTATTAAGATTATTTGGTAAAAGAGATTAGTTAATTCTAATCTTTTTAGTTGCATTTATTAAAAATATTTGTTACAATATGATGGTATCAAATTACTATGACTTATTGAAGTCATGGCGGAAGGAGAGAGAAAATGAAAAAAGGTATTCATCCAAATTATGTGGAAACTAAAGTTACTTGTGCTTGTGGCAATACATTTACAGTAATGTCAAATAAAGAAAGTCTACATATTGAAGCATGTGATAAGTGCCATCCATTTTATAATGGAACTAAAGATAATGGTGGTGCTTCAAAAGCAGGACGTGTTGAAAAATTCAACCGTAAATATGGATTTACTTCAGATAAAAAAAGTGCTTAGTAGCACTTTTTTTGTATGTTCAAACAATAAAAGGACATATTAGTAATGGTGATAATATGAATTTTGATAATTTTTTGCCCGTATTATATCGAAGTTTAATTTCTCTTTTTACGTTGTTTATTATTTGCAAGATAATTGGTAAAAAACAAATATCAGAATTGAGTATTTTTGACTATGTTATTGGAATATCGATTGGTAATTTTGCAGCAGAAATGACAATTAATTTAGAATCTCCTGAGTTTGACGGTATTTTAGCTGTGATTATTTTCGGCTTAGTAGCTTATTTGGTTTCTTATTTGAGTTTAAAGAGTATTTGGTTACGAAAATTTGTAATGGGGAAGCCTACCATTATTATTCAAGAAGGAAAGTTTATTAGAAAAAATATGAGCAAAGTTCGTTTGGATATGAACGATCTATTGGAGGAAGCAAGGATTAAAGGTTATTTTGATTTATCCGAAATACAGTACGGAATAATGGAAGCAAATGGAGAAATGAGCTTTTTACCGTACGCAAAGTATCAGCCAATTACTCGTGAAGATATGAATAAAAACATAAATTCCAATAGTTTAAATACTTCTGTTATTATAGATGGTAAAATTTTAAAAGATAATTTAAAGAAATTTAATAAGACGGAAGATTGGCTTTATAAAGAAATAAAAAAAGGAAAATATGAATTGAAAGATATTATGTTATGTACAATTGATTCTAATCAAAAATTGACATATTATTTGAATGGTGATAATTTAGAAACCTCTAATGTTTTAGAATAGACAATTAAAAAAAAGTTTGTTATAATTTCACTAGAGTGGTGATATGATGAATGAGTATTTAACTATTATTCTAACAATTTTATCAATTATAATCCCAGTATATGCAACCATTTATACTGGTCATATTCGTATAAAAAATGAAAATAAAGAAGGGCATAAGCCATATTTGGTTTTAGGAAAAATAGAAAAAATTACTTCGATTAATCGTTTTGTTTATTTTCTAGCAATCGTAAGTGATAAGATAAAAAGAGCGTCATTAGAAGAAATTGATGAACTAACTAAAAAAAGTACAACCGTTAATGTTTCTGTTTCTTTAAAAAATATCGGATATGGAGTTGCCAGTAATATTAAATTTTACGACTTAGAAACGGCCGAACCGATTGTTGGGCTTCAAGAAACTTCTAAAACGATGAATCAAAAAAAGTTTACAACTTTTGATATTTCCAAAGATCGCGAAAAAAAGGTTCAAACCTGTTTGATTACTAATCGTGGCAATGATGTGATAAATACTGAACAATATTGCCTTTTATGTGTATATCAAGATTTAAATGAAAATGTTTATGATTTTATAATCGGAATTGATGTCAAAGAAGGCGGAGCTTATGATTTTTTTGCTTTTCAAAGAAGCAGTCATAGCTATAAGTCTCTTATTAATTTATACAAAAAAAATTATCATAGAATTCATAAGTTATATAAAAAATAACGCATTTTATTATAAAATGCGCTTTTTTATTTTCTTAATTCTTTTTTTATAGTCTGTTTGGCTCTTTTAATAATTTCCTTCCGCCCTTTAGAACTAAAAATGAAAATTAAGATTACTACAATAACTCCCATTGTAACAATGATAGGGTTAACTTTTATATGGTATATATTAGTCATAGGAAGTTCATTAATTTTATCTTCATCTTTATCATTATTTTGATTTGACCATATTCCAACTTTGTTATTAATTGCTTGTTCTTGTTCTTGTTCTAAAATATTGGTATATTTATAGTCATCATAAAGGTAAGCTACTTCAGCATATCCTTTTTTTATTAATTCTTTTTGTAAGAGATTCTCATCAACAAAAACCCACACTAAGTATCGGTCATATTTATCTTTTTTATCGCTGTTAGGGTCAAATTCTAAAATAATTTTATTAGCATTTTTTAAAGCTTCACAAGTATAATCGCTAGCTTCTTTTCCATATGGTTCTTCTTCAATTGTGGGATGAACTGTTTCTGGTGTATCAATTGCTAAAAAGCGAGCTACTATTTCTTCATCTTTATAAATAAATCTAGCGGTATCACCATCTACACATTTACTTAGTTTGACTTGAATTTCTTCGGCATTAACATTAATGTTAAGAAATAAGCAAAGAAATAAAATTAATATTTTTTTCATATCATCACCTATTTTAAGTATATCATAAAATAAAAATTATGATAAAAATTTCTTTGCTAAATTTCAATTTTGTGATATAATCATTGAGTTACAAGGAAGTGTTGTTATGCAAAAAAAGAGAAATATAGCAATTATAGCCCATGTTGATCATGGAAAAACAACTTTAGTAGATAAACTTTTACAATCTTCGGGAATGTTTAGAGACAATGAAACAATACAAGATAGAATGATGGATTCAAATGATATTGAAAGAGAAAGAGGAATTACAATTTTAGCTAAAACAACCTCTATTAATTATAAAGATTATCGCATCAATATTTTAGATACTCCAGGACATGCCGATTTTGGCGGAGAAGTAGAAAGAATTATGAATATGGTTGATGGGGTACTATTAGTTGTTGATGCTTATGAAGGCACGATGCCTCAGACAAGGTTTGTTTTAAAAAAGGCAATGGAAGCTGGTGTAAAGCCAATAGTAGTGGTTAATAAAATTGATAAACCGTCAGCACGCCCTAAAGAAGTAGTCGATGAGGTTATGGATTTATTTATAGAGTTAGGTGCGGATATTGATGATCTAGATTTCCCGGTTGCCTATTGTTCTGCAATCAATAATACTTCTTCCTTAAGTGATGATATTGCAACACAAGAAGAGGGAATGCAAAAAATTCTAGATATGATTATTGAATATATTCCCGAACCAAAAGTTGAAATCGAAGGAGCGTTACAATTCCAACCAGCATTATTAGATTATAACGATTTTGTAGGACGCATTGGGATTGGTTTAGTTAAAAGAGGAAAGGTAAAAGTTAATGAAATGGTAAGTTGTGTGCGTTTAGATGGCTCTATTAAACAATTTAGAGTGGCTAAGTTGTATGGTTTTTTAGGCCTTAAACGTATTGAAATCGATGAGGCAATGGCCGGTGATATTATAGCGATAGCAGGATTACCAGATATTTCAGTAGGGGAAACTGTTTGTACAGTTAATCAAGAAGAGGCCCTACCTATATTACACATTGATGAACCGACTCTTCAAATGACATTTGGTGTTAACACTAGTCCATTTTGTGGACGCGAGGGCAAAATTGTAACAGCGCGAAAGATTGAAGAACGACTTATGAAAGAAACAGAACGAGATGTTTCTTTAAAAGTAAAACCAAATGATTCTGAATCCTTCATTGTATCTGGACGTGGAGAATTGCATTTATCAATTTTAATTGAAAATATGCGCCGTGAGGGCTTTGAATTACAAGTATCTAAGCCACAAATAATTTTGAAAGAAATTGATGGAGTAATTTGTGAACCATTTGAAGATGTTCAAATTGATGTGCCAGAAGAATATGTAGGTGCCGTAATTGAAGCTCTGGGTAATCGTGAAGGAATAATGGAAAATATGGCTACACACGAAGGTCAAACAAAATTAACTTATGTTTTGCCAACACGAGGCTTAATTGGGTTTGCTACTGAATTTATGACAATGACTAAAGGTTATGGTATCATGAATCACACTTATAAAGAATATCGCAAACAAGTTGGGTCAACGGTTGGTTATCGTAAAAATGGTGTTTTAGTGTCAATGGAAAATGGTAAATCCACAGCTTATGCCTTAGGAGGGCTAGAAGATCGTGGCGTTATGTTCATTGAACCTGGTGTGGATGTTTATGAAGGAATGATTGTTGGAGAAAATAATCATGATAACGATTTAGCGGTTAATGTTGTTAAAGGAAAAAATTTAACTAATACAAGAAGTTCAAGTAAAGATCATACAGTGGTTTTGAAAAGGCCAAAATTAATGAGTTTAGAGACATGTTTAGATTATATTAATGATGATGAATTAGTTGAAGTTACACCATTAAGTTTTAGAATGCGTAAGAAAATTTTAAATACAAACGAACGTAAAAAAATGGATAGTCGAAAATAAATTGGCTATTTTTTTAAAAAATTAAAAAAAGCTATTGCATAATTATATATTTTTTGCTATAATAAAATTACTTAATAGAACAGTAGTCAAAATTATTTATATAATACAGATGTGATTAGGAGGTTTATACCAAATAAAAGTTGAAGTATATATAGTAATTTTGCTCTTGTGTATATGTATAAAATGATATAAATATATCAATAATAAAATATATACATACTACTTTTTCATTAAATAATTAATATGAACAATATTAATGTGATGAAAATTTAAGAATATCCTAAAAAAGGAGCTTATCGTCTATTAAGTATATAGCTATATGGGGAAAGAAAACCCTTGATAAGCAGTTTTTATTAGTGACTTGATAAAAATTGGTTCAAACTAGAGCAACGTTTAGTCAGCGTTGCTTTTTTCATGAAAACCTTTACAAATTTTGTCGGTTATATTATAATAAGCGCTTAAAGAGTGATTATTATGGATGAATTAAATCGTATACAAATAGCGGCAGATTTATTAGATGAGGTGTTAAATCGCTGTGAGGAAAAAAAATTTGAAGATAGAATAACAGTAATTTATAATTTTTTGTTAGATACTGTTAATGATAATTCGGGATTTAATAGAGAACTTTGTTTAGCGCACGGTATATCTAATCAATTGTTAAGAACTTATAAAAAAGATTCGTGGTTTATTATTTTATTAGATAGTTATGAATATCTTAAATATTTAAAAGAAAAAAACAGTTTGTCATCTGAAGAAACGATTGTGTTAACAGAATTAGATAAATTGGAGTGTACTTTTACAAATTTATTTGAATATTTTATGAGCTCAACTAATGAAGGTAAAATAAGAATTCTAATAACTAAATATTATGAATATATTGCTAAAGGCGAAGATTATATAAAGATAGTTGAAGATTATAATTATGAAAATCAAACACCATACCGCAATGTTTTAACAGATTACATTTTTGATATTACTGTAATGGATGAATTAGCTTCTTTATTTTCTTATTTAGACGACAAGTACCAAGGGCAAATAAATCGTGTAGTTGGCGTATCCGATGAAGAAGATTCTTTAACACCTGATGAATGCGATGAAATTAACTTTGAAGATGTTGTTTCAGATGAAGCTAACTATGAGGATGAAGACGAAGAAGATTCTGAATATAGTCAAGCTGTTGATGAATTATTTGAAGATCATGAAGAAGAAGTACATCAAATTTTGGAGAACTTTAAGGCTGATTTACATAGTAGGGTTATGGATATTTTAGAAAAATATTATGATGATAAATTTGAGTGTGATGATTTTATTGGCTTTTTAATGAGTTTTGTTTATACTTCTTTACTTAAATATAAAGGTACTCATCTTAAAGAAGAACAATCAATTCTCGAATTATTAGCAAACCCAGATGTTGATTATCCTTTAATTGTTGAATCTTTTTATAGTAGTCGTGAATATGTTTTGTCGTCATTAGATGTTTTTACAAAATATTATTATAGGTATTGTTGCGATATTTTAACGCATCGTGATGATTTAGGCAACTTTGAGATATCAAGAGTATCTTTAATGGATAAAAACTTCCCTAAATTAAGAGTATCCTTTCAAGGAAAACTTATTTCTAATCCTTTTAATCATATTTATGATAAATTTTTTATGAGTGTTAAAAAAATAAATAACGACAATTACATAGTAGAAATTCTTAATATGTTACTTGAAGGCGAAAATATAGATGAAATTTTTAAATTATTGGGAATTAATAGCGATTTTGCATATCATAGATTGCAGATGATAAGGTATTTTACTCGTATATTTATAGAAAATATGTACAATTCTAGTTTAAATGACATTGAGTCTGAACCTTTTGATGTTTTAATGAAAATTATGTATGATGATATTAGCGTAGAAAATATTGTTAGACAATTTAAAAATCACGGAGAAATAATATTAAGAGGCTATGAATGTGGAATTAATAAAAGTATTGCTTCAAGAAAAGATAGCATACGTCATTTACAGTACTCTAATGTGTTACATAATTTGGTAACAGTTGATCCAATGCTTATTGGCGATGCTATTTATTATCGCGCTTTCAACGATTCTAAATTATTTCAATATATTGAAGCGAATGGAATAGAATGGACAATTAGCTATTTGAAAAGTTTAGAAATTGATGAAGCTCAAGAATTTATGAAAGAAGTAATTGTTACTATTTATTGTCATACTAGTGAATTAACTAAAATGGATTCTATTGACCAAACAATATCTGTTTTGTGTGAAAACGATGATAACGATTTACTACCTTATATTAGCTTCGCTTTAGGTAATAACCACTTGCTATCACAGTTACTTTTAAAATATTATGATTATGAAGTAAAGGAAGATTTTCCACCTAGTTATGAAGAACGTGTGGTTAAAAATCCAAAAATAAAACAAAAATTATATCCGAATATTGATAATAAAGAATAATCTACTAATAAAATTGAAGATTATTTTTTTCATAGATTTATGATATTAAATGTGTTAAAATATATATGTAAACAATTAGAAATAGGTGAAAAAGATGGGAAAGATTATAGCATTTGTTAATCAAAAAGGTGGAGTTGGTAAAACAACTTCTAGCATCAATTTGGCAGCCTCATTAGGTTTACTTGGTAAAAAAACTCTTTTAGTTGATTTGGATCCACAAGGTAATGCGACTACAGGAGTAGGAATAGTTAAAAGCGAAGTTAAAGATAGTGTTTATGAACTATTAACGGAAAAAACAGATATTGAGGATGTTATTATAAAAACACGATTTAAAAATTTATATACAATTCCAGCCTCTATTAATTTAGCGGGTGTTGATATGGAATTGATGGAAATAGCTCGTAGTAATAAGGATTTTATTGCTCAGCTTCAATTAAAGAAAGCTTTGGGAAAAGTAACGGACTTATTCGACTATATTATTTTAGATTGCCCGCCTTCTTTAGGTTTAATTACTACTAATGCTTTAGCTAGTGCTAATTCGGTAATTATTCCCGTACAATGTGAATTTTTCGCACTTGAAGGAATTATGCAACTTCTAAATTCAATAATGATTGCGCAAAAAAAATTAAATCCAGAATTAGTTATTGAAGGGGTATTGTTGACTATGCTGGATAATCGCACTAACTTAGGATTAGAAGTTGTAGAGGAAATAAAAAGTTATTTTAAAGAAAAAGTTTATGATACTATTATCCCACGTTTAGTTAGGTTATCAGAAGCGCCAAGTCATGGTAAACCAATTCATGCATATGATCCTAAAAGTCGTGGGACAGAAGCATATTTAAATTTAGCAAAAGAGGTGATTGAGAGAAATGGAAATTAAAAAAAGAGCCTTAGGTAGAGGTTTGGAACAATTATTTAACACGGAAAACCTTGATTTAGATAGCTTTGAAAAGAGTGTTTATGAGAGTGCAACTAGTGAAGAAATTATTGATATTAATTTGTCTGAATTACGAGCTAATCCATATCAACCTCGTAAAGTATTTAATGATGAGTCGTTAAAAGAATTGTCTGATTCGATTAAAGAACACGGAGTTTTTCAACCAATTATTGTAAAGAAAAGTATTAAAGGGTATGAAATTATAGCTGGAGAAAGAAGAGTTAGGGCTAGTAAATTAGCTGGTCTTGAGACCATTCCAGCTATTGTTCGTAATTTAAATGATGAACAAATGATGGAAATAGCTCTTTTAGAAAACTTACAAAGGGAGGATTTATCAGCAATTGAAGAAGCTACCGCTTATAAAACGATGATTGAACGTTTAAATTTGACACAAGAAGAGTTGAGTGTTAAGGTGGGAAAAAGCAGAAGTCATATTACTAATTTGTTAGGCCTTTTGCGCTTACCATCAGAAGTTCAAGATATGGTTACCAATAATCAATTAAGTATGGCTCACGCACGTGTATTATCAAAGTGGGAAGATGACCAAGAAATTATTGATACTGCACACAAAATTATAGAGGATAAAATTCCAGTACGTAAATTAGAATTTCAAGCAACGACTATTAATAAAAAAAATAAAGTAGAAAAAATTAAGACTGTAACTAAAGTAGACGAATATAAATACGCTGAAGATTTGTTGCGTGATAAATTAGATACAAAAGTTCGTATTCGCGAAAATAAAATTGAAATCAGTTTTACTAATGTAGCTGATTTAAATCGTATTTTGGATACAATGGATGTTAAGGGATAAAGATGTTAGAGAAAATACTAATTAAAGAAGTTGTTGCTCCTATTTTGATAATATTTAGTTGTGTTGTTATATATTTAATTATTTCGAAGATTATAAAAAAAGTTTTTACTATTAAGAGTAGTCGCGTTGATGAACGCAAACGGAAGACGATTGTTATAACGATAAACACTACATTAAAAGTTTTTTTATCAATTGTAGCATTATTGATGATTTTAGAAGTGTTTAATATTGATACTAAAACATTAGTAGCTTCGTTAGGCGCTGTTAGTGTGGTTATAGGTTTAGCCTTCCAAGACTTACTAAAAGACTTTATTGCCGGTTTCACAATCTTATTTGAAGATCAATTTTCTGTCGGCGATTATGTTATGATTGATGGCTTTACAGGCAAGGTAATTGAAGCAGGCTTAAAAACAACAAGAATTCAGGCTTATACTGGTGAAGTTAAAATAATCTCCAATCGTAATATTACAACGGTTGTTAATTATGATTTGGGAATGAATGTTCAAGTTGTAGATGTTGCTGTTAGTTATGATTCAGATATTAAAAAAGTTAAGAACGTTTTGGATAAAGTTTGTGAGGATTTGAGTCAGGAATTATCTTTAACTGAACCTGCAACTTGCTTAGGTGTTGAAGCTTTAAGTGATAGTTCAATTAATTTTAGGATAGTAATTCCAGGTATTTATGATGATAAGTTTGCTTTTGCTAGAGCTTTTAGAGCAAGAATTAAAGAAAGCTTTGATGAGCATGGAATTGAAATACCATATCCACAGGTGGTGGTTCACAATGAATAGTGAATATAAATTAAATAGTATAGTTATGATGAAAAAAGCTCATCCTTGTGGTGGTAATGAGTGGGTTATTACACGTGTAGGAGCTGATATTAAAATAAAATGTGTAAAATGTGGCCGTTCAATTATGCTGCCACGAATTGAATTTAATAAAAAAATGAAGAAGGTTATTTCTTTATAGGAGGGTAGTATGGCAATAAGGCGCGTTAAAAATAGAAAAACACTGGGACCCATTATTATTATGATTTTAATTAGTATCGTTATTATGATACTTAGTTTTATTTTTAATAAGATCGGTTTGCAAGCTGTTTTAACAGATATCTCCTCTTCAGAAACAACAATTGTTACTGTTAATAATATTTTTAGTAGAGAAGGGCTTCAATATATTTTTGGAAGTGCTGTTAGTAATTTCCAAAATATTGAACCTTTAATTTACGTTGCAATTTCACTAATTGCAATATCTATTTTAGAATCAAGCGGTTTGTTAAAACATTTATTTGGATATTTTAAAAGAGTTAAACCAGCTTTTATAACTTTCATTGTATTGTTTATAGGTATGATATCTACTTTGGCGCTTGATTATGGATATGCAGTCTTAATACCTTTGGTAGCGGTACTTTATAAAAATATAAATCGAGATCCAAAATTGGGAATTATGACAGTTTTTATTGGAATAACAGCAGGTTATGGGGCGGGCTTTTTATACAATTATCAGGATATTGTTTTAGGAGCTTTGACTCAAACTTCATCTGTTGGTATTATTTCTAATTATCGCTTTGATCGTTGGTCAATGGCTTTTATAACAACAGCTTCAACTATTATCTTATCGTTAGTTGGAACGTTTGCTATTGAAAAATTTTTAGTAAAGAAAAATAAACGTTCAACTGATGATGAATTGATTGTTTCAACTAAAGCTTTACAAGCTACAACCATTGTGTTTATTTTGTTACTTTTGTTAACTATATATTCGATTATTCCTGGATTACCTTTCTCTGGTATTTTGTTGGATTCACAAGCTAACGGTTATATGGAAAAATTGTTTTCTGAAACATCACCATTTCGTGAAGGAATTTTAGCATTATTTGTAGTAATATCTCTTATTTGTGGATATGTTTATGGCAAGATATCACGTAATATAAAGAATGTTCGCGAATATAATAGTGCTATTTCTTCTTCATTTGAGGGAACAGGATTTATTTTTGCAGGTTTATTTTTTGCTTCAATTATGCTAGGTATTTTGGATTGGACTAATATTAGCACTGTTTTATCATTGAAACTTGTAAATTTATTTAATAATGCTCCAATGACGGGTATTTTTCTAATTAGCTTAATGTTTATAATATTTGTTTTAGTAACTATTTTAAATCCAACGACTATTGCTAATTGGACTTTTATTGCTCCAGTTTTTGTACCTCTAGGTATACGAGCTAATATTTCGCCTTCATTTACACAAATGATTTTTAAAGCGGCTGATTCGGTTGGAAAATGTTTTACTCCTTTTTATATTTATTTAATTGTTATGCTAGGCTTTTTATATAAGTATGATACAGATGGTGAAGAATTAGAACTATTTGGAACAATGAAAAAGATGGCGCCAGTAGCTATTTGGTTAGCGATTACATGGATAGTAATTATTATTGGCTGGAATTTATTAGGACTTAGTATGGGAGTTGGAACTTATCCAACGTTATAGAGCGTGCATTATGCATGCTTTTTTACTTGCTTTTTCAAAAATAGTATAGTAAACTTTACTTGTTGAGGTGAGAGTATGAGTTTAACTGCAGGAATAGTTGGATTACCTAATGTTGGTAAGTCTACATTGTTTAATGCTATAACTAAAAAAAATATATTGGCAGCTAATTATCCGTTTGCTACAATAGACCCAAATGTTGGGATTGTAACTGTACCAGATAAGAGACTGGAATTTTTAAATGATTTATATAAGCCTTCTAGTTTAGTTCCAACTAGTTTTGAATTTACTGATATAGCTGGTTTAGTTAAAGGTGCTTCTAATGGTGAAGGGTTAGGGAATAAGTTTTTATCACATATTCGTGAAGTTGATGCAATTGTAGAAGTTGTAAGATGTTTTGAAGATAGTAATATTATACATGTAGAAGATAAAGTTGATCCTATTCGTGATATTGAAATTATTAATGTGGAATTAATTTTGGCTGATTTAGAGATAATAGAAAATAGATTTAATAAAATTGGTAAAAAGGCAGCTTTATCTAAAGACAAAGAAGTAAAAAAGGAAGCAGAGTTACTAGATAAATTAAAGAAATCTTTGGAATCTAATATGACGATTCGTCAATTGGATTTAGATGAAGAAGAACAAAAAATAATTAAAGCATTTAATCTACTTACGGCGAAACCTATTATTTATATGGCAAATGTATCAGAAGATGATATTTTAACTGGCACTAATGCGATGGTTGAAAAAGTAAAAGAATATGCATCAAAAGATGGTTCTGAGGTTGTTGTTGTGTGTGCCAAAATAGAATCAGAATTAAGTGATTTAAACGACGAAGAAAAATTGGTATTCTTAAGAGAGTTAGGTATTAATGAAAGTGGCTTAGATAAGTTAATTAAAGCTACTTACTCTTTGCTAGGGCTTGAAACTTTTTTTACTGCAGGTGTTGATGAAGTTCGAGCTTGGACTTTTAAAAAAGGCATGAAGGCTCCTCAATGTGCTGGAATTATTCATACTGATTTTGAAAGAGGTTTTATTAAAGCTGAAATTATGAGTTATGAAGATTTAGTAGCTTGCGGCAGTGAAAAAGCTGTTAAAGAAGCAGGAAAAATGCGCCTAGAAGGAAAAGACTATTTTATGAAAGATGGCGATATTTGCTATTTCCGTTTTAATGTATAAAAAAAATTCACAATTGATGTGAATTTTTATTTTCTTTTTTGTTTTGACTTCACAACACCAGTTTCAAAATCAAGATTTTCTTGTACTCTTTTTCCATTGACTACACTTTCTAAAACTAGTCTTGTCGGGGAAGTAAAACAAATTGAACTTTCGGTTGTTAGCATTTTGCTCCCATAAAGCAAATCAATTATTTTTTGCAATTCCGCTTCATTTTCTTGTGCGACGTGAATTTCGTTTACTCGTTGAGTTCCAAATTGTATAATATCAACCATAAAGCTAGCTTCACTGATATTAACACTAATTGATGTCCCATTTTCTAAAGTAATTAAACTATTCTGCCATACCAATTTCGGTGCATAAATGTTTTTCCGTTGTAAACTGATTTTGCCATCAGTAATAAATTTTTCTCTAACAAAAAAACCATTATACTCTCCAACGCCGATATCGGTTATTTGATTGACATCATGCTCAAAAAAAGAACAATTTTTAAATCTTTCATAAATATTACATTTATATGCATATAATGGATCACTAGTTGCAACAATATTTTTAATCATAAAATCACCTGTAGGAATAATAATATCAAAAAAATTGGTAGTAATCAATAATAAATAAAATAAATTTATTGTTTACAAATTATTATTTATTTGTTATAATTTATGACGAGTATTAATTTACTCCTTGCCTGAAGAAGGCTTATAACCATAAGGAGGTGTAAAAAGATGAGAAATTATGAGATTATGTTTATTGTTAAGCCAACACTTGCTGAAGCTGAAATCACTAAAGTTGCTGAAGATTTAAAGAAAACTTTAGAAGCTTATGGAGCAAGAGTTACAAGTGTTGATGCTTGGGGACAAAGAACTTTGGCTTATGAAATTAAGAAACGTTCAGAAGTATTTAAAAGTGGATATTATTATGTATACCAAATTGAAGCTAATGATGATTTAGGTATTAAAGAGTTTGATCGTTTAGCTGGTATTAGTGCAGATATTATCAGACATTTAATCATTAGAAAAGAAGATTAAGAGAGAGGTATTACATGAATAAAGTGTTATTAGTTGGTAGATTAACAGCAAAACCTGAATTAAGATATACTAACGGGAATACTGCGTTTATTAGATTTACTGTCGCTGTTAATAGAAATTTTACTAATAGTGAAGGTAAAAGAGAAGCAGATTTTATCAATGTAGTAGCTTGGAGAAAACAGGCTGAAACTATAGCTAAATTTTTTGATAAAGGAAATTTGATTGCTGTAGAAGGAAGATTACAAACAGGAAGTTATGATGATAGAGATGGCAATAAAAGATATACGACTGATGTTGCTTTAGATAATTTTGAATTTGTTGAAGGAAAGAATAGTCGTAGTCAAGGGGATCCTTTTGAAAGTAACCAACCTAGTCCATATGATTATCAAAGTAATAGCATAAGCGTTGAAAACGATCCATTTGCCGAATATGGTGATTCTGTTTCAATAGATGATAACTTCCTAGATTAAAGGAGGAAATAATAATGGCAGAGTTTTATAGAAAAAAGAAAAAAGTTTGTCAAATGTGCACAGGTAAAGATGTGGATTATAAAAATATTGATGTTATTAAAAAATACATTAGTGCTGATAAAGGTAAAATATTACCAAGAAGAATTACTGGAAACTGCGCTAAACACCAAAGACATGTAGCTACACAAGTTAAATATGCACGTTTTATGGCACTTATTCCATTTACAAAGTAAAAAAATAGAGATTAAATCTCTATTTTTTTGTGGCAACAACTTTAATCAGTGGTGCATGACAATATTCACATTCATCTAAATTATCAGTTAAAGCAGCACCACAATTAGGACATTTAAGTGATTTATATTCTGGATTCATTTCTTTAGCCATATCAACCGCCATATTACCAATAATTTTTGCCATGTTTTCTAAATTACTAGTGTTAGAATTTTGAGTGCTATTTTGTATAATTTTATGAGAACTTATAGTTTTAAAAATTAAAACAACAGCACTGCCAAATATAATTATAAATAATATACCGCTTATAGTAAAAATTATAGACGGAGCGCTTGTGGATAGCTCGGTATGTTGAATTTTTTCATTAATGTCTGTTAATTCTTGATCAATACGATAATATTCTTCGCTAAAACCTTCTTGATAAAAAACTTCATTTTTTTCTGCTTGCAGTTTTATTTTTTGTTCTTTTAGTTCATTAAGTTCTTGTTCTGAATTATCTTTATTATTTGAAAAATTTTTAATTGCAATAAAAAGAATAGTTCCAATAATTAATATAATAATAAAGAGAAATAATAGTTTTTTCTTTTTCATTAAATCACTCCTACATATAAAATATTATAATGAAAAATTAATAAAGTCAATTTACTATTTACTTGTGAGCATGCTATAATGGTAATAGTAGGAGGGTATGGTAATGGAAATTAATAATTTAAAAGTACAACTTTATTATAGTAAAAGGATTGTGTTGAAAAATTTTATTTTATTTATTTTATTAACAGCTATTTTGTTATGGTCTAAAAATTTTACTTATATACTTGTAGTTGTTCCATTTTTTATTGGGACGATTGTTTCCTTACTACATGAAGTTCGTATTATGGAAAACTATAATTTGAAATTAAATGAACTAAAATTAATAGAATTACAACCTGAAGAAACTAAAAAGGCATCATAATATGCCTTTTTATACTTTTTCAACTAAGAATGTCAATAAATCTTCGGGTTTTGCTTCGCCATAAATAATGTCATAAATTAAATTAATAATAGGCATTTCTACTTGTTTGTTATCCAGTAATTGATAAATTGATTTTAAAGTATATAACCCTTCGATAGTTGTTGTTTCAATATATTGATTAATTTCATTTTTTGAAGCTTTTTTTCCTATTAATTGTCCAAATGAGAAATTGCGGCTTTTTACACTTGTACAAGTTAATAATAAATCACCAAAACCGGCAAAAGATAAAATTGTATTTTTTTTGCCACCTAAAGCATCGATTAATTCTTTAATATCGTTTAATGACTCAGTAATCATCATTGCTTGAGTTGAAATTGGTAAATTCATGCCGTCTAACATTCCATTTGCGATAGCAATGACATTTTTGATTGACCCACAAATCTCGATTCCCAAAATATCATTAGTAGGTCGTAATTTAACATGACTATTTTCTAAGGCTTTCTTAATAACAAAAATAGTTTCTTCGTTTTGAGAACCTAAGGAAAGTCCTACTGGAACTTTATTTGCAACATCAATTGCAAATGTCGGCCCTGAAATAACGCCCAATTTATCAGTATCAATGCTTTTCTTAACTACATCATGAACAAATAAGCAAGTATCTCGTTCGATTCCTTTAGAAGCAATACAGATGTGTTGATTAGGTTTTAGATATTTTTTTAAAGTTTTTGATACATCATCAACGAAGGCAGCCGGAACAGCAATTAAAATTAAATCAGCATCTTTAACTGTTTTTTTAAAATTAGTTGATATTTTTATTTCCTCATCAATAATTATATTTTTCAGATTAGGACTTGTACGTGTCTGTGATAAATAATTAGCTTCTTCTTCAAATTTGGTCCACATTTCTACTTTATGACCGTTTTCATTAAGAATGAGAGCTAGAGAAACTCCATATGCTCCAGTTCCTAATACACCTATTTTCATAACATCACCGACCTTATTATAACACAAGCTTTCCAAATTTAAAAACGTTTTATTAATTCTTCATTTTAAAATGTTTATATTAGTGGTGTTGTTAACGATATGTGGTTTTCTCTTATTATTGTTTATAAATTGTTGGTGTGAGGCATTTGTCCACCTAATTGCCCATCCAACATAAATCAATTACCAATAGAATTTTACTAAACTAAATTTAAATTGTCAGCTAATAAAATACTGATGGCAATAACACTTATTGTAAAGTTTGGCGGAAAGATATATTATTTAAAATATTTTGAATATAGGTATTAAATATGAACAAAATGTGTTAGTATATAACGAGGGAAGCGGTGGTAGTGTGGATGATACTTTAAAACGTATGATAAAAATATATGGTATTAGAGAATATGATTGGATGAATTTTAAAATTACGCGTGATAATCCCTTAACTTATCACCATATAAAAAAGGAGGAACACGGAGGCAAAAGGACTATTGCTAATGGCGCTCCGTTGACTAAATTAGCGCACGTTTATATTCATCAAATAGAGCGTGATGATCAAAGGAATTTTGTTTATTTAAGTAAACTACTTCAAAAAATTAATAATGGAAAAAATCCTCCTACAAAAAAACAATTACAAGCCATTAATGCAGTTTTAAAAAATTATGAGAGTAAAAATGATAATGTTTTAAGAAGAAGAATTTTATCTTTAAATTTGAATTATTATGCTTTATCAATCACAGGAGTAAAGGATATATATAGTCCTACTAATGTGAGAATGGTTATGCAGGCAGGAATTAATCCTAGGAGTTGGTTAGAAAATAGCTCAACGAATGATAAAAAAGTTAAAAAAAAGAAAAAACGAAAGAAAAAGTAAAAAAGTGTTGATTTTTCGGCACTTTTTTAGTATACTTTTGTATGTGTGGCATGCAAAGATGTGTGAGGTTGCCGATACACCAGGTTAAGTTGTAAGACAAATAAGCTTAAGAATCGGGTTTTTACACGGAGCAAGTCTATACAAGATATAGGCGAAGGGAGGACATAAAATGTCAAAAGTTAAGATTCGTATCAAATTAAAAGCTTTCGAACATAAAAATTTAGACAAAGCTTGTGCGAAAATCGTTGAAACTGTAAAGAGAAACGGTGGAGAAGTTAGTGGGCCAATTCCACTTCCAACAGAAGTTGAAAAAATCACTATCTTAAGAGCTGTTCACAAAGACAAAGATTCACGTGAGCAATTTGAAAAAAGAACACACAAAAGACTTATTGATATTATTAATCCGACAAAGGAAACTATTGAGGCATTAACTCATTTAGAGGTACCAAGCGGCGTTAATATCAAAATTATTAAATAATAGGAGGAAAGTATATGAAAGGAATCTTAGGTCGTAAAATTGGAATGACTCAAGTATTTACTGAATCTGGAAAATTGATTCCTGTAACTGTTGTTGAAGTTGAACCAAATGTAGTAACACAAATTAAAACTAAAGAAAACGATGGTTACGAAGCTATTCAATTGGGATTCGATACAAAGAGAGAAAAGTTAGCGACTAAAGCTTCAGCTGGACATACAGCTAAGGCTAATACTACACCTAAGCGCTTCTTTAGAGAAATAAAAGGTGTAGATATCAATGAATATACTTTGGGGCAAGAAGTTAAAGTTGATGTTTTTGCACCAGGTGAAGTAGTTGATGTAACTGGAACTACTAAAGGAAAAGGGTTCCAAGGTGTTATTAAGAGACATGGACAATCAAGAGGGCCTATGGGACATGGTTCACACTATCATAGAAGACCAGGTTCAATGGGTACTATGAGACCAATGCGCGTTTTTAAGGGTAAAAAATTACCAGGACATATGGGTACACTTACAGTTACAATTCAAAATCTTGAGATTGTTGCTGTAGATTTAGAAAACAATGTAATATTGATAAAAGGTAATGTTCCTGGACCTAAAAAAGGTTTAGTTGTTATTAAGAGTGCTGTAAAAAACTTGGGAAAAGTTAATGAAACAGAAGGCTTAGTAAACTATGCACCAAAAACTGCAGAGGTTGTTGTTGAACCTACAACTGAAGAAGTTGTAGAAGAGTCTACTACAGAAGAAAAATAGTAGGGAGGATACAAACTTATGAAGAAAATGGATGTATTAAACATACAAGGTAAAAAGGTTAAGGATATTACATTAAATGAATCAGTATTTGGTGTTGAACCAAATGATGTTGTTATCTATGATGCAATTCGTTTAGCAACTGCAAATGCTAGACAAGGTACACATAGTGTTAAAAATCGTGCTGAGGTTTCTGGCGGTGGAAAAAAACCATGGAGACAAAAAGGAACTGGACGTGCTCGTCAAGGATCAACACGTGCTCCACATTGGATTCACGGTGGTGTAGCGTTTGGTCCACAAACAGATAAAAATTATACATTGAAAATGAACCGTAAAGAAAGAAGATTAGCTTTAAAATCAGCTTTATCTTATAAAGTATTAGATAATGAGTTAATCATTTTAGATGAATTGAAATTAAAAAGTGCTAAAACAAAAGAAATGAAGGAAATTTTAGCAAATTTAAATATCGACAGAAATATTTTAGTTGTTGTTGATGAATTAGATGATAATTTAATTTTAGCAGCTAGAAATTTAGAAAATGTTTTATTATTACAAGCTGATGAAATCAATACAATGGATATCATTTCAGCTAACGTATTAGTAGCAACAGAAGCTGCAATTAAATCAGTAGAGGAGGCTTTAGCATAATGAATAATTATAGAGATATTATTAAAGAGCCAATCATTACTGAAAAAACTGCTAATTTAGCACAAGGAAAAAACACTATCGTGTTTAGCGTTGATCCAAAAGCTAATAAAACACAAATTAAACAGGCAGTTGAAAAAGTATTCGATGTTAAAGTTGAAAGCGTTAATACCATTAATGCTACAACTAAGAAAAAAAGAGTTGGTCGCTACACTGGTAGAACTAACAAGAGAAAAAAAGCTATTGTTAAATTAGCTGAAGGTAGTTCAATTGAACTAAACTAGTCTAAAGGAGGATTATACGTATGGCAATCAAAAGTTATAGGTCAACAACTAATGGTAGACGTGGTATGACTACTTTAGATAATAGTGAATTAACTAAAGTACAACCAGAAAAATCATTGGTAGTTACAAAAAAGAAAAATGGCGGTCGTAATAATCAAGGTAGAATTACTGTTAGACACCAAGGTGGTGGTGAAAAGAGAAAATACCGTGTTATCGATTTTAAAAGAGATAAAGATGGTGTTCCAGGAACAGTAGCATCTATCGAATACGATCCAAATAGAAGTTCAAATATTGCTCTTATTAATTATGTCGATGGAGAAAAAAGATATATTATTGCTCCAAAAGGATTAAAAGTAGGAGACAAAGTTGAAAGTGGTGAAAAGGCTGATATTAAAGTTGGTAATTGTTTACCTCTTGAAAATATCCCAGAAGGTACTTTTGTTCACAATGTTGAGTTAAAAGCAGGTAAAGGTGGACAATTAGCTCGTTCTGCAGGTTCTTCAGTTCAAATTTTAGGACGTGAAGGAAAATATACATTACTTCGTTTAACTAGCGGTGAAGTTCGTAAAGTATTAAGTACTTGTCGTGCAACAGTTGGTGAAGTTGGAAATGAAGATCATGAATTAGTAAATTTAGGAAAGGCTGGTCGTAAGAGACATTTAGGTATTAGACCTACTGTTCGTGGATCAGTTATGAACCCTAATGATCACCCACATGGTGGTGGAGAAGGTCGTGCACCAATTGGTCGTAAAGGACCTGTTACTCCTTGGGGTAAACCAGCACTTGGTTATAAAACTCGTAAAGGTAAAAAACAATCTGATGGCTTAATTGTTCGTCGTCGCAACACTAAATAATAGGGAAAGGATGGTTTAGATGGCAAGAAGTCTTAAAAAAGGACCTTTCGTAGACGAAAGTTTAATGAAAAAGGTTAGAAAAAATAATGAAGCTGAGAAAAAAGAAGTTATTAAAACTTGGTCACGCCGTTCAACAATTTTCCCAGAATTTATTGGGAACACATTCGCTGTACATAGCGGTAAAGAATTCGTTCCAGTTTATGTAACAGAAGATATGGTAGGACATAAATTAGGAGAATTTGTTCCAACACGTAAATTCGGTGGTCATGGCGAAGACAAGAATAAAAAGTAATTGAAGTTAAGGAAGGAGGACTAAAATGGAAGCAAAAGCGATAGCAAAAGGAGTTAGAATTCCAGCACGTAAAGCTCGTTTAGTAATAGATTTAATACGTGGCAAAAACGTATCAGAAGCAGATAAAATTTTAAATAATTTAAATAAAGAAGCTGCAAGATTAATTCGTAAAGTCTTAACTTCAGCTGTAGCAAATGCCGAAAATAATTTAAGTTTAGACAAAAACAAATTATATGTTAAAGAGGCATATGTTAATGAAGGTCAAACCTTAAAAAGAATAAAATTTGGTTCTCGTGGACATGTAGATCCAATTAAGAAGAGAACAAGTCACATTACTGTTGTAGTAAGTGAAAGAAACTAAAGTAAAGGAGGAACACTTGTGGGTCAAAAAGTTAGTCCAATAGGACTTAGAGTTGGTATCAATAAAGGCTGGGAATCTACTTGGTATGCTGAAAAAAAAGATTTTTCTAAATTTTTAGCTAACGACAACAAGATTCGTAAGTATTTAGCTAAAAAGTTGAAGGATGCCTCAGTTTCAAGCGTTCTTATTGAAAGAAACGAGAAAAGAACCGAAGTAATTATTAACACTGCAAAACCTGGTGTGGTAATTGGTCACGGTGGCGATGAAATTGAAAAATTAAAAGCAGAATTATCAAAATTAGTTAATGAAAACGTTCAAATTTCTATTAAAGAAGTTAAGAACCCAGATTTAGATGCTGCATTAGTTGCAGAAAATATTGCTCGCCAAATCGAAGGACGTGTGTCTTTCAGAATAGCACAAAAAAGAGCAGTTAGAAATACAATGAAAGCTGGAGCGAAAGGAATTAAAACTGCCGTTTCTGGTCGTTTAGGTGGAGCGGATATGGCTCGTACTGAAGGATATATTGAAGGAATTATTCCACTACATACTTTAAGAGCAGACATCGATTATGCTCATAAAGAAGCAGATACTGCTTATGGTAAAATTGGTGTTAAAGTATGGATTTGTAAAGGTGAAATACTTCCTGAAAAAAATAAGGGAGGTAATGTAGATGGCCGTAATACCAAAAAGAACTAAATATCGTAATCCTCATCGCCTACCTTATGATGGTAAAGCAAAAGGAAATACAGAATTACATTTAGGTGAATATGGATTAATGGCAATGGAAGGTGCTTGGATTACTGAACGTCAAATCGAAGCAGCCAGAGTTGCTATGACACGTTTTACAAAACGTGGTGGTAAAATATATAAAAATATATTTCCACACTTATCATTAACAAAGAAACCACTAGAAACTCGTCAAGGTAAAGGTAAAGGTTCTCATGATGCATGGGTAGCAGTAGTTAAGAAAGGCAAAATTATGTTTGAAATGTCAGGAGTTGAAGAATCAGTTGCACGTGAAGCATTCCGTTTAGCTAGTCATAAACTTCCTATCAAATGTAAATTTGTTAAGAAAGAAAGCGGTGTAAATAATGACTAATAAAGAAATTAGAGAATTATCAAACGAAGAAATACTTTCAAAAATTGAAGAATACAAAGAAGAATTATTTAACTTGCGTTTTTCACAAGCTACAGGATCTTTAGAAAAACCTTCAAGAATAAATGAATTAAGAAAGTTAGTTGCACGTATGAAAACAATTTTACGTGAAAGAGAACTATCTGGGAAGTAATTAGGAGGGTAATATGGAAGAAAAAAGAACTCGTGAATTAGTTGGTAAAGTTGTTAGCGATGCTAATGATAAAACTGTTACTGTACTAGTTGAAACTTATAAAAATGATAGCTTATATGGAAAAAGAGTTAAATATTCTAAAAAATACGCTGCACATGACGAAAAAAATGAGGCTAAGAAAGGTGATATCGTTAGAATCACTGAAACTAGACCATTATCTAAAACAAAACATTTCCGTGTTGTGGAAATAGTAGAGAAAGCAGTTATTCTATAATTGCAAATTGACGAAGGAGGAATTAGTATATGATTCAACAAGAAAGCCGTTTAAAAGTAGCAGACAATTCAGGTGCAAAAGAATTATTAGTAATTCGTGTACTTGGTGGATCTAAAGTTAAAACTGGCAATATTGGAGATGTAGTGGTAGCAACTGTTAAAAGCGCAATTCCTAACGGAACTGTCAAAAAAGGAAAAGTTGTTAAAGCAGTAATCGTTAGAAGCAAATTCGGTCTAAGAAGAGAAGATGGATCTTATATCAAATTTGATGATAATGCTGCGGTTATTATTAAAGATGACAAGAGCCCAGTAGGAACTCGTGTATTTGGACCAGTAGCACGTGAATTACGTGACAAAAATTTTATGAAAATTATATCACTTGCTAAAGAAGTGTTATAGAAGTTTGGAGGAATGAAAATGAACTTTAAAACTGGAGATAAAGTAGTTGTCATTGCTGGTAAAGATAAAGGTAAAGAAGGAAAAATTTCACACGTATTGCGTGCTGAAAATCGTGTAGTTGTAGAAGGTGTTAACATTATTAAAAAACATGTTAAGCCAAATGGACAAACTGCAGGTAGTATCGTTGAAGTGGAAGCTCCAATTCATGCTTCTAATGTAATGATCGTTGATCCGAAGACCGGTAAAAGAACCAGAATTGGACATTCTACAGATAAAAAAGGCAATAAAATTAGAGTAACTAAAAAATCTAATGAAAGTCTTAATTAATTGGAAGGAGGGTATATATGAACCGCCTAAAAGAAAAATACGAAAAAGAGATCGTATCTAGTTTAAGAGAAAAATATAATTATAAAAATGTTATGGAAGTACCAAAACTTGATAAAATTGTGGTTAATATTGGATGTGGTGATGCTACAAGCAATTCTAAATTATTGGAAGCTGCAATGAAAGACTTGGAAGCAATCACAGGACAAAAACCAGTTGCTACAAAATCAAAAAAATCAATTGCTGGATTTAAATTAAGACAAGGACAAGCAATTGGTTGTAAAGTAACTCTTCGTGGTGAAAATATGTATAACTTCTTAGATAAATTAATTAGTATTACATTACCACGTGTAAGAGACTTTAGAGGTATATCTAATAAATCATTTGATGGTAGAGGAAACTATACATTAGGACTTACAGAACAATTAATATTCTCAGAAATTGAGTATGATAATGTTGTTAAAGTTCGTGGTATGGACATTGTGTTCGTTACTACTGCAAAGACTAATGCAGAGGCTCTTGATCTCTTAAAAGGTTTCGGTATGCCATTTAAGAAATAATTACTTAGGAGGAAAATATGGCTAAGAAAAGTATGAAAGTTAAAGCTAGTCGTGAGCCAAAGTTTGAAGTACGTAGATATACTCGTTGTACTCGTTGTGGAAGACCACATTCTGTATTAAAAAAATACGGTATTTGTAGAATTTGTTTTCGTGAACTAGCTTATAAAGGACAAATCCCAGGAATGAAAAAATCTAGTTGGTAGAAGGAGGGAAGTATATGGTAACAGATCCAATAGCTGATATGCTTACAAGAATTCGTAATGCAAATCAGATGAGAAATAAAGAAGTAGAAATTCCTGCTTCAAAAATTAAAGTTGAAATAGCCAGAATCTTAAAAGAAGAAGGATTCATTGTAGACTATAAAACTAAAAAGAACAATGTTCAAGATATTTTAGTTTTAACGCTAAAATATGGTGAAAATAAAGAGCGTGTTATTACTGGATTAAAGAGAATTTCTAAACCAGGTTTACGTGCTTATGTTAAAGCTGACGAAGTACCAAAAGTATTAAACGGTCTAGGTATTGCTATTATATCTACCTCAAAAGGTGTGATGACTGACAAGGATGCTAGACAACAATCACTTGGTGGAGAAGTTTTAGCTTACATTTGGTAGAAAGGATGATTTTATGAGTCGTGTTGGAAATAGAATATTAAGTATTCCAGCTGGTGTAACGGTATCTGTAGATGGAAACATCGTTACAGTAAAAGGTCCTAAAGGAGAACTTTCTACTGAAATTAACAATCATTTAAATGTTGAAATCACAGATACAGAAGTTAAAATAACTAGAGATAATGATAATTATAAACAATTTCATGGAACTGCAAACGCTAATATCAGTAATATGATTGTTGGTGTTACAGAAGGATATGAAAAGAAATTAGAATGTGTCGGTGTAGGTTATCGTTTCCAATTAAAAGGAAGTGATTTAGTAATCTCTGCTGGTCATTCTCATACTTGGACTCCAGAAATTCCAGAAGGAATCACTGTTGAAGTACCAAGCAATACTGAATTATTAGTAAAAGGTATTGATAAACAATTAGTTGGAGAATTCGCAGCTAATGTTCGAAAAATAAGAAAACCTGAACCATATAAAGGAAAAGGTATTCGTTATGCTGATGAACACGTTCAACGTAAAGAAGGAAAGAAAGCTTCTAAATAGTAGAAAAGGAGAGAAACTATGATAAAAAAAGTAGCTCGTAATGAAGCACGTCAAGCAAGACATAGTCGTGTTAGAGCAAAAGTATCAGGTACAGCTAGTGTACCTAGATTAAATGTTTTTAGATCAAATAGTAATATTTTTGCACAAATTATTGATGATGAAAAAGCTGTTACTTTAGTTAGTGCCTCTTCTATTGATAAAGAGTTAAAGCTTGAAAATGGTAGTAACGTTGAAGCAGCAACTAAAGTAGGAGAATTATTAGCTAAAAGAGCTAAAGAAGCAAAAATAACAAAAGTAGTTTTCGATAGAGGTGGATACCAATATCATGGACGTGTAAAAGCATTAGCAGATGCTGCACGTGAAAACGGACTAGAATTCTAAAAGGAGGGTAATGATGGAACAAGAAATCGCAAAAGTTGAAGAAGTTAAAACAACTGAAAAAGTTGAATCAACTGGTAAGAATAGCAGAAGAGATTCTCGTAAGTCTGATAGAAAACCAAGAGAACCAAGAGCTAAACAACCAAAACTTTATGAAGAAGAAGTAATTTCTATCGGTCGTGTTACTAAAGTTACGAAAGGTGGACGTCATTTCCGTTTTTCTGCCGTTGTTGTAGTTGGAGATAGAAAAGGTAAAGTTGGTCTTGGAACTGGTAAGGCTAATGAAGTACCTGATGCTATCAAGAAAGCTAGTCAAGCTGCTGCTAAAAATGTAGTTAAAGTTGCTATTGTTGATGATAGAACTATACCACATGAAGCAATCGGTGTAGAAGGAGCTAGTAAAGTTATGTTAAGACCTGCTGCTAAAGGTACAGGAGTTAAAGCTGGTGGTCCAGTTCGTTCTGTACTAGAAATGGCAGGGGTTAAAGATATTTTATCTAAATCATTAGGTTCAAGTACAAAAATTAATATGGCATATGCAACCCTTAATGCTTTAAAATCACAAAAGACAATAGAAGAAGTTGCAAGACTTCGTGGTAAGAAAGTTGAGGATTTGATGTAATGAAACTATATGCTATTAATCAACCTGAAGGCGCTGTTAAGAGCCGTAAAAGAGTAGGACGTGGAGTTGCTACTGGTAACGGTAAAACAAGCGGTAGAGGACATAAGGGACAAAATGCTAGAAGTGGTGGAGGAGTAAGACCTGGATTTGAAGGTGGACAATTACCTTTATTCAGACGTTTACCAAAAAGAGGTTTTTCAAATGCACCATTTAAAGTTGAATATGCAACAATTAATTTAAGTGATTTAGAAAAATTTGAAGATGGAGCTGTAGTAACTCCAGAATTATTGAAAGAGATGGGAATTGTTAAGAAGCAATTATCTGGAATTAAAGTGTTGGGTAATGGTGAATTAACTAAAAAGTTAACAGTTAAAGCTTCTAAATTCTCAAAGACTGCTATAGAAAAAATAGAAAAAATAGGTGGAAAAGCTGAGGTGATTTAATATGTTTGCAACTATTAAGCAAATATTTAATCCTAAAAATAAAGATATTCAAAAGAAAATCTTATTTACTTTTGCTGCCTTATTTATCTTTAAGTTAGGAACAACTATTCCTGTACCTGGTGTTGAAATGAGTACGGAAGGGTTAGGTTTCTTAGAGATTGTTAATGCAATGAGTGGTGGCGCTTTTGAGTCTGCTTCTATTTTTGCATTAGGTGTTATGCCTTATATTTCAGCCTCAATTATTATTCAACTGTTATCTATGGATATTGTTCCATATTTAGCAGATTTAAGTAAACAAGGTGGAGTAGGGCGTAACAAATTAAATCAAATAACTAGAGTAACTGGTATTATTTTAGCGTTTATCCAAGGTTATATGTATTCATTCTCTTATATTAAAAATGGTACATCGCTAGATTATATGACTTACTCATTAGTATTAACTGCAGGTACTGCATTAGTATTATGGATTGGTGATCAAATAACCCAAAAAGGAATAGGTAATGGGGTTTCAATGATAATCATGGCTGGTATCATAGCCACTTTGCCATCAATGTTTTCTAGTCTTTGGACGGAATTAATTAATGGTGCAAATGGATTTATTGGAATTTTAACATTTATTATGTTTGTTTTAGTGTTTTTAGCTATAATAATCGGTGTTATTTTTGAAGAAAATGCAGAACGCCGTATTCCTATTCAATATGCTAATAAATCAACAAGTACCTTCGGTAAACAAAATTATATTCCATTCAAATTGAACAGTGCTGGTGTTATGCCTGTTATCTTCGCATCAGCAGTAGTGTCAATTCCGCAAATCATAGCTTCATTTATAAATAATGCTGATTTTGCGCTTTTTGTAACAAAGTATATTAGCTATACTTCTATAAGTGGGATTATCTTATATGTGTTATTAATAATTGGTTTTTCATATTTGTATACATTTATGCAGTTAAAACCAAAAGAATTATCTGAAAAGTTAAATAAAAACGGTGGATATATTCCAGGTGTAAGACCAGGCCACGAAACTGATGAATATATAAGTAAAATATTAAAGAGGATAACAATTGTTGGTGCTTGCTTTTTAGCACTACTTGCTGCACTTCCAATTCTATTTAGTGAGTTCTCAACACTTCAAACAAGTATTACAATTAGTGGTACTGGATTATTAATTGTTGTTGGTGTTGCCTTAGAAACCTATAAACAATTAAAAAGTCAATTGGTTAGTCGAACTTATACTAAAGGAAGAAAAGGGAGAAGATAAAAATGAAAAGTATCATACTTATAGCGCCGCCAGCAGCGGGAAAAGGAACTGAAGCAGAACAAATTAAAAATCAATATAATATTCCAAGTATATCAACTGGAGATTTATTAAGAGATGTAGTAAAAAGAGATGATGAACAAGCTCAAGCAATTCGTGAAATTCTTAATAAAGGAGCTTTGGTTCCTGATGAAATAGTATTAGATCTTTTGAAAGCAAGGATTTCACAGTCTGACTGTGAAATCGGTTATATATTAGATGGATTTCCACGCAATGTATCTCAAGCAGAAGCTTATGATAAAATCTTAAAAGAGATGAAAAGAGATACAGGTGTAGTAATTGTTTTGGATATAGATAAGGAAATCGCAAAATCACGTATAAGTGGTAGGTTTACATGTCCAATGTGTAAAAGAATATATAACACAAATACAGGAGATATGAAACCAAAAAAAATAGGACTATGTGATGATTGCAATGTAGAACTTATTCAACGAAGTGATGACAATCCTGAAACTTATGATGATAGATATAACACATATTTAGAAAAAACAGAACCTTTGGTAGATTATTATGATGCTCAAGGTATTGTATATCACGTTGATTCTTCTAAAAGCCCTAGTCATACCCACGCTCAAGTAATTAAGATTTTAGGAGAGTAATTTGATTAGTATTAAATCTCCTAGAGAAATAGAGTTAATGGTCGTAGCTGGTGAAATAGTTGGCGATACACATAAATATTTAAAGCCATATCTTAAGCCGGGAATTACAACGCAAGAGATAGACTCACTAGCTCGCGATTATATTATAAGCCGCGGCGCGACACCGTCATGCTACAATTATGACGGATATCCAGCTAATATATGTATATCAATTAACGAAGAAGTTGTACACGGAATTGCTAGTAAGCGTAAGTTAAAAGATGGCGATATTGTAACATTAGATATTTGTGCTTGCTATAAGGGATATCATGGCGATTCGGCTTGGAGTTATGCCGTAGGTAATGTATCAAAAGATAAGAAATATCTTTTGGAACATACAGAAAAAGCATTATATGAAGGTTTGAGCGTAATAAAAGAGGGAACCAGAGTTGGTGATATTGGGTATGCAGTGGAAAAGTATGCAACTGACCATGATTTAGGCGTTGTTAAAGAACTAGTAGGTCATGGTGTAGGTAGCCATCTTCATGAAGATCCAGAAGTACCTAACTATGGTAAAAAAGGAACCGGTCCTGTTTTAAAAGCTGGGATGGTTATTGCTGTAGAACCAATGCTTAATTTAGGAACAGCAGATGTCTATTTATTAGACGATGATTGGACAGTAGTTACTGCAGACGGTTGTCCATCTGCTCACTTTGAACATACGATATTAGTTACGAAAGACGGTTATACAATATTGACGAAGAGGTGATAAAATGGCTAAGCAAGACGTTATAGAAGTTGAAGGTAAAGTGCTTGAGGTTTTACCAGGTTATTATTTTAAGGTAGAACTAGCAAATAAACATGTTATTACGGCGCATGTATCAGGTAAAATGCGAATGAACATGATTCGTATTTTAGCTGGAGATACAGTAATGGTTGAGTTGTCAACATACGATTTATCACATGGTCGCATAACATACCGAAAGTAGGAGGGATTTTATGAAAGTTAGAGCATCAGTTAAAAAAATGTGTGAAAAATGCAAAGTTATTAGACGAAAAGGTAAAGTTAGGGTTGTTTGTACTAATCCTAAGCATAAACAAAGACAAGGTTAATATAGGAGGTGTTTTATGGCACGTATTAAAGGTGTAGATATACCAAATAATAAAAGAATTGAGATAGCATTAACTTATATTTATGGTATTGGTAGAAGCTTATCTAATAAAATTTTAGATAGCGTTAACGTTGATAAAGATAAAAGAGCTGGAGATTTATCAAATGATGAATTAAATCTTATTCGTGATGAAGTTAACAAATATACGACTGAAGGAGATTTACGTCGTGAAGTTAATATGAACATCAAAACTAAAATGGAAATTAATTCTTATCAAGGAACTCGTCATAAAAAAGGCTTACCAGTAAGAGGTCAAAGAACAAATAGAAATGCTCGCACTCGTAAAGGTAAAGGAAAAGTAGTTGCTAATAAGAAAAAATAGTTGTAACTAAAGGAGGTTATAAAAATGGCGTATAAAGCAAGAAAAAGAAAAGTTAAAAAGTCTGTACCAGAAGGTAGAGCTTATATCCATTCAACATTCAATAATACTATTGTTACGATCACAGATGCTGATGGTAATGCAATTAGTTGGGCTTCAGCAGGTACTTTAGGTTTTAAAGGATCTAAGAAGTCAACTCCATTCGCTGCTGGTATGTCAGCAGAAGCAACTGGAAAAGCAGCTTATGACATGGGAATGAGAAAAGTTGAAGTATATGTTAAAGGTTTAGGATCAGGAAGAGAAACAGCTATTCGTTCACTTCAAACAGCAGGTTTAGAGATTACATCTATAACTGATGTTACACCTATACCACATAATGGATGTCGTCCACCAAAGCGTCCACGTGGATAATTTGAGAAAAGGAGTGGGGAAATGTTAAATTTTGAGAAGCCAACATATAAAATAACTGAATATGTTGAAAACAAAAATTATGGTAAATTTGAATTAGAACCTTTAGAAAGAGGGTTTGGAACCACATTAGGTAATGCTTTGAGAAGAATTATGTTATCAAGTATGCCTGGTAGTGCAATTGTTGCTGTCAAAATTGATGGTGTAATGCACGAGTTTCAAACAATTGATGGCGTTGTTGAAGATGTAACGACAATTGTTTTAAATTTAAAGAATGTAGTTGTTAAAAATAATACTCAAGAAGTAAAAATTGTTAAATTATTTGCTGATAAAGAAGGAGTTGTTACAGCTGCTGATATTGAAACAGATTCCGACGTTGAAATCATTTCTAAAGATCAAGTGATTGCTACTCTTGCTAAGGGAGGAAAACTTGATATGGAACTTATGATAGCCAACGGTAGAGGGTATGTTCCATCAAATGAAAACAAATCATTTATTGATAACGAGAAAAAAGGGTTCATTCCAATTGATGCGATTTACTCACCTATTGAAAGAGTTAGTTATGAAACGGAAAGCGCACGTGTTGGACAGGATGCCAACTATGATAAATTAATAATGGAAGTATTTACAAATGGTTCTCTTCGGCCAGAAGAGGCTATGGCTTTAGCAGCTAAAATCATGATTGAACATTTAAACATTGTAACAAATTTAAGTGAAATTGCTGATATTACAGGAATCATGAATGCTAAACAAGAAGATAATAAATTAAAGAAATTAGAAACATCAATTGATGATTTAGATTTCTCTGTTAGAGCATATAACTGCTTAAAGAGAGCTGGAGTTACTACTTTGGGAGATTTAACTTCTAAATCTGAATTAGAAATGATGAAGATTCGTAATTTAGGTAAAAAGTCTTTAAAAGAAGTAATCGATAAGATTAAAGAAATGGGACTTAAATTCCGTGATGACGATTAGTAGAAGGGAGTTTAGTTATGGCTTATAGAAAATTAGGACGTACAAATAAACATAGAAGAAGTATGCTTGCTAACTTGACTAAAGCAGTTATTAATAATGAAAGAATTGAAACGACTGAAACAAGAGCTAAAGAAGTTCGTAAAGCAGTAGATAAAATGATTTCTTATGGTAAAGATGGCTCATTAGTTGCAAGAAGAAAAGCATTAGCATTTTTACATAATGATGTAGATACTGTTAAAAAAGTATTTGATGATTTAGCACCACGTTACGCTAATCGTAATGGTGGTTATACTAGAATTTTAAAATTAAATGAACGTCGTGGTGACGATGCATTAACAGTAATTTTAGAATTAGTTGAAGGAGATGCCCAATAAGCATCTCTTTTTTTCCCCTATTTTTGATGTTTTTTTGCATATTTGTGTTATAATTGTTAAGGTGATAATATGTATAGCATAATTGATGAAAAAACAACTTATATTGATGATGAAGTTCAAATTGATGATGGTTGTATTATCTATCCAAATACAACAATTGTTGGAAAAACTATAATAGGCTCAAACACAATTATTTATCCAAGTACATTTATAAAAGACTCTATTATTGGATCTGATAATATTATATATACTTCTTATATAATAGAAAGTCATATAGGTAATAAAAATAATATAGGTCCATATGCTCATATAAGGCCAGGAAATATAATAGGTAATGAAAATAGAATAGGCTCTTTTGTTGAAATAAAAAATAGTAAACTTACCAATAGCGTAAAAATACCTCATTTAAGCTATGTAGGTGATACAACTATTAAAGATTGTGTAAATGTAGGTGCAGGTGTAAAAATTGCTAATTATGATGGAAAAAATAAGAATAATACATATATAGAGGAAGGTACTTTTATAGGATGCAATTCTGTATTAGTAGCTCCAGTTGTATTACATAAAAATAGTTTTATAGCTGCAGGATCAACAATTACTAAAGATGTACCGCAAGGTGCCCTAGCAATCGCAAGAGAGAGGCAAATTAATAAAGAAAGATAATTTGCTTTTTTATTATATTAAAAGAGTAGGGAGGAAAAAATGAATATAGTTATTTGTGAAGATGATAGTGGTTGTAGAAAAGCAGAAATTAAAATTGTTGATGAATATATGAAAGAAAATAATATTGAGTATAAAATATTTGAATATGATGATTATAATCAACAATTTAAAAATATTATGAAAAGTAAGTGTAAGAAAATTTATATTCTTGATATTGAAACACCATCAGCATCAGGGATAGATATAGCTCGTGATATTAGAAAGTATGATAGAGACAGTATCATAATATTTGTGACAGGACATGATGAGTATGGAAAATTAGTTTTAAAGAGAAATATTATGTGTTTATCTTTTATTAATAAATTTGAAGATTTAAAATTTGATTTACGTAATTCTTTGAAAGATGCTTGTTACTACTTAAATTATGATAAAGCAGTGAAGTTAAACGATAGTAATGTTGACTATAATATTAGAATTAGCAAAATTCTTTATATAACTAGAGATAGTATTGAAAGAAAAACAGTAATTAAATTGGAAAATGCAGAATATAGGTTAAATTTAAGTTTAAAGAAAGTTAAAGATGCTTTAGGCGATAATTTTGTTAGGACTCATAAAAGTTGTTATGTTAATAAGAATAGAGTTGAAAAAATTAATTATAAAAATAAACTTATTACATTTGATAATGGTCTTGAAATAGATTTGTTATCAAACTTGTATAAAAAGGAGATGTGTTAGATGAAGTATTGGGCAGCGTTTGCAATTATTAATTTATGTTCAGTTATTAGCATGTATTTTATTAGTAACGTTAAAATTAATTTAAAAGATAAAAAAATGTATTGCAGCTATTTATTAAGCACCATATTTTTAATAATAAATTTTGAAATATCATTAAATGTATTTAAAATAATTATTAATTGTTTATTGTATGTTGTTTTAGCTCGTTATTTAATTAATAAAGATTTAAAAAATTCGTGCATTTTAGGTATAATTGTAATATTTATTAATATTTTTTCGGAGCTAATTTTTACTTTATTTGCATTGTCTTTTTTGAAACCAGTACTATTTGTAGATAGCGCTCCTTATATTGTATTAATTCAAAATACAATTATAGGAATAATTACGGTGTTACTTAGTTTAATGTTTAAAAAATGTAATTTTTATGAAATTGTATTAAAAAAATTTAATAAAATAGGTGTTAAACAAATCATAATTTTTTCCTTATTTATGGTGGTTCTATTCAACTTTTTTTTATTTCTTACATGCTTTATTTCTGAGGGTTTATTTAATAACCCGATTTTATTAGGCGTAGGGTCTTCTATAAGTCTGTTTAGTGTTGCTTTGGTATATTCTTATTTAACGACTAATAACAAATATGTTGAGGTAATGGAAAAATATAGTGTTTCTTTAGATAGTATAAAATTATATGAGGATATAATTGAAAATAACCGAGTTAATAATCATGAAGTACGTAATCAATTTTTGATGTTACGGGGTATGAGTAAAAATAAAAAATTAAATACCTATATAGATTCAATTTTAGACAAAAATATTAGTACTAATGAAGATTTACTAAATAAAGTTATAAAAATACCTAGTGGTGGGTTAAGAGGATTAATATATACTAAATTAATTCAAATGCAGGATAATAATATAAATTATGAAATTTATGTTGATAAAAGAGTCAACTCGCGTAAATTTAGTAAAATAGATTCCAATACTATGATTGATATTTGTAAAATTATTGGGGTTTTTATTGATAATGCTATTGAATGTGTATCTAATTTAAAGAAAAAAAATATCACTATAGAAATTTATGTTGAAAGAAACGATGTTGTCGTTTGTATTACTAATAACTTTGAAGGAAAAATCAATTTAGATAAATTTGGAACAGTTAATTATACAACAAAGGGTAATGGCCGTGGATATGGTCTAAGATTAGTTAAAGAAATTTTAAGTCAAAATAACAGGTTAAAAAATTCACGTGAGTTGTATGAAGATAATTTTACACAAAATTTAAAAATAAAAATGTAGATATATTTCTACATTTTTTGATTGATTATATGATTAATTTAAAAGTAATTATTTGATTAATGATTGAGGACATTTTGGTTCTTCGAACAACATAAACAAGACGCATCCCATTTCAGTTGTATTAGCTACAAATGAACCAACTTTTGCTAATAAATCAACAAAAAGCCCTAACATAACTTCTCCTTTCTACCATATTTATCTATATATTTTAAATAATTATTATATGGCAAATTAAATAATTTATATGTGAATGGGGATATAAGTATATTAATTAAAATTAAACTAAACAATAAGGAATTAGCTACTATTTGACTATCAACGAAAAATGAAGTGATTATATATATTGTAGCCACAATAGTAGCTAGCACCTTATGTTTTTTCCTAATTTTAGGACTGATTATTGGCCTTTTTTCAGTATCGGCAGGGCTATATCTATAAACATGTAAAATTAGTATAATTCCTAAAATAGCTTTGATGTATACGGGTATTATTAAATGTTGTGCTAAAAGTGGTAGTAAGACAAATATTGGAATTGTTGTAATCCAACACATCCAACTTTTCTTGGCATGAATCCCAAAAGAATTTGTTCTTAAGATTCCAAATAACATTGAAAAAATAAAAAACGCTTTTAATTGTCCTAAGATAATGGAAATAATAATTAGTACAACAATTTTAGTTAATGATAAATATAAACCATGAATGCCATATTGAATTATTTCTAAATCAGTTTTTGTCAGTTCTGGTTTATTGCTTTTAATTAAATGTATACATTTTGCGACAAAAAAGTTAGCCATTACTTACACCCCAATTCTTTATAAATCATAGCACACTTATTATTGCCAAAAAATGGAAAATGTATAAAATGCCATTTAAGGTGTTTAAAATATATATTTTTAATATTTTAATAATTTCGTGCATAAAAATAGTTGTTTTGTGCAAAAATACTTTTAAGAATTATTTTGATGTGCTATCATCTAAACTATCCGCCGCAACGATTATTATTTACGGTATTAGCGCTTTTATTTATTTCCGTTGTGGAGGAGTTTGAGAGTGTGGTTTGTTGTAAGAGAGTAGAAGGGAGATGTTATTTGTGCTTACTGGTAAAGTAAAGTGGTTCAATAACGAAAAAGGGTATGGCTTTATTGAGTATACTGATGCAGAGGATATCTTTGTACATTATTCAGCTATCTTATCTGAAGGATACAAAACTTTAGTTGAAGGACAATACGTGACGTTTGAACTAGTTAGAACTGATAAAGGTTTACAAGCAAAAAATGTAGTAGAAAATAAAGCCGCTTTAGTTTAAGCTGCTTTTTTTGTTATATAATATTCCGTATTATATAGTTCTCTTAAGGTATTAATGATATAATACATTTAGTGAGGGATGTATGAAAAAGATTTTTTATTTAATAATTATAATAGGTATAGTCTTATTTATTAGTATATCAGTAATATTTATTTTAAATAGAAATAGACAAATTATTTTAAAAGATTTTATTTTAGAGGATGATTTAACTTTAAATTTTTTAGATGAAAAAAGAGTTTCTGATTATATTGTAGAAATTGATGGAGATATTGTTAATGACTATAATATCCCTTCGTATAAAATTGGAAACAATAAAGTGGAGTTTGAAGTTATTAACAATAAAGGAGATAAAGTAACTTATTCGTATAATATAGAGGTAGTAGATAATGTTGCTCCTTTAGCATTTGTTGACAGTGTATATTATGTAAAAAATGGATCGTCAAAAGATTTTTATAAAAATATTTTTTGTGGAGATAATTATGACCCTAATCCTAATTGTTATATTGACGGTTATTATGATGTCAATGAGAATGGGACTTACCCTGTGACTTTTATTGCCAAAGATTCTAGTGGAAATAGTTATACAAAGAAAATTGAAATTGTTGTTTATACGCCAAGTGAAAGTAGTGAAAATTCTGTTAATCCTAGTAATCCGTCAGTAACATTATTTTCTGATGTAGTGAAAAAATACAAGTCAGATAATACAAAAATTGGTTTAGATGTATCTAAATGGCAAGGTGTTATTAATTTTGATCAACTAAAAGAAGCTGGTGTTGAGTTTGTTTTTATTCGTGTTGGTTGGGGATATTTAGGAGAATATACTTTAGATAATCAATTTAAACAAAATATTGAAGAAGCTAATCGTGTAGGAATCCCTGTAGGAATTTATTTTTATTCTTATGCTAGTACACCTCTAGAATCACTAATGGATGCTAAATGGGTTATAAGTCAAATAAAAGATTATAAAGTAGAACTACCAATCGCATTTGATTGGGAAGAATGGGGAGAATTTAATAACTATAATATGAGTTTTTATGATTTAAGCAATACAGCTAAAATGTTTTTGCACACGATTGAAGAAGAAGGATATGAGGGGTTGCTATATGGAAGTAAATTTTATTTGGAACAAGTTTGGCTTGAAACAGGATACAATACTTGGTTAGCTCATTATACTGATGAAACTGATTATAGTGGCAACTATAGTTTTTGGCAAATTTGTAATAATGGACAAGTACCTGGGATTAAAGGAAATGTTGATATTAATGTTTGGTATTTAGATAAAGATTCTTAATTATTTTTAATTTCTAATTTAATAAATTTTGTGATATAATGAAGGTGGAAAGGATGATATTATGAAGTTTAATATTCATGGCAGAAAGGTCGAGGTTACAGAACCAATTAAAAAGTATATTGAAGAGAAGATTGGTCGCCTAGACAAATACCTAGAGAATCCTGATGATGTTACAGCAACCGTGGTAGTTAGAATAAGAGGGATTGAACAAATAGTCGAAGTTACGATTCCAATTTATAGAATTATTTTACGTGGTGAAGAGAGTCATATTGACTTATATGCGGCTATTGATATTGTATCGGAAAAATTAGAAAGACAAATTAGAAAAAATAAAACACGTATGAGTAAACGAGTAAAAGAAGAACCAATCGGTTTTGATCTTTCATTCGATGATTATAAAGATGAAGAAGAAACGTCTATTGTTAAAAGAAAAGAAATTGAAATGAAACCAATGAGTGAAGAAGAAGCTATTCTTCAAATGAATATGTTGGGGCATGAATTCTTTGTATTTAAAAATATGGATACTGGTGATGTTGACGTTTTATATAAAAGAAAAGATGGTAATTACGGTATTATAGAAACTAAATAGGCTTAATGCCTATTTTTTTATTAAAAATTTTGAAAAGTTATTGAATAAACTGTTATTTTACTTGTTTTTTTGATATTATATTATATAGCGCAAAGGAGAATGCATATGAAATTTTTTAAAAAATTATTTGATCATGAGTATAAAGAATTAACAAAATTTAAAGCTATTGCTGACCAAGTTATGGCTTTAGATGAAGAGTATAGCAATTTGTCTGATCAAGAATTGAAAAATAAAACAAAAGAGTTTAAAGAACGTTTGGCTAATGGAGAGACGTTAGAAGATATAAAAGTAGAAGCTTTTGCAACAGCAAGAGAAGCTGCTTACCGTGTTATTGGAGAAAAGCCTTATTATGTTCAGATTGTTGGTGGATTAGCAATCCATTATGGTAATATTGCAGAAATGAAAACTGGTGAAGGTAAAACATTAACTTCAACTTTACCTGCTTATTTAAATGCGCTAACTGGCGAAGGTGTTCATATTATTACTGTTAATGAATACTTAGCTGGTCGTGATGCTGGTTGGATGGGTGAAATTTATCGTTTTTTAGGACTTACTGTTGGAGTTAATTATCGTGAATTGACACCATCAGAAAAAAGAGAAGCATATAATTGTGATATATTATATTCAACAAATAATGAAATTGGTTTTGACTACTTAAGAGATAATATGGTTATTAAGGCATCAGATCGTGTTGCTCGTCCCTTTAATTTTGCAATTATTGATGAGGTCGATTCAGTTTTAATTGATGAGGCTAGAACCCCTTTAATTATTTCTGGAGGGCATATGAAATCTGCTAATTTATACATTCAAGCAGATAAATTTGTTAAAGGATTAAAAGAAAAAGAAGGATACATTTATGATGAACAAACTAAATCAACATCTTTAGATCAAGTCGGTATTGATAAAGCTGAAAAAACTTTCAATGTTAGTAATTTGTATGATATTGAAAATACTGGTTTAGTTCATTTTATTAATCAAGCTTTAAAAGCAAATTATTCAATGAAAAGAGATTTCGATTATGTTGTTCAAGATGATAAAGTTGTAATTGTTGATTCATTTACAGGACGATTAATGCAAGGACGTTCTTACTCTGATGGGTTACATCAAGCAATTGAAGCTAAAGAAGGTGTAACAATTAATGAGGAAACAAAGACTTTGGCAACTATTACTTTTCAAAATTTATTTCGTATGTATAAAAAGTTAGCCGGAATGACTGGTACTGCTAAAACAGAAGAAGAAGAATTTAGAGATATTTATAATATGTATGTTATTTGTATTCCAACTAATAAACCAATTATTCGTCAAGATTATGGGGATTTATTATTTGCAACTGCTGAAGGTAAATACAATGCTATTATTAATGAAATAAAAGAGAGACATAAAACTGGGCAGCCCGTTTTAGTAGGTACAGTGGCAGTTGAAACTAGTGAGTTAATCAGTGAAAGATTAAAGAAAGCTAAAATACCTCATGAAGTATTGAATGCTAAAAATCATGCTCGCGAAGCTGAGATTATTGCTAAAGCTGGCGAAAAAGGAGCGGTAACGATAGCAACCAATATGGCCGGTCGTGGTACCGATATTAAATTAACTGATGAGGTTAAAGAACTAGGCGGTTTATGTGTTATCGGAACAGAACGCCATGAGTCAAGACGTATTGATAACCAATTACGTGGACGTTCAGGTCGACAAGGAGATCCGGGATTTAGTCAATTTTGCGTTTCTTTTGAAGATGATTTAATGGTTCGTTTTGGAACTGATCGTGCTAAAGCGTTATTAGCTCGTGTGGGCTTTGATGGAGATGCTGCGATTCGTAATAAAATGTTATCTAATTCGATAGAATCTGCGCAAAAAAGAGTTGAGGGTAATAACTTTGATATGCGTAAAACTTTACTTGAATACGATAATGTTATTAATGAACAAAGAGAAATTATCTATGAAAAAAGAAATATCATTTTAGATCAAGAATCTATTCATGATACTGTTTTAAACAGTTTTCATAATTTTGTTGAGGATACTATTTATGACCACATGAAGGATGGAAATTTTAATACTTGTGATAAAAATGAGATTATTGAATATTTTAATGAGTTATTAAAAAATAAGCTTACGATTGAAGATTTAGAAAATCGTGAAGCAGCCGAAGCTTTAGAAATAGTTTATACTCGTTTGGTTGAAGATTATGAAAGTAAAATTAATGAAATTCCAGAAGAAGTAATAAATGAATTTGAAAAAGCTATTTCGTTAAGAGTGATTGATACTTACTGGATGGAACATATTAATACAATGTCTCATTTAAGAGAGGGAATTCATTTACGTGGATATGCTCAGGAAAATCCTTTACGTGCATATAAGAGTGAAGGATATGAATTGTTTGATCAATTGTTAGCACTTATTGATCGTCAAACTTCTACTTATTTGTTAAAAGCGGAGATTAGACAAAATATTGAACGCAAAAAAGTAGCTGAAGGTGTTGCTAACAATGATTCAAATAAAGTCAAAAAGGCTCAACCAAAACGAGTCAATAAGGTTGGCCGCAATGATAAGTGCCCATGTGGATCAGGAAAGAAATATAAACAATGTTGTGGTAAATAGATATAACTATGTAAACTGACTTTATCGGTGAGAAAAACATGAGATTAAAATTCATAAGGAATATATTTGTTATAATACTATGTTTAAATGCTATAGCTTGCGGGACAAAATGCCAAGTTAGTAATAATGATGAGCTTAATGAAGTTGAAGGCGTTAGTATGGCGATTGAGGATGGAACATTAAATAATCAAGGAGCAACCATAGTAATTAAGGATGTTAATAGTCCGGGAGTTCATATTTATGGTGAGGAATTTTATATACAAGAAAAAATAAAGGGTGAATGGTCTAATGTTAAAACAATACATGATGATTATAGTTTTAACGATTTAGGGTATATAGTAGATAAAGACGGGCAGCTTGAACTAGAATGTAATTGGTCTTATATTTACGGAAATCTTGATAAAGGTGAATATCGTCTTGTAAAATATACTTTTAGAAATGATAATACTCCTATAACTAAAGATGATTATTTATATTTTTCAGTTGAATTTACAATAAAATAATGAATAAAAAACCTATTTGGTTTTTTATTTTTTTAAAATAAAAAAACTATCATATATGATATAATTAATACAGCATATAATGGGGAGTTGTAATTATGATTCAATATGTAAAAGTTATGTTTGAAAATAAAGAAGCTAATTATGAATATCAAATTGATAAAGTCAATATTGCCAATAATTGGAACCCTTCAGCCAAAAATGGTAGAGAGTTTGGCGGTTTTAATTTTAGTACTGAAGATAAAATTATAAGGTGGCTACATAGGGGAGATACAATTTATGATGTTATTATTCCAAAAGATACTGAAATTATTGATTGTATCGATTCAGCAACTCCTCATGGTGTATTTAGAAGTAATAAAATAATCATAACTAACCCAAGAAAAGTAACTGATGAAATGGCGTTAGAATTTTATAAAAAGTCTACAATTCCTAAAGAAGCATATTATAAAGCTTTAGGAGTGGTATCTATAATGGGTTATCGAAATACGGCACTACAAATATTACGAGATAAGGTTAATAGTGGAAATATTGATTTGGTTTTGAGTGAGTGGAATGATTTCATTAGTAGAGACAGTCGGAGGTTACTAAATAAAACAGTTAAATTAATAGATGAATATTTAAAAGAAATTAAATCTGATATACTAATTAGCTTATCTGTGGCAAAGAATCCATATGAAAAGAAGCTTAGTGATGATGCTATAATTAATTTAACCGGTCAAAGTGGTTCTGGTAAGTCATATTATGCTCAAAAATTCTTTTCTTCAAATAAATACGCTATCATTGATACAGATGAGATATTTACTAATGATAGATTTGTGAATGCTAATGGTTTGAATTATAAATTGGGTATTATGTTTAGGGAAAAATATAAAGTACTGCCCAGTTTAATTGCTGATTTTGATTTAATATATAGTGAAATACTTAATTATTGTAAAAATTATAACAAAATAATTGTCATAGATTGTGCTCAATTTCATTGTATAAAAAATATAAATTTACTAAAAGGTAAAATAATTGTCATTAGAACTGATATTGATACATGTTATCAAAGAACTATTGATAGATGGCTAAAAAAACATAGTCATATTGGGTATAGTGAAGAAGAGTTACGTAAATATCAAGAAAGAAAAAAGGCTATTTATGCTTGGTATAAAGAAACTAACAAATTTATTGATAAGATAGATAAATTATAATTTAGTACATTAAAATGAATGGTGGTTGAAAATGAGAAGTAAGGATACTAAAGGACATTTTGGCGGTGTTGTTGTTGCTAGTGTATTAGGATTTGTTTATATTTTAGTTTTATATTTAATGTGGGGAGATAGACCTTTTAATAATGAAAATGTGTATAGCTTTATTAGTGAAAATATAATAATAGTGATACTAGCAGTATTTTTTACTTTTATAGTTTTATACAATTGGTATCAATTTATTGTTAATTACGTTATTAAGCCTAAAAAAAGTATTTTATATTTGAAAAAAGTAAATGGAAAAATTTATTATTTTTTTGATGCTAAAGGTAATAAATATCTATATATTGATTATTTTAATGATTTTGTACCTAATGCTTATTATGAAGTATTAAAAACTAAACATGATATAAAAGAAGTAATAGGGATAACTAAAAATACATTTACTATAAGCAAAGAGAAGATTAATTTTTTCTTTAATTTTTATAGTCCGTTTTTTAGAATTGAAAATAGTATCATGCTTTTTGTAGTATACTTAATTTTTATTGTAAGCTTTATTTATTTTCTGAAAGGAGGTAGCTCTCAAAATCCGTTTTCTTTAATTACTATAATGTTATTGTCTTTTTTTCTTATTATATATGATATGATGTATAAATTAAAAGAAGCTCCTTTTTTAAAAAAAATTATAAATTTAAAGAAAGATAAATATTTACAAAATATCGATGTAGATGCAATAAAATTAAGAAATGCTAAAATAAAAGAGGTATTATTACATATTAAAACAATATTTGAATTACTTTTTAGATTGCTAATTTTCTCATTTTTTGCCTATATATTTGGACTTGTAAGTTTTGGTAAAGAAGTTGAACCAGCTAGAATAATTTTTTTACCTTTATTCTTTTGCATTATTATACTCATTATATATCAACTTGTTATATTATTTAATTATCTAAATAATTTCTTTTTCTCTAAATCTAAAACAATAAATAATAAAAATATTAATATCAAAAAATATTATAATTTATACATAATATTTTTCTTGATTTTTTGGTTTTCTTTTTTAACGTTTTGGTGTTTTTCGGTATTACAATCTGGGGACTTTTTTGCGTTAATAATTACAATTCCTTTTTGGTGTGCTGGTATATTTTTAGGATATAAAAAGTTGAGTAAAAAATAATTTTTCTTATGTGATATAATAATCAGTAAAAAAAGATTATAAAAGGTTGTAATAAATAATAAGAAATAAAGGGAGCTATAATTAATTTCATGTTATTAATGCTCTCATTATAGAATTTTATTTTTATTCCAATTAAATTATTTAGTAATGATATCTATATTATTTTGAAGGACTTTTTTGAAGTGGAGGTTTTAAATATGATGTTAAAATTGAATATAAATGATAGAGCTGCTTTAGCAATTAAAGAAGGTCGTAAAAAAGTAGAAATTAGAGCTGATAAAAGAAATGAAAAACATAATTATGGGGCTTTAAAAAGAGGCGATATTATAGAATTTTGCAGTGATGAATTAGGTATCTTTTTTGTTGAAGTTGAAGATGTAGTTCATTATAAAAATCTAGAAGAGATGTTTACTTTAGAAGGAACTAAATACACAACTTCTTCAACTGATGATAAAGAACAGGCAATTATAAATGTTAATAAACTTGATGGATATGAACAAGCTATAAAGAAAAATGGAGTGTATGCAATTCATATAAAATATTTATATTCCAATAATACTATATGGGAAGAATTATATGAAAAAGCAAAAAATGCTATATATGATAGAAAGATATCTAATATGATAGAAGCTGGTGGTGTAAGTGCGGCTATTTTAACTGAGAATCATCATATATATATTGGTGTATGTATAGATACTGCTTGTTCGCTAGGAATGTGTGCCGAGCGCAACGCCATTGCTAATATGATAACAAATGGTGATAAAGTAATTACTAAATTGGTATGCGTTGATTCACAGGGAAAATTTGTTTTTCCTTGTGGAGCGTGTAGAGAATTTTTAATGCAATTAAATAAAAATAGCAAAGATATAGAAATATTAAAAAATGTTATAACAAAAGAAACTATTAAATTAGGTAGTCTTATTGTTAATTGGTGGGGAAATGATAGGTTGTAATTAATTTAGATAGATTTTGTAAAGTTCCTTTAATATTATTATTAAACTTATTACACAAATCAATAAAATATTAATAAACATTTAAATTAAATGCCTTAGTATTGTTTATAATATTAAGAAATGTTATAATATTATTGCCATGCTAATATATGTTAAATCATTGCATGTGACTAGCAAGGTTAAATATGTGTATAAAGATTTTTAATGAAAAGAATAATTAGAAAGTAGGTATTATATAATGGCAAAAGAGGAAGTAATTAAAAAAGAAGAAAAAGAGGAACAAATAGATTCACCACTTAGAAGTGGGATGAGTGATAATGTTAAAGGAGCAATAATCGCTGTTGTTGTATTATTGATTATAGGCTTTTTTGTAATTTTACTAGTTTTAGGTGAAAATGATAATCGAAAAGGTGGAAGTGTTGCGGAAGAACATAATTTGAATGCTTCAGATTATAGTGAGGCATTAACTGAATTTTATGATTACTTTAATTCAGAAGACCGAAAGGTGATTGTATTTGCTAGTACACAATGTGGATATTGTGTTGCCCAAAAGCCATATGTTGAAGCTATTGGTAAAAAATATGGTGTGGATTACTTATATATAGATTATTTGGAATTAAATAGCGAAAATGGCGAAGTTGATATTGTTATAGAAGAATTAGGTATAAGTGGAGCAACTCCAACTACAGTTATTGTTGAAGATGGCGAAATTATAGGGTCTTGGGAAGGATATCTTGACGGTCAAGAATATTTTGAACAATTAGTTAAATACGACCTTATTTCTGAAGATAAAAAATATGATTTGGAAGATAATATCACAGATATTGATTATGAAAAATTTGAAGAATTATTAGATGATTCATCTGTTAGCGCTATTTTTATAAATACTCCATATTGTGGACTTTGTACAACTGAGAAATTAGCTTTGAATGATTTTGTTGCTGAACATAAAGTTAAAGTTTATGAACTAAATTCTAGTGTTCTAAGTGAAGATGAATTTAAAGAATTTACTGAAGGCTTAGGTAAGTGGGGATATACATCTGAAGCATATGAAGAAAACACTGAAAATGTTGAAGTTCCATTATTGTTATTTGTAAAAAATGGTAAAATTATTGATTATACAACTGGTTATGTTGATGGTGAAACTGATTTAGAAGATTTATTTGAAGATGCAGGCTTGCTTGATTAATTGAGGTGAAGTATGGCTAAAAAGAAAAAAGACGAATTAGTAGAATCACCAATAGAAAAAAAAATAAAGAAAAAAGGTAAAGAGAGAACATATAATACATTTCAAATTTGTTTGATTGTGATTTTAGCAACAGTTGTATTAATTCTATCTAGTGTTTTTGCGATTAAAGAAGTTAATAACTATCTTGATAGTAAAGAATTGATGAGTGAGTTTAATGAATATTATGAATCTGATGATTTGGCAATTATTTTTTATAATTCATCTGAATGTGTTTTTTGCGAAATGCAACGTCCAATATTAGAACAAATTGCTAAGGACTACGACTTAAAATATTTAGATTTTGACAAGCTTAGTGTAAGTCAGTCTAAACGTGAAGAAATTCAGAAAAAATTAAAAATAGACGGATCTACTCCTTCTACTGTAGTTGTCCAAAATGGTCAAGTTATAGCGACTCAAAATGGTTATGTAGAGGGAAATAGATACGTAGAATTTTTTGTTAAAGCAGGTGTATTACCAGAAGGTTCTTTTTATAAACCTGAGCAATATTTAACTTTTATAGATTATGATGAATTTGTTAAGTTAAAAGATTTAGAAGAACCAACAGTCGTAGTATTAGGAGCTTCTAATTGTAATTATTGTACAACAGCCCGTCCAATTTTAAGTAATTTATCAAATGCTTATGATATACAAATTAATTATTTAAATTTGAGCTATATTAGTAAAGAAGAATATTATAATCTTATTGATGATTTAAAAGAATTAAATTTTGATGATGATAATTTTAAAGAAAAAGGCAGTTTGGTAACTCCAACCCTATTAATTATCAAAGATGGCGAAATTATCGATTATATGACAACTTTAGGTAATGTTAGTTTATATACTAAAATGTTTAAAGATAATGGAATAATAAAAGATTAAATAGAAAGGAGTAATACAATGAAATGCGAAAAATGTGGTTTTGAAATAAAAAAATTGTCCAATAATTGCGATAATTGTGGTGCTCCTTTATTAAATTCAACTGAAACTGTTGACGAAATAAAAAGTTATAAAAAGGGCAAACATATTGATATTGAAGATATAGTTGCAGAAAAAAAGCCAAAAAGTTTTAATCAAACAAAACGTAATGTTCGCAATTTTCTTATTTTTCTTTTTTTAATAATTATTATTGCAGTAGTGTATTTAATTGGTGTTTTATTAACGGATTTATTTTCACAAGAGATGTTTGATAAGTACGAAGATATAATGGAACACTCCACACTAGCTTTAGTGTATTTAGGAAATGATGAATCTATTGACGAAGCTTGTGTTGAATATTCTACTAACTATGGCTTTGATTATTTAAATATTGATGTAAAGAATATAAGTTATGCTAAAAAGAAAATGTTGCGTCGTGAGTTAAACGTTTATAATTTAACTTCAACTTTGGTTGTTGTTCAAGAGGGAGTACCAATTTCACATTACTCAAAACTTGAAAATGTTGAACAATTAACTAATTATTTACAAACAGATAATTTAATTCCAATAGTGATAGAAGATACTGAAGATACTTTGAATGCCTATCAAAGCGCTATGAAAGCTAAAGAAGATACAATTATCTATTTACCAACAACTTATGAGTCTGATACTGATGATAAAGGTAAAGCAATAATGAAAATTAGTGAAGAAAATGATTTAATATATACGGAAGTTAAAGGATATATTTTAAGTAATCGTCAATTAATCAAAATTATGTCCGATTTAGGTTTTAGTACTATTCAATCTGATTTAATTGTTTATGTAAGCGAAGGTAAAGTCGTAAGTGTTCTCGAAGCATCTGAAAAGTCAGAAAGTGAATATTTCCATTTGTTTTCAAATCGTGGTATAATTGATGTAACTTCAGGAGATAATCTTGAAGAAATTAGCAGAACAGAATTTTCAAATATTCTAGACAAGAATGATCGTAGTGTAATTTTTATTAGTGAAAATAATTGTAGTTATTGTGAACGAGTTAAGCCAATATTGGGTAAGATAGCTTCACAAAATAATCTTAAAATATATTCTTTAGATGCTACAAAAAATAAAGATAAAATATCTGATATGATTAAGGATATTGGTTATAAAGATGGTCTTACTAATACACCTTTTGTCTTAATTGTTGATAATGGAAAATATATAGATTCTATTGTAGGACTGGCAGATATGGATTTATATACTAATAAGTTTACAGAATATGGCGTTATAAAGTAGGAGGTTATAAAATGCAAACAATTTATGAAATGGTTAAAGAATTTGCTAGAAAATATCCAGGTACAATTGCATGGCGTAAAAAAGCTCATGCTAAAGTTATTGAAAAACATTTAAATCCAGATGAACATGTGACGTATGCTTTTTGTTGTCAAAAAGGATATAGTTCATTAGATATTTTTAATACTTATGCTGTAGCAGTTACTAATAAAAGAATTATAGTAGCACAAAAACGTGTATTATTTGGCTATTTATTTATATCTATTACACCAGATATGTTTAATGATTTATCAATTAAAACTGGAATTATTTGGGGAAAAGTTAATATAGATACCGTTAAAGAAGTAGTGGTTCTATCTAACCTATCAAAAGCATCTATGGATGAAATTGAAACAAATATTTCAGAATATATGATGCGTGAAAAAGCAATTTTAAGAGAAGTTGGAAAGGGAGCCTAAGCTCCCTTTTGCGCTAATCAGGAGTGAAGTGGTAGTATGAAAAAATTAAAAATTGTAATTATACTAGTTTTTATGGCCTTAATTTTAGTGTGTTGTATTCGTTTTTATTCTAAAGGGCATGATGTAACATATAAGTTGGGAAAAAATAAACAATATCAGGTTCATGAAATTTATACTAAAAAAGAGAAAAACGAACTTGACAATTATTATTTAGAGATTACAGTAAATAAAATAAATTTTAATTTTCAATTATTTGATACTTATAAAGAAAAAAGAGAAATTGTTGAAGATATAATTTATTATGATGGTGAATATAAGTGCCTATTGCCAATAATTGATGGTAAGGCCCAAACTGATATTTTGTGCTATAAAAATAATCGCTATTATAATTATATATCTATAGCGGGTAAAGAAGAAAAATTAGATGAATTTGTTGACGATATAGATATTAATCTTTATGATAAGGATACTTTCTTAGATAAAAGTACTGAAACATTATCTAAAGATGGCATAAAGTTATACACTTATAATGTGCAAAAAAATCATTTTTTAGCGCTTAGTAATTTACAAGGTATATATTTGATAAATGATAATATTGATAGCATACAAATATTTGATAAAGACGTATATGCTAGAGAATTAAGTACAGTAGTTGGCAATTATTATGTTACTGCCGATTACAGTTCTAAACAACAGTTTAGAACCTTCTATTTTATTGAATTATCAACTGGAAAAAAATCAGAAGCTAAAGCCCCTGATTATATTTCTTTTGACTCATATATTCAAGGTGTTGTAGATGGAAAAATATATCTTTATGATAGGGATCGCGAAAAACAATATTCTATCGATCCTAAGAAAAAAGAAATAAAAGAAGTTGGAAATAAAAAGAGAAAAATTAAATATTACGCTGATAATGATTGGGACAAAATTACTGTTACTAAGGCTAACAATGAAGTTAAATTTGATTATTATATTGACGATTATGATTTTTCAAAATTTGATTATGTCCAATTAATTGGTGGTAAATATTCGGGATATTATTATTTATATCAAAAATCTGGTAATTATTATAATGTTTATCGCACCCCAGTTCAAAATAAAAAAGGAATAACTTATTTATTTAAAGTTGAAAAACTTGATGACGTTTTTTATGTTGATGAATACATTTATTATCGTTTAGGTAATCAATTAAAATATTATAGTGATCAAACTGGTATTAGGACTTTAATTGAATATAACGAATTGCAATTTAATGAAAGTATTATTTTTGGAGTATATAACAAGAAATAGACTATTCTATTTCTTTTCTTTATCAAGGATTACTGTTACTTTTTAGACGTTTTTGTGATATAATTTTTGCTAGGTGATGTTTATGAAAAAACGATGGTGTATTCTATAATATTTATTAAATAGAAAAAATATATTATAGAGGGAGATTTTTATGAAAACAATATTAACAGGTGTAAGACCAACTGGCAATTTACATTTAGGACATTATTTTGGTGCTCTTACCAATTGGGTTAAACTGCAAGATGAGTATAATTCTTATTTTGAAATTGCAGATGTACAAGCTTTAACGGATAACTTTAACAATCCTGAAAAAGTTTGTAATAATGTTAGAGAGGTTGCAATAGACTTATTGTCAGTAGGAATTAATCCAAATAAAGCTACAATTTTTGTGCAATCTATGATTCCAGAAATTGCTGAATTAACGGTTTTTTATTCTAATATGGTAACGGTTCCACGTTTATTTAGAAATCCAACTGTTAAAGCTGAAGTTGCACAAAAAAAAGAATTGTTTGGTAATGATGGTGAAAGCATTACTTATGGCTTTTTAGGATATCCCGTTAGTCAGGCTGCTGATATAACAGCATTTGGAGGGGAATTAGTTCCTGTCGGTGAAGATCAATTGCCTTTAATTGAGCAAACACGCGAGATTGTTCGAAAGTTTAATAGTATATATGGTGAAACATTAAAAGAACCAGAGCATTTACTTAGTGAAGCACCACGTATTAAGGGCTTAGACGGTAATGAAAAAATGGGAAAAAGTCTAGGGAATGCCATTTACTTAAATGATTCAGAAGAAGTTATTAATAAAAAAGTTATGGGCGCGGTAACCGACCCTAATAAAATAAAAAAGGATGATCCAGCTAACCCTGATGTTTGCATGGTTTACTATTATCATAAATTGATGAGTAAGAATGATTTAGACACAATTTGCAATGAGTGTAAAAAGGGAGAACGTGGCTGTGTTGCTTGTAAAAAAGAACTAGTTAAAAATATGTTAGAATTTTTAAAAGATGTACGTGAAAAAAGAAACTATTATGAGAGTCATCCTGAAGAAGTGGATAAAATATTAATTGAGGGAACCAATCGTGCGAAGAAAAAAGCCGAAGAAACAATGAAGTTAGTTCGGCAAAATATGCAACTTAATTATTTTGATAAATAATGTATAAAAGTTAGCAAAAAGTACTGTTTTTGTTGACTTTTTTTAAATTTTATAGTACTATTATAAACGGTACATTTATAAATCCCACATTGAACGAGTTCTGGGAAAACTTGTTTTATGTAAAGGAGAAAGGAAAGTTTGTTATGATGAAGAATTCATACATGCAAAAAAAAGAAGAAGTTGTTCGTAACTGGTATGTTATCGATGCTGAAAATATTAGTTTAGGTAGAGTTGCTGCTAAAGTTGCTAATATACTTCGTGGAAAGCATAAACCTACATATACACCAAATGTTGATTGTGGTGATTATGTAATAGTTGTTAATGCTTCAAAAGTTAATCTTACAGGAGATAAATTAAATAAAAAAGTTTATTATGACCATAGTGGTTATACTGGAGGATTAAGAGAAAGAACTGCTCGTGAGATGATTGAGAATTATCCTGTAGAAATGGTTGAGAGAGCTGTTAAAGGTATGTTACCTAAAAATAGACTTGGACGTCAAATGTATAAAAAATTATTTGTTTACGAAGGTGCTGAGCATCCACATGCTGCTCAACAACCAAAAGTAATGGAAGTTAAATAAGGAGGATTTAGATGGCAAAAGTATTTACAGGAACAGGTAGAAGAAAATCTTCAGTAGCTCAAGTTAAAATGACTGCTGGAAGTGGAAAAATTACTGTTAATGGTAGAGATGTTAATGAATTCATGCCTTATGAAACTTATGTAATGGATTTGAAGCAACCATTGGTAGCTACAAATAATGAAAATACATTTGATATTGAAGTAAAAGTAAACGGTGGTGGAACTAGTGGACAAACTGGTGCTATCCGTTTAGGAATTACAAGAGCTTTATTAGAGTATGATAAAGCTAATGAAGGTAACGAAGACAGTTACAGAACAATTTTAAAAAGAGCTGGTTTTGTAACTAGAGATTCAAGAGTTAAAGAAAGAAAGAAACCAGGATTAAAAGCAGCACGTCGTGCACCACAATTCTCAAAGAGATAATATATATAGTTCATATGCCTTGGAATTTGTTCCAAGGTTTTTCTTTGCACTTTTTGAGCCTTGTGTTATAATATTTTATACGAATTGAACGAGGACTATTATATGAATAAAAAAGATCATGTTATAAGAAAAATAAAAAAATATAAATATAAAAATATGTTAAGTCTAATTCCTCTTTTTAATCTATTTATGAAATTAAGAAAAGAAAAAAATATAACATATATTAAAATATTTTTAGAAGAATACTACGGAATAGATAGTAATGAATTAAGTGAGTTGTTTTTTCACCAATTAGTTGGCTCTTCATATATTTGTTTATTTAACATAGTAACTTATAGAAATATATATGCTTTAATCAGTTATTTGAAATATAATGCTGAAATTATTAATAATATAAATGAATTAACGCCAGAACAATATTTAACTATCCCTAGGCGATATATAAATAAAATTGTAAATATGCTAGAAAAGTTACCTTCAAAACATAGTGATGAATATTTAACACTTGAATTAGAATGGTTGATTAAAAAAACGCCTATTTATTCAAAGACTGATTATATATTAGTTGCTTATAAGATGTTTATAGCATTTGGATATGAAAGTAGTCTAGAAATTTTAAATAACGTGTACGGAAATATAGATTATGAGATGCTTTATTATTTAATAGTTGATTTAAATGTTAAAAATGGAGCGAAACCCTTATTACAAAGATTATTATTTCAAAATAAAAAAGAATATAATAATTTATTTAGACAAATGATAAATGGTAGTTTTAAAGATTTGTTTATTCATTTTTCATATTTTTATAATGAATTTGATTATTTTGTATCTAGGTTAGGGAGTAAAATGAATAAAGAAAAAATAATTTCACTATTAAAAGAAAGATATATTCCTAATCATATAGAAGTACCTAGCATAACCGGTGATGTTTTAGATGATATGGTTGATTCTTATCGTCACAGGTATAATTTACAAGATACTAAAGAAAGTGAGATTATAAAAAAGAATATAGATATATATAGACAATATTTAAAGGGAAAATATTTATCTTCAATCCCTCAAATAAATATTGCATTGGATAATGGTTATATTAGTGAAATATTGGATTTGGATGATTCTAGAAATCTCGTGATGGGGTATCGTGCAGGAAATTGTTTTAGAATTAATGGAGATGCAGCTATTTTGTTTAAACAGTTTTTAAGTAGTGCACATATGCGCCTTGTCAGTATATCTACTTTATCCTATAAAGATTTTGCTATGATGTTAGTAATGCGTAATGGTAATGTTTTAATTGGTCAAGGAATAGAGGTAAGTAGATATGCACCAAAAGATATCCAGGGTAAAGATTTATATGATACTTGTAAAAGAACATTAAAACAGTTGATGGATTATATGAATAGTAATGGTGACTGTATTGTAGCTACTATTATAGGAGCCACTAATGAACATGTAACAAGATATAACAATCAGTTGCTACCATTCTTAGTTTCACCAATATTAGAAAATTTAGGCGATTATTATAATGGTATTTATAATTATCAATGTTTATTGAATTTGCGTGAACATTGTGATATTAAATCAATGAAAACATATATTCCAACAATGAGATATTTAGATAAGAGACCATCAATTATAAGGAGAATAGATGGTCATTATAAAGAAGATTATTTTGTAATAGAGAAAATAATTATTAGTTTGCGTTTTCAAAGAATGGAAAAAGAAGGATTAGAGTCTGTTCGTAATAGTTTAATGCATACTGGAGAAGTATATTGTGCTTGTAATAAAGATTGGTACATTGTATTGTATCAAGATGGAACTATTGATAGTTTTATCGATAGCTGTGATCCTAGAGCATGGGAAGAGTATATAAATGAAAGAAATGCTTTAAATAATTATAAAAAGAATAAAGTAAAAGCAAAAAGATATAAATAAAGATTTATACTACTTATTAAACGTTATATTGGTACTTTTTGATTAGAAAAATGTTATAATATATTTGGTGATTTGGATGACTTTTAAAGATTTTTTTGATGTTAATATTTTATTTAATCCAAGTGTTTATTATGAGGGTGAAGTAATTCTTGGTGGTGATTTTGATTTTGATAGACCGGATAATGATTATTTATTAGCTAATTCTAAAACACAAAAAAGACAAAATAAATATGCCCAATTTTTAGAACAAAGTTTTTTTAAACCGTTAGAAAATATATGTGGGTCTTCGTCACTTGCTCACACTATTTTCCCCAAAATATCATTATCAGTTTTGGATCAAGATAGTAAGAGGAAAACTGTTTTTTCTTTTTCAAGTTTTTTAGCACCTCAATTATTAGTTTTTAATGCTAGTGAAAACTTAGATCAATTAACCGCACTTGGGGATAATGCTTCTTTGGATGATTTAATTCAATTTTTAAAGAAAGTTATTCGTAATGAAAGGTCTATTTATAATGATGTTTTAAATAAAGGAAAAAATTCGCCATATTATACAGATGTTTTTGATCTATATAATTCATATATACAAAGTACAAAAATGAGCATGAAGTTTATGACTTTTTTAGAAAATATGATAGAAAGTTGTACTAAAAGAATATTAGCAACTAGATCATATAAAGAATTCTTTTCTAAAGAAATTAATATTGAAGCGTTATTAGAGTGTTTTGACTATGATAAGTTTTGTTTAATTGCCGCCCAAAGTGTTTTAGATACTTGTGTAACAACAGAAAAACTTTCTAATCAAGTCGATAATTCAATTGTTTATGTTAAACGATATTTAGATGCAGTAAAAGAATTTAGGCGATATCAACCAAATTATTCATGTGAAATTTTAGGCCGAATATTACCAACTGGACGTAAAAAAATGATAACAATAAATGATATTGAACAGGAATATGAAGCTTTATTAGCGCGACATCCAGATTTTAAATTTATTAAAGTGGAATTAGATGATGTTTCAAGCTTATTAAAAAGATATGGTTATGATGATTCATTTATCTCTTCTTTTGATCAAACAACAAAAGATGCTGAGGTATTGTTTGATATCTTAAATAAGATTGAAAAAAATAAAGAGCTGTCAGCTTCTTGGACTTTAATTCCTAAAGGAAGTATTCAGGATGATGAAATAAAAAAAGGTGTATTACAAAATCATGAAGAAAGATTTTCTCTTGAAGAAAGTGAAAAAGTAAGAAGAATGATAATTGGCAGAGAATTTTTAGAAAGTAGTGATTATTTATTTCGTTTAGAGGGAATTAATAAGTTTGAAGGATATATAGGTTACATATATCCTAATGGCACCGTTATATTTGAAAAGTATTATGAAAATATAAAAACAAAAAAAGTGGCTAATGGTAACGCTACTTATATTATGAATTTAACTAATTTCGTTGAAGTATCTAAGCTAACTAAAACAGAAATAATTGCTAAAATAAATAATGGGGAGATTGTTGGTGTTAAGCGGATTTTTCATAGAGAGGATATGGAACGTTGGAAAGCACAAATAAGTCAGTTATTAGCTGGAGATGAGTATACTGATGAAGTAGTTGATTATATTAACGATTTAGTAAACTCTCAAGTTATTGAAAAAAGGGGTAGCCAAAAATGAATATAAAAGAGTTTTTAGTAAATTGTTTATTACAAGAACAATCGATAGTTGAAGAATTGTTGTATATTGATAATAAAATTCAACATACTCAATTAACATATGATAATTTAATTAAGAAAATTTCACTTGTTAGTCCATTAGAAAGTCTAAATATTAAAAATGAAGAGGTTGTTATATCTGATGGTGAGATTGAAACGGTATTTAAGGTGTTAATAAGTGAAATATCCATAGATACTATATATCTTAATAATTGTTTTTTAGGAATAAATAGTTATTTAATTAATCGTGCAGTTGCTTTTTATGGAATAAACAGTATATGTGTAGACAAATCAGATAATTATCAGAAATATCAAGATATTTCTAAAAAAATCATTATTATTGGTTTTGACACTTTTGTTGAAGAAGTATCAAAAGATTTGCCACAGGCAACGACAATAGTAGTTTAAAGAGGTGTATTATGCTTAAAGTTAGTAATGAATGGAAAGATTATGAATGTTTAGATGCTGGAAATGGTGAAAAACTAGAACGCTGGGGAAATATTATTTTGCGAAGACCTGATCCACAAGCAATGTGGATAACAGATGAAGATGTTAATTGGGAAAAACCTGATGGACATTATTATAGAAGCTCTAAAGGCGGAGGACATTGGGAGTTTGCTAGAAATTTGCCGGATTTTTGGACTGTTACATATAAAGATTTAACATTTAAAGTTAGTCCAACTAATTTTAAACATACAGGATTATTTCCAGAACAAGCAGCTAATTGGGATTTTATGATGAACAAAATTAAGAACGCTAAAAGACCAATTAAGGTTTTAAATCTATTTGCTTATACTGGTGGTGCAACGATGGCTTGTTCTAAAGCCGGTGCTACTGAAGTTGTTCATGTAGATGCATCTAAGGGGATGAATGAGTGGGCAAAAGAAAATATGAAATTATGCAATTTAGAAAATAATTATATTCGATTTATTGTTGATGATTGTTTAAAATTTGTAGAAAGAGAAGCTAGAAGAGGTCATAAATACGATGCTATTGTGATGGACCCACCGAGTTATGGACGAGGCCCTAACGGTGAGATGTGGAAATTTGAGCATAATTTAGATAAACTAATTAAAGCTTGTATGAATATTTTAAGTGACAAACCACTATTCTTTTTAATTAATTCATATACAACAGGTATATCAAGTACGGTTTTATTGAATATTTTAAAGACTACTTTAGAACCTAGGTATGGAGGAAAAATAAGTGCCGGAGAAATAGGATTACCAATTACTAAAAACAATTTAGTTTTACCATGTGGTATATATGGAAGATGGGAGTCTAATGAATAGTATTTTATATGAGGATAATCATATTATTGTTGTTGAGAAGAAAATAAATGTTCCTGTTCAAGCAGATGCAAGTGGAGATAAAGATTTAGTTACAATTATTAAGGAATATTTGAAAGATAAATATAATAAGCCAGGTAATGTCTATTTAGGACTAGTTCATCGGCTAGATCGGCCTGTTGGTGGTGTAATGGTTTTTGCCAAAACTAGTAAAGCGGCTGCTAGACTTAGTGAGCAAATGCGTGTAAAAGATATTAAGAAAAAGTATTATGCTGTTTTAGCAGGTTGTACCAAAGAAAACGATACTTTAATTGATTATTTATACAATGATGATAAAACTAATATGGTTGTAATTGATAAAAAAGGCAAAGAAGCTATTTTAAGCTATAGAAAGATTAAAACTATAAATAATCTTACTTTAGTGGAGATTGCGCTTAAAACAGGGCGTAAACATCAAATAAGAGTGCAATTTAGTAGTAGAGGTTTACCTTTATGGGGTGATCAACGTTATAACAAGAATGCACAAGTTGGTGAGCAAATAGCTTTATTTTCATATTATTTATCGTTTAACCATCCTACTAAGAAAGAAAGATTAGAATTTAAATTAGATTTACCTAAACGTCGCCCATTTAATATCTTTAGTGAAGAATAATAAAAAATATTATTCTTTTTTCATATAATTAGTTAGGTGATAAAATGCGTCAGTCATTTCATTTTATATTTTTAGTTTTAATCAGTATATGTGCTTTTTATTTTGTAAAGGTAGATAGTTCCAGTCTACCTTTATTAGGTAAAACAATTTATCTAGATGCTGGGCACGGCGGTGTGGATGCAGGGGCTAGTTATAAAGATATTTTAGAAAAAGATATCAATTTATCTATTGTAAAATTGCTAGCTAGTAAATTGGAAAATTTGGGCGCAACAGTCTATTTAACACGGTATGGTGATTATGATTTAAGTAATATTGGTGTTAAATATCGCAAAAAAAGTGACTTATACAATCGAGCTAAAATTATAAATGAGAGTGATGCGGATATATATATATCAATTCATTTGAATTCAACAAATTCAGCTTATTGGCATGGAGCACAAGTTTTTTATGATGATGTATGTGATGAAAATATTACTTTAGCTCGTGTTATAAAAGCCTCATTAGGGACAGAACGTGAAGTGTCAGAAATTACCACAATGTATTTTAATCGACTTGTAGTTATTCCTGGGGTATTAGTGGAAGCAGGCTTTTTATCTAATAGTGGTGATCGTAATAATTTAGTTAATGAAGAATATCAAGAAGCTTTAGTAGATAAGGTTGTTTTAGGTATTATTGATTATTTTTCAATGTAAAGTACACACAATTTTCACCCTTTTTTGAGCTATTATGTGCTATAATTATTATAGGTGATAGTATGCGTAGTAGCAAAGTGTTTAAAACCTTAGACGAACAAATAGATATTTTGCGCTCAAAGGGACTAATAGTATCTGATGTTGATAAGACTAAGCAGATTTTATTAAGAGAAAACTATTTTTTTATTAGTGGATATCGTCATCTTTTTATGAATTCATATAACAGTTCAACTTTTATTGAAGGTACAAAGTTTGAGGAACTGTATGCTACTTTTGTTTTTGATAGACAAATGCGTAATATATATTTCAAGCATATTTTAGTTATTGAAAATAATATCAAATCCCTTATAAGCTATGTTTTATCACGAAAATATGGTTTTAAAGAAAAAGATTATTTAAATGCTAATAACTTTAATCAAGATCCAATGAAAGCTAGACAGGTTCATGATGTTTTAGATAAGATGAAAAGGCAAATAAGAGTTAATGGTAAACAACACTCAGCAACAGTCCATTATGCTAATAATTATGGATATATTCCATTATGGATTTTAGTTAAAGTCTTATCATTTGGTATAGTTTCTGAACTATATACCATATTAAAAGATGAAGATAAAGAAGAAATTGCTAATATATATCATATTGATGTTGAGTCATTATCAATTTATTTATCAATTTTATCAAATTATCGTAATTTGTGTGCTCATGAAGATATTCTATATGATCACAAGACACAACGAGTCATTCCGGATACTAAATATCATTATCAGTTAAATATTGAGAAAGAAGACGAAGAATATATTTATGGAAAAAATGATTTATATTCCGTAATTATTATTATGAAACAAATGTTAAGCTCAGAAGAATTTCGTAATTTAGTATATGAAATAGGGTACGAAATAGATGTTTTAGATGGTAAAATTGATGTTTTGCCGTTAGATACAATATTAAATAAAATAAGTTTTCCATCTAATTGGCGGGATATTATAAACATTAATTAGGAGATGTTTTATGAAAAAATATTTAGGATATATTATTACGGTTATTATATCAATTGCTATTGGTGTTGGAACAACTGTATTAGTTTTAGATAATCGCAGTGATGAACAAGCCAAAAAAGTTGAAACAATTGAAAAGACGGTTCAAGAAGTTAGTATTATGGAGCAAGACACTTTAGAAACGGCTATAAAAAAGGTATATGATTCTGTAGTAGTTATTGAAGGTTATGAGAGAAATTATTTAGCTAGTAGTGGTTCTGGTTTTGTTTATAAAACTGACGATAAATACGGTTATATTTTAACTAATAATCATGTTGTTGAAGATTGTAGCTCTATTATGGTTGTAAATACAGAGGGAGTTGAGACAGAAGGAACTGTTTTAGGTCGTGATGTTTATTCGGACTTAGCTGTTTTGCGTATTGATAAAGGTGCGGTTTTAAGTGTTGCTACTTTGGGTAAGAGTGCCGATAGTGCTATTGGTGATACAGTGTTTACTGTTGGAGCACCTAATGGACGGGAATATATTGGTACAGTTACTAAGGGGATAATTTCAGGCTTAAATCGTGAGGTAACTGTTAGTTTATCTAATGGTAGTTATATTATGGAAGTAATACAAACTGATGCTGCGATAAATCCTGGTAATAGCGGTGGTCCATTAGTAAATATTAATGGTGAAGTTATTGGGATTAATTCTTTAAAATTAGTAGAGGATGAAATTGAAGGAATGGGTTTTGCTATTCCTATTGAAGAAGTTCAAATTTATTTAGAACGTTTAGAAAAAGGTGAAACGATTAAAAGACCAACAATTGGTTTAGAAATGATTGATATTGGTAGTAGTTATCAACAAGCCTATTTTCAAATAAATGTTGATCAAAGCATAAAACAAGGAGCGGTTGTCGTTTCTGTTGTACCAAACTCACCAGCAGCTGCTGGTGGATTAAAAAAAGGAGATGTTATCATTTCCGTTAATGGTGTTGAAGTTAATGATGTAACACACTTTAGATATTTATTACACCGTAATGAAATAGGTGATACAATTAAGTTGGTTTACAATCGTAATGGTGAGGATAAACTAGTAGAAATTAAGCTAACGCAGTAATAAATTTCTAAAATAATGATTGCTAATGTAAAGTTATGTATACTTTTAAAATATTTAAAAACAGATGCACGAAAGTGAAATCTGTTTTTTGTTTAATTTTGTAGAAATAAAAAGACTTAATAATTGCATATACTTAAACAGAGGTGAATTATGAGTAAAATTGTAGTTATAAATGCCGAACATGGCGGTGATGATATAGGCAATAAAGGAAAAGATATAAGTGAAAAAGATTATGTGTTACAAATTAGTAATTATATCAATGAAACTTTAAAAAAAGAAGGAGTACAAACTTATATGGTTCGTACAAAAGATATAGATATTCCTATAGATGAGAGAGTTGATATTATTGAAGAAGAAACACCAAATACTAGTGACACTATAGTAATTACTAATAGTATTGGCAATACATACGGTGGAGCGGAAGTAATATATTCGTTAAAAAATAATGAAAGATTAGCTAATTTTATTTCTAATGAATTAGAGTCAATAGGTGTCAAGGTTAATAAATATTATCAACGTAGACTACCTAGTGATACAACTAAAGACTATCATCAAATTATTCGTGATTTAGGTAATCGTGAGGCAATAATTATTGAGTATGGTGATTTATCATATGATGAAGATTTTATAAAAAATAAATGGGAAGATTTGGGACAAGCTGTGGTTAATGCTTTAAATAAGTATTTAGGCTTAATTGATGTTTATTACGAGGTCAAGAAAGGTGATAGCTTATATAGTATTGCTCAACAATTTAATACAACGGTAGATGTCTTAAAAGAACTTAATAATTTAGGCTCTAATAACTTATCAGTAGGTCAACAATTATTAATACCTGAAACTAATAATAGTAATGATTATTATGTTGTTAAGAGTGGTGACACCCTTTATAGTATTGCTAAAAAAAATAATACAACTGTTGATGAACTAATAGATTTAAATGATTTAAATTCACTTAATTTAAGTATTGGACAAAAATTAAAAATTCCAAAGATATCTTCAAATGATATAGATGATAGTTATTATATAGTTAAAAGTGGTGATACGTTATATGGAATAGCCCAAAAATATCAGACTACTGTTAGTGAATTACAAAATATTAATAATTTAAAGTCTAATCTTTTGACAATTGGTCAAAAAATATTAATTCCGTCAGATAATAATGTATATATAGTAAAAAAAGGTGATAGTTTATATTCAATTGCTCGTAAATATAATATGACAGTAGATGAACTAATAGATTTGAATGATTTAGATAATACCTTATTGTCAATAGGCCAACGTTTAAAAATTTCTTAGAATATAAATAAGATATCTTTATCACAGTTTTCTTTTTTGCATATATTAAAGGGAAGGGAGGAATATATGAACGATAATTATCTAATTGATAAATATAATATCGATTTAGACCCTTGTTTTGTATGTCAAACTGGAGCGACGGGCCCAACAGGTCCAACAGGCCCTGCTGGTGGTCCAACAGGAGCAACCGGTCCAACGGGTGCCACTGGAGCCACAGGCTCAACCGGCCCAACCGGTCCTCAAGGAATTCAAGGAATAATAGGAGCTACAGGTCCGACTGGTGCTACAGGAAGTACAGGCCCAACAGGCCCAACTGGTCCTCAAGGAGTTGCAGGACCAACAGGCGCAACAGGAACAGCAGGAGCTTCTCCTAATCTTACCATCGGAACGGTTACGACAGGCGCGCCAGGATCTCAAGCGGCAGCCTCAATATCCGGTGTTTCACCAAATTTTATACTTGATCTTACAATACCACAAGGTCCAACAGGCCCTCAAGGAGTTGCGGGACCAACAGGCCCGACTGGTCCGCAAGGAACACAAGGAACTCAAGGTTTAGAAGGAGCAACAGGTCCAACAGGTCCAGAAGGAGCAACGGGTCCAACAGGTCCAGAAGGAGCAACAGGTCCAACAGGTCCAGAAGGAGCAACAGGTCCAACAGGTCCAGAAGGAGCAACGGGTCCAACAGGTCCAGAAGGAGCAACAGGTCCAACAGGTCCAGAAGGAGCAACAGGTCCAACAGGTCCAGAAGGAGCAACAGGTCCAACAGGTCCAGAAGGAGC
>CALWAL010000003.1 GCA_944373145.1 uncultured Bacilli bacterium
GAACAAGCACTTGAAATTGACGACTTTAGAAAAGAATATAAAGAACAATATGACATTATGCTTGATGTCTATAAAACGCTTATAACTTTAAATAACATCTTTTTTGCTGATAGCAATAAAAATAAAAAAGAAAAAACTGACGAGATAATAGACACTATCGAGAAAGTCATTTATAAAAGCATAGACGACGACCGAGCAAAATATAGTGTTCGCATTATTAAGGCTTTAGTTGATAGCAATACGAGGCTCTTATACAATAAATATAGCGAGTGGTATGAAAAACTATCTTATAACGAAAATTACTTTGATACATTGAAAAATGAAATAGAACAAGAAATGACAACACTTGAAAATATTGGTTTTGATAATGTTGTCAAAGGTAGCCTACTTTATGAAAAAAACAAAAATAGTGATTATAAAATCTTTGTGAGTAAATTAGATTATCTATACCCTAACAATAAAGATGTATGGAAAGAATACAAGCAAAAATTTTATGATACATACGGAATCCAACTAACGGATCGAGAGAAGAATGATATTTACTTAATATTTAAGTTAATTGCCTATGCTAACAATGGTATTGTAAAACTATTATTTCAAGACGAAATAAAAGACTTTGAATTGACCGTGCAAGATAATGCTGAGGACTATTTCAAAGCCTATCTAACATCTTTAAATATAGATATAAAAGACAATAAAAAGTTTATGAATAAAGCCGATAACTTTTTAAATGAGTTGCTGATAACTAACAATGTGATTATGGAACAATTAGAAAATGACACTAAAAACGAGCATATTATCGAAATATCACACATTGAAATTGAGCCTTTTATTGCTAACTATGACTTATATTTTTTCTATGTAAATATGGAAAAGATAACAACGGGCTTATATGAATTTACTATTAAGGCTGATGTTGTTGTTAAGCTAGTCAATGACTTAAAAGAAATCTATAATCTTATGTATGACAATGTGCCTACTATCACGGACGAAAAACAAGTGCAAGAGGCTTTTGGTAAAGTGCAAAATATCATTGATAGAAATAAAAATATGTTTGAGAGGTTGAGTTAATGAAATCAATAAATGTTGTTAAGATGTTAGAGGAAGAAGAAAAAGCAAAGGCAAAGGAGCGAAAAAGCACGGATGCTGAAACAATACTAAAAGATAAAATATGGAATTGTATTGATAACTTTATAATGCCCTATGTGAAATCAAAAATTGAAATGACGGAACACGAGCAAGTCGTATATGAAGATAACCTTTTTAATTTATTAGTTAAGCATAATGACTTTACGGAAGAAGATAGTATCGCCTTTGACGAGGAAGAAAGAAACTTTTTAAATACAAGCAATAGGAAAGTTAAAGTTGATATGGGCAAGCGATATGCTGAAACAATTATAAGAACACATACACTTGACGAAAAAGTGGAAGAATATTATATCAAGTATGCAAAGCCTATGCTTAAGGAATTACACAAGCAAAATGTTATTATCTATGATACTGAAGCATTAGACAATAAAACAAAAAGTGCTACCACTAAAATAGATAAATTAGTAAAAAAGATTATTACTGATAAAGCCAAAGAAAGCAAGATGTATTCACTTTTTAAAAAAATATTCGGTAATGAGTTTATAGAAAAAAATGATGTTATCTTTAGTGATAACAAAGAACAAAAGGAAAAATTTTGTAATTGTATCAAGGCATACATTGAAAATAACTACGATAATATTGACTATAAAGCCATTGATAACATTGACTTTGCTGATATGGACGAGTTTAAACTCGATTAGAGGTGTTTTAAGCCTCTTTTTTGATGTTTTAAACTTTGGTATATACAATAATACCCCTAACATAAATCACTTAAATAGTAGGCAAAAATGGGTTATTTTAGGCAAATAAAAAGATGTAATCAATACACCTTACTTGTTTTCATCTATGGGAGCAAATAACTCTCTTATGTCTATATTTAAAATCTTTGCTAAATGGTAAAGACTACCTACTGAAATAGTTTGAAACACTTTGTCGCTTTCTAAATTGCCGATAAAACTTAAAGCATAGTTGCTTGCTTCGGCTAGTCGTTCTTGGGTAAAGCCTTTGTCTTTTCGTAATTTTTTCAAGTTTTGACCTATTACATAGTAGATATAGTTTTCGTCGTTTTTATCGTCGTTCATAGCCTCACCACCTATATAATAATTATCTCAAAAATAAAGTTTTCTATTTATCTATCGTTCGTAGATAAAATGTGCTATAATGTTATAGAAAGGAGTTTGACTTTATGAACATTTCGTTTGACCAAATATTTTTAAATCACTTGCCACCATTAGCACTAATTTACATTATTTTAATAACAATTTTTTTCTTAATTGATAGAAAAAAAGAAATCAAAAGAAATAGTGCTTACATTATATTTATTTCTATTACTTTTCTTTTTAATCTCATAGTAGGATTAAATGTTTTAGGGACTATTGGAGCAGTTCTTATGGTGTTGGGAATAGCATTATTTATTATGTGGTTAATAAAAGTAATAAAAAGCAATAAAAAATATACCAAAAAAGATAATAAAATATACTCAATAATTAAAATAAGCATATTGATTTTATATACTATATTTATTGGTATTTTCATATTTATAATAATTAACAAAAGTAGTAATGTATTAGGTCATTATGAGTATGATGGGAAATTAAATACATTAAAATATACACAATATATAAGACTATTTGATAATAATTTATGTGAAGTTAATAGTGGTGTATATACATATACGGAATGCAATTATATAGTAAGGGATACTTTATTATACTTGACCATTGAAAACAACAAAGGTAAAAAAATAGTGCAAACTTATACTTTTAACAATGATAGAACAACGATAACAGACAATGATGATGAAAAAATAATTTATTTAAAAAAATATGATTATTAAAAATGAAAGGAGTTTGATTTTATGGCTTTAATTAAGTGTAGCGAGTGTGGGAAAGAAATAAGCGACAAAGCCGAAATATGTGTTAATTGTGGCAACCCCATACAAAAAGAAATAAAAAAAGAAAAATTAAAAAATAGAAAAAGTTTTGACGATTTAACAAAAGAAGAAAAAAAACAATTACTTGATATTATGAATAGCGAGGGAGCATATCATAACGGCTTTACAATAATTATTACTCTATTGGGTATTCTTGCTATTATAGGTTTTTTTATCGGTGTATTTGGTGGTTTAATATCTTCAAATAGTTTCTTAACTATGTTTGGAATAGGTTGTTTAATTTCAGTTGTAATAATATCAATATGTAGCAATACATATAATACAAGTAAATTAAAACAATACTATAAAGAAAATGAAGATATTGAAATAATGGAAGCCGAAGAAGAAACTTGGAAATTATAAGAAAGTGAGGTTATAAATATGGCTTTAATTAAATGTAGTGAGTGTGGAAAAGAGATAAGTGACAAAGCAAAACAATGTCCTCATTGTGGCTTTGAGAATAATATAATTACTTGTCCCGAGTGTAAAAAAGAAATAGAAAATAATATAAATACTTGCCCTAATTGTGGTTTTGAAATACAAAAAGAAAATAAACAAGTAAAAAACAAGTTCAATACTGGTACAATTATATGGCTTGTTATATGTATAATTGCTTGTTTTGGTATGGCTTTTCTAAATGGTTTTGGCGATTCAATTTTAGGTATAATAGTAGACAAAAGTATAGGTTATTTGGCAATATTGTTAGGAATATCTTATGTAGTTTTATTGGTAAACCAAAATAAAATGAGTTTATATATTCTTTTAGGGATAAATGCCATTATTTTGGTTTTTAGTCTATTTCCTATGATAACGGTTATTAGTTTGTTAAATATATTTTGTGCTATAGTAAATGCAACTATAACCTCTTTAGTTGTTAGGAAAAGTTTATGTAGTAATAAATTAAACTTGTTTGGAATTGTTAGTTACATTGCTACAATTATCATTCTAATTGTTGTATTTATTTTTAATTTTTCAAATAATACCAACAATAGCAATAACAATAATTTAAGTAGTGAAGAACAACAAATATTTAATACAATTATATCTTTTATAGAAAGAAACGATTTTTATAATCCAAGTGCTTTAAAAGTTATGAAATTAAGAATAGAAGATGACGGAAAAGATTACCCTATGCTATGGGTTAGAATGAGTGGAACAAATAAAATCGGTGGAACAATAAATAAATGCTATAAAATATATTATAATGATAGAGGAATGGGCGAAGAAGTAAACAATGATAGTTGTGATTTAATTTTCGAGTATGCTGATGGGAATGTAGATAGAGAAACGATAAAAAAAATCAATGCAGAGTTAGAAAACTATTGGTAAATCTATATACGAGGTGGCGACCGATTTTTGAAAAGTCAAGCCCCTAATTACTTAACCCCACCCGTATTGCTCGGTAGTGGTGGAAATATAGAAGTTGTGCAACGCACAACTTTTTTATATTGTCAATAGGTTTCAAGCTGGAATATATGGACTTGGTGCAACTTTAAGCACTACCATAGCAATTACACTATGCTTTCGATAACACTTGTTAAATGCCTTATATTGCCTTTATATAGGGTATTTTTTGTTTGCCTTAAAAGGTGGTTGCTACCTTATGAATTGATACAAGTATCTTTTGTATATTTTTGGTTGTTCTTGTTTCCTCTTAAGTAAGGGTAAGTGTTTGTTGCTACCCTATAATACACGGGAGGTATGTATCAATGAATTATTACACTACAAAGGAAATAAGCGAGATTTTAGGGCTTTCAATTAAGACTATTCAAAAGTTAATTAGAACGAAGCAACTACAAGCATTTAAAATTGGTAATCGTTTCATAGTTGAGGAAAGCACTCTAAAAGACTACATCAATGCAAGACAAGTATAGACTTAACAAAGACTACTTGCAATTTTTATAATTGTATCAATGAAAGGAAAAAATAATCTTATGGGGGTTACATTATGAGGAAAACGGACAAGATAGGTTTTGAGGACATCTTTGACTTAGTCGACATTGAGAAGATTTTCGAGCAAACACTCGAGGGCGATATTTTAAAACTTATGACACAATGGGAAAAAGAAAGTAAAGAAAAAGAACAAAAGACAACTACATTTCAAAAAGACGAACAAGAGTTATACATTGAGAAAATAGTTCGTCGAGTAATACAAGAAGAAATAGGAATAATGGCTCGTGGAAGTGGCTTGTTTGGGGAAAGATTTTGTCGAGGTTTAGAAAGTCAAGGAGTAGAAAGAAATTGTCCTACTTGTATGTATAATGCAAATAAGCACTATTGCAAAGTTGAATAAGGGGAAACAATGGAAATGGAAAAGGAGTTATTTTTAAAGGTATCTAAAAATAGATATTTTGACAACAAAGATTTAAGTCCTATTGATATGCTGATTTTATCACAAATTGAGGAGTTTGAAAGAAACGAAAAGTCTTGCTTTATGGCGAGTAAGACTTTTGCCTCTAATTTCAATGTTAGTGAAGAAACAATAAATCGTTCTATCAAAAAGTTAGTAGGTATGCAATATATAAATAGCACTTCACATAACGAACACAAAGACGGAAAAATACAAACAATACGAGAATTATCTATAATCAAAAATAAAACATCAAATCAAAATGACAACTCACAAGACGAAAACGCGTCTTGTCAAAATGACGAATTGCTGACTTGTCAAAATGATAGTCAAAAAGATAATTATATTTTAAAAGATAACTTAAAAGAAAATATAAAAGATAATAACAATGAGCAAATAGAAAAAGATAAATATACGGAAGATAATATTCGCATACCAAAAATAGAAGAAGAAATAATCACTATAAAATATGATCCTAAAAAAAGTTTAGTAAGTTCTTTACTTGGCGAATAAGAAAAGAGATAAACTTTTACTTGTCTATCTCTTTTTTGCTACTTAAATAATTTCTTATAAACATTACTTGCACGGGGTTTTGTTCTTGCAACTCTTTTGCGAATTGTTGCTTTAATTTTTCAAAATGCTTTTCTAAAAGTTTTCTATCTTTTTTTGAGAGTTCGCACTCGTCAAGCATTTGTCTTATAGTTAGCATTTCAATAGATGTGTCTTTCATATTTTCCGTGATAGTAAATTGTAAGTCTTTTAAGTTTTTTATATCGTTTTCGTCCATTCTCTTTGCTCCTATCTTATATTTTATAATTGGTTGGTTCCTTTATCAATGTTTTATCAAATTATTGTTTATAGATAGAGATTTTAGAAAAGGTGCCGAACGGGTGCCGTAATTGGTGCCGTCTTATGATAAATTGTGATACTTTATGATAGTTTTATAAATTTCTCAAAAAGTTAAATTTTTCTCAAAGGTGCCGTTTTTTACATCAAAATTTGATGTCATTTTTTCATTAAAATTTTAAAATCAAAAAATAAAAAAGTCTAGCAAACCCTTATAATTGCTAGGCTTTTTAATATTCAACATGGTGGGGCGTTAGGGATTCGAACCCTAGACCCAATGATTAAGAGTCATTTGCTCTACCAACTGAGCTAACGCCCCATGTTTTAGGCTTCTTAACTCGAGGCAACCGATTAAGAGTCAGTTGCTCTACCAACTGAGCTAAGAAGACATAATTTTCTTTGACGTTTTTAATTATAACACATCTTTTAAATTTTTCAAATAGTTTTTACAAAAAAAATCAAATGCATAAAAATAATTATCCATTCCATAATAGAAATGGAGGATTTTTTATGGATAAAAATAAATATAATCTGTTAGTTAAAAAATATACGCCTAAAGAGTCGCGGCTATATAATGGTTTAATTGCTTTTATTGTTGGCGGTTTAATGGGGTGCTTAGGACAACTTTTGTTGACTTTATATTCGTATTTTTTAGAAATACCAACTAAACAGGCTAGTGTATTTATGATTATTACATTGGTTTTTCTAGGCTGTTTATTGACTGCTTTAGGGGTGTTTGATAAAATGGTTTCTTTTTCTAGGTGTGGTTTAATTATTCCTATTACTGGTTTTGCTCATTCAATGCAAAGTGCAGCATTGGAATATAAACGTGAGGGATTAGTAACAGGGATAGGTGCTAATATTTTTAAATTAGCTGGTACAGTTATTATGTTTGGTGTGGTTAGTGCTTATTTTTTTGGTATAATTCGCCTTATTTTTATGGGAGGTTAATATGACTTTTACTTATGATAATGTATATTTGAATGCAACTAGTACTATTACTGGCCCTTACGAAGCACAAGGACCTTTTAATAAACTTTATGATAAAAGTTATAATGATCTTTATATGGGAATGAAGACATGGGAACAAGCAGAGAGTAAAATTTTAGTTGAGAGTGTTGATTTTGTTTTAAATAAAGTCGGTAAAGAAAAAAATAATATTGATATTCATATTTCTGGAGATTTGCTTAATCAAATTGTTGCAACTAATTATGCCAGTGTTGCAATTGGTATTCCTTTAATTGGCATTTACTCAGCTTGTTCAACAAGTGTTTTAGGACTAATTTTAGGTAGTAATATGATTTCTTCTAAGCAGATTAAGAATTGCATTGTTAGTACTTCTTCGCACAATAATGGCAGTGAAAAACAATTTAGACAACCTGTGGAGTATGGAGGACCAAAGCGAAAAACTGCAACTTTTACAGTAACAGGAGCTGCTAGTGCTTATTTAAGTAATGATAAAGGATTAATAAGAGTAGAAAGTGCAACTATTGGTAAAACAATTGATTTAGGTATAACAGATTCTTCACATATGGGAGCAGTAATGGCTCCATCAGCGGCATCAACTATTTATCAGCATTTGAAAGACACAAATCGCGATATTAGTTATTATGATTTAATTTTAACTGGTGATTTAGGGATATACGGTAAAAAAATTTTAAAAGAATATATGCAAGTTGAATATCACATAAATTTGCCTAATTATGATGATACAGCTTGTATGATTTATGATTTAGAACGCCAACCGGTTTTTGCAGGAGGATCAGGACCAGCTTGTATGCCATTAGTTGTTTATAGTTATATTTTAGCGCGCATGCGAAAAGGTGAGTTAAAAAGGGTTCTTTTAGTAGCAACAGGAGCTTTACTATCGCAGACAATGGTCAATCAAAAAAAATCAATTCCAAGCATTTCACATGCGATTAGTTTGGAGGTAGGCAATGATTTATCTTAATTCATTTTTATTTGCTGGTACAGTTTGCTTAATTGGTCAATTAATTCTTGATAACACTAAATTAACACCAGGACATATTACGAGTATATTTGTAGTTGTTGGATCTTTTTTAGATGTGTTTGATATTTATGATAAATTTGTTTTATGGGCCGGTGGAGGTGCTTTAGTGCCTATAACAAGTTTTGGCCATTTGCTTATTCATGGAGCAATGGATACAGTTAATAATTTTGGAATAATGGGTTTATTTACAGGTATGTTTGATTTAACATCATCAGGTATAGTTGCAGCTATTATTTTTTCTTTTGTATTTGCTCTTATTTTTGCACCCAAAGACTAATTATAGTCTTTTTTTTGTTTGCTATAAATAAAATAGAATAGGTGGTGTGATGAATTTAAGAAGTTATTTATTCGATAATCAATTTAAAATAACAGTTGTGAACCATAAAGTTAATGTTGTTAATTACCAAGAAATAGATTCTTTTGATGATGAAAAAATTATCGTTAGACATAAAGATGGAATTGCTATTATTGTAGGTAATAATTTGACAATTACTAAATTATTAGATGAGGAATTATTAATTAATGGTGATATTTTAAAACTAGAATTTAGGTGATTTATGAAAAATAAGAGTATTGAAAGTATTAGGAGTAAAGTTAAAATTGCGATTAAGGGAAAAAACGTTAATCGATTTCTTTTAAGGCTATATAAACATAAAATTGCTATTTTAGATTTATCTAAAGTTAGTAAGGATGAAGCATATGCTTTAATTTATTTTAAAGATTATGAACAGGTATTAAAATTAAGTACAATTTATGATATTTACATTGTTAGTTATGGAGGATGGGAAAAAAATAAAAATAAAATACGATATAATCGCATTTTATTACTTTCTCTTTTTTTCGCTTTTGCTACTCTTTTTATTTTATCTAAATTAATTTTTAAAGTTGAAGTTATTACTAACGATAGTGAGATGCGCGAACAATTATTGTATGATTTAGGACTATATAAAATTGAAAAATTCAAATTTCAAAAAAGTTATTCAGAAATTCAAAAAATAAAAGAAGAATTATTAATAAAATATAAAGAAGAGATTGAGTGGCTAGAAATTGAATTAGTTGGTACTAAATATATTTTGAAGTATGAACCTCGAATTATCAATGAAGAAGAAAATAAGAGTAAACCACGCCATATCATTGCTAATAAAAATGCCATTATTTATTCGGTGATAAGTTCTAAAGGGCAAGTTATACGATATAAAAATGATTATGTAAAAAAAGGTGATGTAGTAATTAGTGGTTATATTTATTTAAATGATGAAATTAAAGATACGGTAAGTGCTGAAGGAAAAATTTTTGGTGAAACGTGGTATGAAGTTGAGGTTTTTTATCCATTTGGATATTATGAACAAAAAAGAACAGGGAAGGAAAAAGATGTTTATACCGTAAAGTTTCTGAATCATAAATGGGAATTGTTTAATTTTAATAAGTTTTATGATAAAATAGTAGAAGAAAAAGTAATTTTAGCAAGTCGTGTGATACCTTTGCAGTTAGTAAAAGAACATCAAATCGAGGTTAAAACAAAGTCAGCTATTCAGACTCCGGAAGAAGCTAAAGAAGAAGCTGTTGCTTTAGGCGTTTCCAAAATGGAAAATAAATTGGCCGATAATGAGTATATTATTAAATACAAAGTACTTGATGAAAATTTAAAACAAGACGGTGTACTGGTAAGAATGTTTTTTAGTGTTTGTGAAGATATTACAGCTTATGAAGAAATAAAAGAGGAGAAAGATGCGGAAGACAATGATAGAGGTACTTAATCAAACTTTTCCAACTATTGTGATTTGTTTGGTTATTTATATTTCACTTAGAATAACATATTTAACCAAGAATAAACAAAAATTTCATTTTTTTAATGAAATGCTTTTAATTGTCTTTATAAGTTATGTTATGTGCTTATTTTATGTGGTTACTTATCAAGATGTTAGTGGTATAGGAACGTTTAACATCACACCGTTTCAAGAAGTTTTTCGCTATGAATTTGGTAGTCATTTGTTTATTAAAAATGTTGTTGGAAATATTCTCCTTTTAGCGCCATATGGTTTTTTTGTTTCTTATTTGCTTAAAGAAAAAAGAACTTTGATTGTCGTTTTTTTAACCTTTTTGGTTTCAATTACAATTGAATATATTCAACTTAAAATAGGTAGAGTTTTTGATGTTGATGATATTTTTTTAAATTTAGTTGGTGGAATGTTGGGATCATTTTTATATTTAATCTTTCTTAAAATTAAAGCTGTTTTTAAGCATGAGTAATTATTGTAAAAGTAAGTAATATTCGTTATAATATAGCTAGAGAGAAGTTGGTTTTTTTGTGTAATTATGAAATTGTTAATAAAGTTGATGAGGATATTACAGAATTAAAAGATTTATTTGGATTATTAGATTATAGCCTAAATTATTTAAAATTAGATAATGTTGTATTTAATGTTATTATCATTAATAATGATGAAATTCATGAGATTAATCGAAAATATCGCGGTGTTGATCGCGCAACAGATGTTATCTCGTTTGCTTTGGAAGATGATAAGACATTTGAAGTGGTAGAAACAAATATGCGTATTTTGGGAGATATATATATATCTATTGATAAGGCGCGTGAACAAGCAGAAAATTATGGCCATAGTTTAAAAAGGGAATTATCCTTTTTAGCAGTTCACGGGTTGTTACATCTTTTAGGTTACGATCATATGAATGAAGAGGAAGAAAAAGAAATGTTTAAATTACAGGAGTTGATTTTAGATGGATATGGAATTAAAAGATAAAAAAAATGAAGTGCCAAGAAAATCTAGCCGTCATGATTTTAGTTTTAAAAGTTTATTTAGCGTTGTTAAAAATTCATATAATGGCTTAAAATATTTTTTTAAATATGAACGTAGCTCATTAGTTTATTTAACTGCAGCTGCTTTTTCGGTCGGAGCTGGAGTTATTTTACAAATGGATATGATGGAATGGATTGTTATTTTCTTTGTTCTTTTTTCGATGTTAGCTTCTGAATTGTTAAATACAGCCATTGAAGCAGTTTGCGATTTAGTAAGTCCTGAATATAATCCATATGTAAAAATTGCTAAAGATACAGCTAGTGCGGCGACCGGAGTGCTATCTATCCTTTGGAGTTTTGTTATATTAGTGATTTATGTCCCAAAGGTAATTGAGGTTATTGAGAAAATGTTTTAGGAGGATTTATGAAAGATAAATTGGTTGAATTACTTAATAATAGTTATAGCCCTTATTCGCATTTTCGCGTTGCCGCTATTGCTGTTATGAAGGATGGAGCAGAATTTAAAGGAGTTAATGTTGAAAATGCTTCTTATGGTGCTAGCATATGTGCTGAGCGTAGTGCTATTTTAAGTGCCATTAGTAATGGCTATAAACGCTATGACTTTGATAAATTGTATGTGATGTGTGATAATGATAAAATAGGAATGCCTTGTTTTGTATGCCGAATGACAATAAGCGAACTTTTTGAAAAAAATTGTGAAATTATATGTATGAATCCTAGCGGTGAAAGTAAAATTCATACAGTGTCTGAACTTTGTCCTTATCCTTTTAGTGATGAAGATTTGAAATAGGTGAGATATGCGTAGTGGATTTGTTGGTATAATTGGTCGACCAAATGTTGGTAAAAGTACATTATTGAATAGTATTATAGGCAAAAAAGTTGCCATAACAACTTCTAAACCGCAGACAACTCGTAATATTATTCAAGGAATTTATAATGAAGACGATGTACAAATTGTTTTTGTTGATACACCTGGTATTCATAAACCAAACGATAAATTGGGGCAAACTTTAAATAAGCAGGCTTATTATAGCATGGAAGATACGGATATCATTTTATGGATTGTAGATGCAAAAGAACCTTATGGTAAAGGTGATGAATTTGTTGTTGAAAAGCTGAAAAATGTTAATAAACCAGTTATTTTAGTCCTTAATAAAATTGATAAATTAAAAAAAGAAGAAATTATGACTAAAATCATTGAATACAAAGATTTATATAATTTTAAAGAAATAATACCCGTTTCGGCTTTAAGGAAAAATAATATTGGAGAATTAATTAAAGTAATAAAAAATTATTTACCTGATCAATTTCAATATTATGATAAAAATGATATAACGAATAAATCATTGGAATTTTTAATGGCTGAAGTAGTTCGTGAAAAAGTCTTTGAGTTAACTGAACAAGAAGTCCCACATTCACTTACCTGTATAACTACAGCTGTTGAAGTGGGCAAAGTAAGTTATACTATTTATATTGATATCGTTGTTGACCGCGAATCATTAAAAAAGATTATCATTGGTTCGCGTGGTTCAAAAATTAAAGAGATTGGAATTAGGGCACGCAAAGATTTAGAAAATTTACTTAATAAACGTGTTTATCTAGATTTGAATGTTAAAACGGTAAAAAATTGGCGTGATAAAGATAAATATTTACAAGAGTATGGTTTTAAAGATTTTGAAGCTTAATGAATAAATTTTGATTTATTATCACAATATTATAGTAGGTGATACTATGAAAGAATTATTGTGGCAGTTATTTGTTAAGACAGGAAAAATTGAATATTATTTGAAATATAAAGAATTATTGAGGAGTGAAACGAGTGGAAAGGGATATAATCGTCGGGAAGATATATAGGCATGTAAGTGGTAATTATTATCGTGTTATTTGTATTGCAAAAGATTCAGAACAATATCAAGGAGTAGAACCACGCCCATTAGTTATTTATGAATCTTTAGGATCTGATCATAGTATTTGGTCGCGTTCTTATGATTTGTTTAATACAAAAGTTGATAAAAAGTTAAATCCTGATGAGGTACAAGAATATCGCTTTGAATTAGTCGATGATGAAATAAAATTTGGTGATTAGATGGTTGAAGAAGTAGAAGGAATCATCATTAATGAAAGACCGTATGGTGAAACAAGTAAAATCTTAAATATTTTAACGGGTAAATATGGACTAATTGGCGTTATGGCGAAGGGGTGTCGAACGATGAAAAGCTCTCTTCGTAGCGTCACAGGTAAATTAACTTATGGTAAATTTATTCTTTATTATAAAAAAGATAAATTATCATTATTATCTGAGGTTACAGTTTTAAATAATTTTAATAATATAAAAAAAGATATTATTAAAATTAGCTATGCTTCTTTTTTAATAGAGTTATCAGAACAAGTTTATCGCCAAAATCCTAATTATACAATTTATCAGTTACTTATTAATGGTTTAATTAAAATTAACGATAATTTTGATCCGTTAATAATTACAAATATTATTGAATTAAAATATTTAGATTTTTTGGGTGTGTTACCAGTTTTAGATGGTTGCGCGGGGTGTGGTTCTCAAATTAATATCGTTACTTTATCAAGTAAAGTTGGTGGGTATCTTTGTAGTCGATGTCGAGTAAATGAACCTATTATTGATATAAAAACGATTAAACTTATTCGTATGTATTATTATGTTGATATTTCAAAAATTGAAAAGTTGACAGTAAATGATGTTTCAAAAAAAGAAATTAATCAATTTTTAGATAATTATTATGATTGTTATACGGGTCTTTATTTAAAAAGCAAGTTATTCGTTAACGATATAAGTAAATTTTAATTATTGTGAGGTGTATGATGGAAAAAGATTTAAAAATGAGGTTTATAGTAATATTATTAGCGCTAATGCTTATATTGATTGCTGTAGTGGGATATTGGTTTATTAATGAGAAAAAAGTTGAAAAGAAGTCTGACCAGGTAAGAGAATATCAAACTTATGACGTTTGCAGTTATGAAGATATTAAAGTTGAAGATGGTAATGTTTATGTAAATGATAAAAAAATATATGCATGTAATGACAAGAAAAATTGTTTATCTGTATATGAGGGAGCCTTTTTCTACTGTAATAAAACCGATAAAATTATTACAATCGCTGATGGTGATAGTCGCATTTTATATGATTATGGAAATGAAGAAATTTTGCTTGAAGCTGATAATATTTATAGTACTATTTACCAAGATGATTCATACGAAAAATATGCTTATTTAGTTTATCGAAAAAATGGTCTTGAAGGATTAGTTAGTATTTATGGTGATATTATTACGGAACCTATCTACGAAAATATTGGCTTGTATAATCCGGTATATTTTGGTGAATATTCTATATCTAATGGAACGATAGCGGCACGCAAAGATGGAAAAGTTGGCGTTATTGCGCTAAAGGATGGCAAGGAAGTAATATCATTTTTATATGATGATGTTAGAATATATGATGATTATTATATTTTGGTATCTGATGATGAAATAAGTTTAGTAGATTTACATCAAAATCAGTTATTAAAGGGCGATTTTGATAATATGGTTATTTTAGAAGGATATCTTTTTGTAGAACAAAATAATCAATTATATATTTATGACACTAATGGTAATAAATTGTTAGATGATAGTATTGCTATATATAATTCTTTTGAAAATAACTTAGAAAATGGATATGTAGTTGATTCGGATAGCGAAAACTTAATTATTACCGTTTTTGAATATACTAATAATGAAGTTAATAGTTATTGTTATACATTTGATACTTTAAATAATAAAATTAGTGAAGCTACATGTACAAATTAATGAAAAAATGATTGACAAACATTTAAAATTATATTAGAATGTAACTATCAATGCAATGACGGGCTTGGCAACCTCGAGCAATATATTAAAGAGTGATTCTTCTAGAATAAATAAGGTGGAACCGTCCTCAAGGACCCTTATATGTTTTAGAAGTTTTTTTATTATAGGAGGGTTATGCATATGAGAGTAAAAGGAATGTCTTATTTAAGAAAAAATGATTATCAATCAATTAGTATTAATAAAGGTGCTATTAATGTTTATGGCTCAAGCGATTATAAGACAATGCGTTTATCATATAATATAGAAGATGATTTAAAGAAACTTGATGAAGAAGGGAAACGTAAACGGGTAGTTGAATATTTTTTAGATTATAGTCGTATTAACCATTTAAATGAATGCTATTTACAAAATGGCCGCATTTATCTTTATGTAGGTGCAAGACATAATCGTTCACTTAAGTTTAGTGTTCAACCTAGTTCGGATATTTTGAAAAAAATTATAGCTAAATATCAACGTGATCGTTTAACTTTTTTTGGCCAAGAGGATATATTAGGTTATAAATTTGGTACTACTAGCCGATCTTCATCATATGATTTTGATATTGAAGGTTATGCAGAAATCAACCTTTGCACTAAAAACGGTAAATTGGTTGAATTTGAACAAAAATTTTTAAGCGAGTTATTGCCAACTATTTTTGGAGATTCTATTGTTTCACTTAAAACCGTTTATGACGATGATGAATATGGTCGGCGTTTAATAGGATATTTTATAGTAGGTGCTAACAAATCTATTAAAGTTGATTATAATTTGCTTAATGTGGTGTCAATTATCATTTTAAATCATAATAGTGCCGTTCAAAGAAAATTAGAAGAAGAAAGTCATTATAAGCAATTAATGTTAAGAATGGAGGAAATATAATGGAAAAATTAACAATGGAAAAATTAGTGAGCTTATGTAAAAATTATGGATTTATTTTTCAAGGAAGTGAAATTTATGGAGGTTTGGCTAATACTTGGGATTTTGGTCCCGTTGGTGCAGAATTAAAAAATAATGTCAAAAAAGCTTGGTTGAAAAAATTTGTGCAGGAAGATCCAAATAATGTTGGTCTTGATAGCGCTATTTTAATGAATCCTAAAACATGGGAAGCAAGTGGGCATTTAGCAACTTTCTCTGATCCACTAATTGATTGTAGAGCTTGTAAAACACGTCATCGTGCTGATAAATTAGTTGAAGATAGTGGTGTAGTTGATGCCGGTGGTATGAGTAACGAAGAATTAATTAAATATATCAATGAGCATAATATTGTATGCCCTAATTGTGGCAAATTAGACTATACGGATATTCGTCAATTTAACTTAATGTTTAAAACATTTCAAGGTGTTACAGAAGATAATAAAAATACGATTTATTTAAGACCTGAAACAGCACAAGGAATTTTTGCAGATTTCTTAAATGTTCAACGCTCTATGCGATTAAAAGTACCATTTGGAATTGGTCAAGTTGGTAAAAGTTTTAGAAATGAAATCACGCCAGGTAATTTTATTTTTAGAGTTCGTGAATTTGAACAGATGGAGTTAGAATTTTTCTGTAAACCAGGCACAGAATTAGAATGGTTTAAATATTATAAAGACTATTGTAAAAACTTTTTAACTAGTTTAGGAATTAAGGAAGAAAATTTACGATTAAGAGATCATTCTAAGGAAGAACTTAGTTTTTATAGTAATGCGACAACTGATATTGAATATAAATTTCCGTTTGGTTGGGGGGAACTATGGGGAATAGCTAGTCGGACAGATTATGATTTATCTCAACATCAAAAATTTTCTGGTGAAAGTATGAATTATCTAGATCCAGAAACAAACGAGAAATATATTCCATATGTTATAGAACCTAGTGTTGGTGTAGAACGTATGGTTTTAACTGTTTTATGCGATTCATATCGTGTTGAAACCTTAGAAGATGGTAGTGAGCGAGAAGTTATGGGCTTCCATCCTTATTTAGCGCCTTATAAAGTTGCTGTTTTACCACTTATGAAAAAATATCATACTGAAAAAGCACGTGAGATTTATACAATGTTATCTAAAAACTTTATGACTTCTTATGATGAATCAGGTAATATTGGTAAACGTTATCGTCGCCAAGATGTTATTGGTACACCGTTTTGTGTTACAATTGATGAAAACACTTTAGAGAGTAATACTGTAACAGTTAGAGATCGTGATACAATGGAACAAATAACGTTAAATATCTCTGAGTTAGAGAATTATATTCGTGAAAAGACACAATTTTAAACAAAAAAAGTAAACGGTGGTTTACTTTTTTAAATTGTTTTCTATATTCTTTAAAATAGTTTGTTTTAACTCTTCATTGCTATTTTGCCAATTTAATTCAAATAATACTCCAAGGCCTGGTAATCCTATTTCATCATGATCACTGATGATACCATCAATAGCCTCCTTAATTTCTTCGGTATTTGAATCTTTAAAATTGTTAATAATACTCTTTCTAATATCTATATTCATAAGATCATCCTTTCATCTATATTATGGATGTTTTTTAAAGTTCTATAACATATAATAATTAGAATCACTATATTTAGTTGAGTAATTATTTGAAGATTTTCCTTCTAATTTATTAATTCTATTTTCTAACATATTTATTTGTTGCTGCATATTATTAATTTGCTCTTCAATATTATTATAAGATGTTGAATAACCTGCTGGATACATCATATTAGGTGTTGGTAATGGTTGAGGTGGCATCATCATAGGCATATTATTTTGATACATCGGCATTCCTATATTTCCACCACAATTTCGTTCTTTTTTCATAAATACCTCCTAGTCTAATTAATTATATGTTAAAAAATATGATATGTGCATAATTAATGTGGTATAATGTTTTTGGTGAAATTATGAGATTAAGAAATGTTAGAGGAGCTAATGAGCGAATTGAAGCGTCACAATATATGATTTTAGACTATAAAAAAATGAAAGGTAATTATAAACAACTATTTAATAACAATAACCCGATTCATATCGAAATAGGAATGGGAAAAGGAATGTTTATTTTAAATAAAGCTAAGGCTAATCCAGATATTAATTTTATTGGCATTGAAAAATTTGATAGTGTGATTGTTCGAGCTATTGAAAAAATTGAACACGAAGATTTACCAAATTTACGTTTGATTAGAATGGATGCTACAGAAATAGCAGATATTTTTGATCATGAAATTGATACAATATATTTGAATTTTTCTGATCCGTGGCCTAAGGCTCGCCATGAACATCGACGCTTATCGAGTCAACGCTTTTTGCAGAGATATGATACTATTTTCAAAGATAAGAAAAAAATTATAATGAAGACGGACAATCGTCATTTATTTGAGTTTTCAGTTAAAGAATTCACTAGATATGGTTATCAAATTGATGATTTGTGTCTCAATATTTATGATGAAAAAGTTGCGGACAATATTCCAACTGAATATGAACTTAAATTTGCTAGTCGTGGTTTTCCAATATATTCAATTGCAGTAAGCAAAAGATAAATATATAAAAAGGCTAGAAATTGTTAATCGTTTTTGCTATAATAATTATAGAGGTGAGATATGAAAAAGATTTTAATCTTTATTCTTGTCTTATTTGTAAGTGGTTGTACAGTTGTTAGAATTGATACGACGAGCATTGATACAATTATTAATGTTGTTTTAGTCAATGATAATAATTTATATAATCACGTTGGAAGTGGATATAAATACTATATACCTAGAGGCGTTAGTTATATAGACACAAATAATTTAAACGACAAGTTATATTCTAATGGTGATTATTATTATTTATATGTTGATGTTATAGGTTATACTAATGCTGTTAAATTAGACTATGAAGTAAAGGATAATGTTTATTATTATCGCGAAATAAAACAAGAAGATGGCTTTGATAGTGATGGCTATTTAGAGATTACTGAGAGAGAAGATGGCTTATACTATTTAAAGTTCTTATATAATTATGCTAAAATTGAAACAATTGTTGAGAAAAAAAATTTAAATTCGGCTGTTTTAAATTCAGCTTATATTTTGTCAACAATTAAATTTAATACCGATGTCATTGATTTGATGCTTGATGACGACTATTTTACTAATAAAGAGGAACAATATAATGTTTTTTCTAAAAAAGAAGATTCAGACAATGGTTTTGGTACTCAAGATAATAGTTAAAAGGAAAAAGGTGTATTATGGGATTAATGGATAAATTAAAGAATATATTTACAGAGGAAGTTGAGGATGATGAAGTTAAGGTTGAAGAAATAAAAAAAGAGGTACGTAGTGTTCCAATTTCTTCACCAACAGTAGAGCGTAGAGAAACGAAAAAAACTCCTAAAAAAATTATTTCAACAGACGTTGAAGAAAACGACAAACTTGAACCGATTGGAAAAAAGGAGGAAACAAAATCATCTCCTGTTTTCTTTACCGAACGTGATTTTGAAGATATGATAGAACCTCGAAGAAGAGTCGATAAATACGAGAAAACAGAGCGACACATTGAAGAAAAAAGAAAAGAAGAGGAAAAACCAAAACCATATGGTGGAAACTACAACAATAACACAATTATTCAAAAAGAAAAGATTACTTTTAAACCAACACCAATAATTTCCCCAGTTTATGGCATTTTGGATAAAAATTATCATAAAGAGGACATTGTAGAACGCAAAGAAAACAGTTATGAAGTGGCTGATGGCTTAAGTGTTGATAGTATTCGCAATAAAGCTTATGGCACTTTAGAAGATGAGATTGAAGAAGTTATGACCTCTACCCCTAAGAAAAAGAGCGAAGCAGTTGAAGATGTTGACTTATTTGATGAATTAGAAGAAGCGAACGCTAAAGATGATTCAAAAACAAAAAAGGAGTTTAAAGATAAAAAAATCAAAGAAATTGAGGATACAACAATTGATTTAACACAAGAATTGGACAACTTATTGATGTCAAAGAAAAAATATAATTCAGTTAAAGATGATGATAATGATAAGGCAACTAAAGAAAAATTAGCTGAAGACGATTTGTTTAATTTAATTGATTCAATGTATGAGGAAGGAGAATAATAATGACAATTGAAGTAGCTGAATTTTTGCCTATATTACTATATATTGTACTTATCGCCCTTGTTATCGCCCTTATTGCTTTAGTTGTTAAAATGATTAATACACTTAAAAAAGTTGATGTGATTTTAGATGATGTTAATCAAAAGATGATTAAAGTTGATGGCCTATTTAATGTTATTGATAATATGACTGATTATGCAGCTAGCATAAGTGATAAAATAATTGGTGGTATTACGAATATGATTAATTTAGTATTTAGAAGAAAGAAAGGAAAAGATGATTATGAGTAAGAAAAAAGATTTAGGAAAATTTATTGCTGGTTTGGCCATTGGTGCTGGTTTGGGTGTTTTATTTGCTCCAAAAAAAGGTAGTGAGACAAGAGCTGAATTGAAAGCTAAAATTGAAGAATTATATCTTAAAGCTAAAGAGTTAGATATGGATGATGTTAAAGAGACTATTGAAATTAAAATTGGAGAATTAAAAGAAAGTCTTGCTGAATTGGATAAAGAAAAAGTGTTAGATTATGCTAAAGAAAAAGCGGAACAAATTAAAGTTAAATGCGATGAATTAGTTAAATATGTTGTTGAAAAAGGAACTCCTGTAATGGAAAAGACAGCAAATACAGTTCGTGAAAAAGCTGTAGAAGTTTCTAAAGATATTATAGCTAAATTAGAAAATAAGAAGAATGAAGAAGCTTAAATGCTTTTTCTTTTTATTTACTAACCATAAAAAATATAGTATAATGAATAAAGAGGTGGATTATGGATAAGTTCATAGTTTTTGTAAAAAAGTATAGAAAAAAAATTATTGTATGCGCAATTTTGTTAATTATATTGGCTATTTTTCTTTTTAGTGCTTATCGCTTATACAAATTTTTGACGCCAGATACAAGAAATAGTGTTTATGGAGATCGTTGCGAATTAACAGATGATATTGATATTACAAAAGAACGCGAAGAAATGGTTAAAGATGTTATTAACGAAAATGAAGGAATGACTCTTTCCAAAATTAATGTTAAATGTAATTTAATAGATATTACTGTTAAGGTAGAAGATGATGTTAAAGTTGATGATGTTAAAAAAATGGCGGATAAAATTTTAACTGTTTTTACAGAAGAAGAATTGAAATATTATGATATTGAATTAATGGTAGATAGTACGTCTGAAGAAAGTGAAGTGTACCCAATTATTGGCACTAGACATAAAACCAATATTGATGGCAATGCTGAAGCCAAGTTTGTGTGGTAGTTAGGAGAAGGTATGAAAAAAAAGATTATTATTATTGTCCTCTCGTTAGTATTACTAGCAGGGATAGGAGCTGGAATATTTGTTTATATCAATAGTACACAGGAAACTGAATTTACCCCGACAGAAGAACAATGGATTGATAAAAATAAAAGCTATGCTTTAGATTTTTATATGCCAAGTGAAATTGCTGGCTTAACTTATATGGGTCAAGGTGTTTTCTTTGATTTCCTTGCTGATATGGAAAAGCGTACTGGTCTTGATTTTAACGAATTTGCTTATCAAGTTATGACTCCTTTAGAAGATAAAGATTATGCAATTGAGTTGGTTAGTGAAGTAGCTGATAATCAAATTTTAATGTTCACAGATAATTATGTTATTGTCACACCAAATAAAAAATTTTATACATCACCGGATGAAATAAAAAATTTGAAATTAGGTGTTCTTGCTAGCAATCAAGAAATGGTTACGAAGGCTTTAACTGGTGCAACCGTTGAATATATTACATATGAGACAGAAGATGAATTAAATGCAGCATTAATTGCCAATGATGGAACTATAGATGGCGCTGTAGTAGTAAAAAGTTTATATTTAGATGAACTTTTAATTAATAATTTACACATAGCTTATCAAATCCCAGAGTTGAAAATGAATTACGTTTTAACGCTAAATGGTGATAAGACTTTAAATAGTATTGTAAAGAAAAGTTATAACAAATGGGCAAGCAATTTAGAATTATCTTATGATCAGAATTTATTAAACACATATTTTACATTTAAAGGAACAACAGAAAAAGAAATTACAACATTACATGATAAAGATTATACTTATGCCTTCGTTAATAATGGTGCTTATGATAATCTTAATGGTTCAACTTTGAATGGTATCAATTATTTTATTATCAAAGATTTTGCAGAATTTGCAAATATCGATATGGAATATACGGATGAATATGATAATGTTGTGTCAATGGTAAGTGCATTTAATAATGGAGATGTTGATTTCTTTTTTGGAAATATAAATGCTTCTTATGACAATGAAACTTATGAAACAGGAGCACCAATCCCTGCTGATATTGTTATTTTATCAAATATTAATTATAGTAATGTAATTAATAATCTTTATTCACTTCATAATAAACAGGTTAATGTTGTTAGTGGTACAAAAGTTGAAGCTTATTTGAAAAAAAATGGTATAAAAGTGGTGTCACATGACTCCTTAAATGATTTAATGGGTAAATTAAAAAATAATAGTATTATTGCTATTGATATGGAAAATTATGAATATTATAAGAGTAAAGAATTATTGAATTTTAAAATTGATTATGTTTTTGGATTAGATGAAAATTATAATTATGTTATTAATGCTGATAATAAGATATTTGCTGAGTTATTTGATTTTTATTTAGAATATACCTCAGTTGCTGATGTTATTAGCGGTAGTTATTCTAAAATATTTGAAGTTAAAGATAATCAATTGTATTTAATTATCATTATTATTGTTTTATCGCTTATTGTTTTAATGTATTTCTTATACACTATAAAACGTGTTATATCATATTTTAAAAGGAACCGTAATAAGACTAATAAGTCATTGACAAAAACTGAAAAAATTAGATATATTGATTCATTGACATCATTAAAAAATAGAGCATATTTAAATGATAATATTGAAAAGTGGGATGATTCAGAAGTTTATCCACAAATTATTATCGTTGTTGATTTAAATAATATAGCATACATTAATGATAATTTTGGTCACGAAGAAGGAGATAAAGTTATTACTGAGGCTGCTAATATTTTAATTCAAACTCAGTTGCCAAAAACAGAAATTATTCGTACAGACGGTAATGAATTTTTGATTTATATGGTTGAGTATGAAGAAAAACAAGCAGTATCTTATATTAAAAAATTAAATAAAGAGTTTAAAGAATTAAGTCATGGTTTTGGAGCTGCAACTGGTTATAGCATTATTAATGATGCAATTAAAACGATTGATGATGCTGTTAACGAGGCTACGTTAGATATGCGTACAAATAAAGAAGCACAACAAGAAGATTAGAATTAAATTCTAATCTTTTTTGTACTTGTAAAACGAACTTTTGTTTGCTATAATGTATGTGGTGATTAGTGTGAAAATAGAAAAAATTAAAAAGACAAAATCTGGTAAGTATAAAATAAAAATCGATGGCAAAGATATTATAACTTATGATGATGTTATTTTAAAGAATAAACTTTTATACCAAAAGGAAATCGATAATGAAACTTATAAACAAATCGGTATTGATAGTATTTATTATGATAATTATCACAAAGCTTTAAATTATATTTTAAGAAAATTAAGAAGTGAATTGGAGGTTCGATTATATTTAGAAGAATTGGGAACAAGTAATCAAGACACGGAAAAAATTATTAAAAGGTTGAAAGAAATTGGCTTTATTAATGATTTAGTGTATACTAAAGCATATATTTCAGACAGTATTTATTTGAAAAATGATGGGCCGAAAAAGATTAAACAATATTTATTGAGCCAAGAAATTGATGAATTTGTCATTGATGAAGAATTGAATTTAATTGAACGTGAAGTTATTTATGATAAATTAGAAAAATTAATTGTAAAAAAATTAAAAGGTGACCGTAAAAATTCAGCTTATCAATTGCGCCAAAAAATTATTATTGAGATGGTTAATTTGGGTTATGATAAAGATATGATTTTAGAAATATTAGCTAATTATGATATCGACGATAGTGATAAAATGGCAAAAGAATACGGTAAATTATATATTAAATATTCTCGTAAATTCCATGATTATGAATTAATAAAGAAGATTAAAGATAAATTGTATGCCAAAGGCTTTGATATTCATGATATTGAAAATTTTATAGCAACAAAAAAAACAGATTAACTCTGCTTTTTTTATTCTTCAAGAGATTTGTTGTATGAAGTTTCAATATCTTTGTCATAAATTTTTAAATTATATTTTTTTCTTAATTCTGCTTTAGCTTGATTTACGTAAATACCACTTTGCATATTGTTAGCAGTTAAAGTTTCTTTAATTTCTTCAGTAGCATCTTCTAATGTTTCTTTTTCTTTTTCAGAAACTTTATATATAATGTGATATCCGTAATCTGTTTTAACTGGCTCAGTTGTATATTCACCAATTTTTAAGTCTTTAGAAGCATCCCAGAATTCTTCAACTACACCACTAGCCATGAAGTCTTCAATTAATCCACCATCAGAGTAACTAGAATCGTCGGAATATTCTTCAGCTAATTTGCTAAATTTGTCTTCTAATTCATCTTTGTCAACTTTGTTTAACTCCTTAATTAAATCTTCAGCTTGCTTTTTAGCTTTTTCTCCATTTGTATCATTTTCTGCAGCTTCAATTAGAATATGTCTAACTGTAATTTTTTCTGTATAACTTTCATCATAGTAATCTTTAATTTCATCTTCTGTAATCATATCGCGAATTTGTTGTTCAACAGCTAAAGACAATTTGTAATCACTCATAACGAAATCGTAGAATTCATCTTCAGTACTAATACCATATATTTGCATATAACCAGATAAGAAATCTTCTAATGATTCAGCACCAGTTGACTCACTATAAGAAACCCAGTATTCAACAACTTCATTAACATAATCTTCAATTTCTTTTGTTGTCTCTATTTCTTTTTCGGCAATGTATGTGTCAATCATTGTTAATAAAGCATTTTCTCCATAATTTTTCTTTAAATCGTTATATAAATCGTCAACAGAAAATTCTTTTCCATCGATTGAAGCAATAACTTCTTTTCCATCTTTTAATTTGGGATTACCACAAGCTGTCAAAACTAACATTAAAAAACAGCATGTAATAATCATAAACTTTTTTTTCATTGTTTTCTCCTTTCAAAATTAAATTATGACCATCATCATACAAAACAATAATAACAAATATAAAAACAAAATTCAACGATTTCTTTCACATCTTCACAAAATATTCATAAAATAACTGTGAAAAGACAAGAAGGAGGAATGATTTTATGTGTTGTAATTCTGGAATATCTTCAGCTGCCATCGTACTTGTATTATTTATTCTTTTAATTATTATACTTGGAGCTTGGATCTAAGGAGGTGAAGTACTATGGCTTGCGGAAATGCTTGTAATAAAAAAGAAACAGTTACTAGTACTGTAGAAGTTTGCCCAAATAGAGGTTCCAATAATGCCTACATTATTATGATTGTTTTATATATTTTATTGGCAATTATTGTAGGTTCATGTTTATTATAAAGAGGTTATCCTCTTTTTTTGTAAAATTTTTGTCTAATTTATAGAAAAGGGGTTTACAAAAAGAATGATTTGAGGTTATAATTATGGTACAGAGTGGATAGAAGTGGTTTGAAGTGGGGTGATTTTTATGTTTATGGGTGAGTTTCATCATACCGTAGATAATAAAGGTCGATTGATTATTCCTTCTAGAGTAAGAGAAGATTTAGGAGATCAATTTATTGTTACGCGTGGCTTAGAAAAATGTTTATTTATTTATCCTAAACCAGAGTGGAATAACATTATTCAAAAATATAAACAATTACCAGACACAAAAGACCGACGTTACTTCATGAGAATATTTTTATCGGGTGCTACTATGTGTGAGTTAGATAAACAGGGTAGAATTAATATTCCAATGCCACTTTTAGAGTATGCTAATCTAGAGAAAGATTGTATTATTATTGGTGTAGACGATCGATTAGAGGTTTGGAGTAAAGATCGTTGGGATAATTTTATTAATGAAAACGAAGAAAATCTTTCTGATATTGCTGATAACTTATTTGCAACCGAGGTGTAGTCATGCATAAAAGTGTTTTATTGGACGAGTCTATTGCATATCTAAATATTCACGATGAGAGTAACATTGTGGATTGCACTTTAGGTTATGGTGGACATAGTAGTGAAATTTTAAAAAGAATTAAAAGGGGCTTCCTTTTTGCTTTTGATCAAGATGAGAAGGCAATTACTAGTAGTAAAGCACGTTTAAGTGCTATTGGTGATAATTATGAAATTATTTATTCTAATTTTTCAAATTTGGAAGCTGAGTTAAACAAGAGAAATGTTAAACATGTTGATGGCGTTTTATATGATTTAGGTGTATCAAGCCCACAATTAGATGAAGGTGATAGAGGTTTTAGCTTTCATCAAGATGCAAAATTAGATATGCGTATGAATCAAAATAATTCCTTATCAGCATGGAACGTTGTTAATGAATATTCATATAAACAGTTAGTTGATATTTTTTATCGCTATGGTGAAGAAAAGTTTGCACCTTCAATAGCTAAGAAGATTATTTCTTCACGGCCCATTGAAACAACTTTGGATTTAGTTGAAGTGATTAAAAGTGCTGTTCCAGAAAAATATCGTCGTGAAAAACATCCGGCTCGTAAGGTATTCCAAGCAATTAGAATTGAAGTTAATGATGAACTAAATGTTTTTGAACAAAGTTTAAGGCAAGCGTTAAAAATGATTTCAAAGAATGGTCGTATTTGCGTAATTACTTTCCATTCTTTAGAAGATAAAATATGCAAAGATATTTTTAAAGAAGTGACCTCCCTTGATCCTTCTTTTAAGAATTTACCAGTTATTCCAGAGGAATATCTGCCAAAATATAAGGTGATAAAGACTATATCACCGAGTGCTGAAGAATTAACTTTAAATCCTCGCGCTCGCAGTGCTAAATTAAGAGTAATAGAAAGAATAGGTTGATTTTATGAAAAAGAAAAAAAGGGCAATTAAATTTAATAAAAAAGAAAGATTTATTTATACCTTGGGGATATTGTCTTTTACTGCTCTTTTTGCAACCACTATTTTCTTTGAAACGCAAATTAGTAATTTAAAGATGGATATTGAAAAAATAAATTATGAAATTGAAAATCAAGAAAAGAAAAATCAATCTTTAACAATGCAAGTTAATGAATTAACTTCATATGAAAATGTTAGTGCAGTTATTGATAATTTAGGCCTTGCTTACAATAATGAAAATATAATTGTTGTTAATAAATAATTTATGTTATAATAGTTTAGGTGATAATATGAAGAAGGAAACAAATACAGACATCGTAAAAAATTGGCGTCAACCAAAATTTGTCTTGTTAGGTTTCCTTTTTATTTTTTTAATTTTATTGGGACAATTTGCTTATTTATCATTATCTCCTACAATTTATGGGCGTGATTTAAAGGAATTTTCTAAAAAGCGTATTACAGTAGAAAAGGAATTACTAGCTAAGAGAGGAACCATTTATGATATTGAAGGAAATATTTTGGCTATTGATGTAGCGTCATATACTTTAGTAGCTTATTTAGATTCTTCTAGAACTACTGATGAGGAAAATCCTGAACATGTTGTAGATAAAGAATATACGGCGGAAGCATTAGCTAAAGAATTAAATGCTCCTTATGAATACATTTTAGAAAGGTTAGAAAAAGAGGGCGTTTATCAAGTCGAATTTGGTTCTTATGGTTCTAAATTAACAGAACTTGATAAGATTGCAATTGAATCTTTGGAATTACCAGGCATTGATTTTATTGAATCTAGTAAAAGATTTTATCCAAATGGAACTTTTGCTTCTTATATTATTGGCTATGCACGTATGAATGAAGATGGTCAAATTCAAGGATATTTAGGAGTTGAAAGTGAATATAATGATTTATTAAGTGGAACAAATGGTAAACTTTTGTATCAAAAAGATCCCTCTGGTTTTCAGATTCCAGATACTGAGGAAACACGTATTGATGCTATAGACGGATCCGATATATATTTAACGATTGATTCAAATATACAGCGATTTTTAGAAACTGCAGTTAATGATGGTGTTGAGAATTACGATCCAGAATGGATGATTTTAGCTGTTATGGATGCTAAAACTGGTGAGATTTTAGGAAGTGCTACTTATCCGTCATTTGATGCTAATAGTTTGCCAGATAATATGAGTTACTTAAATCCATTGATATCGTATCCTTATGAACCTGGTTCAGTTATGAAAACCTATACCTATATGTGTGCTATTGAAACAGGTTTATATGACGGAGATCAAACATATAAATCAGGAAGGTATAAAGTAGGACCTGATACTGTTAGCGATTGGAAGCCGGCTGGTTGGGGTAAAATCAGTTATGACACGGGATACATGTATTCTAGTAATGTTGGCTCAATTAATGTTGCTAAAGAATATTTATCGGCTGAAAAATTGCGTAATTGTTTGAAATCATACGGTTTCGGGGCGCCAACGGGGATTGAACTTAGTGGTGAAGCGGATGTTAAACTTAATTTTAATGGTAATGTTGAGTTGGATTGGTTATCCGTTAGTTATGGTCAAGGGCTATATACAACGGCTATTCAGCAATTACAGGCTTTAACAATTATTGCTAATGATGGTGTGATGGTTAAACCTCATATTATAAAAAAGATTGTGAATACTTCAACCGGCGAGGAACAAATTACTCCTATTCAAAAAAGTGAACAAATTGTATCAAAATCAACAACTGACAAGATGCGAGAGTTGATGGACGGAGCTATCAATAATACTTGGACTCCAGGATACACTTATTCTGTTAAAGGTTATGATTTAATAGGAAAAACAGGAACGGCTCAAATATTTGAAAATGGTCATTACTTAACAGGGGATGGCAATTATCTTATATCTTTCGCTGGTATGTATCCTAAAGATGATCCTGAAATTATTATCTATGCTGCAATGTTTAAGCCTTCTACTTATTCAGCTAGAGCTTTAGCACCTTCTGTTCAGTCAGTTGTTAAGAATATTTCTAAATATCGTAATATTTTTTCAACTATTAAAGAAGAGTCTTCGGTTAATAGCTATGAATTGCCATCATATATTAATCAAAATAAAGATGCTGTCGTAAGTAGTCTTAAAAAGGATGGCTTAGATGTGATTGTTATAGGAAATGGTAGTGTCGTTACTAACCAGTATCCGACTAAAGGAACAAAAGTTATCACTAACGACAAAGTATTTTTGATTACAAATGGTAATGAAATAAAAATGGAAAATGTTATTGGCTGGTCGCGTAATGATTTTATTAAATATGCTGATTTAATAAATTTGAAATACGAAATAAATGGTTATGGATATATAACTAAACAAAGTATTAAGCAAAACACAATTTTAAAAGATGATAGTGTCATAGAAGTGAATTTAAGTAATAAATATAATATAGATGGTAAGGAAGAAGTTATTGAATAACTACTTCTTTTTAATTGACATTAAGGTATTATTGATATAAAATATTTATTCAGAGGGTATTGTTTGACTGGCGGGTGAATTATTATGCATGAAGATAGAATGGTGCATTTAAAGAAATATTACAAGAAATTATTTATAGAAAGCTTAAATGATTTAAAGACTAAAAGTCAAAGAGCAAGGCAAATACCAAATATCTTAACGGTAATGCGTCTTTTCGCACCATTTTTTATTATTCCGGCAGCGTTCATTCACAATGTTAATTTGATTTTTGCTTTTGTACTTTTTTTTAGTATAACAGATGCTTTAGATGGCTTTATTGCTCGTAAGTATAATTTTGTTAGCGAACTTGGAAAAGATTTGGATGCTGTTTGCGATAAAGCCTTTGCAATTACTTTATTAATAGCGGCTAGTTTTTTTGAACCAATTTTAGTGCTTAATTTTTTGTTGGAACTAGCTATTGCTTCTGTTAATATGAAGGCTAAGATAAATGATTATAATACAAATTCGCATATAGTTGGTAAAATTAAAACGTGTTTTTTGTATCCTTTAATAGGTATTGGCCTATTAAATGTTTATATGGAAAGTGATAATTTATTTCTTTTTATGTTTTTTATAACTACAATAATGCAAGTTGTAACAACTATTGTTTATATGTTTAGATATAGAGATAGTGAAGCTTATCATAGAGAGCAATATTAATATTGCTCTTTATTTTGGAAAAATATTTAATATATGATAAAATAGATACGTATGGGATGTGAATTTATGAAAGAACCAATATTTTATCGTACTGTAAGACCAATTATTAAGATGTTTGTTAAAATTGTTTACCGTCCCAAAATAATTGGAGCAGAATACATTCCTAAAAAAGGTGGAATTGTATTGGCTGGTAATCATACTAACAATTTTGATAGCATCTTACTTATATCTTGTACTAAACGAACTGTTCACTTTTTAGCAAAGCAAGAACTATTAGAAGGTCCTTTTAAATTTATTTTTAAATGGATGGGAATTATTCCTGTTAATCGAAAGCAGAAAGATCCTAAAGCTTTAAGTAGTGCAATTTCGGTTTTAGCGAGTGATAAAGTTATTGGTATTTTCCCTGAAGGTACGATTAATCGCACAAATGATATTACAATGCCTTTTAAGTATGGAGCAGTAAAAATGTGTCAAGATACACATGCTACTATGATACCATTTGTTATAACTGGTAATTACAAAGCATTTAAAAAAGGTTTGAGTATTGAATTTTTTAAACCATATAAATTAAAAGATGATTTGAATAAAGAAAATACTAAATTGCGTAAAATTATTGAGAATGGTATTATAAAACAGGAGGAAAAATGAAATTATTTGATAGATTAAAAAGAAATAAAACATGGGATAAATTATATACAAAAGAAGAAATGAAGTTGGAAATACCTGATACATCGATATATGATTTATTTACAGAGCAAGTAGCTAAGTTTGATAAATTACCAGCAATCGATTATTTTGGTAAGAATATATCTTATCATCACTTAAAAGAATTAGTTGATAAATGTGCTAGATCTTTACAGTATGAAGGTATTGAAGAAAATGATGTTGTGACCATTTGTATGCCTAATGTACCAGAAGCTTTAATTGCCTTTTTTGCAATTAACAAAGTGGGAGCAATCGCTAATATGATTCATCCATTATCTGGTGAAGAAGAGATTAGCCATTATTTGACAAGTACAAATAGTAAAATGTTATTTATGATTGATATTAGCTATGAAAAAGTAAAAAAAGTTATTAGTAGAACTAATGTTAATCGTGTTATTGTTGTTTCTGCTAAAGATTCAATGCCATTTTGGATTAGTGTAGGATATTTTGTAACACAAGGATACAAGGTCAAAAAACCTAAAGGTGCTCGTTATTTAACTTGGGAAGATTTTATGTTAAAAAGCTATCATTATCCTAAAAACGCCGGCGTTGTCCGTAAAAAAGAAGATATTGCAGCAATTTTGCATAGTGGTGGGACAACAGGTAATCCTAAAGGTATTTTAATTACTAATCAATCTTTTAATTATATTACTTCGTATATAACTCATGTTGTTCCTAATGTTAAAACAGGGGACTCCCTATTAGCAATAATGCCAAATTTTCATGGTTTTGGCCTAGCAGTTTGTTTGGTTGGCCCTTTATCATTAGGAGCAAAAATTATTATGATACCACAATTTAGTCCTAAAACTTTTGGTGGATTAATTACTAAGCATAAACCAAACATTATTGTAGGTGTACCAACTTTATTTGGAGCTTTGATTGATTCTAAATTAAAAAATGAAGATCTGTCATATGTAAAATATTGTGTATCAGGCGGAGATAGTCTGAGTGAAGCATTATATTATCGTTTGAAAGATTTTTTAAGAGAGCATGGAGCTGGCAATGCAGATGTTTTGCAAGGCTATGGAATGACCGAATGTTTAGCTGTATGTTCAGTTATGCGTGGCAAAACCAAAGATATATTTAGTATTGGTGTTCCTCTTTATGGTAATGATATGAAAATTGTAGTACCGGGGACGCAGGAAGAAGTTAAAACTGGTGAGTCTGGTGAAATTTGCTTAAGTGGGCCAAGTGTTATGGTAGGGTATTTAAATAATAAGAAAGAAACAAATGAAGTTTTACAAATCCATAAAGATAAAAAAATTTGGCTACACACAGGTGACTCTGGATATATGACTAAAGATGGCATTTTTCATTTTGAATTGCGCATTAAAAGAATGATTGTATCGTCAGGATATAATGTTTACCCAAGTCATATTGAAGAAGTTTTAGAACGCCACCCAGCTGTTTTGAAAAGCACAGTTATTGGTATACCACATAAATATAAAGTACAAGTCGCTAAAGCCTATATTGTCTTAGATGAAGGATTTGATGATTCTTGGAGTGTTAAAAAGAGTATTAAAGAGCATTGTGAAAAATATTTAGCATCTTATTCTGTACCATATGACTATGAATTTCGTAAATCATTACCGACAACACGTCTAGGTAAAATTAATTTTAAACAGCTTGAAGATGAAGCTTTAGAGAATATGAAAAATGGTGATTAAGATGGGCTATAAAATAATTAGATTCCTTTTAAAACCAATTTTTAAATTATATTACAATCCAAAAATAGAAAATATGGAAGTTATTCCACGCGAAGGTCCGATTATTGTTTGCGGACATCACAAACATTTATTTGATCAATGTTTACCTATTATGGCGACGCCTCGCGTTTTATGTTATATGGCAAAGAAAGAATATTTTGATAATAAAAAAATAGCATGGTTTTTTAAAATGGCTGGATGTATTCCAGTTGATCGTAGTAAAAAAGACGAACATGCTACCTCTTCAGCCCTTGCAGTTTTAAATGATGGAAGAGCAATAGGAATATTCCCTGAGGGTACTAGAAATGCATTAAAAGATGAACGAATTAAAGAATTATATGATTTTTTAAAAATAGAAACAATTATGCCATATAAAAAATTTCGTAAGCAAATAAAAAAATCAAATCCTAAAAATTCTCAAATTATGCTTTTAGAACAACTCTATCATGATAAAAAAATTAAATTTAAAGATTTTCAGGCTAATGTAATCAAACCAGATCCGTATTTAATTTCTTTAAGAGATAAAAAGGTTATTAGTGCAGATACATACGAAAGATCAATTTTATTACCTCTTAAATTTGGAACTGTTTCCATGGCTAAAAAAACAAATGCTACCATTGTACCATTTGGTATTGTTGGAAATTACACATTTAGAAGTAAAGATTTGAAGGCTAAGTTTGGTGAGCCATTCAAGGTTGGAGATATGGATTTAGAAGAAGCTAATGAAAAGTTATTTCAAGCTATTAAAGATTTATCATGCGAAGATTAAGGTACAATTTATGTACCTTTTTATTATTTTTAATATTTTTTTAAATAAAATTTCTTGATATTTCAAAATAATAACTATATAGTATAAGTAGGTGATTAAAATGAAAGAAGCTTTGCGTAGGCTAAGTGCTTACTTTATTGATTTGGTGGTTATATACCTGATTTCTGCTTTTATATCATCGTTTATTATTGGCATTATGGGTGCTGATGATTATCTTAATGGTTATAATGCTTATATTGCCTTTGAAGATAAGTATCAAAACTTCTTTGATGATTTTAAGGCATCTTTTAAGGATAATGAGTTAGCTAAAAACGAGTATAATCAAATAAAGAACAACTATGCAGATATTATCACAGGTTTAGACGAGGCCTATGAGGATGAAAAATTGACAAAAAAAGAGTATAACGAAATCGAAAAATTAGTTAAAGATAAATATAGTGAACAACTTATTGCGCACAATTACAATTTATCTAAATTAAATTTAACCAATATGATTGTGACATTAATTTTAACTTTTGGATATTTTGTTATAATTCAATATTTGACTAATGGTCAAACTTTAGGTAAAAAGATATTAAAAATTAAAGTTATAGATGAACGTCGTACTCATATAACTTTAAACTCATTATTACTTCGTAGTCTAGTCATTACAGATATTATTTGGGCAAGTATCCGCATATATTGTTTATATACAATGAAAGATTATCAATACTTTCAAGCTTCCCAAGTATTAAATAATATAATGTATTTAATTTTATTCATTTCATTGTTATGTATTGTTTTTAGAAAAGATCGGCGAGCTTTGCAAGACCTTGTTGCTGGTACAAAGGTAGTTCAAGTAGGAGAAGATAAATAATGTCAAATAGAATATATCGATTTTTTATAGGAAGATATGGCGTTGATGATTTATATTATTTTAACTTAATTGTTTATTTAATGTTATTTATTTGTAACATATTTTTACAAAGTACAATTATTTTAGTTTTAGAAGGAATCATTGTTTTAGTGACATTTTGTAGGGCTTTATCTAAAAATATTGTGAGAAGGCGAAAAGAAAATAACTTCTATTTAAAAATAAAAAATAATATTTTAAAATTTTTTATATTATTGAGTAAAAGGTTTAAAGATCGTCATACTCATATGTACAAAAAATGTCGTTACTGCAAAACAACATTAAGATTACCTTTAAAAAAAGGTAATCATACAGTAAAATGTCCAAATTGTCAAAAGAGATTTGATGTTAAATGCCGCCGTGATGAGAAAATTAAAGTTGAAGTAATTAAAAAGAAAGGGTTAAAAGGTTCATAAAACTTTTAATCTTTTTTTTTCACTTTTTTTAGGATATAATGAATTATAGGTGATTTCATGAACAAAATTGGGCTAGTTTTAGAAGGTGGCGCGATGCGTGGTATGTATACGGCTGGTGTTTTAGATGTTTTTTTAGATTATAAAATTAAAGTTGATGGTATAATTGGCGTATCCGCTGGTGTTTTATTTGGATGCAATTATATTTCTAGACAACGTGGAAGAGCTTTGCGTTATAATTTAAAATATTTAAATGATAAACGTTATATTAGTTTAAAATCTTATTTAAAAACAGGAAATATTATTAATAAACAATTTGCCTTTTATGAACTTCCTCAAAAATTAGATGTTTTTGATAACAATAAATTTAAAAAAGCTAAAACGAAGTTTTATGCAACTGTGACTAATGTGGAAACAGGAAAACCAGAATATTTGCAAATTAAAGATTCTATTAAAGATATTGAAATATTTAGAGCAACATCAGCTATGCCTTTTTTAAGTAAAATTGTTGAAATTAATCACAAAAAGTATTTAGATGGTGCTATTGCTGATAGTATCCCAATTAAACAATGTCAAAAAATGGGTTATGATAAAATTATTGTAATTTTAACAAGACCCATTACTTATAGACGTAAAAAGCCTAAAAAAATATTAGCTAAACTTTATTATAAAAAATATCCTAAGTTTGCTAATGCATTTAATACACGTTATCTTCGTTACAATAAAACGGTTGAAGATATTATTGAATTGGAAAAAAATAAAGAAATTTTTGTTGTTCGGCCAACTATTAGTTATCCAATTAAACGTTTAGAAAAAAATCCCCAAAAATTACAAGAAATGTATGATTTAGGTGTTAAAGACGCTAAAATGGCAATAGAGAAATTAAAAAGATATCTTGAGGTGTAAAATGAAAATAGGAATTATAGGTGGAGGTGCCGCCGGCTTGATGGTCGCTTCTTTATTACAAAATAATGATTATGAAGTAATTATTTTCGAGCGCAATCAAGAATGCGGTAAAAAAATTTTAGCAACCGGTAATGGTCGCTGTAATTATTGGAATAGTAATCAAGACCTTTGTCATTATCAAAGTAGTACGCCTGAATTAATTTCATCATTTATTGATATTAAAGATGAACAATTAATTTTGTCATTTTTTGCTAAATTAGGTATTATTCCTAGAATAAAAGAAGGTTATTATTATCCTTTTTCTAATCAAGCCAGTACGATTAGAAATGTTTTATTAAATAAAGTAAAAGCTAATCAAGTGATTATCAAAAATAATTTTTTAGTTAAACAAATAAAAAGAAAAGATGATAAATTTATCATTATTAGTAATAGTGAGAGAATAGTTGTTGATAGGCTTATTTTAGCTAGTGGATCATATGCTAGTCCTAAAACAGGTTCAGATGGCATGGGATATGATTTTCTTAAATCTTTTGGACATACAATTATTAAACCGTTACCGGCACTTGTTCAGTTAAAGGGTGATGGTAATTATTTTAAAAGTTGGAATGGTATTAGAACTCATGTTAAAGTATCGTTATATGAAAATAATTTTTTAGTAAGAGAAGAAGAAGGAGAAATTCAATTGACTGATTATGGTGTTAGTGGAATTTGTGTTTTTAATCTTTCTAATTATATTGCCCGTGGTTTAGAAGAAAAGAAAAGAGAATATATATCCATTAATTTTTTACCATTTGTTACTAGTAATTTTAATAATTGGTTTTTAGAACAGACTAAATTAACTAATAAAAATATCTTAGAATTGTTATCCTCTATTTTAAATTTAAAATTAGTCAACGTTCTTTTGAAACTTATAAAAATAGATAGTTGTAAGAAATTTAATGAATTAAATTATGATGAGAAAAATCGACTTGTTGATGTTTTAACTAATTTTAAGGTGTTAATTAATGGTACTAAAACATATAATGAAGCTCAAGTTTGTAGTGGAGGTGTATCTCTTAAAGAAATAAATTTATCAACGATGGAATCAAAGTTAGTAAAAAATTTATATGTTATTGGTGAATTATTAGATATTACAGGTGATTGTGGTGGATATAATTTAGGGATTGCATGGCGTAGTAGTTTGAGACTGGTGCGGGCTTTGGGGGGAGAGCAAAATGATTAGATTGCGGCAAGTAAAAGTACCTTTAGAACATAAAAATAATTTATTAAGGAAAGTTAGTCAGATTCTTCATATCCATGAACATGATATTTTAAATTACAAAATTGTGAAAGAATCAGTTGATGCTAGGCGTAAAGATAATATCTTGTTTATTTATGAGATTGATGTCGAAGTAGTTAATGAAACTAAAATATTAAGCAAATATCAATCAAAAGATGTTTTTTTAAGCCCAACTGAAAATTTTAAATTTGTTATTACCGGTCAAAAAAATTTAAAAAGTCGTCCTATAATTATTGGAGCGGGACCAGCTGGTTTATTTTGTGCATATTTATTAGCGGAAAACGGATATCGACCATTGATAATTGAGCGAGGTCAGCGAGTTGAAGAACGAGTTAAAACAATTGAACATTTTTGGCAAACAGGTGAATTAAATGTTAATTCTAATGTTCAATTTGGTGAAGGAGGAGCCGGAACTTTTTCTGATGGAAAATTAAATACGCTGGTTAAAGATAAAGAATTTATTGGCAAAAAGGTGTTTGAAATATTTGTTTTAAATGGTGCACCTAGTGAAATAATGTATTTAAATAAGCCTCATATTGGTACAGATCTTTTAAGACAAGTGATTATAAATATGCGAAATAAAATTATTGAAATGGGAGGAAGTTTTCAATATAACACAACTTTAACGGATTTAAAAGTTGAACAAAATAGATTAGTAGCAATTGAAATTAATAATCATGAAGTAATTCCTTGCCATTATCTTTTTTTAGCGCTTGGTCATAGTGCACGTGATACTTTTAAAATGCTCTATAATCATAATTTGAAAATGGAAGCTAAGCCGTTCGCAGTAGGCTTGCGAATTGAGCATCCACAAAAGATGATTAATGAAGCTCAATATGGAATGGAACAACATCCATATTTAAAAAGCGCTAGTTATAAGCTAACGTATAAAGCTTCAAATGGCCGTGGTGTTTATTCTTTTTGCATGTGTCCAGGTGGATATGTTGTTAATGCTTCATCAGAACTAAAACATTTAGTTATCAATGGTATGAGTAATCATGCAAGGGAATCAGAAAATGCTAATAGCGCTTTGGTTGTAACGGTGACGCCAAAAGATTTTGGAAATCACCCACTTGATGGAATAGAATACCAACGCAAGTTAGAATCATTAGCCTATAATCTATGTGATGGAAAAATTCCTGTTCAACTATATCGTGATTTTAAGAATAATTTAAAAACTAGTTTAGTTGGTTCTACTGCTATTTTAACTAAAGGAGTTTATGAATATGCTAATCTCAATGAAATTTTACCGCAATATGTTAGTGATTCTTTGAAAGAAGCAATACCTTATTTTGGAAAAAAGATTAAAGGTTTTGATAGTGAAGATGCTGTTTTATTGGGTATTGAAACACGAACATCATCCCCAGTACGTATTTTACGTAATGAAAATTTTAAGAGTAGTATTGATGGCATATATCCTTTAGGCGAAGGCGCTGGCTATGCCGGTGGTATTACTACTTCTGCAATTGATGGTATCAGAGGTGCAATGAAATTTGCAGGTGAGTATAAAGGGTTTTAATAACTCTTTTTCTTTTTGCATACATATAAACAGGTGATACTATGTTTGTCAAAAAAATGAATGAAAGAATGAAATTAGTTTTGGTAATTATTTTATTTTTATTTATTGTAATTATTATTAAAGTGTTTTATATTCAAGTTATAAGTTATGATAAATTAAATAGTTCTGCTAATAGTTTATGGAGTCGTAATCTTCCTTTAGAAGCTAATCGAGGAATTATTTATGATATTGACGGAGAGGTTTTAGCTGGTAATATTACTACAACTTCCTTAATTTTAATACCTAATCAGATTGTAGATAAGGAGCATACTGCACAAGAATTAGCACGTATTTTAGATGTTTCATACGATGACATGTATAATCATGTATCGAAAAAAACGTCTATTGAAAGAGTTCATCCTGAAGGTAGAAGACTTAGTAATGACATTGCTGATCAAATTAATGATTTAAATTTGAGTGGTGTTTATTTAGTAAAAGAAGCTAAAAGAAATTATCCATATGATACATTACTTTCTAATACGCTAGGCTTTGTTGGTATTGATAATCAAGGTTTAAGTGGGTTAGAACTAATTTATGATGATTATTTAACAGGAATTTATGGCGCAATAAAATATTATAGTGATGCAAAGGGCAACACTTTAAATTTAAGTCAGGTTTATGAAAAACCTCAAGATGGTATTAATATTACCTTAACAGTAGATTATGAATTGCAAGAAGCTTTAGAAAGAGAGTTGGATAATGCTATGACAATGTATTCAGCCGATCAAGCTTTTGGAATAGCGATGAATCCCAATACTGGTGAGATTTTAGCGATTGCCTCTCGTCCTGATTTTTCTCCTTCAAATTATCAAGATTATAGCATTGAAGATATTAATCGTAATTTACCGATTTGGATGACTTATGAGCCCGGTTCAACTTTTAAAATTATTTCTTTAGCAGCTGCTTTAGAAGAAGATTTAATTGATTTAGAAGAAGATCACTTTTATGATTCGGGGGTTGTAACAGTAGAATCAGCTAAACTTCATTGTTGGAAACATGGTGGGCACGGTGAACAAACTTATTTACAAGTCGTTGAAAATTCTTGTAATACAGGATTTGTTAATATTGGTTTAAAACTTGGCAAAGAAAAATTATTTAATTATATAGATTTATTTGGTTTTGGCAAAAAAACAGGTATTGAATTAAGTGGTGAAGCTCAAGGAATTATATTTGATGTTGATAAGATAGGCGATTTAGAGACGGCTACTACGGCTTTTGGTCAAGGTGTATCAGTAACAGCTATTCACCTTGTTGTCTAATAAATGATACCCTTACTATTACTAGAGGAATAAATAGTAAATACACAAAAAAATACGATGTGGAGTATGAATATAAGTGTTTGATAAATATATAGATTTAAATACTACTTTTAATAAAATATGCCAAAAATCTATGGTATAATAATATATGTAAGTGATAAATTATGGGTATGTTTGAAAAAACAAAAATAATTATCTAAAAGTAATTATATTAAAAAATGTTTTCATTAAAAAGGGAGTATGAAATGAAAAATGTAATTGAAGTTAAAAATTTAATAAAAGAATATAAAGAAATAAAAGCAGTAGATAATTTATCTTTTGAAGTTCATGAAGGAGAAATTCTAGGTCTTTTAGGTCCAAATGGAAGTGGCAAAACAACAACAATAAATTGTCTATTATCACTATTGAATTATAGTAGTGGAAGTATAAAAATATTTGGTAAAGAGATGAAACCCGATTCTTACGATATAAAATCTAAAATAGGTGTTGTATTTCAAGAAGTAGCAGTTTTTGATGAATTAACTGTTTACGAAAATGTAGATTATTTTTGTGGACTATATATTGATAATAAAGAAACAAGAAAAAAGTATATTGAAGATGCAATAAACTTAGTAGGTTTGGAAAGTTTTAAAAACTTTTATCCCAAAAAATTATCTGGTGGTTTGTTAAGACGATTAAATATTGCTTGTGGTATAGCTCATAAACCTAAACTTATTTTTTTAGACGAACCAACTGTTGCAGTAGATCCACAAAGTAGAAATAATATTCTAGATGGAATAAAAAAATTGCGAGATAATGGAGCAACAATCGTATATACAACACATTACATGGAAGAAGTTGAAATACTTTGTGATAGAGTTATTATACTCGATAAAGGTAAAATTTTAGCAACTGGTACAACTGATGAATTAAAAGAATTAGCTAAAATAGAAGAAAAAATATCGATAGAAATAAATGACTTAGATATTAATTACATAGATAAAATAAAAGAATTAAAAAATGTAGATTATGTTAAATATAGTAGTAATATATTGGTTGTTACATATAAAAAAGGTAAAAATAATTTAGTTGAAATAATGGAGTATTTAAAGAAAAATAATATTAAATATAATAAAATATATTCAGAAAGACCAACACTTAACGATGTGTTTCTTGAATTAACTGGAAAGGAACTTAGAGATTAAATGTTTATTCATAATTTTAAATATTCTTTAAAAACTCTTTTTAGAAACAAAGAATTAATATTTTGGACTTTTGCATTTCCAATAATATTAGCAACTTTCTTTAATATGGCGTTTTCAGATATAGAAAATAGTGAAAAATTAGACATTATAAATATAGCAATTATTCAAAATGATGATTTTAATAATAACGAAGTTTTTAAATCAGCCTTTGAAGAAATGAGTGATAAAAATAATAAGGATAGATTATTCGAAACCAAATACACTACAAAAGAAGAAGCACAAAAATTACTAGAAGAAGAAAAAATAGTTGGTTATATGGAATTAGTAGATAATAAACCTAAATTAACTTTTATAACAAGTGGTATTAATGAAACTATATTTAAATATGTATCAGAAGAAATTATGCAAACAAGTAATATTATAAATAACCTTACTGAAGAAGAAATACAAAACCAAATTATGACAGGAAATTTCAATGTTGACTATGAAAGTATTTATAATAAAGTAATAGAGATTACAACTGAAGAAAATGTTAAACTTAAGAATATTTCGAGTGATAATCTAAGTTATACAATGATAGAATTTTATACACTTATTGCAATGGTTTGTTTATATGGTGGGATACTTGGAACTGTTTCTATAAATCAAAATTTAGCTAATATGTCTAATCAAGGAAAAAGAGTATCAGTAGCACCCACAACAAAAGGTAAAGTAATTTTAAGTAGTGTTCTTGCAAGCTATATTACTCAATTAATAGGAGTTGCATTATTATTTATTTATACTATCTTTGTATTAAATGTTGATTATGGTAATAATTTAGGATTAATTATTATTTTAGCAATGGTAGGAAGTCTAGCAGGATTATCATTAGGTACTATGGTAGCAACTACAATTAAATCAAATGAAAATGTTAAAACTGGCATAATTTTATCTATAACAATGTTAGGTTGTTTTTTATCAGGAATGATGGGAATAACAATGAAATACATAATTGATAAAAATATTCCAATTATTAATAAATTAAATCCTGCAAATATGATAACAGATGGTTTATATTCTTTATATTACTATGAAACATTAGATAGATATATATTTAATGTTATAAGTTTGCTTATTTTTGCTTTCATATTAATTACAGTTTCCTATATCAGTTTAAGGAGGCAAAAATATGACAGTATTTAAAACATTTTTAAAAATATTAAACAAAAATAAATTCATTATAATATTGTATACATTATTTTTAATATTCTTTGGTGGATTTAATATGCAAACAAGTGAACATAATACAAACTTTGTTGCAAGTAAACCTGATATAATGATAGTAAATTATGATGAAGAAAAAGGAATTACAAAAGATTTAATAAAATATATAGAAGAAAATAGTAATGTAGTAGATTTAAAGAATAATGAAGATGCAATTAATGATGCCTTATTTTATAGAGATGTAAATTATGTAGTATATATTCCTAAAAATTATAATAAAGATTTTATGGATGGAAAAAATCCTGAAATAGAAATTAAAAGTACAGGAGATTATCAATCATCATTTGCCGAAATGTTGTTATCAAGATACATTAAAGTAGCAAATATTTATCAAAAAAGTATTAATAGTGAAGAAGAATTAATTAGTAAAATAAATGAAACTTTATCTAAAAAAAGTGAAGTCGAAATAACATCCAAATTAGATACTAATATTTTATCAAAAGCAACGTTTTATTATAATTTTGCTAATTATAGTATAATGGCATGTTTGATATATGTTATATGTTTAATTTTAGCAAGTTTTAAAGATATAAAAATTCAAAAAAGAACAATTATTAGTAGTACTAATTATAAAACTTTAAATAGAAAAATATTGTTATCAAATAGTTTGTTTTCCATAATTTTGTGGATGATATATGTTGTATTAAGTTTCATTTTAGTAGGGGATATAATGTTTTCTATTCATGGCATTTTTTACTTAATAAATTCATTTGTATTTACAATATGTGCTACCACAATTGCATTATTTATTGGTAATATAGTTTCAAATAAAAATACAATAAGTGGAATAGTTAATGTAATAGCTCTGGGATCAAGTTTCTTATGTGGAGCATTTGTTCCAATGGAGTGGCTACCAGATGGAGTTATAAAAATTGCTCATATTTTACCTTCATATTACTATATAAGTAATAATGAAGTTTTAAAAACATTAGAACTTATTAATTTAAATACTATAAAACCAATATTATTAAATATTATAATTGTATTATCTTTTTCTATTATGTTTATTATTCTAACTAATATAGTATCAAAAAGAAAACAAAAAATAGGTTAAAAATAGAAATATGAAAGAGAGTTGTGGATATGGAAATATTAGAATATGGTGATCCTAAAAATAAAAAAATTATTTTAATTCATGGTTTTCAATGCCCATATCAAATTTGGAATGATTATATCGAGTATTATAAAAACAATTATTTTGTAATTGTTCCAATTCTTGAGGGCCATAATGTAAATGATAAAGAAAATTTTATTTCTTTTGATATATGCGCTAAAGATATAGAAGAATATTATATTAAAAGATATGGTAATAAAGTTTTTGCTGTTTATGGTATGAGTATGGGAGGAATTTTAGCAAGCTACATTTGGAAGAATAAAAATATAGAAATAGAAAAATTAATATTAGAAAGTTCTCCTCTCTTATCTTGGAATAATTTTATTATAAGATATTTTACAAATTGGTATTTAGATATTACTCATAAAACGCAAAATAGAGATAAAAAAACTATAAATCATGCAGTTGGTACTATTATTAGCAAGGACAAATTAAATATATTTTTAGAACTATGTGATCATCTGTCAGATGAAACAATAATCAATTGTGTTAAGGAAGTTGGTAGGTTTAATTTACCAAAGGATATTGATACACCTGATACAGAGGTTTATTATTTGTATGGTAGTAAAATAAATGAAATTTTATTTAGAAAAGTAGCAAGATATTTGAAAAAAAATTATAATGCAACGACTATTTGTTTGAAAGGAAAAGGCCATTGTGAGGATACACTAACTAATTCTAAAGAACATATTAAAACTTTAAATAAAGTACTAAAAAAATAAATCAAGTTATCTAAACGTCAATCGTTTGATAATAAATATATTTTTTAAAATAAAGCATTAATTTTTACATTATTGTTAATAAATTTAATACTTATTTAAAAACATTAATGTTAAAATAATGTTTTTTTAATTATGATATTTTCAAACACGATTAAATGTGATATAATTTAATCGTGAAAGGAAATGATGATATGGAATATGAAAATAAAATTTTAAATTTATTTAAAAATGGTTATCTAACTACTAAAGATGTTAATGATAATAATATTCCTAGATTTTATTTAACTAAACTTATTAAAGAAAACAAAATAGAAAGAGTAAGTCGAGGAGTATATATTAAGAAAAATGAACTAGTCGATGAGTTTGTGATTTTACAAAGCAAAAGTAAAAATTCTATTTACTCAAATACAACCGCTTTATATTTACACGGTTTTTCTAATAGAATTCCTATTAAATATGATATTACTATCAATAGTGGTTATAATGGCTCTCTCCAAAAGGAAGATAATGTTAATTTATTTTATACAAAAAGAGAATTATTAGAGTTAGGAGTAATTGACTATAAATTGGATTCTGGTAATATTATCAGAGTTTACGATTTAGATAAAACTATTTGTGATATTATTAAAAATAAGAAGAAAATAGATGCTGAAATTTTTAATAAGGCTATTAGAGAGTATTTTTATAGTAAAAAGAAAAACACTTTAAAACTATATGAATACGCTAAAAAGATGAATATTTATAATAAAGTAAGAGATACTTTTGAGGTGTTTGGATGATTAAAAATAGAGATAGTCTAAAAGCCAAAGCATCTAACTTATCTAAAAAGACTAACATACCTAATAAATATTTAATTCAAAACTTTATGTTTGAAGCCTTATTAAAAAGAATATCAAAATCTAAGTATAAAAATAAATTTGTCATTAAAGGTGGACTTTTATTATCGTCTGTCTTTGGTGTTAATTTGAGAAGTACTATGGATTTAGACACTACTATAAAAGGATTACCACTAGATAGAGATACTATTACTAAAGTTATTAATGAAATTATAAGTATTGATGTAGAGGATAATGTCAGACTTGAAATAGAAAATATGAAAGATATCAGAGAAGAAGAATTATATTCCGGATTTGAAGTTAATTTAAAAGCAGAATTTGACGGTTTAAAAACTAATTTAATGATTGATATAACTACTGGAGATATTATCACTTATAAAGAAGTCGAGTTTAAATATAGTACCTTATTTGATAATGAAACCATTAATATTATGACTTATAATTATGAAACAATTATTGCTGAAAAATTTGAATCAATTATTAGTAGAAATATCGATAATACTAGAATGAAAGATTACTATGATTTATATATGTTCGTTAATTTAAAATGGAATGACATTAATAAAGACACTTTAAGAAAAGCCATTATCAATACATCCAAAGCACGAGAAACATTAGACTATATTGATAATGCTAGCAAATATATAGAATTAATTAGTGATGATGAAAGATTAAAAGCTTTATGGAATAGTTATCAAAATAACTATGAATATGCAAAAGATATAAAGTTTGTTGATACAATAAATGCCATTAAAGTAATTAGTGAAATTGTTGTACCAGTTGCAATTTAAAGTAGAAGGAAGTAAGAATGACTAACAGATAAATTAAAATAAGAGTTGTTATGATAAATTCTGCTTTATGGAGGATACTGGAAAAATTAGGCTTCATTAGACAAAATAAAACTAGTTTAACATATTTTTTAGATGTGCTAATTGAAGATTATTAATAGACTATTACTAAAGAACAATAGTTTACACTTTAAGAAATAATAAAAATATAAGGAGATGATTTTATGCAATTAATACTTTGTGGTGGAGGTTCTGGTGATCAAAATACATTAGCAAATCAAAAGCTTAATGAAATCATTGATCATACAAGACCAATATTATATATACCACTTGCTATGAACGAAGAAGAGCATTCTTATGATAGTTGTTATGAGTGGATTCAAGGAGAGTTAGCAAATGTAGATATTCCATATATTGAAATGGTTAGAACATTTGAAGAACTTGCCTCTAAAGATTTTAAACATTATGCAGCATTATTTATTGGTGGTGGGAATACCTATAAATTATTATTAGGTTTAAAGCAAAGTGGGGCTTTTAATAATATTAGGAATTATATCAATAACGATGGGATAGTAATAGGTGGAAGTGCAGGTGCAGTTATATTTGGATATGATATAAATATTATTGCAAGTATGGATAGAAATGATGTTAATTTAACTGATACTAGAGGGTTTGATGTATTGTCAGGAATTTCTATTTTTCCACACTATACTAATAAAAAGTCTAAACTTACTGATGATGAAAATGAAGAAAGATTAAATAAATTTACAAATTCAATTATTAATTTTTCAAAATCAATAGGGAAAGTAATTGCTATACCAGAAGAAGATGCAATTTATGTAAATAATAATAGCATTGAATTGTTAGGAACTAGAGATTATTTTACATTTGAAAATGGATTGATAAATAAATTTGACATTGAAGATAACAAACAAATAAAAAGATGATGTAGAGCATTACTCAACTCACTCAACATTGTTTTTTTAGTAAAAAGATAATAAGATTATTAATAAATAATTAAAAATTTTATCCGACATGAAAAAAGCATAAAACGACATGAATTAGGCATAGAATAAGCTTGACCTAGTTTTGTCAAGTGCTATAATATAGTAAAATATTAAGAAATTACGCAGAGAGGAACTAGATTCTTCTCTTTTTCTTTTGAAAGAAGGTGTTATATAAAATAAAATTAAAGGAAGCGCATATTTTTAATGAATTAGTAATAAGTGGTCACTATTTATAAAAGTAGTAGCCACTTTTTTAATTAGTATTAAAAGAACTTTTATACATGAGTAGTCACTTCTACTTATAAAAGTAGTCATTTTTGCAAGTGCAAAAATAGTAAGACACCATTACTTCATCCTTATTTTATCAAGGATCAATAAATTTATGGTGTCGTTCTTCTTATGCCCATTAAAAATATGCAGTATTTTTACTATAAAAAACACCCCCAAAATAGCAAAAGTGGCTACTCATAATTTTAAGAAAGGAAAAATAAATATGATATTTAGAACAAATAAAATTACAAATTATACGAAGATTGATAATAGATATTTGGAAGATAAAAACATTTCTTTAAAGGCTAAAGGATTATTAACTTTAATGTTATCTTTACCAGATAATTGGAAATTTAATGTTAATGGTTTATGCCTTTTATGTAAAGAAAGTAAAAATGCAGTTAATAGCGCAATAAAAGAATTAAAGGATAATAAATATTTAGAGGTGGAAAAAACTTACGATGAAAGTGGAAGATTTATTTATGTATATATCATTTATGAATATCCAGATGACCCGAAAGGACATCTCGATTTACCATAACTGGATAATTAGATACTATTAATAACTAATATATTAATAAACTAAAAATAAATAGATAAAGTTGATAAAACAAAATAAATTTTTTTGTAAAAATCTCTTGCAAAATTCACTTTTTTAAGTGATAAATATTAAAACCAAAAAATTTGTTTATTAATGTTTAATTTAACTTATAAGAGGTTTTAATATCATTCATAATCAGTTATTAGTATAAAAAATTAAAGCTTCTTAAAATGGCTTAAATTAAAAATGAAAGGATGTGTTTAATATGTATTTAAAAAATACAAGTGATGAGGTTAAAAAAATAACAGAAAAAATAATTGAACTGGATAATGAAAATAAACTTAAATTTATCAGTTATATTTTAAGTTTATGGGATAATGGCCAAATTAATAGTTTAAATGAAACTAACCCTTATTTATTAGATGACAGTATCTGTATCGATATATTTAATCCAAGTAGTATTGGTTACCGTTATTTAGTAACTAAATTAAAAGAATATTGGAATCATACATATAAACTTTATCATCTTTATCAAGAGGAATATAAAAGAATGATACCTTTATTTGAAAAGTTATCTTTTAAAGAAAAGATAGATGTACTTGCAGAAATATTTTTAATTTTAGAACATGATAAATTACTACCAGATAATGTTGATGGCTATGAAATTGCTAGAATGATTATAAAATATTAAATATTTGAAAACTAAATTGTTATTTGAAAACTTAATATTTTCGGATAATAATTTAGTCTAATTTTGTCCTTATAAGGTATTAAGTTTTCAATTTTTGTAGAACTTATTACCTTAAGTTCTTTTTTAGTTTTTATAAAAATAAACTTAAAAGAAAGGACAAAAATATATGGAAAAGGTAAATAAAATTCCATCTAGAATAATTGAAATAGAAACAAGTATCAAATTGCTAGAATACTTAAAAAGAAAAAATGTTATAGATGATGGAATGTATAACTTTTGTATTAACAAATTAATGAATAAACTTACATTAGAAAAAAGTAAGATTGATGAAGATTATATAAATAATACCAATAATTATAAAATATTAACTTAGGAGGCGTTACTATGGACTTATATACAGTTAGGAATAACATTATGAAAGGCATTCCCTTGCAAGAATTAAAATTAAGAGTATGTTTCTATGCAAGAGTATCAACGGATAAAGATGAGCAATTACACTCTCTATCTGCTCAAGTATCTTTTTTTAATGATTATATAAGTAAAGTTCCTAACTGGCAGTTTATAGGTTCATATATTGATGAAGGTATTAGTGGCACATCAGTTAATAAACGTGAAGAATTTTTAAAAATGATCGAAGATGCCAAAAAGCATAAATTTGATTTAATATTAACAAAAGAAATATCAAGATTTTCAAGAAGTACTTTAGACAGCATCAAATATACACAAGAGTTACTGCAAGATGGTGTTGGTGTCTATTTTTTAAATGATAATATTAATACTATCTTACCTGATTCTGAACTTAGACTTACAATAATGTCTTCGATTGCTCAAGATGAAGTTAGAAAACTATCAGAAAGAGTATCTTTTGGCATGAAAAGAAGTATTGATAGTGGTACTGTGCTAGGTTGTTCTAATATCTATGGTTATGTAAAAGATAAAGGAAAATTAGTGATTGATGAAAAAGAGGCAGAAATGATTAAAATTATATTTGATAGATATGCCAATACTACAGATGGTTTATCTAAAGTATCAAAGTATTTATATGAATTAGGTTACAAAAATAAAAAAGGTAAAAGAATAGATACAACAATACTAACTAGAATTATTGAAAACCCTAAATATAAAGGATACTATTGTGGCCATAAAACGAAAGTATTAGATTACCGTACTAAAAAGAAGAAAAAATTAAATGAATCGGATTGGATTATTTATAAAGATAACGAAAATGTCCCACCGATAGTATCAGAAGAACTATGGGATAGAGCTAACAAAAAATTAAAGGAAAGGCAAGATAGTTTTACAAACAGGGCAGTAAATAAAAAAGTGTTTCAAAATAGATATACTTATTCCGGCAAAATTTACTGTGGTAGACATGGCTTAACTTATCATAGATCATCTGCTGGTAAAAGAAAAAATAATCCCGTATGGGAATGCCAAGTATACCGGAAAGAAAGTTTAAAGGGTTGCTCTAATCCTAGAGTATTTGAGTATGAATTAGATATAGTTTTTAAAGATATGTTTAAAAAATTATTGAAACGAAGAAAGCATATTTTTGATGATATATTAAATGACTGTAAAAATTATTTAGAAACCAATAATAATGAGTCTGAAATAAAAAATATAGAATCCAAAATTTTAATGTTTAATAATAAAAAAGATAAATTACTAGAACTTGTTATGGAGGAGTATTTATCTAAAGAGGACTATAAAAAACAGGTGGATTTAATTAATGAAGAAATAATTACTAATCAAAACAGATTAAATGAATTACAAAATAACAAGCAAGATAAAAACTATATAGAAAATAAAATTAATGAACTAAAAGAAATGTTAGATAATTGTTTAACTGATGATGAGTGTTTCAGTGATGTATTTAATGAATTAATTGATAGAATCTATGTTTATAAAGAAGAGAATAAAAAGATAAAACTAGATATTTATATAAAAACAGGAGAAAGCATAAATATATTCTCTGATAACTTGGATAGAAAGTTTCATTTAATAGACGACGTTACAGCAAATTACGGCTGTTAGCGCAGCAATTAATGGGGGAATTCTTTATAAGCCTTATATTGTTTCAAGTTTAAATGATCCTGAAACTAATCAGGTTATTTTAAAAAATGAACCAACAGTAGTGCGTAAAGTTATTAGTGAAACGACTAGTGAAAAAGTTAGATATGCTTTAGAAAGCGTAGTTGCTAATGGGACTGGACATAATGCATACATTGCGGGATATCGTGTTGGTGGTAAGACTGGTACTGCTCAGAAAGTTGAAGATGGTAAATATTTAGTAGGTAATTATATAACTTCTTTTATTGGATTTATGCCAGCTGATGATCCTGAAATTGTTATTTATATTGCTGTTGATAATGCTAAAGGAGTTAGTCAATATGGAGGAACTGTAGCAGCTCCATTAGCGCGTAATTTTCTACTTTCAGCAATTCCTATTTTAGGATTAGAATATGATGAAGAGGGAATGGATAAGGAGTATGTGTATCCAGATAAAAAATATTATACAATACCCGATGTATCCGGTTTAGAATTGAAAGATGCTTTAAAGCAATTAAAAAATTTTAAAGTTGAATATGAGGGAGAAGGTAAAGTAATAGAACAATCACCTAAAGCGGGAATTGATATTTATGAAGGAGAAACGATTCGTTTATATTTAAGTGAATAGATAAAATGTTGATACTATAAATATTTATCTAAATGTTTATAAATAAAAAAGTTGAGTCAAAAATAAAAATTTTCTTGTTTTTTATCTTCTAAATTTGCTATAATGAGAGTGACAATGATAGGGGGAAATCATATGATTAAAAGGTTTATTGTCATTTTTATACTATTTGCTATGTTATTACCAGTAGCTATTCAGGCAGCCGATACAGGTTATAATAAAGATGGTAATCGTAATATATTTGAAGATTTTTATTATCGTTTAGTTTTAAAAGATAGTGATGAAAGAGATTTTTATGATTATGTTTTATTTGCATCTTTAAATGTGGGTTTGTTAATTGTTATGATTTTTCAAAATACGAAAACTTATATTGTGATGGTGCCAATTAATAATAAAGATGATAAAAATGATATAAATAAGTCTAATAATAAGGAAGTTATTAAAGAAGATAAAAATAAGCCAAAAAAATATTATCATAAAAAAAAGCCTTATCAAAGAAAGAAAAAAATTGAAGATACGAACTAGTTTAAAGACTAGTTTTTTTGTGTTTTCTTATAACTTTTATGAATATATTTATGTAGGAGGAATAATTATGCTGATATTTATCAAATGTATTATGGTGTTAATGTTAGGATTATTCTTTTCTCTTATTATGGGACTTTTATTATTACCTATTTTAAAAGAAAAAAAATTAAAGCAAAATTTAAGTATTTATTTAGAGAGGAAACATAGCAGTAAAAAAGATATTCCAACATTTGGTGGATTAATCTTTATTATTCCAACTATTATTATTATGTATATTTTACTAATATTTCATAAAATTGAAATGACATATAATTTATTTATTTGTATGTTTACATTTATTGGGTATGGATTGATTGGGTTAATTGATGATTATTTAATTATTTCTCGCCATAATAATAAGGGATTATCTGAATCATCTAAATTGTTTCTCCAAGTTCTTTTAGCACTTTTAATTTTTTATTTTTTCTTAAAGTCTGGTAATGAGCCATTATTATGGATTCATTCTTTAAATTTTAAACTGAACATTGGATGGTTATATGGATTATTTATTCTTTTGGTTCTTGTTAGTACGAGCAATGCTGTTAATATTACAGATGGACTTGATGGTTTGGCTAGCGGTTTATCAATAATTGCTTTTGCCACTTTTGGGGTCATTACAACGACTACGGGCTGGCTTGAAGGATATGAAAGTATTAGTTTATTTATTTTTACTTTAACCGGATCTTTAATAGGCTTTCTTTTCTTTAATGCTAATCCTGCCAAAGTCTTTATGGGTGATACTGGATCTTTATCACTTGGTGCTACTTTAGGAATTGTTGCTATTTTAACTCGGCACGAATTATTATTAATTGTAATTGGGTTTGTCTTTGTTATAGAAACATTGACTTGCATTATTCAGCGTTTTTATTATAAATTGACAAAAAAAAGATTATTTCCAATAACCCCAATTCATCATACTTTTGAAAGATATTTAGCTGAAAGAGAAGTAGTAAAAATATTTTGGATTATTGGACTTTTTACTTCACTTTTAGCACTCATATATGGGGTGTGGTTATGAAAAAAGGTATAGAATGGACATTAGTTATTAGTATTATTTTACTAGGCATTTTTGGCCTTATCATGATTTATTCAGCTTCATACATTTGGGCAGAATATAAGTATGACGATGCTTTAAAATATGTTAAAAATCAAGGCTTGTTTTTGATTGTTGGCTTATTTTTAATGTTTGCTATTAGTAAAATAGATTATTATCATTATTATAATAAATCCAAAATAATTATTATTGGATGTATTGTTTTATTACTTCTTGTTTTAATACCTGGAGTGGGAACCGTTCGTAATGGTAGTCGTAGTTGGTTTGGAATTGGCTCTTTTGGTATTCAGCCAAGTGAATTCACAAAATTAGGATTAATTATTTTTACAGCAAAATATTTAACTAATCATAAAAAAATAATGCCAGTTTTAATTTTAACTTTACTAATATTTGGTATTATAATGTTTCAACCTGATTTTGGGACCGGTACAATAATTGTAATGTCAATTATGGGAATGTTATTTGCAAGTGGAAAAATGAGTTACAAATTTATTTTTCGTATGATTATTCTTGGAATTGCGGGTGTTACCGGCTTAATTATTATTGCGCCATATCGTCTAGCACGTATTTTATCTTTTTTAAATCCGTGGAGTGATCCACTGGGCTCTGGTTTTCAAATTATTCAATCATTGTATGCAATAGGACCCGGAGGTTTATTTGGCCTGGGTTTTGGCAATTCAATTCAAAAACATTTTTATTTGCCGGAACCACAAACTGATTTTATTTTTTCAATAATTAGTGAAGAATTTGGCTTTTTGGGAATTTTAATTATTTCCACTCTATTTATTACAATAATTGTACTTGGTTTTCGTATTGCTTTAAATTGTGAAGAATCTTTCGGGAAATATTTATGTTTTGGAATTATTTTTGGTTTTGCTTTTCAAACTTTAATGAATTTAATGGTAGTAGTAGGATTAATTCCGGTTACAGGAGTAACATTACCATTTCTTTCTTATGGTGGTTCTAGCTTACTTATTACTATGTGTAGTATGGGAGTTGTATTAAATATAAGCAGATATGTTTAAAAGTATATTAAAATTGTGTTATAATCTAAATATAGATAGAGCAGGACTTGTATTTAAATAAATTGTTGAAAACAAATATAAGTGTATAAGGTGAATTTATGGAAGTTTATATTAATGATGTTTCTTTTACTATAAAAATGATTGAACAGTTGGAACAAGGTAATAAGTATAAAGTATCTATAAAGATACCTATGAGTTATGGGTGGATAGATTCAATATATTACCATATTGAAAACAGTAGTTGCCAAAATTCTTTTCGTTTAGAGCATCAAAAAAATGAGGATGGTTATTGTTATTTTGATAGTGAAATTTTTTTAAAGAGTAGTGCTTTATATCGCTATTATTTTTCTTATAATGTTAACGGTAAAACTAAATTTGTAAAAAACACTAATCAAAATCAAGAGAATACTATTGATGCATCCGAAATGTGGAAAATGAGTGTTAATTTTAGTGTTCCAAAGTGGGCTCAAGGAAAAATTATGTATCATATTTTTGTTGACCGATTTTATCGTGGTAGTACTAAACCCATGCCAGAGATGTTAAGAAGGCATATACATAAATCTTGGAATGAAGATGTTAAAATAGGACCTGATGAAAACAATATTTGGAATAATGATTTTTTTGGTGGAGATTTGCGAGGAATTATCGACAAATTAGATTATATAAAATCATTAGGAGTTAGCATTTTATATTTGAGCCCAATTGTTTATAGTCAGTCTAATCATCGCTATGATACGGCTGATTATGAAAGAGTAGATCCTTATGTAGGGCAAAATGGAGATTTAAAATTATTATGTGATGAAGCCCATAAAAGAGGAATGAAGGTAATTTTAGATGCTGTTTTTAATCATACTGGTAACGATAGTAAATATTTTAATGAATATAATACTTTTGATGAATTAGGCGCATATCAAAGTTCTTCTTCACCGTATGCTTCTTTTTACAAGCATGAATTTGTTGATGGGTCCTCAACTTTTGCTTATTGGTGGGGAATGAAAAATCTACCTGTTTGTGATGGCAATTCCATAACATGGCAAGAATATATAACTGGACCTAATGGAATTATTGATCAATGGTTTAGATTAGGGATAGACGGATTGAGACTTGATGTAGCTGATGAATTAACGGATGAATTCATTGAACTTATAAAAAAAGCGGTTATTAGAAATAAAAAAGATGGATTTATTATTGGTGAAGTTTGGAAAAATCCGATGCGCATGAATCGAGGTTATTTAGAAAATGGCAATGGAATGCATACTGTTATGAATTATAGTTTTATTAGTTCGCTATTGAAATATTTTCGTTATGGTGATATTGAAGATTTAATCAATAAAGTAAAAGAAATTCAAACAGAATATCCAGATCAAACAATATTTTCAGCAATGAATTTTACTTCAACTCATGATATTACTAGGGCAATTAATCAGTGGGATAATTCTATATTTGATTGTTATGGTGAATGGCCTTGGAATTTATTAAATGATAGTCATGAGTTTTGTCGACGATACCAGTTGACTGAAGAACAGTATAAAATAGCAAAAAATATCTATATGGCGTATATTTTTGCTTTATCCTTTATGCCAGGAAATTTATCGATTTTTTATGGTGATGAAGTTGGTATTCAAGGTATAGGAAATCTCAACAATCGTAAACCGTTTCCGTGGGATAATTTGGATAATAAATTGTTAGATTTTTTTAGGTTTATTGGCTATATTAGAAATAATGAGAAGTTTTTAGAACAAGCAAATTTTAGATTAAGCAATGCAAGTAATAATATATTATCTTTCGAGAGAATAAACGGTGAAGAACAAGCTTTTATAGCTATTAATCGAACAAATCAAGAACAATTATTTTATGTTCCAAGCGATTATCAAGAAGCAGAAAAGGTATATACTTTGAAAAAATCTAGGCCTGGTTTATTAGCACCTTATGGGGGTATTGCTATAAAGAAATAAGTAAACAATCTTAACGATTGTTTTTATTTTTATTTAAATATGTTAGAATAAATAATGGGAGTGATAATATGAAAATACCATTAACTTTTCAAGTTACAGAATATGATTGTGGAACAACATCTTTGTTGAATGCTTTAATATATTTATTTGATCGGGAAGATATTCCCGTTGCTTTACTTAAAGCAATTTATAAATATACATTAGATGCTGAAGGTAGCAGTGGAGTTATAGGCGAAGCTGGGACCTCGAGAAATGCTATCGATAAGCTTTCTTATTGGATTGATAATTATTCTAAAAAGTTTGACTTTAATCTTTCTTGTACAGTTTTAGAAAAAGAAGAAGTAACTGAAAATAAGATTATAGAATGTTTAAACAAGGGTGGATGTGTTTTGGCACGCTGTTATCAAGAAACGGAACATTATGTATTAATTACAAAATTGGATGATAATTTAGCATATATTTTTGACCCTTATTATGTTGAAGAAGATTATTATTATAAAGATGAAGAAGTAGCGGTTGTATTGAATCAATTATTTACACATAATCGTGTAGTAAAGAAAGAACGCTTATTTAATGAAGAACATAAAGATTTTTCTCTAATGGAAAAAGAAAAAAGAGAAGTTGTTCTGATTAATAGAACAGTTGCCAGTTAAATGAAAAAGTTGTTGAAATATATAATTTTATGTTTTATTTCTTTATTTATAATATTAATGGCTTTAAATTTTTATGTGATTTTCTCAACTAAAAATAATATTGTAAGTATTAATTTCAATGCTGATAATATAGAATGTATTGTTGTTTTAGGAGCGGGTATTTGGGGAGATGAACCAAGTCCAATGTTGCGTGATAGATTAGATACGGCGATTGAACTTTATATGAATGGGATTTCTAATAAAATTATTATGAGTGGCGATCATGGACAAGATGATTATGATGAGGTTAACGTTATGAAAGATTATGCAATATTACATGGGGTTCCATCTGAAGATATTTTTATGGATCATGCTGGTTTTTCAACTTATGACAGTATATATCGCGCTAAGGAAATATTTGGTGTTGATAAGATGGTTATAGTTAGTCAGGAATACCATTTATATCGTGCTTTATATATAGCTAAGACTTTAGGTATTGAAGCATACGGGGTAAATGCTGATAAAAAAGAATATAAAGGTCAGTGGTATCGTGAATTAAGAGAAATTTTAGCACGCAATAAAGATATTGTGAAAACAATATTTAAACCAGAGCCAATATATTTAGGCGATAAGATTTTGATTAGTGGTGATGGAAATATTACCAATGATAAGGAGTAGAAAATGAAAAAAAAGTTTAATAAGGGAATTATTTTAACGTGTATAATGCATATAGGCCTAATAGGCTTTATCTTTATTTTAATCATGTTAGGAAAATCTTCATTACCTGATATTATTGATCCTGATGATTTTATTAAATATTTAGAAAGTGAAGGTTGTAAAGTTCAAACGATAACTAATGATACTGATATTTCAAAAATGCTTCTTCATTTAGAAACAGATAATGAAACTTGCCCTTATATCGTTAGTTATACAATTTATGAAACATCAAAAGATAGTCAAGCAATATTTTATCAGCATTATCCTTTTAATATGAAAAATAATTCTTCTTATTATCGTACATACTTTACTTTTGATATAGGAAATAAATCTTTTTTTAAAGAAGTAATTACGAGTGATATTTATGAAGGACGTGTTATCAATAACAATTCTGCTTTGGCTTTTGCTGCACCCAAAGAATATACTAAAGATATGAATGAAATGCTTGAATATTTCAATTATATTTTTGATTATGAAAAATATTTTTCACTTAGTATTAGTTGGTTTTTGTTAATCTTTAGTATTTCTTTAATTATAAGTATGTGGCTAATATTTAAAAAATTAGGTGAAAAAGGTTGGAAGTCAATTATTCCTATTTATAATTTATGGTGTTTATCACGTTTAACATTAGGTAGTCCTTGGTATTCTTTATTTATATTTATTCCGTTTTTTAATGTTATAATGATTTTGACTTTATTTTATTGCCTTGGCAGAAGATTTGAAAGGAAAAGACTTTATTGTGTTGCTTTAATGTTTTTTCCAACAGTTGTCTTACCTCTACTAGCTTTTTCTTTTAAAGATGAGGAAGTAAATAATAATTAAATAAAATTCTCATATAATATTTGTTAGATATTGTATTTTTAAAAAAAACATGATATATTTGTTAAGTCGCTCGAGGGAGTAGTTACACAATATGTGCTTATATGGCGTCAACCGATAATTATTATCCGCTATATAAGAATACTTATAGTATTTTAACGAGACTTGGGATATTATCCTAAGTCTCGTTTTTTTGTGAGGAGATGAATTATGAGTATTATAGTTATTATTATAGGTATGGTTTTATTAATTAAATGTGCCGATATTTTTGTTGATGGCAGTTCTAATGTTGCTAAAAGCTTGGGAGTACCATCTTTGCTTATTGGTTTAACGATTGTTGCCTTTGGAACGAGTGCTCCAGAAGCAGCGGTTAGTGTTACAGCTTCAATTAAAGGGATGAACGACATTTCTTTAGGTAATGTTGTCGGTTCTAATATTTGCAATTTATTATTAGTTTTAGGGTTTAGTGGTTTGTTTGGCACTTTAAAAGCTAAGCGAAAGATAGTAACTCGTGATTTTGTTTATGCGATTTTTTCTGGTATTGTTATGTTAATATTGAGTTTTGGCTTTTTTCTTTCTGGGGGTACAAACGGAATTTTAACTCGTACAGACGGCTTAATTTTATTATGTTTTTTTAGCATTTATCTTTATGCTTTAATTGGTGAAGCAATTAGAAGTTCAAGTAAAATGAAAAAAGAAAAATGTATTGAATTTAATATGAAAGATCTTGGACGGATTATTATTGGTATTTTTGGTATTATTATAGGGGGACAATTAGTTGTCAATAGTGCTACTTCTTTAGCAGAAATGTTTAATGTTAGCCAAAATGTTATTGCTTTAACGGTAGTTGCTATTGGAACTTCATTGCCAGAATTGGTAACTTCAATTGTTGCGGCAAAAAAAGGAGAAACAGATATTGCTATTGGTAATGTTGTTGGTTCTAATATTTTTAATATTTTCTTTATTTTAGGACTATCTAGTTCGGTTAGCCCAATATCTTATGGATTAAATTCATTTATTGATATTATTATTATGTTAGTTGCTAGTATTGTAGTTTATTTATTAACGCTATACCATCAACGTATTGGAAATAAAAAGGGAGTATTATTACTTAGCTCATATGCATTATACATGATTTATATTTTAATGAGATAACAGAACTTGTTTCTGTTTTTTTTGTTTGTATGATATAATGAGAAGGTAAGGAGGATGTATGAACGTAACGGATTTATTAAAATTATTAAATTATGAAGAGTATGATTATTTTTATCATGAAACAGGGACTGGAGTAGGGGAACAAATTATTGAAGAAGGATTGCTTGTTGATGGTAATAATATTATTGGAACGAATAATATAGCTTTTACAACTATTGCTTGTTTGACGCCTGATTTAACAGAAACACCTGAAAAATTTGTGTCTTTTTTACAAAATGAAAAAAGTGATAGTGCAATTCGCGAAGTCACTGAAATGGTTATTTTAAGTAGCCCAAAAGAAATTGAGGGAAAGATTGTTAGACCATATGGGAATTATCACGATGGGACACAATATGAAGGAATTATTGATAGTAATTTTGTAATGGGTGTTATTAATTTAAATAATTTAACTTTTAGAATGAATGAAGAATTTGAATATGCTGATGATTTACTAGCCGGTGATGATTATAAAGGATGGCATAATTGACACATAAAAGTTAATGTTATATAATTATGTTGTGCTTTGACAGTATGCTAAAACCATTAAGTTTATTTTGTATATTATAAATAATTTGGTTTTCGAACTGATTACTTATAATATTTTTTTATTAAATTCAAGGAGTGGATTATGAAAAGATTTTTTCGCGATTTAAGAAAATATTGGGATTATATCCAGTATGAGACGAGGGCATCTCTTAAATCAGAGATATCCGGTTCGTATTTAGGATGGATATGGCTTGTTCTTGAACCGTTATGCTTTATGCTTATTTATACATTTATAGCTGGAGTAGTTTTTGGTTCTAAAACAGATTATTTCCCTATTTTTGTCTTTGCAGGCTTATCAATTTGGAATTTCTTTAATAAAACAGTAACTTCTAGTGTTAAATTGGTTGCTGCTAATAGAGATATAGTTACAAAAGTTTATGTTCCAAAATTTATTTTGCTATTGGTAAGAATATTTGTTAACTTATTTAAAATGTTTGTTACATTTATCTTATTAATTGCCTTTATGATATTTTTCAAGGTACCAATTTCATGGAATATCTTATGGGTAATACCAATTATTATTTGTACTATTATTGTTACTTTTGGTGTTAGTAGTATATTTATGCATTTTGGTGTCTTTATCGATGATTTAGTCAATGTAACTGCAATCGGATTAAAGTTTATGTTTTATTTATCAGGTATTTTTTATCAAATATCAACTAAAGTCCCAAAACCGTATAATACTATTTTATTATGTGGAAATCCAATTGCTTTCTTAATTAAAAGTTTTAGGGACTCCCTTATTTATTGTAGTGGAGTACATATTATAATTCTTTTAGCTTGGTTTGGTATAGGAATTATCCTATCAATTATAGGTATTAGAACTATCTATAAATACGAAAATACATATGTAAAGGTGATGAGAGGATAATGGAAAATAATAAACGCGAAATTGCTATTACAATAGAAGATTTGCATATATACTATAAGGATATTAAACGTTTTTCTTTAAAGTCTAGTGGTTTGTCAGGATTTAATTCTACTGTTTTTAAAGCTGTTAAGGGGATTTCTTTTGAAGTTGAAAAAGGAGAAATTGTTGGAATTTGTGGTAAAAATGGTAGTGGTAAATCTACGACATTGAGAGCAATTGCCGGTATTTTTTCAGCCGATCATGGTAAAATTGATTTGCACGGAAATTCTATTTCTTTGTTGTCAATCGGTGTTGGTTTTCAACGCAAACTAACAGGGTATGAAAATATTTTTTTATCAGGTATGTTATTAGGTTTTACGCGAAATCAAATTAAGGAAAAATTAGATGAAATTATAGAATTTTCAGAATTAGGAGATGCTGTATATAAACCTGTTCGCAGTTATTCATCAGGCATGTATTCAAAATTAGCATTTGCTATTACAGCCATTTTAGAAACCGATATTATGCTGATTGATGAAGTATTTAGTGTTGGCGATATTAAATTTAAAGCTAAAAGTTATAATAAAATGAAAGAATTAATTAGTGATGATGATCGTACGGTAATTATTGTATCTCATAGTAGTAAAACGTTGCGTGAGTTATGTGATCGCGTTATTTGGTTGCACGATGGTAAAATTAAGGAGATTGGTCCATCTGATGAAGTTGTTGATCATTATGAGGCTTTTATGGCCGAGGAATAAACTTAAAGAAATCTTTAAGTTTTTTTGTTTATTTAACAACTTTACTTGCTAAGTTTATTGTGCTAGAATATAGTCTGTGGGTGAGGTATATGATTAAAAATCCTTTTTTAGGAAGAATAAAAAATTTGACTGTATATAATTTTACATCCAAAAAAGGATTGGTTTTAAGACGCTATATTAATCCTTTTGTTCGTGCTATTTTAAAAATGGCAACTAAACGAAAAGTATTTATTCATCCTTTTCCTAATTCAAAAGGTAATGTCGTTAATGGGAAAAAAGTATATCCTAAATTAGAAAAAGGTATCCCATATATTTTTGCGTCTACCCATTCTTTTGATGAAGACATTATCGCATCGTTGGCTAACATTGATCGTCATGCCTATGTTTTAATAGGTACCACTGATCAAATTGACTATAATCCTCAAATGTATGCAGCTTGGGTTAACGGAATTATTTATGTAGATAGATTAAATCCAGTTAGTCGTAAAGAAGCTTTGTTAAAAATGCAATATGTTTTAGAACATGGAAGCAGCGTTTTAGTCTTTCCAGAAGGTGGTTGGAATAATACCGAAAATCTGTTGGTTCAAGAATTATTTGCTAGCCCATATATTTTATCTAAAAATACTGGTTATCAAGTTGTTCCTATTGTGGCCTTTAATGAGCATGATTCGAAAGAAATTCATATGACTTTTGGAGATCCTTTGGATTTAGGTAAAATGGAAAAACAAGCGGCACTAACTACTTTGCGCGATGCAATGGCTACTGGTATGTACAGTATGATTGAAAATTATTCGACACCATTAGTTAGGAGCGAACTAACTGGTGATATTCATATTAAATACATGCAAGCCCGTGTTAAAGAATATTTAAGAGTAAATTGGTCAACGGATGTATGGGACGAAGAATTAACTGTTTATCATAATAAAAAAACAGTTTATGCTAAGGATGTTTGGCAAGCATTTGCTAATGTCAAAGTTACACCACAAAATGCTAAAATTATTGCTCCTATTTTAAAACAGATAGAAGAATATGAACGATATGATTTTAAGAAGTATATAAAAAATCATTGGCAAGAAAGATAAATTGAATTTTAGATATTTATCTTTTTTTTTGTTTTTGTTATACTATATTAAGATAGTAGGTGATTATGGTGTCAGTTGAGTTTGAAATGCCCTTAGTTTCTTTAATTTTTATATCAATGTTAATTATTGTTTATGTTAGTAAGAAAAAAATTAAACTAGTAGAAAATAGGTATTATGAAATTATTTTAGGCGCTTCTTTTTTTGAAGTACTAATTGATACTATAGCACACTTGATATGCGCTATAAAAGGAATCGATGCTTTGCAAACTGTTTTTTATGTTCAACTATTTAATTGGCTAAATCGGTTTATGGTTATTTCTTTTATAATAGTTTTAACATCTTTGTTTTGCTATATTTTATATATAAGCTATGAATCTATTCAAAAAAAGTATCACATTTTAGATTACTGTTTAATTGGATTTAACGTGTTATCTTTCATTAGTTTACTTTTCTTTGATGTAGAAATATATTCAATAGGTACGGTAACTAATGTTAGAGGTGGTATTATAGATGTTGGTTATGCAATTATAGCTTTTTTGATTTCTTGTTCAATAGTTGCAACAATATTTAATATCAAGAAGATTGATCGTCGTTACATAACTATTTTCTTAGTTTTGGGAATGATTGTGGCTTTTTATTTTTTAACATTATATTTTCCAAGTTTAATTATTTATGATTTAATTTTAGCTGTTCTTTGTTATACAATGTATTTTACGATTGAAAACCCTGATTTGCGTATGATTAATCAACTTAATGAAGCTAAGAATATAGCGGAAAAAGCTAATATGGCTAAAAGTGATTTTTTATCTAGTATGTCTCATGAAATTCGTACTCCTCTTAATGCCATTGTTGGTTTAAGTGAAGATATTATTAAATATAAGGAACAATTACCCAAAGATGTTGTTGAGGATGCTGAAGATATAGTTAATGCTTCTAATACTTTACTTGAAATTGTTGGTAATATATTAGATATCAATAAAATTGAAAGTTCTAAATTAGAAATTGTAGATATTTTATATCATCCTAAAGAAGTTATTGAAACTGTTATTAAGGTTTTGAGTACTAGAATAGGAGAAAAACCGATTGATTTGTCTGTCAATATTGCTTCAGATATTCCATATGAATTATACGGTGATAAAACCCGCATTAAACAAATTGTTAATAATTTATTTACGAATGCTATTAAATATACTGATAAAGGTTATATTAAAATAGATGTTAAATGTATAAATAAAAATGATAATTGTCTTTTATTTATAAGTGTCGAAGATAGTGGTAAAGGAATTAAAAGCGAAAACATTAGCCGTTTATTTACTAAGTTTGACCGTCTTGATATAGATAGCAATTCCACTACTGAAGGAACTGGTTTAGGACTTGCTATTACTAAAAAACTTGTTGAAATGATGCATGGTAAAATTAATGTTGAAAGTCAATTTGGTAAAGGTTCTATTTTTATGGTTCAAATTCCTCAACGAATTAATAAAATGTTTAATACTACAATTTCTCCACACCCACTTTCAACGGTCAATAGAAATATAAATTATAGTGGAAAACGTGTTTTGATTGTTGACGATAATAAATTAAATATTAAAGTGGCTAAAAAAATTTTAGAAGAATTTAAATTTGATATTGAAACAGCTTATAATGGTAAAGAGTGCTTGGATTTGATTTATAGTGGCAACACTTATGATTTAATTCTAATGGATATTATGATGCCAGTTATGAGCGGAGAAACAGCTTTAAAAGAATTACAAAAAATAGAAGGTTTTAATACTCCAGTTATAGCACTCACAGCGGATGCCTTAGCTGGTGCCAAAGATAGATACTTGTCAGCTGGTTTTGCTGACTATATTGCCAAACCGTTTAATCATAACCAAATTAGTCAAAAATTAGATAATTTATTTAAGACAAGTAAATTGGAAGAAGATTTAGATGACCGATTTAAAGATGTCCCGGTACATGTAATTGTGGATAATATAAACATGAAATAAAAGAAGATGATTTAAATCATCTTCTTTTAAAAAAATATATAATCGTTGATTTGATATATGTTTTCACCAGCAGGAAACTCAATGGTATAGTATACTCCCTTTTTAGGCCAAATAACTTTCCATGGCTTTATTTCTTTATATACATATTTAACTTTTTTGTTAATATCTAGCATTATTACATCAATCTTTTGTCTCATAAAAAAAGTGTGAATACTATTGCATCTTGGAAAGCATAAAACCGTTGTTATTTCTTTTTTGCCACAATTTCCTTTAAGTCTTTCATTAAAAGTATAACAAACTCGAAGATTAAAATTTTTACTTTTTCCACGAATCATTATATCACCATTCATATTATAGCATATTTTAAATTGACAAATAAAGCCATTACATATATACTGATATTGGTGGTAATATGAATAATAGGGGTCAAGCTTTGATTGAATATTTATTGATTGTTGCTGTAATTAGCCTTTTTCTTATTTTTTTTATTGTGGCTTTTGGTGGTTTTGTAAAAGATTCTTTTACAGAAATGTTTTGCGAATTAGTTGATAAGGAATATATACCCGGAGAAGAAGAAGGACATGGTAGTTGTAAAGAATAAATGATAATATATTATCATTTTTTTATTGTTATCTATCTTTTTCTTTGTTATTTTGCTATAATTGATTATAGTATAGGGTGTGATAAAGTGCAGAAAAAAATTAATCAAAATGGTCAAGCATTAGTTGAATTTATTGTCATTCTACCCATTTTTCTTTTATTGGTAATGGGAATATTCGATTTTGGTAATATTTTATACCAAAAATATAAATTAGAAAATCATTTAGATTATATTGTAGAATTGTATAAGAGTGATGTTGAAGATGATTTAGAAGCGTATTTAGATAATAATGAAATAGAGATGACTACTAGATTAGGCGATAATTACAGCATTATTGAATTATCAAAAAAATTGAAAATTATTACCCCTGGTTTAGAATCAATTATTGGGGATCCTTATGTAGTTAAGACTTCAAAGGTGATTTATGATGGCTAAAATGAATAGTAATGGGCAGACTTTAGTTTTATTTGTTGTGATTATGCCAATTTTATCTATAATGTTTATCTTTTTATTTCAATTAGGTAGTATTAACCTTGATAAGAAAAAAGTAACTGATACTATTAAGGAAGCTTTAAATTATGGTGTTAATAATTTAGATAGCGAATTATTAGTCACAAATGTTAAAAATATGATTATAAGCAATGATAAAGAAATTTTGGAAGAAAATATAGTTGTTACTATTGAGGATAGTGGTTTAAATATTAAAGTTATAAAAGAGTATGATAAGATGCTTATTAATGATAAAATAGTTTTTAACTATACAGGTAAATTAGTTGGTAATAAGTTAGAAGTAATAGAGAATAGGGGTTGATAATATGAAAAAAGCAAAAATATTTACAGTTACTTCTGTTAGCGGAGGAACAGGAAAAACAACAACGTTATTAAATTTAGCAGCTACTTATGCCGTCAACGGGAAAAGAGTCTTAATAATAGATATGGATTTAGCATCTGGTGATGTAGCTGCACGATTAAACGTTGATTTTGATAAAGATATCTATCATTGTTATGAAGATATTACAAATCATACTTTCGATAAAATAGAAAATTATTTATATTCTTATGTTGAAGGAATTGATGTTTTGCCGGCGCCTAAAGATCCTCGTGATGCTGGAAAAATAGATCCATCATTTTTAGCATTTTTACTTTCAAAAGTTACTTTAAAATATGATGTTATTTTAGTTGATAGTAATCAGCTATTGACAAAAACTAATTTAGTTATGTTTGACTATAGTGATAAGATTTTATATGTTATTAATAATGAGAGTATGAATCTTAAAGGATTAAGGACAATGACCGCTATTTTTGAAGATATGGAGTCTAATAAAATGCGTATTGTATTAAATGAAGCTCGTAATCCTCACCGCGGATTGTATTCAATAACAGATATTAAAAATATTACAAAGACAAATATTGATTATATTATTCCTAAATCATTTTATATTAAAAATATTGATAAAATGGTTTTAAATGGTGATGTCATTTTACTTAGTGATCGAAGAAGAAAAAAATATAAAGTAGCTAACCGCGTTTTTGAAAAAATGGCAGTAGCACTTTTGAAGGAGGACTAAAATGGCAAAACGTTTTGTAGAAGAATTTGATGTGGAGTTAAAGGCTGATGAAAAAGTCAGTATCAGTGATTATGAAGCTTTTGAAAATAAAGAATTATTAGATAGCTTGCGCAATAAAATTATTCAGGGGTTAATTGATCGAAATTTGGAAGAATTATCAATTTTTGATATTCGTGAAGAAGTAGATTTAGCTGTTGAAGGATATGATATTTCTATTATTGAACGTAGCTTTTTATACAATTTGATTGAAAACGAAGTAAATGGTTATGGTCCTCTTACAGAGTTGTTAAATGATAAAAATGTAACAGAAATCATGGTAAATGGTAAAGATGAAGTATATGTAGAAATCGATGGTAAAATTGTTCGTGATCATACAGTATCATTTATTAATGAAGAACATATTATTAGGACTATTCAGCGATTAATTCAGCCATTGGGGCGTACTATTGATACAGCGAAGCCGATGGTTGATGCACGTTTAGCTGATGGTTCTCGATTGAATGCGGTATTAGAACCACTATCTTTGAATGGACCTGTTTTAACAATCCGAAAATTTAAAAAAGATTTAATTAATATAGAAGATTTTTTACGAAATGGGGCTTTAACTCCTTACATGGCTCGATTTTTAGAAGCTTGTGTTAAAGCTAAGTTGAATATGATTATTTGTGGTGGAACTGGTTCTGGAAAAACGACTCTCCTAAATATTTTATCTTCGTTTATTGATTCAGATGAACGTATTATTACAATTGAGGATGCTGCAGAATTAGATTTAAAGCAAGATCATGTTATTTCTTTGGAGACACGTAATGCTAATTATGAAGGTGAAGGTGAGATTACCATTCGCGACTTAGTTATTAATTCATTACGTATGCGTCCTGACCGTATTGTGGTTGGTGAAGTTCGTGGAAAAGAAGCTTTTGATATGTTACAAGCGATGAATACGGGACACGATGGATCAATGACTACAATGCATGCTAATGGGTGCCCTGATGCTTTGAATCGTTTAGAAACAATGATTTTAATGTCAGGAATTGAAATTCCAGTTAAAGCTTTAAGAGAATATATAAAAGATGCAATTAATATAGTTATTAATATTGAACGTTTAGGTGATGGAAAACGTCGAATCACCTCTATTTGTGAAGTGGTAGGAATTGATAATAATGAAATTACTTTAAACGAGATATTCGCATTTGAGAAAAAAGGATTGAATGAAAATGGGGATGTAATGGGAGAATTTATTTTAAGACCAACTGTACCAAAAATTTATAATCGAATGAAAACGACTGGTATTGCTGATTTAAAAGATATGTTTGGAGAATGAGAGGGGATAGTTAATGAATTTTATTGATGGTTATTATATAAATTTAGCTAGTCATGAAGAATTTACTAAAGATGATATTATTATTGACTATCAGCCTGAAGAAAGTACTATAAAATTCACATATACTATTATAAAAGATGGAAAAAGAAGTGAACCTTTTTCTATTGAAGGGAATAATTTAGTTCGTATTGTCCTTAAAGAAACTGGACAATATAAAATTGAGTTTACAAATTATTACTCTGTTGATGGCTTGGATTATAAAACAATTATGACCGGATCTTATAATATTGATAAAAAAGCGCCGATTGTTGAATTTACAGAAGATGAAGTAGAGCTTCGTTTAGGTGAAGATATTGATTTAACCGATTATGTTGTTGCTCGTGATAATGTTGATGGTGATATTTCACATTTAGTTGAAATTGATACAAATAATGCTGACTTTAAGGAAATTGGTAAGCATAGTATCACTTATAGGGTTACCGATTCTGCCGATAATACAACTTATAATACATTGATAGTTAACGTTGTGCCATATAACAAAACCCAAGCTATTTTGACTCAAGTAACCGTGATAGGTATTATTGCAATTGTTTTATTAGTGATTTTAAGTTATTACCGTAGTATTGTATTGGAAAAACGTATTAGTCGATTTTCCATAAGCCCTAAATTTAAAAAAAGTACAATCTTCGAAAGATTTATTAAAGTTATTACAGGGATGATTGAACCATTTGCTGATTGGTTATCTAAGTCAGCATTATTAGAACGCTATGCTAACAGATATGAACGTTATCAAGTAGCTTTTCATGAAAAAAGTTCGATGATGATTGTAGCTAAAAAAATTCTATCTAGCATTATTTTCTTTGCTTTATCATTGTTGGTTGTTACTTTAAAATTAGAGGTAATGAATTTTGTTGAAATGATTTTAGCCCTTTTAATTGGATTTTATCTTATCGACTTTATTTACTTATTTAAATATCAATTTTATCGTAAGAATGTTGAAAATGATTTATTACAGGCAATTATTGTTATGAAAAATGCTTTTAAATCGGGTAATAGCCTAATTCAATCAATTGAAATTGTTTCAGAAGAGATTGATTCGGATATTGCCTTAGAATTTAGACGAATGAAATTAGAGTTATCGATGGGATTAACTTTAAATGAAGTTTTTGAAAGATTTGCTAAAAGAGTGAATATTAGTGAAGTGTCATATTTAGTTTCTTCATTAGTTATTTTGAATCGTACAGGCGGAAATATCATTAAAGTTTTCTCATCAATTGAAAAAACTTTAATGAATAAGAAAAAAATAAGATTAGAATTACAGGCTCTAACAGCAAGTTCTAGAATCGTAATGTATATATTAACTTTTTTACCAATAGTTTTTATTAGCCTTGTAGCTTTAATTAGCCCTTCTTACTTTAAACCATTTTTTGATAGTGCTTTGGGGATTTTGTTATTAATTTTGGCACTTGCTATATATTTATTATATATATGCATTGTAAAGAAAATCATGAAAGTGAAGGTGTAATATGAAGAAAGTGTCAGCTGTTGAAAAAATTCAAAAGCAACTTGATTTATTAGGTACCAACAGGCATTTTAATGCTTATAAATTTTTGAGTTTTGCGTTAATTACATCTTTGATTTTAATATGTTGTTTATATTATTTTACAAATATTCACTACTTATTGGTGCCAGTTATTGCTTTCGTATATTATTATTTGTTATACTATATACTGATATTGAAGGCTACTGATAAGAGAGCTAAAAAGTTAGAAACTGAAGCATTAGAATTTTTTGAAATATATACTTTGGCACTTGAATCAGGTCGTAATTTAGAGACAGCTTTAATGATTACTGTTGAAAATACCAATTCTGATTTGAGTAATGAATTTAATATTGCCTTAAAAGAGATGAAATATGGAAAAAGTTTTGTAGAAGCTTTGAAAAGTATGAAAAAGCGTATCCCTTCTGAAACAGTTAATAATGTTATTTTAAGTATGATTGAAGCGAATACATATGGTGGTAGTATATTAGAGAATATGTATAATCAAATTGAATTTTTAAGAGAGAAAAAATTCTTATCTGTACGGGAAGCTATCAATAAGATTCCTAATAAGATAAGCATTATTTCGGTATTGTTAATGGTACCTTTAATGATTATTATTATTTTAGGGCCGTTATTAATACAATATATAAGTTAGGAGAGTTCTGATGAAATATTATTTAATAGGAATAAAAGGGGCAGGGATGAGTGCTTTAGCACTTATGCTTGATGATTTAGGATATGATGTAGTAGGATATGATGATGCTAGTGAGCATCGTTTTACTGAAGATCGTTTAAGAGAGCGTGGTATTCCTATTTATAGTGGACCTAATGATGAATTAGATAAAGACACAATTGTGGTTAGATCGCCGGCAATTCGTGACGATCATAGTGAGATGCAAAAAGTATTTGCAATGGATTTACGTCATTATCTATACCATGAGATGTTAGGACGTTTATCTAAAAAGTTTGAAACAATCTGTGTAGCTGGTTGTCATGGTAAAACTACCACAACCGCTATGTTAGCCCATATTATGCAGAACATGGGAGGGTGTAATTATATTATAGGTGATGGTCGAGGTCATGCTACTAATGGCGCTAAAAGATTAATTTTAGAATCATGTGAATATCGTCGCCATTTCCTTCATTATGACCCAGAATATGTAATCATTACTAATATTGAATTAGATCATACGGATTATTTTAAAAATATTGATGATATGATTGATGCATATCAAGAGTTTGCTAATAAAGCAGATAAAATGGCTATCATTTGTGGTGATGATCCATATACACATGTTTTAGAAGTTAGTAAACCAGTATATTATTACGGTATTGGTGAAGATAATGATATTCAAGCTCGTAATATTGAGTATCGCAATGACGGAACTAGTTTTGATGTTTTTATTGAAGATGAATATGTTGGACATTTTGATTTACCTTTATTTGGTAAACATATGCTTTTAAATGCTTTAGCTGCGATTGCTGTATGTCATTACGAACGTTTAGATGCTAGAGAAGTATCTAAATTATTAAAAGAATTTAAAGGGGCTGAACGCAGATTTAAAGAAACTTTCATTGGAAATAATGTTTTAATTGATGATTATGCACATCATCCAACAGAAGTTAAGGTAACAATTAAAGCAGCTCGGCAAAAGTATCCTGATAAACAGATCATTGCGGTGTTTAAAGCCCACACTTTTTCTAGAGTTAAAGAATTTGCTAATGAATTTGCTAATGCTTTAAATCTTGCTGATAAAGCTTTTGTAATGGATATTAATTATGACCGTGAATTACCAGAGGAATACCCGGGTATCGATGCCTACACTATTATTGATAAATTAAATAATGGTGAATACATTGAACAAGGAATGGAAGACAAACTTTTGCCTTATGATAATGCAGCTATTCTATTTATGAGTAGTAAAGAGATTTATTTATTAGAAGAAAATTATATCAAATTGAAAGAAGAAAGCTTGAAAAAATAGCTTTCTCCTATTTTTTTGCCTAAGGAAGGTGTATTATGAGAAAAATAATTGTTATTATCATAGTAGTATTAATATTAATTACTGGTGGAATTTTGGGCGTAAAAATTATTAGTGATAGCGCTTCAAAACTTAATAAGGAATATAAAGAAGCTAAAAAAGAATTGAAAGTTAATTATGATAGTTTATCTAAAAATGTAGAAACTTATAATGAAATAAGATCTACTTTGGCCGAATTGATGACTTCGGCTGCTTATTACGAAGATTATCCTAATGTTAATGAGGATTTAGCCCAACTTTATCAAGAATATGATTTGTTGATTAGTGATATTACGGTGGACATTAAAAAAATTAATGAATCATGCTTGATAAATTATATGGAAAAAGAATATATTGATATTTGTAATAATTATCCTTTAATATATGAAAAAATTATTAATGTTTATGTTGATGATATTGCTTCTTATAATGAATTAATAACTAATTATCATAATTGGGCAAATAAAGATGAATATGATTTATTTAAATCAAACAATATTAACGATTATCTTGATTACAATGGTGATGGTATATATGAGGGGAGAACAAATGATGGCGAAGAATAGAGAAGTAGAATCAGTGAAAAAAAACAATATTTTTGATCAATATGCCAAATATTTTTTATGGTCATCTTTACTTGGAACGCTTTTAATCCCCGGTTTCATTGTCTTATTAATTATTTCTAGTCATAGTACGTTACTTATAAATGAAATTGCTGTGATAATTATCTCATCATTATTAGTTATTTTTTCCTTATTAGTAATTTTAGGTGTTGTTATTTTTATGAAAAAAAAGCCAATTATCAAGATACAAAAAAAAATATTTTTTGGCCTTTTTGAAGTTATTTATATAGTTGGCTGTATATTTTTTGTTATTTTATTATATGGTCCCTATAATGGTTTTAAAGATTGGTTAGTAACAACAGCGATGGCTACAATGAATCATAAACACTATTGTCAGTGGTTTTATAACGAAACTGAAATTGATGAAGTGTTTAGCCGTAACTATATTAAAGAAACAGGCGAATCTACTAATACTGATTTAATTGATATTAATACTGATAAAGTAGTAGTTGACCGTTATGCTAATAAGTATGAAAAAGAAATTCTAGAACGTGAAGATGGAACTCTATATAAAATTATTGAATTAGATGTTAATGGTTGTAAAGGATATTTAGCGGTTATTTATGATTCGTCTAAAGTAGGGGTGGCAACAACTAATCGTGTTGGCACGTATGGTCAATATGCTGTTGATATTGCTAAAAGGGAAAAGGCCGTGCTTGCTATTAATGGTGCCGGTTTTAAAGATCCGGGACATGCTAGTACTGGAGGTATGCCTCGTGGAATAACAATAGTTGATAGTAAAATTGTTACAAATAATGAATATGGCCGACCTGCAACCGGAGGATTAATTGGTTTTACCAAAGATAATAAATTAGTATTGTTAAAAAATACTACAGCAGAAGAAGCTCTTGATATGGGAATTAGAGATGCAGTATCATGGGGTCCATTTTTAATTGTTAATGGGAAATCTTCTTATACGTCTGGTAATGGTGGCTGGGGTTATGCAGCTAGAACTGCAATAGGTCAAAGGCGAGATGGGATAGTATTGATGTTGGTTGTTGATAGTAATTATAATCGTACAAAAGGTGCCAGCATGGTCGATTTAACTAAAATTATGGAACGTTATGGGGCATATAATGCAGCTAATTTAGATGGAGGTACTTCAAGTGTTATGGTAGAAAATGGTGAATTAATTAACGAACCAATTGATTCTACTTTGCAAAAACAAACAAGACCAATTGCTACTACCTTTATAGTTACAAAATAATTAAAAAGATGTTAAGTTTAGCTTAACATCTTTTCTAGTTCTATTTCTCTAACATCTTCATTATTTTCAAATTTTCGTTTTAATATTGCTTTGGCTACTTGCTTTGACATATCCACTAAATTGCGCCAGTCTTGGGAATCATTAATAATTTTGCCAATATTAACTTCAGTAATTTTAGCGCCAAGTTTGTAAACATCAATTAATATCCCAATATCTACGCCATAATCTTTTTCAAATACAATTTGATGAAATAGTTCTTTTTTTCCGGCGATAATTCCACTTAATGGTTGCCCAAATTTTGTAAGTTTAGGAAATGTTAATTCCAATAAAGGTTTAGCAACTAAGGTGGTAACACGCCCTTGACTGCGATCAAAGGTTGATTTAACAAATGTATATTTATCGTTTAAGATTGGTTTAAGCATTTTGTCAATAAAGTCATTTTCATAATTATCTATATCAGCATCGGCATATAAAATAATATCACCATGAGCTTTTTTTAAACCTAGGGCCATAGCCCGACCTTTACCAACTCTTTTACACGTATATACTTTTGCTCCGGTTTTTAGTGCAATCGCTTCTGTTTTATCACTAGAATTATTATTTATCACTATAATTTCGTCAACAAGTTTATTTTTTTGTATATTTTTTATAACTTTTGCAATGTGTTTTTCCTCGTTTCTTGCTGGTATAACTACCGAAACATTACTCATAAAAATCCTCCTTAAAGACACCTTGCAAGTAACCTAGTAAAGTATATACTATTTGTAGTTAAGTTGTCAAATTTGTCGAATTACGTTATAATGGAAAAGGTGATGGAAGTGAAAATTGTATTTTATAATAAAACATTGCTTAGCGGTGGAATTGAAAAGTGTATTGAACTTTTAAGTAAAAAATTATATGGCCTTTATGATATTGATGTTGTATATACTCATACTGAAAAATTAGATCCTAATATTGTTAAAGTTTTAAATCAATATGCTAATGTATATCAAATTACAGATCAAATTGTTGATTGTGATGTTGCTGTTTGGTGCTTTTTATATTTTGATTATCACAATCTAAAAAAACAGATACGTGCCCCAAAAAATATTGCTTGGGTTCATAGTATGCCACGCATTTTGCCTGGATGTTTATTAGATGATGATGAATTTGTTGATGAAATGGACGAGATTGTTTGTGTGTCCGAAGCAGTAAAAAATCATTTGCAAGTAAAAAAAGAAGGCATTGTTGTTCATAATTTTATGCCAGAAAATATTTTGGAACTTAGTAACATAAACCCAGCTATTTATCCTAATGATTCCTTAAATTTAGTTGTTGTTTCAAGATTATCTCGTGGGAAAGGCTTTGACCGATTATTAATTTTATGTCAAACATTAAAAGAAAAGCGTATTCCATTTCATTTAACTATTGTTGGTAAAGGAAGAGCTGATGAGGAAAAAATAAAAAAATCTTTCGCCCCTTATTCAGAAGTTGAATTTGTCGGTTATCAAGAAAACCCATATCGTTATGTAAAAAATGCCGATTATTTAGTACAATTAAGTGATGATGAATCTTGGTGTAATACTATAACAGAAGCCAAAATTTTAGGAGTTCCTGTTATTGTTACTAATTTTGAAAGTTCTAAAGAGCAAGTTACTGATTTAATTAATGGTATTATTATTCCATTAGAGGAAACTGATTATAGTAGTTATGTTGATATAGCTTTATCCCATAAAAAGGATTTGAGAGACAATGTGAAAGGTTTTAAGTTTGAAAATGAGATTGAGGCTTGGTATCAGTTATTTGAGAAAAAAGTAAAAGGACCTAGAAAATAGTTTCTAAGTCCTTTTTATAATAATTTTTCTTGAATCTTTTCAGTATTTTTAAAATTTAATTTAGCTATATCTTTTAATATATCAAACCCATATTTTTGAACAATTTTAACTCCAATTTCATCAACTTTATCTGAAGCTCCTTTAGGAAGAAATATATTTAAACTTTCACTAATTTTATTAAATTCCTTTAAAAAGATAAGGCGACTTATGAGTGAGGCGCAAGCAACTGCTAACGATTTATCTTCGCCTTTGGTTAAAAAAGTAATATTTTTAAAAATCGCTTTACTATTTTTTAAATAATTAAAATACACAAATGGTTGAGCAAATTGATCAACAATAACATATTCCCAATCATAAATTTCATTAGTTAATTGTATTAAAACTTTATTATGTAATATTGCTTTTAGTTTGTTCATATTGTTATCATCACTATAACGGTCATTATATTCTTTATTACTTAAAATAACACTTTTATAAGGAATTTTTTTTATGATTTGTGGAACGATTTGTAAAATTTTTTCATCATTCATTTTTTTTGAGTCTTTAACCCCTAATTCTTCTAACCACGAAATATTTTCTTTAGCAACATATGCACTAGTAACAACAATTGGTCCAAAGTAATCACCAGTTCCCACTTCATCAGAACCTATGGCATTAGCATGATATATTTTAGAATCAATAAATTCTTTTTTATTCTTTTCTTTCTTTTTATCATCACTATTTTTTACGTCAACCAATTTATGAGGATTTAGATGCCTTTCCCGTTCAATCCATAATTGTGCAGATAAATCGGCATTCATTCCTTGAAAGACTGCTTTACCAGATTCATAAACTGTTACAACACAATCAGCATCATCCGCCTGAAATACAGCATAAGGAGGTGTCTTTTCTCTCTTAAAATCGGTAAAAAACTCTTCCATTTCTTTCTTTGTATTTTCACTAATTTTTAAAGTAATAGTGCCCATGTTACCACTCCCTTTACTATTTTACCATATTTTTTTAAATATTAATATATCATTAAGATGATTATATGATATAATCAAATTGGAAGGTAGGCGATTTGATGACAGTTGTTGATGTAGTAATAATATTACTTATTTTGTTTGGCGGTTTTATAGGAATGAAAAGAGGATTTACTAGGCAACTAGTTGATACTGTTGGTGTTATAGTAGCAATTATATTAGCTTTTTTACTTCGAGGATATGTTTCAAATCTATTTTATAAGTTTATGCCGTTTTTTGAATTTGGTGGTAGATTTGAAGGTATTACTGCTATGAATATTTTATTATATGAAGTAATTGCTTTTATCTTAATTTTGTGTCTTTTATCAGGAATTTTAACATTTCTTCGTAAATCAACTAATGTTTTTGAAAAAATGTTAAACGCCACTATTATTTTAGGTATTCCGTCTAAGATATTGGGATTTATTGTAGGAATAATTAATAATTTTATATATGTTTTTATTGTTCTATATGTTTTATCTTTACCAATGTTGGGATTTACTTTTATTAGTGAGGCTAAAGTAACGACTAGTATTTTAGAAAGTACGCCAATATTATCACATTTTTGTAATGGTTCGGTACAAGTGTTTAAAGAAATGCATGATTTAATGGAGGAGTATCGAACTGGTGAAGATCGTGAAGCTTTAAATCAAAAGACATTGCTTTTATTTATTGAACATGATGTAACGGATAAAGAAACAATTAATGAACTAATAAAAAATGAAAAACTTGAAAATGCTACAGTAATAGAGTGAGAAGCCATTGGCTTCTTTCTTAATATTAAGGAGGATAAAATGCAACGATATTTTGCTAAAGCTAAAGAAAATGGATTTTTTTTATTAAATGACGATGATCTTTATCATATTAAGACAGTTATGAGAATGAAAACAGGAGATTATATTGAAGTAGTTTATAATCATAATGTGTATCTATGTACTTTAGAAATAAATCAAAAAATAATTATTAGGAATAATAAACTATTAGACCAAAGAATGAATAATATGCCGGAAGTAACATTAATTTTACCTTTTTTGAAAGAACAAAAAATTGATTTAATTTTACAAAAAGGGACGGAGTTAGGAATAAAGAAATTTATTTTTGTTGAGACGGAACGCACAATTGTTAAAATTGAAGAGAAAAAAGTGTCTAATAAACTTGAAAGATGGTCAAGAATATGTAAAGAAGCAAGTGAACAATCAATGCGGAATGATATTCCAAATATAGAAATAATAAGGGATAGAACTACACTTAGTAATTTGATTGGATTAAAATTAATTTGCAGTACTGTCGAAAAAGATAAAACCATTAAAAAGGCTTTGAAAAATGGGGGTAATTGTGATAAAATTAACTTAATGATAGGACCTGAAGGTGGATTGTCAGAAATAGAAGAAAAATACTTTGAAGAGATGGGATATGAAAAAATTAGTTTGGGTAATCAGATTATGCGAGTAGAAACGGTGCCAATCTTTTTAGCAAGTATAATTAATTATGAATATATGGAGTGATAATATGGGCAAAATATTAGATTTTATTGTCGGTAATACTTTTGTTTTTGTTGGCGTTTTATTAGGCCTTTTAGCTACGTTAGTTTTTGTAATATTATCTGTTAGTAAGACATTTAAAAAAAGTAAAATTCCTATTTATGAAGAAATTGATGAAAATATTGAATTAGAAAGTGTTAAAGAAGAAGACGTTATTGAAAAACCACAAAAACGAGTTAAGCAACAAACTGATATTGATGCGAAAAAAATAAAAAAGAGTAAAGTTGCTAATAAAGGGCGCAAAAGTAAAGATGAGAAAATAGCTGATAGTGTACTTACGGAAGAATTAGCAAAAGATAACTTAGATGACAAAACAGTTGAGGAACCAGAAAAAAAAGCCAAGAAAAAAATTAAAGTAGAAAATTCTGAATTAAAAAAAGAAGAATCAAAAAGTATTTTTGATGACGAATTAGATGAACTAGAAGAAGTTGAATTTGACGATAAAGCGTTACGTGAAGAATTAGAAAAAATTGAAGATAAAGAAATTGAAGAACGGATTGATGAAGAACATAAAAAAGATATTGAAGAAGAAATTGAAGAAAATGATAATAGCGAATTAAAGCAGATATTAGAAGAAATGAAAGAAAAAAATGAATTAGATCCGGAAGAGATTGTACGTAATTTTGAAGAGGAGCAAGAAGCACAATCAATTATTAGTTATCAAGAACTTTTAAGCGTTGTCAAACAAAGAGAAAATGATTTTGAAGATGAATTAGAATCACGACCTTTAGCAACTGTGTCAGATTTTATCAAAAAAGATAATGTTTCAGAAGTAAAACCAGAAGCAAATGTTTTAGAAATGATTGAAAAACTTGATAAGGTTAAAAAAACGGATAAAATTGATGTTAAAACTGAAGAAAAAGTTGAAGAAGAATTTGAAGAAAGCATCGGTGAAAGCCGTGATATGAAAGAAACGTACGAAACTTTTGAAAGTGAGTCATTAAAAGAAATCCCTGAAGAAGGACGTTTTAAAAAGACAGAAGTTATTTCACCTGTCTTTGGACGGATTCAAGAAAAAAATGAAATAGATTATCCTAAAGTTGAAAAATTTGCGCGAAATAATAAAAAATCTGATATAATAAAACCTGAAAGGCCATTAACTAGTTTAGAAAAAAGAAGAAAAAATAAAGCAATTGAGGAAGAAATGAAATTGCTAAATGCGATGTTTGCAGATATATCTTCTAAAGTTGAGGAAAAAGAAAAAAAAGAAAATGTTAAAGAGGATGAAGATGAGATAGAATCTTTAACAGAAATTTCTAAAAATGAGGATTTTTTAAAAGCATTAAAAGATTTTCGTGATAGTTTATAAGCCTATTTAATAGGCTTATTTTTTTGGGAGTGATAAAATGAAATTTAAAATATATACTTTAGGGTGTAAAGTAAATACTTATGAATCAAATGTTATGCGTGATAAACTATTGAATGCTAATTATGTTGAAAGCGATGACGATTTAGCAGATATTTACATTATCAATACGTGTACAGTTACAGATACAAGTGCACATAAGTCATTAAAAATGATTAGACATTGTATTCGTAAAAATAATAAAGCTGTAATTGTTGTATGTGGGTGTATGACACAAATAGAACCTAATAAAGCTAAATTGCCTGGGGTTTCAATTATTTTAGGAAATAAATATAAAAGTCAAATTGTAGAGTTAATTTCAGAATATCAAAAAAATAAAACTACAATTGTTAAAATTGATGATATAATGTCAGCTTCATTTGAACATATGGTATTAAATAATTTTAACCGAACTAGAGCCTTTGTTAAAGTAGAAGATGGTTGCGAAAATTATTGTAGTTATTGTATTATTCCTTATGCACGGGGAAAAGTTCGAAGTAAGGATTCAAAAATAATATTAGAAGAAATAACAAAATTAGTTCAAGATGGCCATCGAGAAGTAGTTCTAACTGGAATTCATACTGGTCATTATGGCGGAGATTTGATTAATTATAATTTTTCTAATTTATTAGAAGATATACTAAAAATAAATGGTTTAGAGAGACTAAGAATTTCGTCCATTGAAATAACGGAAATAGATAAAAACATATTAGATGTATTTAAAAAATCTAAAATCATTGTCGATCATTTACATATTCCAATTCAAAGTGGATCGGATGAGATATTAAAGTTAATGAACCGTAAATATGATAAAACATATTTCATAAATAAAGTAAAGCAGATAAGAAATATTAGACCAGAAATATCATTATCAACTGATTTAATAGTAGGATTTCCAGGAGAAACAGATGAGTTATTCAATGAAACAGTTGAAACAATAAAACAAATTAAATTTAGTAAGATACATGTTTTTCCTTTTTCGTTAAGAAAAGGAACTAAAGCTGAGAGCTTACCAAATCATTTGGATGAAGTTGTGAAAAAAAGTAGAGTAAAAACAATGATTGAAATAAGTAAAGAATTAGAAATAGATTATATGAAAAAATTTATTAATAAAGATATGTCTTTTATTCCTGAAAAATATGTAAATGGTTATTTGATAGGACATACTGGTAATTATTTGCTAATCAAAGCAAAAAGTGATTGTGCAATTTTTGATTCATTGAATGTTAAAATAAAAAAAGTAGATTATCCTTATTGTCTTGCTGAAATTATTAATGTTTAAATAAATCCTTAAGCTATAATAAAATAAAAGCCTTTTTTGCAATTTTATTTAGTTTGTGTTAAAATACCACTAATGTTTAAGAAAAATGGCTGATTATCTTATAAAATGTGTATTGGAGGGGGATTGTTGTGGGGCAAGAAGGTATTGTTTTAAATATTATTGATTATTTAGATGCTAATTTAACTGAAGAAATAACAATTGATAGCATAGCTGGTAAGTTTTATTTTAATCGCTTTTATTTAATGAAGTTATTTAAAAAAGTGACAGGTTTGACTATTTTCGAATATGTTAATCAAAAAAAGATTAAAAGCAGTCTAAATGATATTGTTAATACTGATGATAAAATATTAAAAATAGCACTTAATCATGGCTTTAATTCGCAAGAATACTATTCTGAAACATTTACCAGAGTGTTAGGTATAAGCCCAACTGAATTTAGAAAGCAAGCTCCAATAGATCCAAATAATTTAAATATGAAGGATGATAAGATGACAAGATTGGAACAAATTCAAAGTGAAATAGCATTTCTTAATGACTTGAGAACTCAATTAATTTTTTCAAAAGAACAAACTTTTAGTGAGCAGAAAACAGATGAGCCGAAGGTTAAAATTTTACGCGCTGATAAGCCAAAAGTTTATCAACTTAAAACAACATTTGATAGTCGAAAAGCAGCATAAAAGATAAAGTTATCTTTCTAAATTACAAATAAATATCTAGATTTTTTCTAGATTTTTTTGACATATTTTGATGATAAATAATTTATAATATCTATTCATGACAAATAGAAGGGAAGATTCATATAACTATAAAAATCTATAGCATATTTGCAAAAGAATTTCTTTTTATACTATTACTTATATGTAGATATTCAAACAATAAAAAATATGATGTTAGCTATGATATCAAAAAAATGTGGAAATGATTATGTTATTGATGGCGAGTAACATGTTAACTTTATTTGTATCAATGATATAAAAATAAATACTAATAATGATAATTAACATCAATTGATAAATAGCCAATTTTATCTTAGTGCCGAGTGAAAATTTGACATTACTTAAAACGTTTAGTATAATATAAGCCTCTAAAGAGGGGGGATTATTTATGGAAAAACAACCAAAAGTAGCAAAGATTAATCATATAAACGCTGAAGGATTAAAGAGAGCTGGGAAAAAAACAGATCGTAAGGGTAGTTCAAAATTTATAAAAATAATACTTGGCTTATTGATTTCGGGGGGAATAATTGTTGGTGTATGGAAAGGCATTCCATATGTTAAAGACAATTATATTACTCCAGAAATACCTTATAGTATTACAGATACTATAAACATGAATGCCGATGAAACTTTATTGGACGAATTATTATCGACTGATAAATATTCAACATTGTTGAATCAAGTAATACAATTAGAGGCATATTTAGAAATATCAAATAAATTAGCTGATTTAAACTTATCGTCTTATACCGAAGCAGTGGTGGAAGTAACAGAATCAGATAATTTTGATGCAGATTTACACGCTAAATATGATGAATTCATTGAACTTGTTCAAAGCATTGATAGCGATGTTTTGTCACAAGAAGCTCTTAGACTACATCAATTAGCCGCCGAACTAAACGGATATAAACAAATTATTGATAGTAAAATTACAGTAGATGGGTATAATACTTTAGCTAACTATGGTATTTTAGTTGCCAAAACAGCAGTATTAGATGCGTCAGGAATTGGTTATGAAAATATTGATAATTTAAGAATTCCACATGAGGCAGATAATGAAGAAGATACTGTAATCATTTATACAGATCCAAACACTGGGAAAAAATTTAGAATAAAAATTGCTAATAACTCAATTATTAGGGGTGTTATTGATGATGTCTATCGCGCTCAAACAAAGGATACTACTGAACTAACAACCGATCAAATTATTGGTGACTTAACAGGATATTTGAATGACTTTAAAGTCGCTACTTTTATGCGATATGCTAATGATGGCACTCTAACTACTACAAATAATTATGGTGATGTTCGTGAAGTAACATCCAAAGTAAAAGTTAAAAGTAAATAGATGAAGATATATGTAGATTGTGATGGCGTTATTTTAAATACTGAGGATGGATTATTTAACAAATATTATGAATTGAAAAAAAATAATCCAACATTAAAACGCCATATGTATTTGCAAAACATGGATTGGGAGGCTTGGATTAACCAATCCCGAGTTATTAAAGAGGCCATTGATATTTTAAATAGGCATGATCCAAAAGATGCTGATATTTTAACAAAAGTTCATTCATTGTCTGAAGCTCGAATAAAAATCAATTATTTTCGCAAAAACGGAGTTAGGAATAATATTATTATTGTCCCAGCCGAAGTTTCAAAAGCTGAAGTGGTAGCCGCTCGAGGAAATCTTTTAGTTGATGATAGTTTTCAAAATTTAAAAGAATGGTCAGAACATGGTGGTTATCCAGTTTATTTTGGCTCTAAAGAATCAACTTATCCTACGATTGAATCTCTAGAAAGCCTTTTTGAAAAAGAACAAGTTAAAAAGTTAATTTTTTCTATTAAAAAATAGACTAATTTAAAAAAAATGGTTTTCGTAACCATTTTTTTGTGCTATAATGAAACTACGTGCCGGTTTAGTTTAATGGTAAAACAAGTCACTCGTAATGATTAGCTGTAGGTCCGATTCCTACATCCGGCACCAGTAAATTAATAAACCTTATTTTGTAAGGTTTTATGCCGTAATAGTATAATGGTATTACGAGGCCATGGTAAGGCTTTAACGTAGGTCCGATTCCTACTTACGGCACCAGATTGATATCAAGCTCTAACTTTTGTAGTTGGAGTTTTAATTTGCCAAAAATTATGATAAACTATTTATATAAATTAAATTGTTTATAAAATTTAGAAAACACACTTGCATGTTTACAGAATCAATTTCATATTATTTGTAACAGCATAGGGAGTTTTATATGGACAAGATTTTAGAAATAAATGAGTTAATCAAAAAATATAGTGAAATGGGTATCATATCATCAAAAAATATCAGTGATGGTCACCATACATTTAGAGAAATATATAATGAAAGATTCATTTTGTTTTGTGTAATTTGTAATATTTTCCTGAATTATCGTGGAAAGCAAAAAAACATTTTGATGAGGAAAACGATCCGATGTATGAAGGCGATTTTATTGCAGGTATAAATACACCAGAAGGCGTAGTCACATATCATATTAAATTAAAATACTGGGATTTATTTGATATCCCAGAAATTAATAGAGCGCCAAAATATGATAATTATACTTCAGAAGATGTTATGAATAGAATATTGTCATTAACTAAAAATAATCCACATAGAAAAAAATCTAGAAGTTATTTTCCTTCTTTCTTTAGGGCACCATTGCTGATTAGTTCAAATTATTTGAACTTTAATATAAAAGTCGACTCAAATTGAGTTGATTTTTTTGATTTATCCTAATAAGCCACGCATTAGTTTAATTTTAGCTACTTCTGTTTTTGGTAATAATATTGAACGTAAAAATCAATTGCACTCTTTACTATGCCATTTTTCAATTGAAACAAGAGCTGGTAAACACTATATTAATAGTTGTTTAAATAGTGTTGTAAAATTATTGAAACTTAATTGTGATATTATCGTTTTTCCACAAGGTGTTTTTGATGATAATCATAGCATTTTAAAAGCCAGAATTGTATTGGCTCGAATTTTATTTGAAGCCTTAGAATTTAAAAACATAAAAATTAATTTAGTCACTATTGTGTTAGAAATTTCTAATTTAAATGAAAATAATATTAGAAAAGTTAGAACATGGTCAAGTTTTAAAGCTAAAGTAACAAATTTAAAACAATTTGCCTATGATGAATATTATAAAAGTATAAAGGGTGCAATACTATTATGCATCTACTCCTTGACGATATGATGCTTATTATTGCTCCAAAAATGGGGTTATCCTTTAAAAAACGCATCTTCCTTTGTATGATATGGATGGATTTTGGTTTCCAAATGGTAAATATATTAAATTTGCCGAAGTAGAAGATAAAAACTTGTATTTTCAATATGATAGATTTTTGTCACAAACAAAAAAGAATTATACGAAGGAACTAAAAAAATTATGGTAGAAAAAGTGATAATTAAAAAAGATATGAACAATACTTAATTGAAAAAGCATATCATATCTTTAAGTTTATTTTTTGTGGCAATCACAATTTTCGCCACATGCACAAGGTTCATTTTCGCCACATGCACAAGGTTCATTTTCGCCACAATTGCACTCTTTGTTTTCTTTGCAGTCACAAGTGCAATTATCACTACAATTATTTTTTTCTTCAGTCATTTTAATCCCTCCTAAACATTAATTATTAAAAAAATAAAATTTAGTCATTGGTGAGTAGATAATACTATCTTTTTTTAAACTATAAAAAGATATAATAAAATTCGAATATAATTTTAATGATTATTTTTTAATCATAATTTCCATATTCTTTTTAATATTATAACCATTAATGACCTTTTTGTAAAGATTATATAATTTTATTAACTTGTTAACTATTAAAAAATATATTATAATTAAATTGATAAATGTATAAAAAAATATAATTAAAGAGGTGGAATATGTTAGTTGTTGGAACAATGTTTTTTAAAAATCAAAAATTATTAATAGATAAGCCAAGAAAGAGAAATACTTATCAAATGATTGGTGGAGGGGTTGAAGAAGGAGAGACTCCTTTAATGGCTGCTATACGTGAATGCTATGAAGAACTTGGCAATCATATTACTTTAGATCCAAATGCATTTGAATTAATTATGGATTTCGATGAAATAGCAACAAGTGATCCTAATAAAAAAATTCATTTTTATGTTTTTGAGTACAAAAAGGAATTAAATGATGAACCAATTATTAATGAAGAAATAGAAAAATTTATGTGGTATGATTCAAGCCAAGGAGAAGAAATCTTGTCTAATACTTTAAAACATGAAGTGGTTCCTTATTGCTTAAAAAAAGGCAAAATAAAGTAATAATTAAATCTATTAATTTGCTTTTATTTTATAATAATTTAAGAAGATAGCAATGTTTGTATAAGTAATTCTTGAATAATAAATACAAGTATGTTATCATTATATATGATAGGAAGTGAGTCAAATGATAGCAATTTTTTTGGATGATACATTTTATTTAATTGATAATATGGATATGAAAGATGTTGTTGCAATTGCTAATGAAGAAGGCCTTGGTTCACCAAAGTTGCGAGCAAAGGCTGTAATGCAATCAAATAAAGATTTTTATAATAGCGCTATGGTTAAGGGGCTTTTGCCAGAAGTTAGTTGGGGTTTTTACGAAACAGGCGATAAATATATCATGAAACCTGTTATGGATATTGGCGATTTAGAATATTTTATTGGCCCAGATGGTCGCAAATATGCGTGTGAGTCTGCTTATCACAATTCGCCACATCGTTTTGTTGGCGTTAATCCGGATGTTGAAGAATTAGATGTTGCAGCTGAAGTGGTTTCAAGTGATGTCCCAGCACAACCTGATCTTCAAGCAGGAAAAGATGCAGATGGAATTGGCGGTGAAGAATTAATTCCATCGTTTAGATTATCACAAGTGGGTGTTAATCCTCTTTTATCTGATAAGACTGGCAATTATGGTAAAATTGATGAAGAAAAATTGGAAAATGCTGAGTTTTTAGATAGTTTTATTAGCAAATATCCTAAAATTTCTATGTATATTAAAGATGAACATTTAGCTGAAGTGTCTCATTATTTAAGTGATGTTAAAGAAGATTTAGATCGTGAGGTAAAATTTCCTTATTTAGAAGAAGCAAAAATTTTGAGTATTATTGGCGATTCTAATGAACCGTTTATGTTTCAAAATGCTATCGGAACTTCTAATAGTATATTAGATTCACTTTTGACTTTTCCTGTGTTTTCCGCTTTGGTTGGTAAAAAAAATTTAACAGAACGGTTTTCACTGCTAAATTTGTCAGGCGCTCAGTTTGTACGTATTTGTCCTGTTGGTGTAGGCGAAGATGGTCATATATATGGCTTTGTTCATATGGAAGAAATAAGCGTTTCTGTGGCTTCTAAAGTTGAACAAGAAATTCGTCAAGAATTAAAAAAATCACAAATTAATTTTAATAAATTAACTGCTCGTGAGAAGTATGATTTATTTGAAAAGAAAGTATATGAACATTATACTAAAAGTAGTGGTAAAATGTTAAGAGCAAGTGGTTCTCAAAAATATGTCGATATTGTAGAATTCTTGAATAATATGCTTAATAAAAAATATGTTGTACCTAATTTTTATGACGATGATGATGAAAGAATATTATGGGCTTCACATGAGTTTGTCGCTTTTGATAACCGTGGACCAAAAACATTGAAAGATCAGTTGCTTGCACATTATGAAAGTGCTGATTATCACCAAGAAACATCATTCCCAGAATCCCCAAAGATTTTAGAAGAAGTACCCAGTCAAGCTGAAACATTAGTTGTGGATCTCCTTGCACCGGCTTATCATCAAGCTAAAAGAACTGAAGAAGTTGCTAAAGATGATAAAGGATCTGCTATCAAGATGTCATTATTTGAAATTTTAGCGCAAAATGCTGGCCAAGATGTAGTAGATAGTTTGACAGTTCGTGATAGTAAAGGTCAAGTATTAGGTAAAGTGGAAGCTCCAAAAAAGGCGCCAGTTGGTCATAAAATGGCTTCTGTTGTGGAAGGCTCTGTTACAATGGGTGGAGTTGATCCAATGGTACCACAAAAATACATTGATGCAGATGGTCGCACATGGGAGTCAAAAGAAAAGTATGATCAAGTCATGAGAGCTCTTTTTGGTGATGATGAACCAGAACAACTTGGAGAAGGAGCAAAAAAGAAATAGAAATATTTCTTTTTTTAGTCAAAATGTGTTATAATTATTAAGAGGTAGATGAGACATGAAGAAGTATGTAATAATAATTATGGTTATAGCAGTTTTAATGACTGGCTGTACAAATGCCGAAAATAAATCGGATTTTGATGATAATAATCAAACTAATGATATTAATCAAAACAATAATAACGGTATGACTGAAAATCAGGATGATAATAAAGAAAATGAAAATATAAATAATGAAGAAGATGTTGAATTAGAGGAAGAAAAAAATCAGGTTAGTTTTTATTTATTTTATTCAAATTCTTGTCAGCACTGTCATGCAGAGCGTGAATGGATAGCAAGCATTGAAGATGATTATCCATATGTTGATTTTAAATTATATGAAGCTTCTGAAAATCAAGAATTATTGGATAAAATTAATAAAGCTTATGGTGTTGAAAATGATTCAGTCCCTATAACTGTTATTGGTAACGATTATTTAGTTGGATATAGTGATACAAGTAATCGTAAATTTATAAGATACATTGAGGATTTAGCAACTTTTGATAATTGTGATGTTGTTGATACAATTATTAATAATGGTGACGTGGAAGCTTGTATGCAACAAAATGAAAAGAAATAATTACAGTTGGGTGGTGGTAAGATGCGAAAAAAATACATATATGTAATTTTATCAAAGACGTTAACTAGGCCTGCAAAAATAATTTGTAAATATACTGGAGGTAAATATAGTCATGCTTCAATATCTTTAGATAAGGATTTAAATGAAATGTATTCTTTTGCTCGCTTTAAATATCACACTCCATTAGTTTCTGGTTTTACTAAAGAAACAATTAATAGTTTGAGCCTAGGGCGAGCAGATGATGTTAAAATTAAAGTTTTTCGTATTCCGGTGACCGAGAGGCAATATAATAAATTAGAAAAACAAATTAATTATTTTAAAAGAAACTCTAAAAAATATATGTATAATTTATTTGGTTTGATTTTTTATCCAATGGGAATTGAATTTAATATAAAAAACACTTATATATGTACTGAATTCGTTTCTAAATGTTTGGCATCTCTAGGCATTCAAGAAAAAAAATTAATGCGTAATCGTATTACTCCTGATCAGCTTTTAGAAATTTTAATAAAATATGAATATTATAGTGGAACTTTAGCAAATTACTGCAAAACATTAAATCATGAAGCAGAAAGCTTAGACTTTTTTGAAAAAGAAAATTTTTTAGTTGTTATAGGAAAAACGATCACCCAAATAACAAAGTTGATTTATCGCAAAATTGTATAATTTGAAAAATTTAAAAAAAATAGTATAATATAAGTGTATTGCCCCATAGCCAAGTGGTAAGGCAGTGGCCTCTGACTCCACGATGCGTTAGTTCGAATCTAACTGGGGCAGCCAAAATAATAATAACACCATGATATTGGTGTTTTCTTTCTTATAAAAGGTGATGTCAATATGAATTTGTTTGATTATGTAAAACAGTATGGTTCTTATACTTTTGATGAAGAACCGTTTAACGATGTTGATAATGTTATTTTTGCGCAGCTTTCTTACTTACCGTTATCAGGGATTGTATCAGGTTTTGGGCACAGACCTGTGACATTGGAAAAGGTTGCTAAAATTTTTGATAAAAAAATCAAAAATAAGCAAAAATTTTTAACCGCGCGTTTTTGCAAAAAAATTTATAAATTATTAATGGTGATGTATACAACTAATCGTTATAAAAATATCCTTTTATACAATTATATTCAAGAAATTGATTATGATCGCCAATTTGGGGCTGTTACTTTACGCCTTCCAAATAATACTGTATATGTGTCATATGAGGGTACAGATTCATCAATTAGTGGATGGTATGAAGATGCTAGAATGACTTATGCTTTTCCAATTCCTGCTCAAATGTTAGCACTTAAATACTTAAAAAGGACAGTACGTTTGTTAGATCAAAAGGTTATTTTAGGAGGACATTCTAAAGGAGGAAATTTAGCAATATATGCCGCTTTAGAGGCACCATTTTATATTAAAAATAAAATCGTTAAAGTTTATAATAATGATGGCCCAGGATTTTTTAAAGAACAAATTGATACCAAAAAATATCAAAAGTTAATTCCTAAAATTTCAAAGATTGTACCTTGTGAGAGCGTAGTAGGTATGTTTTTGTATCAAGGAGAAGATACTATTATTATCAAAAGTAAGAGAAAAAGAATATTGCAGCATGACTCTTTTAATTGGTTGATTGATGGAAATCATTTTGTTTCAGATAATTTAAGTGATTTTAGCCGTAAAGTTTCGATTAAGACAAATGATTGGTTAAACCATTTAGGAAAAGATAAACGTCGTGAATGCATTGAAAATTTATTTGAGGCTTTTAATTCCTCTAACATTATTAACACATATCATTTATTGTCTTTTACCAAAGCTAAAAGTTTTTTTAAACAGTTATATCATATTGATGTTGAAAGTAAAAATAATTTAATTGCAGTTTTCAAAGAAATGATTTGGTAAGCAAAATATAAAAAATATTTATTTGGTATTGTCAAATATCAATAAATATGATATTATTATATTGCTTACTGTTATGGCGATGTAGCTCAGTTGGCTAGAGCACATGGTTCATACCCATGGTGTCGGGGGTTCAAATCCCTCCGTCGCTACCATAATGTTATTAAAGTCTTGATTCAAGACTTTTTTTGTTAAAAAATATAAATCTGTTATATATGTTAGCACAAACACTACTATGGGGGGACTATATGGAAACAAAATATTTTTTAATATTATTCTGTTTAATTATTTTAGTTGTATTACACATTTTTTTACTAAATCTGAATTTAAATTAAGTTTGGAATTTTTAAAAAGAATAATTGTGTTGTTTACCATATTTAACTTTTTATTCATTATTTTAGAACTACAAGCAGAAATTGTATATAAATTTAATTTTATAAAAGCAATAATTATAATGCTATCACTATCTTTTTTACTTTTTTCATATGGGCTTATTGTTAATGACGATAAAACTTATAAAAACAATATTAATTTTTATATTATTTTCTATTTAATATTATTAGTTAGTATAACTTTTTTTATTAAACGTGCTAGTTTGGGCATAAGTTTAGATAATTTAAAATATATTAAATTATTTTCTTCAATGACTCCATTTAAGACTATTTCTTCTTTAATGGCAAGTCATGTTAGCACTGAACTTAAAGTAGTTCAATTATTTGGAAATATTATGATGTTAGTACCATTAACTTTGCTGTTGATGATTAAAGATAAAAAATATGAAAATATTATTAATATTAGTAAGATTATTTTACCGTTGATTATTATAATTGAATTTACCCAAGTTATTACAGATACAGGTATTTTTGATATTGATGATATTATTTTAAATTATAGCGGAGTTTTACTTTTTACTTTTTTAATTACAAGGTTTTTATTAATTAATAAAATAAAAATTTTATTTTACCAACAAAATAATTTTTCTGATTGTTTTAAGTATATTTTATTCACTCTTAGTTTATTGATACCAGTTTATTTTATATTTGATACATTTGTAAAGTCAATTATCCATTTGTGAAAAAACAAAATAATTTTTATTAGATTAACAAAAATATAAAAGATTAAAAAAGATGTGATATAATTGTAATGGATGTGGTATAAATGGATCAAGAAAAATTTGGAAATTTTATTAAGGAAATTCGCAAAAACAATCATTTGACCCAAAAGGATTTGGCAGACAAATATGGAGTTACTTATCAAGCCGTTAGCAAGTGGGAAAACGGTAAGAATATGCCGGATATTGCGCTTATTAAGCAGATTAGTCAAGATTTTAATGTAGATTTAGCTGACATGTTTGAAGGTGAATACCGCATTAATAAAAAAAATAAAAATATTAATTGGTGGTTATTGAGTATTGTGATGTTAGTATGTATTGCTATTATGTTAGTTATTATTTTGATTAAAGATAATACTGGTGATGATTTTGAATTTAAAAGATTAACAACAGGATGTGATGATTTTAATATTGCGGGAAGTATAGCTTATAACCAAAATAAATCGTCTATTTATATTTCGCACGTTGATTATTGTGGCGGTAATGATTTTACTAAATATAAAAAAATTGAATGTACATTGTATGAATCGCACGAAAATACTGAAGTAAAAATCAGTTCCTGCAATTTTGAAAACGATTCTTTAATTGATTTAGAAAATTATTTAAAAGGTGTACAAATTAATGTAGATAATTATGCAAGTGTTTGCAAAGATAATTATGAAGATAGTAATCTTTATTTGTTAATAAATGCCACAGATGAAAATAATAAAATAACATCTTATAAGATACCTTTAATTTTTGAAGAAAATTGCAAAGAAGCTTAACTCAACTCGTAGTTGAGTTTTTTCAACCTATTTTTTATTGAATTATTGGCACAATATGATACAATTAATTTGTTAGGAGGAATTATGAAAGGAAAAGGATTATTTGCAATTATTTCAGTTTTACTTATTGTAGGTGCTTTAGGACTTACTTATTATTTTCTAAATAGAGGAGAAACTAAAACTGAAGAAAATAAACAAACAGATGGAGAAAAGTTTGCAGAAGAATATAAAGAATCTTCTACAATTGGCGAAGATAATGTTTTTACATATGTTAGTGCTGATGAAGTAATTAAGATAATGGAAAATGGTACAGGGGTCGTTTATTTAGGGTATCCAGAATGTCCATGGTGCGGAGCTTATGTAGTTTATTTAAATGAAGTAGCTAAGGATGTAGGTATTGATGAAATATACTACTATAATGTTAAAGAAGCACGCGCTAATAATACAGAAGAATATCAAAGAATGGTTGAAATTTTGGGGGATAATTTGGAATATGATGAAAAAGGAAATCATCGTATTTATGTTCCTAATGTCTCTTTTCATGTTGAGGGAAAAATCGTTGGAAATGATTTTGAATCCGCATATGATACTAAAGGATTTGATGATCCAGTTGATTATTGGAACGAGGACGCCATTTTTAATTTAAAAGCTCGTTTGAACCTTTATATGACAGAAGTTTATACTGCTTTAAATTCATGTTCTGAATGCAATGAGTAGATTAATAATCTACTTTTTTGTTATAATAAAACAAGGAGGATTATTATGGCAGAGTTTAATGATTTTTTGAAATTGGATATTCGTGTTGGAACAATAATAAAAGCTGAAATTTTTCAAAATGTAAAAAAACCAGCTTATAAATTAGAAGTTGATTTTGGCCCTGAAATAGGAGTAAAAAAATCTTCGGCTCAAATAACAGATTGTTATCTACCTGAGGAATTAATAGGTAAACAAGTTTTGGGAGTAGTTAATTTCCCACCGCGTCAGATATCTAACTTTATGTCTCAAGTATTAATTCTTGGAACATACAGTAAAAACGGTGTAGTTTTAATTAGACCTGATTTTGAAGTTAATAATGGAGATAAATTAGGGTAATGATTAAAATATATGATATAAAAGAAAGAAAAGAGTTTTTAGAAGAAATCGCTATCTTAACACAAAGACAGTGGGGCAATAAACAACTTAGTGAAGACGAGTATAATTTAAAAATAAAGAAAAAAATTGATGAGATGATTGATAATTTAAATAATCCATTTTACTGTAAATTGATTTTGTTAGATGATGACAAACTTCTTGGCTTTGTTTCTATTTTTCCAACAGATGGAAAAGAACGATTGGATTTAACACCCTGGTATGCGACGATGTATGTTAAGGAGGAGTATCGTGGATTAGGATATTCAAAAATATTGAATGAAGCTATTTTAAAAGAGGCTAAAAAAAGGTCTTTTAAAAAAATATATTTAAAGACTGATTTGATTAATTATTATGAAAAATTTGGTTTTACATATTTAGAAGATTTAAGTAACGGTGAAAAATTGTATTTTATAAATTTAACGGAGGATTAATATGAATTATGAAAAATTAAAAAATTACCAAGAAACAATAGCTCAATTGGAGTGCTTAGATAATATTTTATGGTGGGAGTTAAGAACAGATTGTCCTAAAAGTGCTATTGATTACTTGAGTAACTTAATTACAAAAACTGAATTGCAAATATTCGAATTAAAGTCATCCTCAGAATATCAAATTTATTTAGATAATTTTTTAAATAGTGAAGAAGTGAAAAATTATAATTATGAAATTATTAGTTATTATCAACAATTTAGAAAAAAAATTATTTTAAATAGAAAGGTTCCAAAGGATTTTTACGAACAATACGCCGCTTTAAAGACAGTTTGTAACACATTTTGGACGAAAGCTAGAGAAGAGAATGATTACAATATTTATAAACCATATTTAGAGCAAATGATAGCGATGACTAAGACTTATTATAACTATATGTATCCTGATATGGATTTATATGATGCAATGCTAGATACTTATGAAAATGGAATGACTAGTGATGTTATTGATAAATTATTTGATGATTTAAAAAGGGAATTAATTCCTTTAATAAAAAATTTAAAAGTTAAAGAAGCAAATAAAAATTATGAAAGGCAGTATACTAGAAGTGAATTAATAACATGTGCAGAATATTTATTAAATTATATTGGCTTTGATTTGAATCGTGGAACTTTAGGAATTTACCCACACGGCTTTACAGAAAAAATGAATAAAGATGATATTCGTATCGCTTTTAAACAGGGAACAAATCCAATTGATTTTGTTTCGACAATTATTCATGAAGGGGGACATGGTATTTTTGAACAACAAATTCGAAGTGATTTAGCAACCATTCAAAATTCTTGCATTGAAAATTGTTATGCATTACACGAAAGTCAATCTCGTTTTTATGAGAATATTTTAGGGCGCAATATTAATTTTTGGTATCCAATTTATGAAGATATAAAAAAATTATTAAGCTTGGATTTAACTCTTGAAGAATTTGTTGCTGAATTAAATAATGCTAAACCTAGTTTAATTAGGACAGAAGCGGATGAACTTACTTACTGTCTTCATATTATTGTGCGATATGAAATTGAACGTGAATTATTTTCGGAAACTATTACATGTGAAGATTTACCACGGGTATGGAATGAAAAGATGGTTAAATATTTGGGAGTTAAGGTGCCAAATGATAGTCTTGGGGTAATGCAAGACGTTCATTGGTCAGAAGGATCATTTGGATACTTTCCTTCGTACTTGTTAGGTTCAATTTATGATGGCATGTTTGCTGAAGCATTGGAGCGTGATTTAGGACCAATTGATGAATTACTTAGAACTAACCAAATTAAAGAAATAACAAAATACTTAGGTGATAAAATTCATCAATACGGTGGAGCATATTTATCGAAAGAAGTTATCGAACGAGTTTGTGGTAAAGATATAAGTGTGGCACCATTAATTGCTTACTTTAAGCGTAAATATATGAATAATTAATATTATTTTTTCGATTGACTCAATTTTATAATTGTTTTATAATGACCAGTGTATTATATTTAATATTATTGGAGGAATTGATTTGGAAAGTAAAAAAAGAAAATGTTTAGTTATATATAATCCAATGAGTGGAAAGGGAATGGATGATACAACTATTATGCAATATCAAAAGATATTAAAGGAACGTGGTTATTATGTTGATTTTATAGCGACTAGGACTAGTCATCATGCTACGGAAATCATGGTGAATGCCGATGCTTATGATATTGTTTTTTCCGTTGGTGGCGATGGCACTTTAAATGAAGTTGTTAAGGGAAATTTTTTAAGAGATGAACGTTTGACTATTTGTCCTCTTCCTAGTGGAACTTGTAATGACGTAGCAAGTATGTTGGGTTATGGTAAAGATATTATTGATAACCTTGTTATAGCCTTAGAAGGCGAAATTAAAGATATTGATATTGGGACGGTAAATGATGATCCGTTTGCTTACGTGGTTGGTATGGGAACTTTGATGAATATTCCATATGAGACTTCAAGCATTGAAAAAAGAAAAATGGGATATTTGGCCTATTTAAAAGCTGGGTTAGGTACAGTTTTGAAAAAGATGCGTAGATATAAAGCTGAAATAACGGTTGACGGTATGTCTTTGGATGGACAATATTCTTTAATTATGATTTCTAATGCTAACCATATTGCTGGAATTGATGATTTCCATAAGGATGTTTGTCTCGATGATGGAAAGTTGGAAGTATTATTGTGTAATGCTAAAAATAAAATAGCTTTTATAAAAGATTTGTTATTATATTTAGTTGGTTCGCCATTTAGTGCAGTTAAAACTTTAAAAGCTGAGGATATAACTATTAAGCTATTAGAACAACCTGAAAATGAATGGTGTGTTGATGGTGAAAGGTATATTAGCGATGGTAATATTTACCACATTAGGATAAGTGATAAAATGAAATTTTTAACACCTAAAGCTAAAGTAAAAAAATTGTTTAAATGCAATAAGAAAATTTTATCAAATTAAGCAGTTAAACTGCTTTTTTTTTACAAAAATGTTATAATGTTACTATAAGTAGGTGAGAAGATGAAAACAGTAGTGATTACGGGCAGTGCTAGAGGTTTAGGCTTAGAGTTAGCCAAAGTTTTTAGAAAGAATAATCTTAATGTTGTAATTAGTGATTTAAATGAAGAGAATTTAATTAAAGCTTATGACGAGTTGTTAAAAATAGAAAGTAAAGCCAAGGTTATTTGTGTCGTTTGTAATGTAACGAATGTTATTGATATTCAAAATTTGATTACTTTAACAGTTGATACGTTTGATAAGATTGATATTTGGATAAATAATGCTGGAGTTAATCAACCAAATCAAGCTATATGGGAATTAAGTGAAGGAGAAATTGATTTAATTTTAGATGTTGATTTAAAAGGAACAATCATGTGTTCTAATTTAGTGATGAAAGAAATGCTAAAAAAACATAGTGGCGCTATATATAATGTTGAAGGATATGGAAGTAACGATGCTAAAATGTTGGGCTTGTCTCTTTACGGAACGAGTAAAAGGGCCATAACTTATTTTACAGATGCTTTAGCCCTTGAGGCAAAAGAAAAGCAAACTGGTGTCATTATAGGTAAATTAAGCCCAGGAATTATGATTACTGACTTTATTACTAATGCTTTAGGTGATAAAGAAAAAATTATATTGTCGGATAAAACTAAGAAAGTTTATAACATTTTAGGCGATTACCTCGATGTTATTGCTTCTTTTCTCGTTAATAAAATACTTAAAAATACGAAGAACGGTATCAGAATTGAGTGGCTTACTAATCGTAAAGCTGCTTGGCGTTTTATGACTGCTGCTTTTAACAAAAGAGATTTTTTTAAAGATAAATAAAAAAAGAAAGGAAAAGTTATGTATAAAGAATATAAAATTGTTGATAATGTTGAGAACTTATTAAAAATGCATGAGGAAGTTAAAAATGCTCAAATCGAATATTCTAATTATACCCAAGAACAGGTTGATAAAATTTTTAAAGCAGCAGCGATTGCAGCTAATCGAGTTCGTATATATTTAGCAAAATTAGCAGTTGAAGAAACAAAAATGGGAGTTATTGAGGATAAAGTTATAAAAAATCATTATGCCTCAGAATACATATATAACAAATATCGCCATTATAAGACAGTTGGCGTTATCAAAGAAGATGAAATTTACGGTTTCAAAGTTATTGCTGAACCTGTTGGCGTAATTGCTGCAATTATCCCTACAACTAATCCGACTTCAACGGCTATTTTTAAATCTTTATTAGCGCTTAAAACCCGTAATGGAATTATTTTGAGTCCACACCCACGCGCAAAAAAAGCAACAATTGAAGCAGCTAAAATTATTTTAGAAGCAGCGGTTAAAGCAGGAGCTCCTAAAAATATTATTAGTTGGATTGATACACCTGCTTTAGAGTTAACAAATACTTTAATGAGTATTTGTGATATTACTTTGGCAACAGGCGGAGCTGGTATGGTTAAGTCGGCTTATTCGTCAGGAAAACCAGCTTTAGGCGTTGGTGCTGGTAATACGCCAGCTATTATTGATAGTACAGCTGATATTACATTAGCAGTTAATTCTATTATTCATTCTAAAACATTTGATAACGGAATGATATGTGCCTCGGAACAAGCTGTAATTGTCTTAGATTCAATTTATGAGAAAGTTAAGTCAGAATTTATTAAACGTGGATGTTATTTTTTAAGTGAAGAAGAATGCAATAAAATGCGTAAAACAATTATTATTAATGGTGCAGTAAATGCTAAAGTAGTTGGTCAAAAAGCTGAAACAATCGCCGAAATAGCTGGGATTGAAGTGCCAAAATACACTAAAATTTTAATTGGGGAAGTAACAAGTACTGATTTAAGTGAGGAATTTGCTCATGAAAAATTATCTCCAGTTTTAGCTTTCTACCACGCTTCAACTTTTGAAGAAGCATTAGATAAAGCTTATCAGTTAGTGCTGGATGGTGGTATTGGACATACATCATCTCTTTATGTTAATCGCTTTGAAAGAGGTAAATTAGATGCATTTTGTGAAAAAATGAAAACATGTCGTATTTTAATTAATACCCCATCATCTCAGGGAGGTATTGGCGATTTATATAATTTTAAATTAACACCATCTTTAACTTTAGGATGCGGTACTTGGGGTGGAAATTCTATTTCAGAAAATGTAGGAATAAAACATTTACTTAATTTTAAAACAGTGGCAGAGAGGAGAGAAAATATGCTATGGTTTAGAGTTCCGGAGAAAGTTTATCTAAAAAGAAATTGTTTACCAATTGCTTTAGAAGAATTAAAAAATGTTATGAATAAAAAAAAGGTATTTATTGTTACTGATAAATTTTTATACGAAAACGGATATACTGATGTCATCACCAATAAATTGGATGAGTTGAAAATAATCCATACAACCTATTTTGACGTTATGCCAGACCCAACATTAAAGTGTGCGAAAGAAGGAGCAAAGTTAATGAACGAGTTCCAGCCGGATTGCATTATTGCTGTTGGTGGGGGTTCTCCAATGGATGCAGCTAAAATTATGTGGGTTATGTATGAGCATCCTGAGACTGATTTTTTGGATATGGCTATGCGTTTTATGGATATTCGCAAACGAATATACACTTTTCCTAGAATGGGTGAAAAAGCATATTTTATTGCTATTCCAACTTCATCCGGTACTGGTTCTGAAGTGACTCCTTTTGCGGTTATTACAGATGAAACAACGGGAACTAAATATCCATTAGCTGATTATGAATTGATGCCTAAAATGGCAGTAATAGATGCTAATATGATGGATGACGCCCCAAAAGGGTTAACAGCTTTTTCAGGGATCGATGCTGTTACGCACGCTTTGGAAGCTTATGCTTCAATGATGGCTACAGAATATACTGATGGTTTGGCTAAAGAGGCATTAAAGTTATGCTTTGAATATTTACCACGAGCTTATGAAAATGGCGCTACAGATCCTTTAGCTAGAGAAAAAATGGCTAATGCTGCTACGATGGCCGGGATGGCCTTTGCTAATGCTTTTTTGGGTATTTGTCATTCAATGGCACATAAACTTGGTTCATATCATCATTTGGCACATGGTTTAGCTAATGCTTTATTAATCAATGAAGTTATCAAATATAATAGTACTGAGATGCCATCTAAGATGGGAACATTTCCTCAATATGAATATCCTAAAACTTTAAGAAGATATGCTGAATTAGCTGAATTTTTAAATTTAGGTGGGAATACTGATGAAGAAAAAGTAAATAGGTTAATTGATAAAATAACCGAATTAAAAGCACAAATAGGTATTAAGAAAAGTATTAAAGATTATGATATTGATGAACATGAATTTTTAAAAACACTTGATGAGATGGCAGAGCAAGCTTTTGATGATCAGTGTACAGGTTCAAATCCTCGTTATCCGCTTATTGATGAGATTAAAGAGATGTATTTAAAAGCTTATTATGGTGATGATTATGAAGTATAATTTAGATAATATAATTGCAAAAAGAAAAAATAAAATAATATATAAAGACAGAGATAAAGTAATTAAATTATTTGTAGAGGATTATTCTAAATCTAATATTTTAAATGAAGCTTTGAATCATGCTCGAGTGGAAGAAGGGACTAATTTAAATATTCCAAAATTAAATGAAGTAACGATGATTGACAATCATTGGGCATTGATTAATGATTATATTGAAGGGATGACATTGGAAGAGTTAATGGCTAAATATCCTGAAAAAGAAAATGATTTTTTAGAGTTATTTGTAAATATTCAATTGGAAATTTTGGAAAATAAAGTACCTCTTTTAAATAGAATTAAAGATAAATTTCGCCGTAAATTAACGGAATCGCCATTATTGAATGAAACAACAAGATATGAATTGCTGCAAAGATTAGAAGGAATGCAAAATCACAATAAATTATGTCACGGTGACTTTAACCCAAGTAATATTATTGTGAAAGAAACGGGAGAATATTACATTATTGATTGGGCCCACGTAACACAAGGAAACGCTTCTGCTGATGCTGCTAGAACTTTTTTGTTATTTTCAATGCATGGAAAAGAATCTTTAGCGCAACGCTATTTAGAATTATTCTCAAAAGTTAGTAAAATTCCAATCCAAAATATTCAAAGGTGGATACCAATAGTAGCTGCGACACAATTGACAAAAGGTAATGAGGATGAATATGAATTTCTAAGTAAATGGATTGACATCGTTGATTACGAATAAAAATTATCTATTTTGTAGTATAGTGAGATCGGTGTTAAGATGAAGAAAATAATTTTATGCTTAATCTTATGTATCTTTTTGTGTGGTTGCCAAAATGATGAAATTAATAATGAAAATAAAATTGTTAATGTAGCAGAAGCAAAAAAATTAAAGGAAGATGGTGCTATTTTAATTGATGTTAGAACTGTAATGGAATATAACGAACAGCATATTGAAGGAGCATTACTGTTACCACTTGATGATATTAATAAAGAAAGTGTAAGTAAGATAGCTCCAGATATTGATACTAATATGATAGTTTATTGCGCAAGTGGTGCACGTAGTAGTATGGCTGTGGAAAAGTTAAAAAAATTGGGCTATGAAAATGTTTTTGATTTAGGCTCAATGGATAATTGGGAGGATTGATTATGGAAAAAGTTTATTTTACAAGAGAAATAAGTCCAGAAAATATAATCAAAATTTATGATATGCTAGGTAAGAAATTAACTGGTAAAGTTGCTGTTAAATTGCATTCTGGAGAAAAGGGAAATCAAAACTATATTAAACCAGAATTTGTTCAAGCAATTGTAAAACATGTCAATGGTACTGTAGTTGAATGCAATACGGCTTATGAAGGTGCTCGTAATACTACAGAAAAACATAAAAAGTTATTAGAAGAGCATGGGTGGAGTGAATTTTTTGATGTTGATATTATGGATGCGGTTGGTCCTGATAAAATTATAGAAATTCCAAATGGTAAAAAAATTCAAAAAAATTATGTGGGAAAAAACATTGATAATTACGATTCTGCTCTTGTGTTATCTCATTTTAAAGGGCATCCTATGGGTGGTTTTGGTGGTGCTTTAAAGCAACTATCAATTGGTTTTGCTTCTAGTCATGGAAAAAGTTATATTCATTGTGTTGGTAAAGAAGATGCAACTTTTGAAGATATGTTTAATGTTGACCAAGACTCTTTTTTAGAAAGTATGGCTGATGCTGCTAGTAGTATTCATAACTATTTTCAAAATAATATTGTTTATATTAATGTTATGTGTAACTTATCTGTAGATTGTGATTGTTGTGCAATTGCTGAAGATCCATGCATGGAAGATATTGGAATTTTAGCTAGTCTTGATCCAATTGCCCTAGATCAAGCATGTCTTGATTTAATTTATAGTTCAAAAGATCCTGGCCGTAATCATTTTGTAGAACGAGTTGAAAGGCAACATGGACGTCATATAATTGAGAGTGCTGATGAATTGGGGTTCGGTTCAAAAGAATATAAATTAATAGAATTTTAATAGGCTTATAAGACCTCTTTTTTATGATTTTTATCTTGTATAATTTGACAACCTATATAAAGTATGTTAATATATGTCCTCAATAAGGGGGAATAATATGAAAAAAAAATTAGCTTTAATAGCAATCGCCTTTGTTATTTTAATAGGAACTGTTGATGGAACTTTTGCTTACTTTAATGGCCAAAATGATTTTGTTAGCGATGATTATAGAGCTAGTATCACTCAAACATTTATGCCACCAACTAATTGGACACCAGGAACTGTAACACCAGTTGATATTAAAGTAACAAATCAAAGTTTAGTGGATATGAATGTTCGCGCTAGATACACAGAAAAATGGGTTGCTAATGATGGGAGCATTTTATCTGGTGTACGAGATAATGAACAAGTGGCTTTAATTGAGTTTGGAGAAAATTGGCAATTAGCTGATGATGGATATTATTATTATACTAAAACTTTAAATAGTGGAAAAAACAGTGAACCATTTATTAATACTGTTACCTTTAATCCAAACTTTGAATTGGAAAATACAGATATGAAATGTGAGACAATTAAAACTGATGGTAAAATTGAGGTTAACTGTGATAGTTTAGATTCGGGTTATGCAGGAGCTACTTATACTTTAGAAGTTATTATTGAAACTAAACAAGCGTAATACTATAAAATGAGATGTAATAAAAAAGAAGTAGGTAAAAACCTACTTTTTATTTAAAAAATTTATAAAAATATACACAAATATATAAATGTATGCTATAATCTATATGTATTTGCATATGGCCTGTTGGTGAAGTGGCTTAACACATCGCCCTCTCAAGGCGACATTCACGGGTCCGAATCCCGTACAGGCTACCAGTAAGTATTTAACCTTGAATTCAAGGTTTTTTTGTAAGTACGATTAAACAAGAAAAATAATAGAGATAGGCTTAATTAATAAAGATGGTGTAATCAATTTAATTATTCATAATTATTAAAAATTGAAATAAAAGTTATAGAATCCAAAGGAGAAAAAAATAAAGGGGGGAATAAAACCTCTTTATTTTAATATACCTTTATAATATTTCCAAGCGATAATTTTGAAAACGGCTTGGTTGATATCATCTTCAGTTATTTCTTTATTTGCTAGTGCATTTTTTAATTGAAAATAAGCTTTTTTCCCATCACTAACAATTAAAATATTGTTACCAGCTTTAACCGCTAAAACCGCGGCGTTATCAGCATACGAATTATCAATAGCCCCCATATATAAGTCGTCAGTTATAATAATGCCAGTGAATTTTAATTCATTTCTTAATAATTGGTTGATTTTTGGTGATAATGAAGCTGGCAAGTCATCAATACTAGTTATAGTATTATGATTTACTAAAATAGCTTGAGCTCCTTTATCAATTCCGGCTTTAAACGGCAGAATATCGTTATTCATAATATCATCATAACTTCTAGTATCGATGGATTTTTCTGTATGCGTGTCAGTGTTGTTACCGTAGCCAGGAAAATGTTTCAAGGTATATGATACATTAGTCGTATTTCCAGTTTCAATTACTTTTTCAATATAGGTTGAGGTTTCTAAAGCATTTTTTCCAAAACTTCGATCGTATATATAATCTTTTTTATTAATAGACACATCAGCAACCGGTGCTAAATTAAGATTAATACCTAAACTATCTAATAATTTACTTTTCTCTAAAGTATCCTTTATAATTAAATCGTATCCACCGTCTTTATATAATTGTTGTGGTGATTTAAAAGGAGTTTTTCGTAATTTAGTGTTTTTACTAACTCTAACAACACTTCCACCTTCTTCATCAACAGCAATTAATAAAGGCGTTTTGGCACTATTTTGAAAACTATCAATCATTTTAACTACTTGATTTTTATTTTTTCCCTCAAAATCACAAGCAAATAGTAAATATCCACCGATATGATAATTAGTAATTAATTCTTCATAATTATTACTTGGAAGCCTAACTAAAAGCATTTGACCAATTTTTTCATCAATCGTCATATGATTTAAATATTCATAAGCTTTTTCATAATAATCTTTAAAAATTCCATTATCTTGCCAAGATACAGGTAATTTTGGTATTTTTTCTACATAATTATCATTGTATTGTGTTTTTACTTCTTCTTTATTTTTCTCATTGTTTAGTAAGTTATAAATTACACTCCCACTTAAAACTATTAGAATTAAGATAATAATAATTTTCTTCATTTTTTTCTCGTATAATCAATCTTATAGAAATATTAATCTATTTGATTGATCCCTTTCTATTTATATTTTTTGATATATTATACTTCTAGAAGTATAATATATCTCGCACTGTGGATTTGTTTCTATTTTTTTACAGCCACTTTATGGACTGGTTAAAGGAGACTCAGACCACAGATTTTTAATTTAATTGTTAATTAGTTAGTTAACACGATAGTTTACTATTGATGTTTTATTAAATTACGAGATTACATGATTAGAAATTCTGTGTCAAACATATCAGTGCAAAAACTAACTTAGGAGGTGCTTAACTTATGATATATTATGTTGGAATTGATATATCAAAGTACAAACACGATTTCTGTATTATCTCAAATACAGGCGAAGTAATTGTAGAAAACTCATCTTTTGATAATAACAAAAAAGGATTTCAATTATTTTTGGACCAATTGAAACCCTATAATAAACAAGACGTCCGAATTGCTTTTGAAGCAACTGGACATTATTCTTTGAATTTGGAATTGTTTTTAACCAATCAAGATTATTCATTTATGAAAGTGAATCCTCTTGTCGTACATCAATTTTTAAAAGCTCGAAGCTTACGTAGGACTAAAACAGATAAAGCAGATAGTTTTACTATGGCTAATTATCTGATGTCCATCCAATACAAACCAAATTCATATTTATTATACAACATTTACACCTTAAAGTCATTATGTAGATCAAGAGAACTGTTAATTAAAGAAAGAAGTAAATTTGAAGTTTTATTAACCAACGAATTAGATAAATCTTTTCCCGAATTAAAACCTTTCTTTAACAATATGATTTCTACTACATTATTATTTATTTTAGATAAATATAAGAACGTAGAACACATTTCCTTAATGAAAGATTATGATTCAATTAGATGTATTTCTCATGGTAGGTTTACTTATGCTAAGTTTGCTCAACTTAAAGAACTTGCCAAAAACTCAGTTGGACATCATGATGAAAATACTGATTTACTTATTTCTACTTATGTCTCTATTATCAATAACTTTAATGAAAAAATTGATCCAATAAATAAACAAATTTCTACAATTATCAAAGATCTTAATCCTAGAATGTTAACCATTCCTGGATTAGGTGAAATATCTGCGGCAATTATTTTATCTGAATATGGAGATATTTCTAATTTCTCTAGTCCAAATAAAATGCTTGCTTTTGCTGGCCTTGAACCTAGTATTATTCAGTCTGGCACATTAGAATATAATGGCAAGATGGTTAAACATGGTTCTGGTCATCTTAGATATGTAATTATGAATATTGCAATGACTATCTTAAGATATTCACCTACATTTTATGACTTCTACCTTAAGAAACGCTCTGAGGGTAAATGCCATAGAGTTGCTTTATCTCATGTTTGTAAAAAGCTTATTAGAGTTATTTATACTCTTGAGAAAAACAACATTGATTTCGATCCGTCTTTATTGAAATAATCAAAACATGATTTTTTCAAAATTTCACTTTTGTGAAATCTTTTTGGCATGGGTTTCTTTCCAATTTATAACAAACTATTAAAATTTATAAAATTACTATTGACTTTTAATAGTTAGTCTCCTTTAATTTATTATAAGATGGTTTTAATTTTTTGTAAAGTAGACATTTTATTAATTAATTTGAATAATATAATTTAGGTGTTGATATGGGACTTATTGATATTATTGTAACTAGTATTGGACTTGCTGCCGATGCATTTGCGACTTCTATATGTAAAGGTTTGGCATTAAAAAAAGTGAATGTGAAAAATTACTTGCTTGTTGGACTTTATTTTGGCTTGTTTCAAGGCTTAATGCCAGTTTTAGGATATCTTTTAGGCCAACAGTTTGATGCTTATATTATTAAACTTGATCATTGGGTAGCTTTAGGGCTTTTAGCAGGAATTGGATTAAATATGATTATCGATTCTTTTAAGTATGATGCAGAAAATGAAAATGATAGTCTTAAGTTTAAAGTCATGTTTCCTTTAGCACTAGCAACAAGTATTGATGCTTTAACTGCGGGAATTACTTTTTCTTTTTTGAAAGTTGATTTGTTTATTGCTGTTTTTATTATTTCTATTATAACTTTTATATTATCAGCGATTGGTGTCAAAATAGGTCATAAATTTGGTCATAGATATGAAAAACGAGCTCAAATTTTTGGAGGTATAATTTTAATTATAATGGGCTTAGAAATATTATTTGATCATTTAAAAGTAATGTAAAAAATGGCTATGTACTAATAATGATTGATTTGTTATTGCTTTAGTGTTGGAAAATAATCTTTACACGAAAAAATGTTCTTGATATAATTTTTATGGTGATAATATGAAAGTTTATAATAAATTAGTTCGCGATAAAATTCCAGAAATTATGATTAATGGTGGCTCAAAACCGGTAATTCATATTTTAAATGATGAGGAGTATCTTACCGAATTGCATAAAAAACTTCTAGAAGAAGTTAATGAGTATTTACTAGATAATAATATAGAGGAATTAGCAGATATTATGGAAGTTTTTTATGCTATTTTAAGAGCTAAGCATATTGATGTTGAAGAGTTAGAAAAAGTTCGTTTAAGTAAGGCAAACAAAAGAGGGGTATTTGATGAGAAGATTTTTTTAGAGTATGAAGAATAGTTGACTTTTGAATTGTTTTTGTTATATACTAATCGTAGGATAGGTGAGTCTAATGATTGATGCAAATCAAGAGCAATTATTTGAACGAAACAAAGATATTCAAGCGATGATTAATGCTTTTTTAAACGGTAATCATATGGCAACGATTACTGAAATAATGGCTAAAGATGGTAAGTGTGAGATAGAAGGAGTATTAACACCGATACATAAAATAGCTTTGCAACAGATGATTAAGCAACGTTATCCTAATATTGATGAAATGATTCGTAGTGATCAAAACCGTGTCGACGGTCACGGTCAAATTCTAGGAGTTTTATCAAGCACTGAAAGTAGTTTGATTGATAATTTACTTGATGACTTTCGTTTAGTTAGGGCTACATTGTCAAATCCACATGAGGAAGTAAAATACTATTAATAAAAAATAGACTAATCGTCTATTTTTTTTGATATAATGGTAGTAGGTGATTGTTATGCAAATGCAATTTATAAAATTGAGAGAAAAATATCCAAACTTTTATTTTCACAATTATGAAATTATAGATAATGGTGATAATTATGAAATTATTTATTATTTTGAGATACCTGGTTTAAAATCTTTTACTCCAAAGACTATTATCGCAAAAAAACAAATAATTAATAGTGATTATAATTATATTAGTTATCTTGTTTTCCATATGGGACTTGTTGAACTGATTAGCTATTGGAAGTGTACATGCAGCCCCAATGTTATTGTAGAAGCTGGCTTTTTAGATAACTATCAGTGTGAATGGTTTAAAAAATTATATTTTTATGGACTTGGCGAATTTTTTTTCGTCAATAATATTAAAACAGATATTGAGACATTTATGAACTTGTCAAGTACAGGAGCAAATTTAGTGGTGTCTCCAAAAACTTATCAAGGACAAGGTAATTTAGTTGCAATAGGTGGTGGTAAAGATTCAGCAGTTAGCTTAGAATTATTAAAAGGTCAAGACAATACATGTTTTATGATAAATCCAAAAGAACCTAGTATTAAGTGTGTAGAGGCTAGTGGGTTAAGAGAATATTTTAGTGTAACTAGGCTTATTGATGTTAATCTTTTAGAATTAAATAAAGAAGGATATTTAAACGGACATACTCCTTTTAGTGCACTTTTAGCATTTACTTCTTTTTTAAGCGCCTATTTATTAAATAAAAAATATATTGTTCTTTCAAATGAAGGAAGTGCAAATGAGGCAACTGTTATCGGAACAAAAATAAATCATCAATATTCTAAAACTTATGAGTTTGAATGTGATTTTAATGAATATGTATCTAAATATTTTAAAATAAATATTAAATATTTTAGTTTACTTCGACCATTAAATGAATTCCAAATTGGTTTACTTTTCTCCCACTACAAAAAATATCATACGATTTTTAAAAGTTGCAATGTAGGAAGTAAATCAACTCCCTGGGTATGGTGTGGAAAATGCCCAAAATGTTTATTTGTTTATATAATTTTAAGCCCTTTCTTAATGGAGAAAGAAATGGTAAACATTTTTGGACAAAATTTATATCAAAATCAAAAACTTTTGAAAATTTTTATTGAATTGGCTGGTTATGCAGAAACGAAACCATTTGAATGTGTTGGAACTTATAATGAAGTAAGATATGCAATTAGTTTGTGTATTCAAAAGCATACTGGAAAGTTACCATATTTATTAAAATATTTTCAAGACCATTACCCTTTGGAACTTACTCATAAATTTGAAAATGATTTTAATAATTTAAATAATTTGGATGATAACTTTTTAAAAATTGTTAAAAAGGAGTTAGAACGTTATGTATAAAAAAATAATTGATTATTTATTAGGAAAAAAAGTAGCTATTTTAGGATTTGGGATTGAAGGTAAGTCAACGTATAATTTTATTAGACGCTATACTGATATGGATCTTACAATTATTGATAAAAATGAAATTTTTGAAAAAAATAAAAATTTATTAGCTAATGATAAAAAAGTTAATTTTATTTACGGAGATGATTATTTAAGTCATTTAGATGGTTTTGATTTAGTTATTAAAAGCCCAGGTGTTATCACGAAAGATATTGATACTTCTAATATTGCATTCACTTCACAGTTGGAATTATTATTAATGGTTAATCGTGAACATGTTATTGGCGTAACAGCAACTAAAGGTAAAAGCACAACTGTTTCGTTGATTTATGAAATTTTAAAGTCCAATGGTTATGATGCCAAATTAGTAGGTAATATTGGTAACCCTATTTTGGATGAAATTGAAAATATGAATGATGATACATATATGGTAGTTGAAATGGCCGCTTTACAACTAGAATTTGTGACCTATTCACCACATATTGCAGCTATTTTAAATTTATATGAAGATCATTTAGATCATAGTGGTACTATCGAGCATTATCATGAAAATAAATTACAAATATTTAAGCATCAAACAAGTGATGATTATGCAATTTATTGTAGTGATATAGAGCCTCTTAATAGCTATATTGATAAACACTATAAAGCACATAAATATCGTGTCCAACTGACTCCAGATAATGCTTCAGATACAACTTATCTTGAAGATGGGAAGGTTTATTTAAATGGTAAGATGTTATTTAACACAGATGAAAAGATATATTTATTAGGAGAGCATAACTTGCGCAATATTATGGTAGCTTTAACTGTTGTTGAAATTTTACATTTAGATTTAGCTAAATCAATTATGGCTATTAAAAATTTTAAACCATTGGAGCATCGAATTGAACTGGTAGGAACATATCATGATGTAACTTATTATAATGATGCAATTGCTACAATTCCTAATGCTACTATTTCAGCTATTAAAGCGTTAAAGATAGTTGATACTTTAATCTTTGGCGGCTTAGATCGTGGCATTGATTATGAACCGTTTATTCAATTTTTAAATAGCGGTATTATTCGTAATTTAATTTGTATGCCAACAACTGGTCATAAGATAGGCTCTAAAATAACTAATAGTTCTATTAATGTATATAAAGTAGATACATTGGAAGAAGCGGTTTTGAAGGCAAGCAAGGTAACTATGAAAGATAGAATATGTTTACTTAGTCCAGCTGCTGCTAGTTATGAGTATTTTAAAAATTTTGAAGAGAAGGGACGAGCTTACAAAAAATTAGTAAAAAGTTTGTAAAACATTTACAAACAAACACTTATATGTTACAATTAAACTGTATTCATAGGAGGGTGATATGATGGAGGAAACAAAAATTTATGAAGCCTCAGAGTTTCAAAATGAGATGATTTCGCAAGTCATTAGAGAAGTATCACAAATATTAGAGGAAAGAGGATATAACCCTATTAATCAGATTGTTGGATATTTGATTAGTGGCGACCCAGGATATATTTCTAGTGCCAAAGAGGCTAGGAGTAAAATTACAAAGTATGAAAGGGCTAAAGTTTTAGAAGTCGTTTTAAAAGATTTCTTAAATAAATGAGATATATAGGTCTTGATTTAGGAACTAGAACCTTGGGAATATCTATGAGTGATATTACCCGCACTATTGCTTCTAGTTTTAAAACAATCAGATTTCCTGAAGCCGAATATGATACTTTAATCGAGCCACTACAAGCAATAGTTGAAGAATACCAAGTTGGCAAGATTATTTTAGGATTGCCTAAAAATATGAATAATAGTATAGGTGATAGAGCACTGACTACCCTAGAATTTAAGGCTTTATTAGAAGAAAAGATAAAGTTAGAAGTGGTAATGCAAGACGAAAGATTATCTACGGTAGAAGCAACTAACTATTTATTAGAAGCTGATTTATCTAGGAAGAAGCGTAAAGATAAAGTAGATGCTGTCGCTGCGAATATCATTCTTCAAACTTATTTAGATAAAGAAAGAGAGGAAAATAACAATGGAAGAAAAAATGACTTTTAAAGTAGTAAACGATGAAGGAAAAGAAGTAGAATGTGAAGTATTATTTACATTTGAATCAGATGAAACAAAGAAAAATTATATTGTATATACAGATAATACATTAGATGAAGAAGGAAATACTAAGGTTTACGCTTCAATCTATAATCCTGATGAAGATGAAACAAAATTATTACCAATTGAATCTGAAAAAGAATGGAAAATCATCGAAACTATACTTGATGAATTACAAAATGAAATTCAAGAAAATGAAGAAAGTTCAGAAGAGTAATTTTTACTCTTTTTTATTTAGTAGGTGATTTATGAAGGCTTTGAAGTTAATAGCGGGGGTTGTGGTTTCACTAGCAATTATTGTGTTAATTGCAGGTTTGTGTCTATATAGTTATGGTACAAGCGCTTATAATAAAAATGCCAAAGATACAATTGCTTTTACAGTTTCTAATGATAGTACATATTATTCTATTGTAAATGATTTATATGATACTAAATTAATTAAATCAAAATTTATTTATAGAGTTTATTTGAAACTTAATCCACCGCATAATACAATGAAAGCTGGAACCTATAATTTGAGTCAAAGTATGAATTTAAAAGAAATCATTGAGACACTAGGTAGTGGTGAGGTGATAAATCCTAACGAAGTTAAAATTCTTTTTCAAGAAGGATTGAATATGCGGAGTATTACAAAACTAATTGTTAGTAATACTAATAATACCGAAGAAGATGTTAACACTCTTTTGAAGAATAAAGATTATTTGAAAGATTTAATTAATACGTATTGGTTTATTGATAAAAGTATTTTGAATGAAGATATTTATTATTCATTAGAAGGATATTTATTTCCTAATACTTATACTTTTGAAAATAAAGATGTTACCGTTAAAGAAATATTTAAAGCAATGTTAGATGAAACAGAAAAGCAATTAGAACCGTTTAAAGAAAAGATAGAAAAAAGCGGATATTCTGCCCATGAAATTTTAACTTTAGCTAGCATTGTTGAACTAGAAGCAGTATCGACAGATGATCGAAAAGAAGTAGCGGGTATTTTTTTCAATCGTTTAAAAAATAATATGTCTTTAGGTAGTGATGTTACAACTTATTATGGTGCTAAAATTGATATGGGGACAAGAGATTTATATCAATCAGAAATAAAAGCTGTTAACGCTTATAATACGAGAGCTGATTCAGCTATGGCTGGTAAATTGCCAATTGGACCGATTTGCAATCCTTCTCTTGATGCAATCAAAGCAGTACTTGAACCAAATAAAACCAATAAATATTATTTTGTTGCTGATAAAAATGGTAAAGTTTACTATATGAATACTTATCAAGAACACGAAAATAAAATTGCAGAATTAAAAGCGGCTGGTTTATGGTTTTAATAGAAGATATTTTAAAAAATGCTCGTAATCGGCATATTCCAGTTATGCTTGATGAAGGAATGGAATTTCTTTTAAAATATATAAAAGAAAATAATATTTGTAATATTCTAGAAATTGGTTCAGCGGTTGGTTATTCAGCTATTCGTTTTGCATTGTTAAAAGATAATATTAAAGTAACGTCAATTGAAATAAATGAGGAATTGCATCATGAGGCTTTAGCAAATGTGACATCATTTGGGCTTGGTGATAGAATTAATCTTATACTAGGTGATGCCTTGAAAATTGAGGTTGATGGCAATTATGATTTGATTTTTATTGATGCTGCTAAGAGTCAATATATCAATTTTTTTGAAAAGTATAAAAATTACTTGACACCTAACGGTGTTATTGTCACAGATAATTTATCTTTTCACGGGCTAGTTGAAAATCCGACATTAACTCATAATCGTAATACAAGACAGTTAGTACGTAAAATTGCAAAGTATATTGATTTTTTGAAAGAAAATAAAGAGTTTGAAACGACTTTTTATCATAAAGGCGATGGCATTTCTATCAGTAGAAGAATAGCTAAATAGCTATTCTTTTTGAGTAACTAGACTATTTTAGAAAATTTTGCTATAATTATTTGGGATTTGAGAAAGAAAGGAGATTTATGAGTAAAATTAAAATGTTTGCCCTAGGCGGGTTAAACGAAATAGGAAAAAATATGTATGTCGTTGAAGTTGATCAAGACATATATGTATTTGAAGCAGGTTTAAAATATTCTGATGATCGTTCTTTAGGTATTGATTATATTTTACCTAATTATGATTATTTGAAAGAAAATAAAAATCGTATTGTCGGTATCTTTATAACACATGGGCATGATGAACAAATGGGAGCTTTGGCAGATATGCTTGAAGATCTTGAAGGAATTGATATTTATGCAACTGCTTTTACTTTGGAGGTTATTAAACAAGATTTAGAGGAAGCTGGAATTAAAAATGCTAAACTACACGAGTTAGAAATCCACAAAAAAATAGTATTTGGAAAAAATAGTATTTTTCCTGTTCGAGTGTCACATTCAATTCCAGATTCAGTAATGTATGTACTATATACAGAGGATGGTGCTATTGTCTTTACGGGAAATTATGTTTTTGATCCATCGATGCCTGGGGCCTTTAATGCTGATATTGGCAAAATTGCTTATGTAGGAAAACAAGGTGTTTTATGCTTATTAAATGAATCTATTTATGCTCCTAAAAAAGGCTTTACTTCACCATCTCATAAAGCTTACTCTATTATTAGGGAGACATTAAATAAAAACTCAGGGCGTATATTATTTAATTTGATGCCTGCTCAAATTTATCGCATCCAAGAACTATTTGATGAAGTAAGCAAAACTCATCGAAATATCGTTATTATGGGTAAAAAACTTGAAACAATTATTTTAAAAGCCATTGAGCTTGGCTATGTTAAGTTTGACCGTGAACGCATTAAAACAATTCATCACGTGAATGATGATGGAATTATTGTTATTGTATCAAGCGAAAGAGAGATTCCATATTATAACATGCGAAGAATTATTAGAGGTTATGATAAATTTATAACATTAACTGAAGAAGATACGGTAGTTTTTGCATCACCAATTTATGATAATATTGAGGTTACTTCAACGCAGATATTTGATGAGATTGCTAAAATAGGAAGTAATTTAGTCATTTTATCTAAAAAACAATTTCGTTCTCCTCATGCTTCATCTGAAGATATTATGATGATGATTAATATGTTACGACCAAAGTATTACTTTCCTGTGATAGGTGAGTATCGAGAGCAGGTTGAAAATGCTAATTTGGCACTTATAATGGGTATGAAGGAAGAGAATATTTTTCTTAAACTTAATGGTGAGGTTGTTAATATTGTTAATGGACAATACATTGATGATAATGAAAAAATTAAAGTTGATGATGTTTTGATTGATGGTAAACAATCCGGTGATATTGGGGATTTGGTTTTAAAAGATCGTGAGTTATTAGCCGATAATGGTATTGTGATAGTAACAACTACTTTAGATAAAAGTAGTAAAAAAATATTAGCCGGTCCGGAGATTTTAACTCGTGGCTTTATTTATGTTAAAGATAATAGTGAATTAATAAAAGAAGCTGAAAAAATATCTTTAGAGGTTATTAATGAATGTATTAACCCAAATTATATTGATTTTAATAAAGTTAAAAATGGCATCCGTGATCGTTTAGGTAAATATCTATATAAACAAACTTCATCTAAACCGATGATTATTGTTGTTGTGCAAGAAGTATAAAATATTTTATACTTTTTTTCTTGCCATCAATATTAAGTTTTGCTATAATAGAAATCATAAATATTGGGGGTATAATATGAATGCAGCGAGAAAGAATAGGTTATATTTTTACCTTGATATGGTTATTATTTCAAACATAAAAAAAAGAGGAATATCAATAAAAAAAGTGATTGTCTATGTTAATAGTGCGCTTTTTTTAGAATATAAATTTACACTACAAGTTAAAAATGTTAAGTATGAAGCTCATGGTATGATTAAAGAAGCTTATGCTTATATTGCAAATGAAAAGTATTTTGAAGCAGAAAAAATATTTGATCAAATTTTGTCTATTTCATCAAAATCTTATCCAACTTATTTTGGTAAATTTGTCGTTTGTTTAATGCAAGATAAACCAGCTTATCCATATTTAAAAAAAGCTATTGAAATAAAAAATGACACAATATATGATGATTATTACCGTTTATATTTAGATTTATATAATACTTTAGAATTAATAGATGATGATTATGAACCACTTGTAGAATTATTAGCGCTACCACGTCAAGTTTTAGCGTTTAATAAAAAATCTTATAATGGTCAATATTTAGAACTTTTGCGCCTTATAAAAGAAAAAGATTATAGGCATGCTAAAAAAACTTTGGAATGTTGCTTGCTTATGAAAAATGATATTCATCTAATTATTATTGGGGTATTATTGGACAAAATTATAAAGTACCAACATGAAAAAAAGTTAGCTTATGAGTTACAAGAACAAGAATTAGAGAAAATGAGAACTTATACTTTTGTAGAAGCAATTAAAGCAGGAAATTTAAAACAAGCAAAAAAAGCATTAGAAGTTATTTTAAACTTTCGTAATTATGATCATAAAGACAATTATATTTATTATTTATTTTTAGAACTTTTGGAAACAATTGAAATGGTAGAAAATAATTTAACATATGAAATAATGCCTGTTAATTATAATTATGCTAAAGAAAATGATTATTTATATACTTTTTTTGAAGCAACGTCTGCTGGTGATTTTAAAACTGCTCTAAAAGTTGGTCGAAAATGTCGTGGCAAAGTTTTAGATAACAAACAAAAAATGATTAAAGTTAATCTATATGTTATTTTACTTGAAATTTTATTTGCAAAATTAGACGAACGTGCTAAAAACATAGATAATATTTATCGCCTTATTATTAGTAATATTGACGATAAACATTATAAGCATGCTTTAGAAATATATCATGATTATAGTGAAGCTTTAAATGGATATAATAAGAGTTTAATTGAATATTTATTTAATATTTTAGTTGAAGATGGTCAAATAGAGATTGTTGAGACACCCAGCCATATATTAGATAAAGAAGATAATTTTAAAATTTTAAAAACACCTATAAAGAAGGAAGAAAAAAAGATTGAAAAAAAATCATCTGAATTAAAAAGTTCGGCATCACTTAAAATTACTAAGCCTATAAATAATAGTGTAATGCTTTTTCTAAGACATAATGAACCTAATAATGAATTATTTCAAAAATATCAAATATGTTTGGTTAATCGTAAATACGATGAAGCTAAGGTTTGGTTAGATCAATTTGCAGAAGTATTAACAAATAATGGCTTAAAAAAACGGTTAGATTATTATTATTATCAAATAAATTTAGGTTTAAGTGAAAATGGTTATCCAGATAGTGAAATGATTAAGAAAAAACAACTTTATTTTTTAGCATATACTAGTATTTTAGAAAAAAAATATGATATAGCTGAAGAAGCTTTGAATAAATATATTAATATAGAACCACTTAGTGACATTAGAGGATATTTGTTATTAGGACGTCTTTACAGTTTGATGAAAAATAGAAAAGCGGCTGTTGAATGTTATATTTACGCTAATTCAATTGCACCTTCACCAGATGCTTATTATTTTTTAGGTGAGCTTTATTTTAAGATGCACCGTTGGGCTGATGCTGTTTTCTGTTATTTAACCTATAATGAATTTTATCCTAAAGAAAATACGACTGTTTATTTAAATCTATCGGAATGTTATAAAAGACTTGGAAGACCTGACAAGGTTGTTAAGTATTTGAAAATAGCTGAAGAAATCAATGTAGATCAAAAAAGAGGGTTATATCTTAAGGATCGTATTTTAAAAGCTGAAATGATTAATAAACAAAGAAGAGAACATTTTCTATTAGATAAAAATAGTAAAAGTAATTTTAATAATTTAGAATCATAAAATTAAATATCACATTTTGTGATATTTTTTATTAATGATTACATAGAAAAAAAGAATTTAGTTAATAATATCGAAATTTGTATATTGACAAATATTTTATTTTGAACTATAATGTTCACATAAGCGTTTTAACGTGAGAGAAGTAGTGTCTAATACGAATTTAAGCGAGTTAGGGATGGTGGAAGCTAACAATTACGATAGATATGAATAACACTCACTAGTTGTTAGGTTGAAAAGAAATGAGTAAACTTAATCGGTGGTAATCCGTTATCATGTTACACGGCTTTTGTTGAAGTCGATAAAGTGGTCATGTATATGACAATTTGGGTGGCACCGCGGTATTATTCGTCCCAGAAGAGGATGAATAGTTATCATTATATGCTCAATTAGCTCAGTTGGTAGAGCATCCGGCTGTTAACCGGCAGGTCGTAGGTCCGAGTCCTACATTGAGCGCCATGTGCCTGATTAGCTCAGTTGGTAGAGCATCCGGCTGTTAACCGGCAGGTCGTAGGTCCGAGTCCTACATCAGGCGCCAGTTAGATAATTAATAAGTCCTTAAGGACTTATTTTTTTGTATAAGGAGGATATATGGGAAAATTTACGAAAGAAATGGTTGATGATTACGCTGATAAACTATTAATTGGACTAACACCAGAAGAAAATAAAATGGTTTTAGATGAATTTGATGTGATTGATCATAGTATTGATTTAATTAATAATATACCAGATATTACTAGTGTAGAACCGATGACACATTGTTTAGATGATTTTGAGTATGAATTACGTGAGGATGTTGTTGAGAAATCTGTACCAATAGAAGATATTTTAAAAAACTGTGATGATTATGTAGGAACTGAGATTAGAGTACCAAAGGTGGTGGGATAATGGAATATATGAGTAAAAGTATTACTGAACTTCACGAACTGTTACAAAATGGTAAAGTAACTAGTGAAGAATTAGTTAACGAAGCTATCAAAAAAGCAAAAGAGGCAAAAGATAAGTATAATGCTTTTGTAACTGTTATTGAAGACGCTAAAGGCTGTGAAGTAACTGATAGTTTATTATCAGGGATTCCATATGGAATTAAGGATAATTATAGTACAAAAGATATTTTAAGTACTGGTTCTAGTAACACCTTAAAAGATTATATACCGTTTTTTGACGCAACGGCTGTTATTAATTTGAAAAAAGCTGGTGCTGTTGGTATTGGTAAGACAACGATGGATGAATTTGGTATGGGGGGAACTGGAACTACCGCTCATACAGGAAATATCTTAAATCCTTGGAATACAGAACGTATGTGTGCTGGCTCATCTAGTGGTAGTGCAGCAGCTGTGGCGGCTGGTGTTGTTCCTTATGCCACCGGAACGGATACTGGCGATTCAATTCGCAAACCAGCAGCTTATTGCGGTATTGTTGGGTATAAACCAACTTATGGAATGATTTCTCGTTATGGTGTTTTTCCTTTTGCTTCTAGTTTAGATCATCTGGGAGTATTGGCTCGTAATGTTGAAGATGCTTGCATTGTCGTTGATGCGATGAAAGGTCTTGATAAAAATGATATGACTAGTTGGGATTCTAGTGGTATTGAACTACATAAGTCATTAACTACTGATGTTAAAGGTAAAAAAATATGTTATATCAAAGAAATATGTGATAAAAGTATGTACCCAGATGCTAGTGATGAGTTGCTAGAACATTTGGATAATTTTAGGAACACTTTAGAATATTTTAAAGAATTAGGAGTTGATGTAGTCGAAGAGTCTGTAGATAAAAATTTATTGGATGCTCAATATAGTGTTTATAATGTTATATCTTGTGCAGAAGCAACATCAAACATGTCTAATTTAACTGGTATTGTATTTGGACCACGTGCGATAGGTGATAATTATATTGATATGATGAAAAAATATCGTACGGAAGGTTTTTCATCATTAATTAAAAGAAGATTTGTGATTGGATCATATGTTTTACAAGCTGAAAATAAAGAAAGATATTTTAACAATGCACAAAGGGTACGTCGTTTAATTGTTGATAAATGGAAAAGTTTATATGAAAAATATGATGCGGTTGTATTACCTGTAAGTAGCGGACCAGCAAAATATTTAGATAATTCTAAAAATAAACCATATCAAAACAGTCATATTTTGGAAGAACACTTACAAATAGCTAACTTTGGTGGATTTCCTTCTATAACAATTCCAAATGGTTTTGTTAATAATTTGCCGGTAGGAATTAATATTACAGGTAATTGTTATGATGATGTTAATGTTCTTTCTTTGGCTTGTGCTTTAGAATCGAAGATGAGTTATAAAAATCAAATTGCAAAGGAGGCTAAATAATGAGCGAATATAAAGCCTTAATCGGATTAGAAATGCACTGCGAGATAAGTGAAACTAATACAAAAGTTTTTTCAAGTGCTGAAAATTCATATAAAGATACGGCTAATGTAAATATTCAGCCTGTAGATATGGGCTTTCCTGGAACATTACCGGTTGTTAATAAAGAAGCTGTTAAGATGGCTTTAAAGGCTAGTATGATTTTAGGCTGTACTTTGCCAACACATATTTATTTTGAAAGAAAAAATTATTATTACCCTGATTTACCGAAAGGATATCAAATAACACAAGAGACAAAACCTGCACCAGTTGGAAGTTATGGAGCATTAACTTATGACTGTAAAGGTGAAACTAAAACTGTCCGTATTAATAATATTCATCTAGAAGAAGATGCGGCATCTAGTGATCATTATGGGACTTTTTCAACTATTGATTATAATCGTGCTGGCGTTCCATTATTAGAGTTAGTAACTGAACCAGATTTTAGAAGTGCTGATGAAGCGGTATCTTTTTTGGAAACAATGAGATCTATTTATCAATATGCTGGTATTAGTGAAGCTGATTCTCGTAAAGGTCAAGTGCGTTGTGATGTAAATGTATCAATTATGGAAGCAGATAAAGATGAAAATGATCCTAAAAATTGGGGAACAAAGATTGAAGTTAAAAACGTTAACTCTTTTGGTGGAGTGCGAGAAGCCATTAATTATGAAATAGAACGCCAAATTGATTTAAAAGAAAGCGGTAAATATGATGAGATGGAACAGCAAACTCGCCGTTGGGATGAAGATACAATGTCAACAATTTTTATGCGTAGTAAAGTTGATGCTATTGATTATAAATATTTTGTTGAGCCTAACATTCCAAAATTTAAATTATCAGAGGAGTGGCTTGAAAGTATTCGTAAAGAAATACCTGAATTGGCTAGTGATCGTAAGCACAAATATATTACAATTTTTGGCTTGTCAGAATATGATGCAACAGTTATTGTTAAAGAAAAATCCATTTCAGACTTTTATGAAGATGTTGTTGCTTTAGGTGCTGATGCTAAAAAAGCAGCTAACTGGTTAACAAGCGTCATTCTTGGATATTTAAATAAAAATGATTTAACGATTACTGAAATCTATTTAACGCCTAAGATGTTATATGAAATTATGAATTTAGTTGAAAGTGGCAAGATTTCTTCAAAACAAAGTAAAGATATTTTAACACATGTTTTAGAAGATAAAAAAGATCCAATTCAATTAGTTAAAGAGCTAGGTATGGAACAAATTAGCGATGATAAAACAATTCGTGAAATTGTGATTAAAGTACTAGATGAACATCCTGATTTAATAGAAGATCATCGTAAGGGTAAAAATACTTTTGATTTCTTCGTAGGCCAAGTTATGAAAGCTACCCGCGGCAAGGCTAATCCAAGTTTAACAGCCGATATTATTCGTGAAGAAATAGATAAGAGGTAATTATGGTACGGGATTTAAGAGATATATATTTAAAAGAAGATGAATATCTTAATTGTGAAGTAACAGTCCAAGGGTGGATTCGTAATCATCGTAAGCAAAAAGAGTTTGGATTTATTGATTTTAGTGATGGGACAACTTTTAATCATTTACAAATAGTTTATGATAACAAAATAGATAATTTTGATGTAATTTCAAAATTCCATATTGGTAGTGCTATCAGTGCTACGGGCGTTTTAGTGTCTTCTCCAAAAGAAGGTCAAAAATTTGAAATGCAAGCATCTAAGATTGTTTTAGAAGGTGACTGCCCTGAGGATTATCCAATTCAACCAAAGCGTCATACTCGAGAATTCTTGCGTGATTTAGCTTATCTTCGTCCACGAACGAATTTGTTTAATGCTGTTTTTAGAGTTCGTAGTGTCGCAGCTTATGCTATTCATGAGTATTTTCAAAATAAAGGTTTTGTATATTTTCACGCTCCTCTAATTACTGCTAGTGATTGTGAGGGTGCTGGGGAAATGTTTCAAGTAACAACTCTTGATTTAGATAAAGTTAGAGAATGTAAAGAAGTTGACTATAATAAAGATTTTTTTGGCAAACAGACAGCTTTAACGGTTAGTGGTCAATTACAAGCTGAAACATTTGCACTAGCCTATAAAAATACATATACTTTTGGTCCTACTTTTAGGGCTGAAAATTCTAATACTAAAACCCATGCTTCAGAGTTTTGGATGATCGAACCAGAAATGGCCTTTTGTGATTTAGATAAAGATATGGATATTATGGAAGAAATGTTAAAGTATATTGTTAGTTATGTTATGAAAAAGTGCCCTGAAGAAATCGATTTCTTTGACAGTTTTGTTGAAAAAGGGTTAAAAGACAAATTAACTAAATTAGTTAGTAGTCATTTTATCCGTGTTGATCATGAAGAAGTTATTTCCATTTTAAAAAAAGCAGACATAAAATGGGAATTTCCGCCTGAATATGGTGAAGATATTGCTAAGGAGCACGAAAAATATATTACAGAATATTTTAATGGTCCAGTATTTATCAAAAATTGGCCAAAGGATATAAAAGCTTTTTACATGAAACAAAATCCAGATGGAAAGACAGTTGCAGCTGTAGATTTAGAAGTTCCAGGAGCTGGAGAATTAATGGGCGGATCACAAAGGGAAGAGGATTATGACAAATTAATTAGACGTATGAAAGAGATGAATATGGCTACTGAAGGTTTAGATTGGTATTTGAATTTAAGAAAATATGGCGGATGTGTTCATTCGGGATTTGGAATGGGATTTGAACGCTTACTTATATATATTACAGGTGTCGAAAATATAAGAGATGTTATTCCATATCCAAGAACACCAAAAAGTTGTGATTATTAAATAGTTTAGGGGTGATTGATATGTGCGATAAATTTCGTAATGTTTATTGTGGCAATGTTTCAGAAAACGATATCGGTACGGCTGTTAAAATAGCTGGTTGGGTAGAAAATATTCGTGATCATGGCGGGGTAATTTTTGTTGACATTCGTGATGAAGAAGGAACTGTCCAATTAGTAAGTAATGATGATCATATTTTTGATCATCTAACGAGGGAATCAGCTGTTACTGTATCTGGCATTGTTCGAAAAAGAGATGAAGATGATTATAATCCAAGATTGAAAACTGGAACAATTGAAATATTAGTTGAAAAAATAGAAGTTTTAGGTCGTGCACCAAACGAGTTGCCATTTGAAATTATGAGTTCAACAAGTGTAGCAGAGGATATTCGGTTAAAGTATAGATATTTGGATTTACGTAATGAAAAAGTTCATCATAATATTAAATTTCGTAGTGAAGTTTTAAAGTATATTCGTAATAAAATGGATGCTTTAGGTTTTACAGAAGTACAAACACCGATTATTACAGCATCTTCCCCGGAAGGTGCTCGTGATTTCCTAATTCCATCTCGAAAATTCAAAGGTAAATTTTATGCTTTGCCACAAGCTCCACAAATTTTTAAAGAATTATTAATGGTAAGCGGTTTTGATAAATATTATCAAATAGCGCCTTGTTTTAGGGATGAAGATTGTCGGAGTGATCGTACTTTAGAATTTTACCAATTGGATTTTGAGATGGCTTTTGTTGATGAGGAAGATGTATATCAAATTGGTGAAGAAATTTTTTATGATATTTTTAAAAACTTTAGTAAAAGAGAAGTATCACCGCGTCCATTTCGTAGAATACCATATCGCGAAGCGATGCTTAAATATGGCACAGACAAACCAGATTTAAGAAATCCATTGGAGATTATTGATGTTAGTGCCATATTTAAAGAAAGTACATTTAAACCATTTAGGGGCGCTGTAGTTAGAGGAATTGTAGTCGATGATTTAGCGTCTATGTCTAATAGTTGGTTCAATGAAGTAGTTGAGTATGCTAAAACGATAGGTATGCCAGGAATTGGGTATTTAACGTTGGAACAAGACGGAACTTTTAAAGGACCAATTGATAAATTTTTAACTAAAGAAGATCGTGAAAATTTAATCTCTGCAGCTCATTTAAAATCAGGTAGTGTTATCTTTTTTATCGCTGATCGTAATGAAAAAGTTGCAGCAAAACAAGCTGGTATGATTAGAACAGAATTGGGAAGAAAATTGAATTTAATTAACCCTAATAAATATGAATTTTGTATTATTAACGATTTCCCAATGTTTGAATATGATGAGACTACAAAAAAATATGAGTTTTGTCATAACCCATTTAGCATGCCTCATGGAGGACTTAAAGGGTTAGAAAAAGACATTGAACAAATTTTAGCGCATCAATATGATTTTGTATGTAACGGTCATGAAATGGCGAGCGGTGCAGTTCGTAATCACGATATAAAATGCTTGGAAAAAGCTTTTGAAATGGTTGGCTATGATAAAAGTATTTTAGAAACTAAATTTCGCTCTTTATATAATGCTTTTCAATATGGGGCTCCACCACATGCTGGTATGGCTCCAGGGATTGATAGAATTTTAATGCTACTGCTTGACGAAGTGAACTTAAGAGAAGTTCAAGCTTTCCCAATGAGTGTTAGTGGTCAAGATATGATGATGGGGTGCCCGTCAGAGGTATCGGAAGAACAGTTGCGAGAATTGCATATTAAAATAAGGTAATAAAAAAAGGAATATAAAATTATAACTCCTTTTTTTATTCTACGGTTACTGATTTAGCCAAATTTCTTGGTTTATCAATATCGCAACCTTTTAATTTTGCTACTTCGTATGCTAATAACTGAAGTGGAATAATTGTTAACATAGGTTGAATAAACGGATCAATTTTAGGAATGACAATATTGTCATCACAGTATTGATCATGCTCTTCATAATTAGAAACTAATATAACATAAGCACCTCGAGCTTTTGTTTCCTTAATGTTACTGATTGTTTTATTTTTTATTTCATCATCTGTAATAATTGCGATTATAGGCGTTTTATCTTCAACTAAAGAAATAGTTCCATGCTTTAGTTCACCGGCGGCATATGCAACACTATTGATGTAAGAAATTTCTTTTAATTTTAATGATCCTTCCATGCTCATAGCATAATCAATTTTTCGCCCTAAATAGAAAATGTCTTCACGTTGATATATTTTTAAAGCAATATCATGATATTGTTTATTATTAATTAATGATGTCATCATATTTGGTAAATTTTTAATTTCTTTAACTATTGTTTCAAAACGTTTTTTATCTATTTGTTGGTGAATACAAGCTAATTTAATAGCAATTAAGCTTAAGATGGATAGCTGAGCTGTATAAGCTTTGGTTGTGGCTACTGCTATTTCACAACCGGCTTTAATATATAAGGTGCAATCAGCTTCTCTAGCGATACTAGAACCGACAACATTAACAATTGCTAAAGTGTCGATGTGATCATCTTTAGCTTTACGCAAAGAAGCTAATGTATCAGCTGTTTCACCGGATTGTGATATGACAATAACTAAAGTTTTATCATTATAAAATACTCGTTTATAGCGATATTCGGAGGCTATTTCACACATAACTGGTAAACCAGCTATTTCCTCAATTAAAGTTTTGGCAACAAGACCAGTATGATAAGCGGAGCCACACGCAACAATATGTATATTTTGATATTTGTTTAAGTTCGGTAAATTTTTTTTTAATGATTCTAAACTTCCATCAAAATAAAAATTAATAGTATCTAAAATAACTTTAGGCTGTTCATTAATTTCTTTTAACATAAAGTGATCATATCCGTTTTTTTTGCCAGATTCTATATTCCCTTCAAAAATCATTTTTTCGTGTTCTATCTTCTCTAAATCATTGTTATAAAAAGTTAAATTATCCTCAGTAAGATTCACTATATCTCCATCTTCTAAAAGATAATATTCATTAGTGTATTTTAAAATTGCTGGAACATCAGAAGCAATGAATTTTTCGCCATCTTTTACAGCTACAATTAGAGGGCTTGCTTTTCTAATTGCATATAAGCTATTATCGTTGTCTACGATAATACCTAAAGCATAACTGCCGTGTAATTTATGACTAGCCGTTTGAATGGCTTTTAAAATGTTTTTTTCTTTCTGATATAAGTAATCGATTAAAGCACAAGCTATTTCTGTATCAGTTTGTGATTTAAATTGATAACCTTTATTTTCTAATTTTTGCTTTAATTCTATATAATTTTCAATAATGCCATTATGAACAATTGTTACCTGACCACATTTATGCGGATGAGCATTAATTTCATTAGCTTCGCCATGAGTTGCCCAACGGGTATGACCGATGGCTAATTTTGATTTGATTTTAAAATCTAATTGTTTTTTTAATTGATCAATGCGTCCTTTCTTTTTTATTATATCAATATGGTTGTTATTTAAATAAGCGATACCAGCGGAATCATATCCACGGTATTCTAAAGCTTCTAAACCCGAAATAATCGTTTCTAAAGCTTTTTGTTCTTTCCCGATATATCCTACTATACCACACATAAAATCATCCTTTCAGTATTTCTCTATTATTTGTTACAAGATTAATTTTGCTTTTTAAAATAGAGATAACGAATTACCATCCGTAACAGCATCCGCCGAATTTTTCGATAACTGTTAACCTCGTCAACCCATAGGCCCTGGCGCTTAGAAAATATACTCCTTTCTTTATTATTTTCTATACTAATATTATACACAACTTAAAATCATTATACAAATAAAGGAAATAATAAATAAATAGAAATAATATAAGTAAGGAGGTATTATGAAAAATAATCGTAAATTCGTTTTATTTATATTATTAGTCATTATTTTGGGCCTTTTTTATTTAGTAAGTTTTATTTTAAACGATGGTGAAAATGTAGTAGCTAGAGAAGAAATAATTAGAACTACTGCGTTAAAAGAGGAAGAATTTGTTAAAGTTGATATTAAGGGAGCAGTAAAAAAACCAGGTGTCTATGAAGTTAATAATGGTATGAGAGTGATTGACGTTATTGAAAAAGCTGGTGGTCTTAGCAAAAGTGCTAATACTGAATACATCAATTTAGCTAAAACGGTTACGGATGAAATGACAATTTGGATTTATACTGATAAAGAAATCGAAAAATTTGAGGAAAGTAATATTAAATATGAATATATAGAAAAAGATTGCAATTGTCCAAGTGTTGAAAATAGCGCGTGTATTGATAGTGGTACTAGTGATAATACAAAAATAAATATTAATACCGCTACACTAGAAGAATTAATGACATTGAGTGGTATAGGAGAGGCTAAAGCTAAAGATATTATAGAATATCGTGAAAAGACGCCTTTTTCTAGTATTGAAGAATTAAAAAATGTTAGCGGTATAGGCGATAGTTCTTTTGAAAAAATTAAAAACAATATTACAATCTAAGCTTTTTTTAGCTTTGTGCTGTTTTATAATTATCGTTTATGTAGGAATAAGAATTACTAAGCTTCCTTTTGAAAAAAGATATTTAGGTGCTAATAAAATGATAACTGGAGTAATTAGTAATTTTGATGATGGTGGAATAATTGTTGGAAATTATTTGATTTTTGCTGATATAACTTCTTTTAAACTAGGAATGACAGTAAGATGCACCGGAGAAGTTAGTTTACCAAGTTCTAATACTAATTTTAATTTATTTAATTATCAAAATTATTTAGCTAGTAAATCAATCTATTATATTTTAGATGGTAAATGTCAAATAATAAATGGACAGTCTAATTTATTATATATTTTAAAAAACAATTTGTTAGATTACTTTAATAGAATGAAAAGCAAGGCATATCTTAAAACTTTTATTTTCGGAATTACGGATGATATTGAATCAGAGGTAAACGAAAATTATCGTTTTAATGGTATCAATCATTTGTTTTCTATTTCGGGAATGCATCTTGCTTTTATTCTTAGTTTTTTAACTTTTATAAAAAATAAATTTATTATATCATTAATTTTATTAATTTATCTATACTTATTAGATTTTCCAGCTTCTATGACTAGAGCAGTTTTATTTTTTATTGTTTTAAATATTAATAGAATAACTGAATTTAATTTAAACTCTAAACATTTATTTTTATATTTTACCATGGTGATGTTATTAATAAATCCTTATAATATTTATAATATTGGTTTTGTTTATAGCTATATAATTTCTTTTTTTCTAATTTTTTTAAAAGATAAATTAAATACTAAAAATTATATACTAAATCTTTTAAAAATTTCAGTCATTGCTTTTATAGTTTCTATTCCTATTAATATTCAAAATAATTTTTATCTTAATTTTATAACACCTTTTTTAAATGTTTTATTTGTCCCAATGATAACCTTTTTACTTTTTCCATTATCTTTTATTACGGCAATTTTTCCTTTTTTTGACGGTGGTTATTATTTACTATGCTCATTAGTGGAAAATATTTCTAATTTTATAGCTTTAAATGTTAAATTTATTTTACCATTCCATAAAATGAATTTAGCTGTATTGTTTGGATATTATATAATAATTATTTTTATTATGCACAAAATAAAATTAGGAACATATAAATATATTGTAGTTTTAGTAATTGTTTTGATTTTACACTATTTTTATCCTTTTTTTAAACAGGATGGTATGGTTTTGATGCTTGATGTTAAACAAGGCGATAGTATTCTTATAACATATCCTTTTAATAAACTTAATATCTTAATAGATACTGGTGGGTATTATAATTCAAAAATTATTAAAAACATTACAATTCCAACATTAAGATCGTTTGGTATTAAAAAATTAGATTATTTGATTATAACACACGGAGACTATGATCATGCTGGTGAAACTTTAGAACTTTTACAAAATTATTCAGTTAAAAAGGTCTTATTAAATAGTACACATAACAATGAATTAGAAAATAGTGTTGTAAATTATTTAGATAAAAATAATATTGCTTATGATTACATTCAAGATGATATAGTCGTTAAAAATAATATTGAACTTAAATTTTTGAATAGAGGAAGTAACTATAATGAAAATGATGACAGTTTAGTGTTACTATTAACTATAAATAAATATAAAGTATTGCTGATGGGTGACGCTTCTAGTAAAATTGAAAATAAAATTTTAGATGAATATAATTTGGGAGAGGTGGATATACTAAAAGTGGGCCATCATGGTTCTAAAACTAGCTCATCGTTAAAATTTTTAAAAAAAATAAAACCGCGCATTGCTCTTATTTCAGTAGGGAAAAATAACATATTTGGTCATCCTCACCAACAAGTAATTAAAAATTTACAATTAAGTGACACCTATGTAACGAGTATTGATGGCGCAATTAAACTTAGTTTAGGCAATTCAATACTCGTACAAACGGTACGCTAACGTGTTTAGCGTTTAATATAGATGGAAAGATTATTTCTTTCCTTTTTTTGTGTTAGTTTTTTAGAAAAATATGCTATAATACATAGAAATTGTGACAAAATTTGTAAAAATGTTTAAAAAATACTAATAAAAAAAGGAAATTGAGAAAATTAATTGTACTTTATTAGTGTAGGGTGTTTTTTGGAGCGTGATTTATGAGGCTAGAAAACAATGTAATTAATGAGATTAGAAATAGTGTTGATATTGTAGATGTCATATCAGGATATTTACCGTTAACAGCTCGTGGGAAAAATTATTTTGGTGTTTGCCCTTTTCACGATGACCATTCACCGAGTATGAGCGTATCGAAAGAAAAACAAATTTATACTTGTTTTTCGTGTGGAGCTACAGGAAATGTTATTAAATTTATTCAAGATTATGAAAATATTAGTTTTATTGATGCAGTAAAGAAATGTGCTGATATCGCTGGTATTGTGTTAGATTTTGAAACAAAGCGTGATAATAGGTATGAAAAATATAGTGAATTATATGATATTTATGATATAAGTTATAAATTTTATCAAAATAATATGAATAGCAGTGCAGCTAGTGATGCAAAAAAATATTTACGTGGACGCGACATCACAGATAAAGAAATTAAACATTTTGGCATTGGCTTATCTCTTAGTGATAGTGCATTGTTAACAAAATTATTAAAAAGTAAAAATATTACTGATAAATTATTATTAAAAAGCGGTTTGATTGGTGAGTCAGAGAATGGAATCGATTTATATGATCTGTATCGAAACCGTATTATGTTTCCAATTCATGATGCCAATGGACGATTAGTTGGATATAATGGGCGAGCCTATCATGGTGAGGTGACTAATAAGTATGTAAATTCAAAAGAAACTCCAATTTTTAAAAAACGCGACATTTTGTATAATTATCACCGTGCTAAAGAGTTTGCAAGACAAAAAAAAGAAATCATTTTAATGGAAGGTCCTATGGATGTCATTCGTGCTTATACGATAGGTATTGAAAACGTAGTTGCTACGTTAGGAACTGCTTTTGGTTCAAGTCAAGCTATGTTGGTTAGAAAGTTATCGACAAATGTTATTTTATGTTTTGATGGTGATGATGCTGGTTTAAAAGCTACTAAGTCAGCGATACAAGAATTAGTTAAAGTCGGTATTGAGCCTAAAATTGTTCGTTTAAGTGATAATCAGGATCCAGATGAATATATCCGAAAAAAAGGTAAAGAGGCATTTGAAAAGAATTTACAAAATGCCATGAATATAATAGAGTTTAAGGAATATGTCCTAAAAAGAGATATTGATACTAATAATGCAGAAGGATTAGCTAGTTATACTAATGCAATGATTAATGAAATAAAAAATATTGCTGATGAAGTGTTGCGTGAAATTAGTATCATAAAATTAAGTAATGAAACAAAATTGAGTGCTGATTTTATACGTGATAAAGTTGGTAATATTGAAAAAAAGGATTTTGTGCCGAAATTTAAATTAAATAATAATAAATTGACAAAATTTGAAAAATCTGAACGCAATCTGGTTTATTATATGTTAAAGTATCCAAATGTTATTAGAATGTATGATAAAAAAATTACTTATATGCCAACGGATAAATATCGGCATTTAGCTTTTCAAATAAGTACTTTTTTTAAAAAATATGGTTATATTAGTACTGCTGATCTTTTGACCGAATTACGAGATGATGAAGATTCAATTAAAGTCATTGGCGAATTAGAAGCATTAGAACTACATGAAGATTATAATGAAGAAGAGATTGACGACTATTTAGAAAACATTAGAATATATAATGAACAACAACAAATTGATAGATATAAAAAAGAAATGCTTAAAGAAGTAGATTTTAATAAGAAAATAGAATTAGCAAATAAAGTTATAGCGAGTAAGTTAAGGAGTGAGGAAAATGATAGGGGAAATTAAAAGTTACGAGCAACGAAAAGAAGAACTGGTAAAAAAAGGAAAAGAAAAAGGAATTATTACTTATGAAGAATTAGCAGCTTCTCTAAAAGGACTAGAAATGGATGCTGATACTTTAGATGATTTATATAATGTTTTTAATGAAAATAACATTGCTATTGTATCAGAAGAAGATGAAGGTAATGATGCGGGGGACAAATTATTATTAGATGACAATACTTTAACTAAGGATTTGACGATTAACGATCCTGTTCGTATGTATTTGAAAGAAATTGGACAAATTAAATTGTTAACTTTAGATGAGGAAGCTAAATTGGCGGATCGTATTATTGAAGGTGACCCAGAAGCTAAAAACATTTTAGCTGAAGCTAATTTACGTTTAGTGGTAAGTATTGCTAAAAGATATGTTGGCCGCGGTATGTTGTTTCTTGACTTAATTCAAGAAGGAAATATTGGTTTAATGAAAGCAGTTGATAAGTTTGATGTAACAAAAGGTTATAAATTTTCAACTTATGCAACCTGGTGGATTAGGCAAGCGATTACACGCGCCATTGCCGATCAAGCTCGTACTATTCGTGTACCTGTTCATATGGTTGAAACTATCAATAAATTAGCTAGAGTACAACGCCAATTAACACTTGAATTAAATCGTGAACCTAGTGAGGAAGAACTAGCAAAAAAAATGGGAACTAGTATTGACAAGATTCGAGAAATTTATAAAATTAGTCAAGATCCTGTTAGTTTGGAAACACCAATCGGTGAAGAAGATGATTCACATTTGGGAGATTTTATAAAAGATGAACGAAATTTAAGCCCAGAGGAATTTGCTACAAATGAAATGCTTAAAGATGAGATTAGTGAGGTTTTGTTAACTTTGACAGAAAGAGAAGAGAAAGTTATTCGCCTAAGATTTGGCCTAGAAGATGGCAAAACACGTACTTTAGAAGAAGTTGGTCAAATGTTTGGTGTAACACGTGAACGTATTCGTCAAATCGAAGCCAAAGCTTTACGAAAATTAAGACACCCATCACGTAGTCGTAAATTACGCGATTACATGACAGAATAATGAAAATATCTAAAAGGTTACAAGCAATTGCCGATATAATATCCGATAAAAGTACAGTAATTGATGTTGGGTGTGATCATGCACTTTTGGATATTTATCTTGCAACTTATAAAGATTGTCAATGTATAGCAACAGATATTAATGAAAATGCTTTAGAGCAAGCTAAATATAATATTAAACGTTTTGGAATTAAAAACATTCAAACTGTTTTAACTGACGGTTTAAATGGTATTGATGTTAAACCAAATGATATTGTTGTTATTTCTGGCATGGGTGCCACAACCATTGAACATATTTTAGCTAACAAACCTGTTTCTAATAAAGTAATTATCAGTGCTCATAATGATTGGGATCATCTGAGAAAGACTGTTACGTCACTAGGATATAAAATATCTTCAGAACAATTTATTATTGATAAAGGAAAAGGTTATATTATAATTGAGTTTGTTAAAGGCAAATCCACTTATAGCGATCAAGAATTATTATATGGTCCATATTTAATTAATAATCAGAATTATTTAAATAGTTTGTATCAAGGTATTAAAGAAATATATGATGAAATACCAGATGATAACATTGAAAAAGCAAATAAGAAAAAAAGATTGGATGAAATACAATCTTTGTTATCAAAGCTAAATTAATTAGCTTTTTTATATGAAGAAAGTTGGGTAATTGTTAGTAAATTTTTTGTTATTCTCACTAACATTGTTAGTTATTGAATTACTAGTAATTGGCTCAATCGTGTTAGTAGGATCAGTTTTTTTAAATTCATTCATAATGTTGAACATTGTTTTCGCATTTTTAATAACAGGTGAAACTTGTTTGATAATCGGAATAGCTTGATTAACTAAATTTAAAGTTTTACTTGTACCATTGATAATGGAACTAAAATTTAATTTACTTAACAAACCAGTTGTCGAATTAGTAACGGTTGGTATATGATAAAAATAAGGATTATAAAAATTCAAAATGGTACCTCCTTGTATACATATATATCTAAAATATTGTATGCGAATAGCCTGAAAAAGTTTTAAAATATTTATGAATGTGTTATAATTAAAATAATATAGGAGGTTGGGATGTGACTTTATATTTTGCTATTTTGTTTTTTATTTTTGGGTTAGCGTTTGGATCTTTTTTTAATGTTGTAGGTTATCGTTTACCTAAAAAAGAATCTCTTAATTTTCCCCCATCACATTGTACTGTTTGCGGTCACAAATTAAGTTTTTGGGAAACTATACCAGTTATTTCCTATTTATGTTTAGGAGGAAAGTGCAAAACGTGTAAAAGTAAAATATCATGGTATTATTGCTTTTTTGAATTAATGACAGGATTTATGTTTATGCTTTCCTATTTGAAATTTGGCTTTTCTTTTAATTGCTTCCTTAGCTTGAGTTTGGTTTCTGTTTTAATTATTACAATTATAAGCGATTATAAATATTTTATTATTCCAGATAGTATTATTATTTTAGGAATTTTTTTGATTGGTATTGGTATTTTTTTAAATGGCAGTTTAGGTCAAAACAGTTTTAACTTTTTGGAGGGATTAAATGATTTAGTAATAAGTCTTGGTCATGGATTTTTGACTTTTTTATTTATGTATTTTTTAAAAATTATTGGTGATTTTCTTTTTGGTAAAGAGGCATTAGGTGGTGGAGATATTAAATTAATGTTTATGGTTGGAATGGCTTTAGAAATACCATTATCATTTTTTTCGGTTTTGCTTGCCAGTATTATTGCGTTACCTTTTGCTTTGTTTTTAACTTATAAAAAAGAGCACCATGAAATTCCTTTTGGCCCGTTTTTAAGTATAGCAGTTATTTTCTTATTTTTTTTAAAAAATTTGATATAAAAAGTAAATAAAGACAAATGTAAGTCCAGCGTGAATGCATCTAATTATTAGATATTTAATATAAGCAAAGTCCATTTCAGATAAGATACCATAGGTTTGCAAGTGAATACTAAATCCACCAAAGGATAATAAAGCCCCAGCTAGGGAACATTTCAATTGTTCGTTTACTATTGAATTGTTTATATAATTTAAACCTTGAGACAATTCTAAAAAAAGATTGCATAATTCATTATTAGCAATACTAGAAATCATAAAAAAGAAAACAATTACCCCTAAGATAAAAAGAATGTTTTCCATACTATTCTTTATAGCACAAGCAAATATTTGAAAAAAACTTTGTGTTTTGATTTGAGGACGATAGTTATTCGAATTAGATTTAGTTTTAGTTCTTAAAATTATACCTAAAAAGATTCCTAAAAGGTAGTGAATGCTTAGAACTAATAACGGTTTAGTTTGTACAATTGTCAAAATGAAAATAGGATTTGAAAAATGAGAAAATAAAATGAGTTGGTTCACTTCATTTTTATTGATAAGGTTTTGTTTATATAATTCTTTAGCATATATAGCACTACCAGGAAAACCAGATAACAAACTCATAATTAAAACATATGAACAATTAGTTGATAAATTAAATAAATGCATGATTGGTCCCATAATTTTATTAGTAAAATCTAAAAAACCGTAATTAATTAAAAATGGCGAAATGGTCATAAACGGGAAAAGACTAGGAAAGATAGTTTGTTGAAATAAAACCGTTGCTTCTCTGATGTTTACAATTACTTCGTTACGGTATAAAAAGATACAAATAATAATTAAAATTGTAAATACTAATTGAATATTTTTTTTCATAATTAATTATATTAAGATTGATATAAATTCTTGACTAATACTAAAAAAAATTATATCCTTATTATAGAAGAAATTATAAATGGAAACCCATAAATTAATTTGACAAATAGGTGGAAAAGTGCTATTATATACCACATCTCATTAAGAAGGGGGAATTTTGTATGAAAATAAATGGACATTTTTTAAAAAATTTAAATGTTGGAGCTTTTAAATCGGGAAAAAAGAAATTATTTAAATCGAAGAAGACAATGGCGTTAACTGCTGCTTCAATCTTATTAATCGGGTCTTTAATTGGTTGTTCTGTTGCAAATAAAAATAAATCTGCTGAACAGACTGCTCCGGCTTCGACTGTTTCAACTAATACAGAAACTGGAACTTCTACTGGTGAAGAAGAGAAAACTGAAGATGATTTTACTTTGTTGGCCGATCGTTTAGAAATTAAAGATTTAACAATGACTGACAATTTAAGTGCTTCAATTGCTCAAGATTTAGAAGAACAACTTGACGCTTTAGGTATTCAAGGACCTATGTATTCATCAGATAAAGTTTATACTGATAACGATGGAATAGTTTGGGTAGATGAAAATGAGTATCAAGAATATATTAATGGTGGTTCTGGTGTTCATGTAGGCAGTGGATATTTAGCACCGGATGGAAATGTTTGGGAAAGCGAAGAAGCTTATCAAGAATATATTAATGGTCAAACTCCAGGTGATGTTATTACTGATGGCGATTATTATGAAGCTCCAGATGGATCAATTTGGTCTAGTAAAGAAGAATATGATAAATATGTGGCTGGTGGAAGTGGCGAAGTTGTACAACCTGGTACTGGTGAAGTCGTTGAACCAGGTGAAGGTTATCAAGCTCCAGATGGTTCATATTGGTCAAGTGAGTCTGACTATTTAGAGTATATTAATGGTCAATCTTCTAACGATAACAATGATTATGGGGAAAGTAGTGGATTTAAAGACCCTGATGGCAATATTTGGTCAAGTGAAGAAGAATATTGGAATTATATTAACGGTTCAGAAAATAATTATGACGATAACTATAATGATAATTATGAAGGCGATGTAACATATGAAGACGATGTTTATGTAGCACCAGATGGTTCGACATGGTCAAGTGAATCTGATTATTTAGATTATGTTAATAGTTTAAATTCTAATCAAAATTCTCAAGGATCTGGTAGTGCAACCGACGAAGTTTATACTGATACAAATTATTATGTAGCGCCTGATGGCTCTATTTGGGAAAGCGAATCTGATTACTTAGCCTTTGTCAATAGTACAAATGCATCAAGTATAACAACAGAAGCGACAGTTGATGTTGTCCCTGAGTCTGAATATGTTGAAGAAGAAGTGGTTCAGGAATCCGTGGCTAGCGATTATTATGTTGATCCAGACGGTAATTATTGGGCTAGTGAAGCAGATTATTTGGCATATATTCAAAATGAAGCACAATTTACTAAATAATATAAGCTAAACGTAAAGTTTAGCTTTTTTTAGTTGTTTGATTGTTAATGATAAAAAAATATGATATTATAATTTTATAAGATAGGAGGAATATAGTGTATCTAGATGAATATGGAAATGAATGGGCTAGTTATGAAGATTATAAGGACTATCTTAATACATTAAGTGAGGATAAAAACGATGAAGTAACTGAGGAGTTACTTAAACAATCGTTTCAAGATATTTATATTGATACAAACAATAGCGTTTGGGCTAATAAAGAGAAATGTCAGGATATAAAAAATAATTGAAACAGAAGCTTGTTGATTTTTATTTGGTATTGTGATATATTTTTTATAGTATAAGCTAGAACGTAGGTGGGGTATGAAAAAATTGAAATATTTAAGTAGTTTTTGCATTGCTTTTGTTTTTGGCGTTTTTGTAATGTCTAATTTTGGAAATTTAAATATTTCAAATAGTATTACCAACATTCAAAAAGAAAAAGAAACCTATTTTGAAGATGAAAATGGCGACCTTTGGACTAGCAAAGATGAATATTTAGAATACCAAGATAATAATTATTATAAAGCTCCAGATGGTACTATTTGGCAAAATCAATATCGTTATGAGCAGTCACTAAAATAAAAAGATAAGTTTTATCTTTTTTTTGTGTTATAATATAGTAGGTGATGGTGTGAATAAAATAAATAAATTTTTTAAGCATACTTGGAAATATATCCTTATATATATTATCGTTATTGCTTTATGTTTAGTTAAATTACCATATTATATTGACGCACCTGGTGGACTTATTAATGTTAGTGATAGAATTGAAGTTGAAGACAAACAAGAGTCAGCTGGGTCTATTAATTTAGCTTATGTGACAGAGTATAATGTTAATTTGCCAATGTTAATTATTTCTTTTTTTATTGATGATTGGACATTGAATAAAATTGAAACCAAAGAAGAACAAATAAATTATGAAGAATCTTTTATAAGAGATCGTTTATTGATGGAGGAAGCTTATACAAATGCAATTATTTTAGCTTATAAACAAGCAGATAAAGAAATTAATATCTTATCTTCAGATGTTTATGTTAGTTATATTGTGGCGGAGGCCCAAACTGATTTAGCGGTTGGAGATAAGATTGTTCAAGTTGATGATATTTTAATTAATTCTAAAGAATCTTTAAATAATTATGTAGAAACATTAAATGTTGGTGATAACATTACTATTAAAATTCTTAATGATGGTAAAGAAAAAATTAAAGAAGCTACGATTATTAATTATAATGATCATAAATTAATTGGAATTGTTCCTGTTGAAATAAATAAATTTGAAGCAAATCCTGATATCAATATTAAAACGGAAGCTTCAGAGTATGGACCAAGCGGTGGATTGATGATTAGTCTTGCTGTTTATAATGCTATAACTGAAGATGACATAACAGGTGGTCTGACAATTGTTGGAACTGGCACGATTGATTTAGATGGTAACGTTGGAGCAATCGGTGGTATTGAATATAAAATTAAGGGAGCTGCTAAAAAAGGCGCTGATATTTTCTTTGTACCAACTGGTGAAAATTATGAAGAAGCAAAAAAAATTGTTAAAGAAAATAAATATGATATAACTTTAGTTCCAATTTCAACATTTGAAGAAGCATTAAATTACCTAAAAAAGAATGTTATGTGAAGTTGCAAACATTCTTTTTTTATGCTAGAATATTTAAATCTAAGGGGGAAATTTGAAATGGAACAAGCAAACTTAAATGTAAATGAGCAAAGACAATTAGCTTTACTATTAGGAAGTGTGAAAGAAACTGATAAAGAATTAGGTGTATTTGCTTTTATTCCTTATAATCAAAAATGGGGAAATAATAAAATCTATGGTAGTGTTAGTGCTTTTGTAAATAAGCAAGGAAAAGGATATATAAAGTTAAAAAACTCGTTTGGGTATATTAGCAGAGCAGTAGTTAAAGCTATCGGTGCAGAAAAATTTGATGATAACTATGATTTTGTGACCTTTAGTGTTAGACCACAAGAAGATAATAATTGGAATGTTATTGACCAGGCAACCTTTCAATTATCAAATAATCACACAGGTTTATCAGATTGCCAAGAACAAACTGTTTTTATTGAGATAACAACTTTTGTTGCCCCCGAAAATCAAATTTGGATTGAAGAATCTTATTATGAAGAATATGCTCGTGATATATCAGCTATTTATGAATGTAGTGATGGTACTTTAACACGTTCTTATGCCGAATTTAAAAGTTGGGAAAAAGAATTATCAATAAGGCCTAATAATCCAAATTATGATGTATTACCAAATGATGTTTCTATTTCTGATATTGAACATTATGAGGTAGCCAGTGATGGAACTTTGTGGCGCGATGCGAGTTTATTACAAGAATATTTAGGATGGAGAAAAAATCCAAGTTATAATTATGTTAATGGATATTATTGTGGCGTTTATGGAGTAGCTAATTCATTTTTAGAATATGCTAAAATACACAATGCTAGTTATTTTATATTACAAGGTTTAAGAAGAGCTGAACAGTTTATTGATCCAATAAATAATTTCCTTTTTGTTAGTCAATCACGGGTTGATGAATATGTTAAAAGCATAAAAAGCTTTCAGAAAATAATATAAAAAATGGACTTTGGTCCATTTTTTTGTTAAAATAACAGTTGGTGGTAAGATGAAACTTAGTGATATTGATTATAATAAAGTAACGCCAATGATGCGTCAGTATATTGATATAAAAAAAGAACATCCGGATATTTTAATCTTTTTCCGACTAGGAGATTTCTATGAAGCTTTTTTTGAAGATGCTTTATTGGCATCACGTGAGTTAGAACTTACATTAACCGGTCGTAGTGCAGGTTTAAGCGAAAGAGTTCCGATGTGTGGGGTACCTCATCATGCTGTAAATATATATATAGAAAAACTAGTAGATAAAGGATATCGTGTTGGTTTGTGTGAACAATTAGAGGACCCCGCTAGTGCTAAAGGTATTGTTGAGAGAGGTTTAACTCAAATTATTAGTAAAGGAACTGTTATGAATAGTGAATCATTAAAGGAAAATGATTTTAACTATATTGCTAATTTACTTGATTTTGATCATGCTTATGCTGTTAGTTATGCAGATATAACAACTGGCTTAATATATGTAATGTTGTTGCCTCACAACAATACAAAATTGATAAGTGAGATTGTAGCTTTAAATGTTCAAGAAATTGTTGTTGAATCAAAAATTGATAGTGCTATTACTTCAATTTTAACAAATCAATTTAAGATGTTAGTAACGGTTAGTGATGAAATTGATTCAACTGATACCTATATTAAAGTTTATGAAGGTATTGAAGACGAGCGATTGATTAAAACTATTAAACATCTTTTAAAGTATGTTACAAACATGCAAATGAAAACATTAGAGCATATGCAACATGTCATAATTAAAGAAAACAAAAACGTTTTAAAGATGGATATGCATACTAAAAGAAATTTGGAATTAACCGAAACTTTACGATTAAAACAACGAAATTATTCTTTGATATGGTTATTGGATAAAACTAAAACGGCAATGGGTTCTCGTATGCTTAAAAATTATATTGAAAATCCACTTATTAATATCAATGAGATTAATAAACGCTATGATGTTGTAGAAACTTTGTTAGAAGAATTTATTTTAAAAGATGATTTAAAAAATCTTTTGTATGAAGTATATGATTTAGAACGCTTAAGTGGTCGCGTAGCTTTTGGGAATGCTAACGCGCGTGATTTATTACAATTGCGAAGTAGTTTAGCCGTTTTACCTGATATTAATAATATTTTGGGAGCTTTAAAGTATACGACTTTTAATCCTTTACCGGATTTGTTGAATTTACTTAATGAAAGTATTTATGATAATCCACCAGTCGGTATTAAAGAGGGCTTTTTGATTAAAGAAGGCTATTCAGCAGAATTAGACGAACTTAAATCGTTGCGTAAGGGTGGAAAGGATTTTGTTGCACGTTTTGAAGCTGATGAAAGAGAACGTACAGGAATCAAAACCTTAAAGGTAGGATATAATAAAGTTTTTGGATATTATATAGAAGTATCTAAAGGTATGACCGGTATGGTTAAAGATGAATATGGTTATGAACGTAAACAAACTTTAAGTAATTGTGAACGTTACATTAGTCCTATTTTAAAAGAAAAAGAAGCTTTAATTTTGAATGCTGAAGAACGTATTATTGAGTTAGAATATCAACTATTTATAGGTATTCGTGATAAGGTTAAAGAATATATTCCAGCTCTGCAAGAAATATCACGCATTATTAGTGAGATAGATGTTTTACAATCTTTTGCGACAGTATCCGAGGAAAATAATTATACTCGTCCTAAATTAACTGATAAAAGATTTGTATCGATTATTGAGGGCCGCCATGCCGTTGTTGAAAAAGTTTTAGATTCTGAATATGTTAATAATGATATAATTTTTAATGAGGATACGGATATTTTACTTATTACGGGTCCTAATATGGCTGGTAAAAGTACTTATATGCGTCAGTTTGCAATTACAGTTATTATGGCTCAAATAGGTTGTTTTGTCCCAGCTAAAGAAGCTATTATGCCAGTGTTTGACGCTATTTATACACGGATTGGAGCTAGTGATGATTTAGTTAGTGGTGAATCTACATTTATGGTTGAGATGAAAGAAGCAAATGATGCTATTAGTAATGCAACTAAAAATAGTCTTGTTTTATTTGATGAATTAGGCAGAGGCACCGCTACTTTTGATGGAATGGCTTTAGCTCAATCAATTATTGAATATTTACATGATAACATTCGTTGTAAAACAATGTTTTCAACTCATTATCACGAACTAACTGATTTAGAAAATACTTTAAGTCATTTACGAAATATTCATGTTAGTGCTTATGAGGAAGACGGTAACATCACTTTTTTACATAAAATTGAAAAAGGTAGTGTTGACAAAAGTTATGGTATTCATGTTGCTCGTTTAGCTAATTTGCCTAAAAATCTAATTGAACGAGCTACAACTATTTTAGCAATTTACGAAGCTAATGAGAAAAAAAGAGATGTTAAAGTGCAACAAGCGTTGCCACTTGATAGTTTGATTGAAAAAAAAGATAAATTACGTGAAGAATTAGATGCTTTAGATCCATTACAAGTGACACCAATGGATGCTTTAAATATTCTTGTACATTTAAAAGAATTAAGTAAAAAAGATGGTTAATTTATCTTTTTTCTTTTTAAAATAAGGGCAAAATTGGAATTTGTTTGTCAAAGATATATTTTTTTGATATAATGTTATAAGGTGAAAGATATGGCAAAATATGATGAAAGTTCAATAAAAATATTAGAAGGGTTAGAAGCAGTAAGAAAAAGACCCGGTATGTATATTGGCTCAACAGACAAAAAAGGATTACACCATTTAGTTTGGGAATTAGTTGATAATTCTATTGATGAAGTTATTAATGGATATGGTAAAAAAATAAAAATTATTTTGCATGCTGATCATAGCGTCAGCGTTGAAGATGAGGGGCGTGGTATTCCGGTAGGAAAGCATGCTAGTGGTAAAGATACACCTGAAGTTATTTATACAGTTTTACACGCAGGGGGTAAATTTGAATCAAGTGGTTATTCTGTATCCGGCGGTTTGCATGGAGTTGGAGCGTCGGTTGTAAATGCTTTATCCAAATGGATGGAAGTTACAATTAAAAGAGACGGTTATGAATATTTTATTTCATTTAAAGATGGTGGACATGTCAATCAAAAATTGATTAAACGTGAAAAAACATCTAAAACAGGTACTAAAGTAAGGTTTATGCCCGATGATGAAATTTTTTCAACGACGATGTTCTCTTTTACAACCGTTTGTGAAAGGATGCAAGAAAGCGCTTTTTTATTACAAGGATTAACAATTGAAGTTATTGATGAAGAAGACCATAAACAAGAAACTTTTCATTATGAAAATGGTTTAAAAGCTTTTGTAGAATATATTAACGAAGATCGAACGACATTGCATAAAGTTATGGAGTTCAATGGTTTAAAGAATAAAATAGATGTTTCAGTTGCTTTTCAATATACTTCAAGCTATTCTGAAAACATTATTTCATTTGTTAATAATGTTAAAACTAGTGATGGTGGAACACATGAAGTGGGATTTAAAACAGCACTTACAAAAGTTTTTAATGATTATGCAAAAGCAAACGGTTTCTTGAAGGCTAAAGATAAAAATTTGGAAGGCCCTGATACACGCGAAGGATTAACTGCTATTATCAGTTTAAAAATTCCAGAATCTTTATTACAATTTGAAGGTCAAACGAAATCTAAGTTGGGAACTCCTTCAGCAAGAACTGTAGTAGAGGCGATTACAACAGAACAATTACAATATTTTTTAGAAGAAAATAAAGCAATAGCTACTACAATTTTAGAGAAAATGCTAAAAAGCAAAACGGCTCGAGAAGCAGCGCGTAAGGCTCGAGATGAGGCACGCAATGGTAAAGATTCCAAAAAGAAAGAGCGTGCTTTAAGTGGTAAACTGACACCTGCTCAATCAAAAAATGCAAAGATTAATGAATTGTTTTTAGTTGAAGGTGATTCAGCTGGTGGTTCAGCTAAAACAGGACGTGATCGAAAGTATCAAGCTATATTACCATTACGAGGTAAAGTGCTTAATACTGAACGTGCAAGTTTAGATGAAGCATATAAGAATGAAGAAATAAATACGATGATTCATGCAATTGGTGCTGGGGTTGGAAGTAACTTTGATATTAAAGATAGCAACTATGATAAAGTTATTATTATGACCGATGCTGATGTTGATGGTTCTCATATTCAAATTCTTTTGTTGACTTTCTTTTATCGTTATATGAAACCATTAATTGAAGAGGGACATTTGTATATTGCGATGCCACCACTTTATAAAATTGAATGTGGTAAAGAAGGGGAATATGCGTGGACTGAAGAAGACCGGAAAATGCTTCTAGAAAAATATAAAGGTAAATCAACTAAGACTCAAAGATATAAAGGTTTAGGTGAGATGGACGCTACGCAGTTATGGGAAACAACAATGGATCCTAAAACTCGCAGTTTAATTAAAGTAAGTATTAGTGATGCCGCTTTAGCAGAAAAACGTGTTAGTATTTTAATGGGTGATAAGGTAGCACCACGTAAAGATTGGATTGAAGAAAATGTTGAGTTTTCACTTGAGGATAATTATAAAATTAATTAGGAGGGTATAATGAAAAAAAAGCAAGAAGAAACAATTTTAGGTAAGATATATAATTATACTCTTGAAGATATTATGGGAGATCGGTTTGGACAGTATGCTAAAGATATTATTCAAAATCGAGCTATTCCTGATGTTCGAGATGGTTTAAAACCAGTTCAACGACGTATTTTATATGCAATGTTTAGAGACAAAAATACTTATGATAAAGCTCATAAAAAATCGGCTACAGCGGTTGGCAATGTTATGGGTCATTATCATCCGCACGGAGACTCAAGTATATATGAAGCAATGGTTCATATGAGCCAGTGGTGGAAACAAAATGAATGTTATATTGATATGCATGGCAATAACGGATCGATGGATGGAGATGGCGCTGCAGCTATGCGTTATACAGAAGCGCGCTTATCAAAAATTAGTGGTGAGTTATTAAAAGATATCGATAAAAATACGGTCGAATGGACTCCAAATTTTGATGATACTTTATATGAACCAACAGTTTTACCAGCTAAATATCCTAATTTATTAGTTAATGGTTCGAAGGGTATTTCGGCTGGATATGCAACTGAAATACCACCACATAATCTAGGGGAAGTAATTGAAGCTACCATTAAAAGGATTGATTCACCTAATTGCCGTTTAGAGACAATTTTAGATATTGTAAAAGGACCTGATTTTCCAACAGGAGCGATTGTTGAAGGGGCCAATGATATTAAAACTGCTTTAGAAACAGGACGAGGAAAAGTAGTAATTAGATCTAAATATGAAATAATTGAAGAAAAAAATAAAAAGCAAGTTATTATTCATGAAATTCCTTTTGAAGTTAATAAAGCTTTGTTAGTTAAAAAAATTTCAGATATTATTTATGACAAAAAAATTGATGGGTTAGTTGAAATTCGTGACGAATCAGATCGTGAAGAAAAAGTTCGCATTGCTATTGATTTAAAAAAAGATGCCAATACAGAAAATATATTAAATTATTTATTTAAAAACACTGACTTACAAATTAATTATTCTTATAACATGGTAGCAATTGTTAATAGGAGGCCAATGTTAGTTGGTATTTTAAGTATAATTGATGCCTATATTCGTCATCAAAAAGAAGTTATCACAAGAAGAACTAAGTTTGATTTAGAACATGCTAAAGCGCGAATGCATATTGTTGAAGGATTAATTAAAGCTATTGACATTTTAGATGAAGTTATTGCGACTATTCGCTCTAGTAAAAACAAAAGTGATGCTATTAATAATTTAATTATAAAATATCAATTTACAGAGAAACAATCTGAAGCAATTGTTAATTTACAATTATATCGTTTAACTAATACTGATGTTGGTGTTTTAAAGGAAGAATATAATAATCTTTTAATTATTATTCGTGGTTTAGAGAATATTTTATCAGATGAAAATAGACTTAAGAGTGTTATGAAAGAAGAATTACGTAAAATTAAAAATGAATATGCTGTTCCTCGTAAAACCGAGATAAAAGATGAGGTAACAGAAATTAGAATTGATACTGAAGCGATGATTGCCAAAGAAAATTGCATTGTAGTGGTTACTAAAGAAGGATATGTGAAACACGTTTCTTTACGCAGTTATCAAGCATCTAATGGTGATTCAACTACGATTAAAGAAACTGATTATCTTTTAGGAATATATGAAATGACTACAATGGATACGCTTTTGATGTTTACTGATTTAGGTAATTATATTTATGTGCCGGTTTATGAATTACCGGACTTAAAATGGAAAGATTTAGGCAAACATATTAGTAATATTGTTAAAATTAGTTCAGATGAAAATATTATTGCTAGTTTACCAGTTAATAAGTTTAGTAAAGATGTATTTATTACGATGTCATCACACGATGGAATGATTAAACGTACTTCTCTTGAGGAATTTAAAGTACAACGATATACAAAACCAATTACTTGTATGAAACTAAAAGATGGCGACAAAATGATTGGTGTGACAGCTAATGATGGTAAATATACTTTTGTAACAACTTATAATGGTTATGGCTTATGCTATAAAACAGACGAGATTTCAATAACTGGAATACGTAGTAGTGGGGTTAAATCAATTGCTTTAAAAAATGACTATGTAGTAGGAACATTCTTGTTTAACGATGATAATGGTTATTTAGGACTAATTACAGATAAAAATACAGGTAAGCGTGTTAAATTATCAGAATTTGAATTGACAAGTCGTGGGCGTAAAGGTGTGCAAGTAATTAGGGATGTTAAAAGTAATCCATATCGCATTTTAAACGCTTTTGAATTATCATCAAAGAGTTTGTTGGGTATTAAAACAATTGATGGCGATGTTCAAATTAAAGCTAGTGATTTACCAATTGTTGATCGCTATTCTACTGGTTCTCTATTAAGTAAAAAAGATATAGAAATGGCTTATATAATTGTTGATTTAGAGAAACTACAAGATCAAAAACAAGAAGATGATAAAAATATTGAACCAACGATTTCTTTACAAAATATTGATAATCGTTTTATGACTATAGATGATTTTTTGAATAATTTTGATTTAGAAGAAAAATAAAAAGATAGAAAAAAACTGTCTTTTTTTCATATACTAAAATAGGTGATTGTATGTCAAAGTCAGAATTTAAAGAATTTGTAAAAAACAACCCTCGTCTTTTAACATATGTTAATAAAAACGAAATGAGTTGGCAAAAATTTTATGAGATGTATGATATGTATGGAAGTGATAATGAAGTTTGGAAAGAATATTTGAATCCAGAAATTAAAACAATAAAAGAAAATGGCTTAGGGGATTTTGCCAATTATTTTAAAAACATAAATTTAGATACGGTTCAAGAGTCAATTAATAGCATTCAAAGAGTACTAGGAGTTTTGGGAGAAATGTCAACAACAAATAAAGAAACAAATAATACATATGAACCTAAACCAATTTATAAACATTTTGACGACTAATGCCTTTAGAAATTCAAATGAAATTAAATGAAAATCCCTTATATAAACAATATTTAAGAAGTAATAGTTTATGGTATAAAAAATTAATTAGAAACCCAAACTCTTTCAAAGAATTCGTTAATGAAATGAAAATAACATATCAAATAAGACCAATTGATAAGATATCGAAGACGATTGATACTTTAAATGTAATTAGTAATCTCTTTAACAATATGTTATAATAAATTAGGTGATAAAATGCGTGTTATAAGTGGTAAATATAAAGGTAAAACATTGGTTGGGTATGATGTTATTGGGACACGGCCTACTATGGATCGCGTAAAAGAGTCTTTATTTGGCACAATTCAAAATTATATTTTAAACAGTGTTTCGTTAGATTTGTTTGCTGGAACTGGTGCGCTTGGGATTGAAACTTTATCTAATGGTGGCAAAGAGTGTTATTTTGTTGACAATGGTCCTAAGATAAAAAAATATCTTCAAACTAATTTAAAAAGTGTAGAGAATGCCATTTTTCTTAACATGGATTATAAACAAGCTTTGAATTATTTTAAAGAAAATAATATAACTTTTGATATTATTTATTTAGATCCACCTTATCATGAGCACTTGATTAATTATTCTTTGGAGTTAATAAACAATTATAATTTATTAAATCATGATGGTATTGTCGTTTGTGAGTATGTGGATGAAAAAATTAATTGTTCTTATGAACTTGTTAAAAATAAAAAATACGGAGATAAATATATTAACATTTATAGAAACGTCAAATAAGATGTTATCTATTTAACATATCTTTTCAAATTATATAAAATTTGATATAATGTTATAATAGGTGGTGATAATATGAAGAAGGTTATAAAACGTATTTTATTTCTTTTCGTATTGTCATTTTTTTATGGTTCAGCGCTAACAGATGTTTATGCTAACTACGATATTATTGTTAATGGTGCTAAACCATGTAAGTTATATGAAGATAAAACTGGTAAAAAAGCAACAGGAAGTTGTATTTATAAAAACGGAGATTTTGATTCCTATGTTTCAGGTGCGGTATGGGTTGATAATGGTGATAAAGTTACTGTTTTAACTAATTATGAGCCAATACCAGCTCCCAAAAGTGGTTATGGAAGTGAATGTAATACTCAATTTTTAAAAATCAGAGTTAAACATAATAATATTAGTTATAGTGGATATGTTTGCGCTGATTTATTACAAGAAGTAGAAATTACCGATGAATTAAAGGAAGAATTTATTGCCGCTGGCTTTACTGAGGAATACAGTAGTTATTGGGAAGAATTAGCTGTATTAAAGAAAAACCATCCTAATTGGAAATTTATCGCTATAGATACTGGTTTAAAATTTAATACGGTCGTTAAAAACGAAGATTATGGTGAAAGAAGTTTATATCAATCAACGTCTTCATCTACTGAAGGTTATTTATCTACTGAAGAAGGAAACTATAATTGGGATAAAGATGAGTTTATAGCGCATGATGGAACTAGTTGGTTTGCAGCTAATAAGGAAACGGTTGAGTATTATTTAGATCCACGTAATTTTCTATCAGATATGTATATTTTTCAGTTTGAATCTTTAGCGTACGAACCAGAATTTCATACCGCTGAAGGGGTAAAGGTTTTACTTGGAGATGCTTATATTGCTAAGTTTGTAGATTTGTTTATGAAAGCAGCTGAAACCCATGATGTAAGTCCAATTTATTTATCTTCACTTTCTCTTCAAGAAGTTGGGTCTACTAAAAGTACCGCTATAAGTGGGGTTAAATTTACTTATGATGGTGATACTTATTCTGGTTTATATAACTTTTATAATATAGGAGCAACAGCGGGTGATAATGCTGTATATCGGGGATTAGTATATGCTGCAACAATTCCTAGAAATGATGATGGAACAATCAATACATCTAAACGTTATGGAAGAATTTGGGATACGGAAGAAAAAGCAATTGTAGGTGGGGCTGAATTTATCGTAAAATCATATATTAAATATGGTCAAAATACAAGTTATTTTAAAAAGTGGAACGTGGTAGCTAACTATCAGAAGGCACAAAATAAGGATTATTATAATAATTATACACATCAATACCAGCAAAATATTAAAGCACCTAGCACGGAAGCAACATCAACTTATCGTTCATACGCCGAATTAGGCATCTTAGAATCAGATTTTGTTTTTTATATCCCTATTTATGATGATATGCCGGAATATACAGCATTGCCAGCTAAAGGAAATCCCAACAATAGATTAAAGGCTTTAAAAATTGATGGAACAACAATCAATGGATTTGAATCTTCAGAGTTTGAGTATGAAGTGTATGTTGAAAATAGTGTTAGTTCAATTAATTTGAGCGCTACTAAAATTAATAGCGCAGCTACGGTAAGCGGAACTGGAACTAAAAAATTAGAGGTTGGAGAAAACAAATTAGTGATAACGGTTAAAGCGCAAAACGGTGATTTACAAACTTATACTGTAACTGTTCACAGAGCTTTAGTAGACGGTGAAGTCAGTTATCCTAAGGTTGAAGAAATCCTAAAAAACGCTCAAATTACTTATAAAGGAGAATTTATTAGTAATTTAACTTTTACGACAAAAACATCAGATTTTATTAACAAAATTCAAAGTGTTAGTCCTACTGCAAAAGTAGAAATTAAAAATGGCAATACAATTAAAACTTCAGGATATTTGGTAACTGGAGATACAATAACAATTACTAGTGGTGAAGATGTAAAAAAATATAGTGTAGTTTTATATGGCGATATCAATGGTAATGGTAAAATAGAAATTTTAGATTTATTAAAAGTTCAAAAGCATGCTTTAAAGTCTTCAATTTTAACAGGCGCATATTTAGAAGCAGCTGATGTTAATAAAGATGGAAAAATTAATCCATTAGATTTATTACGTATTCAAAAGACAATTTTAGGCGATGCTTATATTAGTCAACAATAAGGAGGTTAAAAAATGAAAATATTTAGACGTATTTTATTAGTTATGACTATTTTTCTTTCATCGTTGATATTTGTTAATGAGGTATATGCAGCAAGTGCTAGCTTTTCAGTAAGTAGTTCATCACGCAGTGTTATTGTTGGTAATACATTTAAAGTAACAATAACGTTATCATCATCTAGTTCTCTCGGTAGTTGGGAATTTGATGTTAAGTATGATACTAGCAAATTATCACTAATTAGTTCTACATTAGAAAGTTCTAATCATTCAGTTGGCGTTGTTGATAATTCAAAGACAAAATCAAAGAGTTATACCTTAACATTTAAAGCAAAAGCTTCAGGAACTGCAAAAATTTACGTTGATAACTCATTGGTCTATGGGTATGATGAAAATGTTATGAAAGCTAGTGAAGGTAGCGTTAGTGTAAATGTTATGACCCAAGAAGAAGTGGAAGCGTCTTATTCATCGGATAATACTTTGAAATCTTTAACTGTTAGTGATTATAATCTAGAACCTAAATTTGATAAAAATACGTTAGAATATAGTCTTGAAGTTGAAAATGATGTTCGTGAAATAAGCGTTAGTGCAAAAGCCAATGATAGTAAGGCTGATGTCGACGGCACCGGAAAACATACCCTTGAAGAAGGAAATAATAAAATAACTATTCGTGTTACTGCAGAAAATGGAAATGTTAAAAATTATGTAATTAACGTTTTAGTTAAAGAATTGGACCTAATTAAAGTTGAAGTTGATGGTAAAGAATATACGGTAGTTAGAAAGATTGAAGATTTAGATATTCCAACAACTTTTACAACTACAACTACAATATTAGAAAATGAAGAAATACCATCTTTTGAATCTTCAATTACCGGTTATAAACTAATTGCCTTAAAGGATGAAGAAGGCAATATAGAATTTTTTATCTATAATGAAGGTGAATATATTTTATATGAAGAACGTGTGTTTAATGGTGTTAAATTATATTTAACAGAACCAGATGAAAACGACATTCCTGAGGGTTACAAATTATCAGAAGTATCAATTGGAGGCGTTGCTACAGTTGCTTATATAAATGATAATGGATATCCATTGGTGTATGGCGTTAACGTTGAAACGGGAAAAAGTAACTGGTATAGTTACGATGAAGAAGAGATGACTTTACAACGTTATACAAAAGAAGTTATAAAAGAGGGCACTTTAGGAAATAAAAGTATTTTGGTAATTTGTGTTTTAGGAGTTATATCTTTGATTCAATTATTATTCATTATTTTAATTAATACAAAGATGCGTAAAAAAATTCAATAAAAAATAAGATATTAACTATCTTATTTCTTTTTTTAATATTTCAACCGCACCATTTTTAATAATCTAATTCTACATCACATGAAGATCTAAAGTCAAATAT
>CALWAL010000004.1 GCA_944373145.1 uncultured Bacilli bacterium
AAACCAGTTGTATGGGTAGATGCTGAAAATTTAGGAACATCAACAATTACCGGTTTAGAAAATTCAAGAGTAATTAAGGGTCAAGTGCAATATTACTTGAATTCAGAAAATTTAACTAAAGCTGTAGTAACAAATGAATCAGAGTTATTAGAAGCATTAAAAGATAATAATATTACAACAATTGAATTAGGTAGTGATATTGAAATAACTGCATCAGTAGTAATTTCAAGAGATATTACAATTGATGGAACAGCAAACAATTACACAATAAAAATGAGTGGAACTCCATCATATGTACCAAATGGAGATAATTATGTTTTAAAGGTATATGGTGGAAATGTTAAAATTGCAAATATTAAATTAACAAATTCTATGGCTGCAATGATGGTTGGAGATAACTCTAATGTAACAGTTGAGAATGTTAACGTTGATGGCAACGTTTGGGGTGGCATTGAAGTAAAAAATAATAATGCAAAATTAACAGTTAATAGTATAAATTATACAGAAGAAAGATATGCTAAACCAGTTGTATGGGTAGATGCTGAAAATTTAGGAACATCAACAATTACCGGTTTAGAAAATTCAAGAGTAATTAAAGGTCAAGTGCAATATTACTTGAATTCAGAAAATTTAACTAAAGCTGTAGTAACAAATGAATCAGAGTTATTGGAAGCATTAAAAGATAATAATATTACAACAATTGAATTAGTTAGTGATATTGAAATAACTGCATCAGTAGTAATCTCAAGAGATATTACAATTAATGGAAATAATAAGAAAATTTCATTTGCTAATAATTCTATAACTATTGATGTTAATTCTCACGTAACTGTAAATAATATACAAGTTGAAGGAAATATCATAAATAATGGTAATTTAGATTTAAATGAAGTCAATGTTACATCAGCAATTGCTCATTCAATTGTAAACAATGGAGAACTTACAGTTGAAGGTGGTACTTATGATGCATTAGCGCATGGAAAAGCTGCACTAGTAAATAATGGTATAGCTACTATTAATGGCGGAACTTTTGAAAGAAGTAATGAGGCTGGTGTTTCAGCTTCTGATAATGGTGGAAATTCATATTATTATTTAGAAAATTATGGTACTATGACAATTAATGATGCTACTATAGAAAGTACTGGAAAGTATTCTTCACTTGTACATAATGGTTGGTATGATGGTAGTCAAAATACTGCTAAAAAAGATGCTAAATTAATTATTAATGGTGGTACATTTGATGGTGGACTTAACACTGTAAAAAATGATGATTACGGAGTGTTAGAAATCAATGATGGTACTTATATTAATTCAACACAACATACAGTCTTGAATTGGAATGAAACTACTATTAATGGTGGAATATTTTCAAGTGATGATATTGTAATTTCTAATAATTATCTTAACGATGATATGGATAAAGGAATTGCTATTATTACAGGTGGTGTGTTTACTACTAATAATGGAACAGATGTAGTTAGTAATAATAATGGACATTTAACTATTACAGGTGGTAAATATAATAAAGATGTTAATGAATTTTTAACAGATGGCTATACAACAGTTAATAATGGAGATTATTTTGAAGTTGTAACTAAATAAGATTATTAAGAAAAGGATATTTATCCTTTTCTTTTTCTTTAGTTATGATATAATTATTGAAGGTGATTTATATGATTTATTTAGACTATAGTGCTACAACCCCAGTTAATGAAGATGTATTAAATAGTTATGTTAAAGCTAATCAAATGTATATTGGTAATCCTAATTCTCTTCATAAATTAGGTGTCGAAGCCAAAAGAATGATTGATAAATGTACAGAACAAATTGCTCATATTTTGGATGTTAAAAATGATGAAATTATTTATACTAGTGGTTCCAGCGAAGCTAATAATTTAGCGCTCAAAGGAGTAGCTTTACAATATCAAAATCGTGGTAAACATATTATTACAACGAAACTTGAACATTCTTCTATTGACGAGCCATTAAAATATTTAGTTTCATTAGGTTTTGAAGTTAGTTACGTGCGTTTAAATGATGATGGCAGAATAGATTTGGATGATTTAAAAAGATTAATGCGTGAGGATACTATTTTAGTAACAATTAATCATGTTAATAGTGAGTTAGGAATTGTTCAACCAATTACAGAAATTGCTAATATCGTTAAAGAATATCCTAAGTGTTATTTTCATGTTGATATGACGCAGGCTATTGGTAAAATTAAAGTTGATCTAAAGAATGTTGATTTAGCAAGTTTTGCTGCTCATAAATTTTTTGGGCTTAAAGGAATAGGAGTATTAATAAAAAAAGAGAAGATTGAAATTTTACCTAATATTCATGGGGGAAAAAGTACGACTAAATATCGTAGTGGTACGCCTGCTTTACCTTTAATTGTATCTTTAGCTAAAGCACTTCGTTTAGCTTATGAAAATTTAGATAATGATTATCAATATGTTGCTTCTTTAAATAAATATTTAAAAGAACATTTACAAAAATATGATAAAGTACATATAAATAGTACTATTGCCGCTTTACCACATATTTTAAATATTAGTGTTGTTGGAGTTAAACCTGAAACGATGCTTCATGCTTTAGAAGAACATGATATTTATATTTCTACTCAAAGTGCTTGTTCGGCGGGAACAGTTAATTCTAAAGCCGTATATGCTGTAACAAAAAATGATAATTATGCTTCTTCTAGCTTAAGAATTAGTTTATCTAAATTGACATCTTTTGATGAAATAGATGAATTTTTAAAGGTATTTGATAGTTGCTATAAGAAATTAACCCAGTTACGTTAAATGCGACCAAAGTGACAAGAATATTTTTTGAATAATCTTCACTATTGGCTTTTTTTTTATTTTGTGATACCATATATTTAGTATATATGAGAATAAGGAGAATGGTTATGGCTTATCAAGAAAAAAATGGTATTAAAGGTTTGGTTGTTGTATTAGCGCTAATGCTTTTGTTTGTACTTTATCAATTTGTTATTTCACCTTTATTAAAGCAAGAAAAAGAAGAAGAACCTACTGATACCGTTGATGAAGTAGTTGATTTAGATGATTTGGGTGAAAAATTATATGGTCAAATGACTCTTAGTATTGGTGAAGAATTTGGTATTACAGATACGGATAAAGAACATTTAACGACAAAACTTTCCATTTATAAGATGTCTGATCCTTTAAAGATTACATTGGGTATTAAAAATGTTGGTGAAGAGTATATAACTTATGATGGTGGTTATAGCTTGAGGGAAGCTATTGAGAATATGGATGGTAATTTTTATTATAGTGGTGAGTATATTACAGCTACTGCAATTGAAAATAGTATAGATAATTTATTTGGACCAACGCCGATTAAACATCAAACTATCACTTTAAGAGATAATAAATATGTTTATGATGATTATAAAGATATTTATGAAATATGGATTTTGCGTAAAACACCAGAGTATACTGAAGAAAAAATTACTTATAATGAAGTAGTAGCTAATGAAGAAGAAATATTAGTATATGAGTATGTGGCGTATACAGATTATAAAGATTTAGATAACATTACAACACGTACCGTTAATAGCAAGAATATTGGAGTTGTTATAACAGAAGAAAATGTTCAAGATTATTTAAGTTATATGGATAAATATAGATATACATTTACTAAAAATGAAGATGGAAATTATTACTTTGTATCGATAGAATACATGTATGAATAATATTCTATCTTTTTTTCATTTTTTAAAGACTATAACATACATTTAAGTAGGAGGTATGTTATGAGTTTGAAGTTGTTTTGGCATCATTATCGTTTTCCACTACTATTATTAATTAGTATTTGTGGTGGAATGATTACTGGTTGGATAATGGGTAGTGATGCTAATTGGTTGAGCCCGTTTGGTGATATTTTCGTTAATATGCTTTTTACAATCGCCGTACCACTTGTTTTTTTCACTATTTCTAGTAGTATTGCTAATATGAACAGTTTAAAACGTTTAGGCAAAATTTTAGGCTATATGTTAATGGTTTTTGGGATTACAAGTTTAATTGCAGCGGTTTTTATGTTAGTTGGCGTATTGATTGTTAATCCTGTTGGCAATTTTGGTATTACTTTGAGTGATGGAGTCAAAGAAAGTGTTGATTTAGGAACTAGTATTGTAGAATTGTTTACAGTTTCTGATTTTAGTCAATTATTATCAAAAAATCATATGTTCCCTTTAATTATTTTTTCATCTTTTTTTGGTATTAGTGTCAGTTTGGTTGGTGAAGAAGCAGCTCCTCTTAAGAAAATTTTAAATGTTTGTTCCAGTGCGATGATGAGATTAATTAAAATTATTATGTATTATGCTCCAATTGGTTTATTTGCTTATTTTGCTTGTTTAATCGGTACTTATGGTCCAGAATTAATTGGCAGTTATGCGAAAACGTTTATTCTATATTTAGTAATGGCGGTTTTATATTATGGAATTTTTTATGGTATTTATGCTTATATTGTTGGTGGAAAAAGGATGGTTAAAAAATCTTTTAAATCAATGATGTTACCAACGCTTACAGCTTTGGGAACTTGTTCTTCTTTAGCCACTTTACCAACTAATATCGATGCGGCAAATAAATTAGAAGTAAGTAAAGATGTTCGTGATGTAGCTTTGCCTATTGGAGCCACTATGCATATGGAAGGATCAAGCATGGCTTCAATTCTAAAAATTGTTTTTCTTTTTACTATTTTTGGCGAACCGTTTACTGGAATAGGAACTATTACAACTGCTCTTTTAATTTCGGTTTTAAGTGGTGTTGTTATGTCAGGTATTCCTGGCGGTGGTTTGATTGGCGAACTTTTAATCGTTAGTCTTTATGATTTCCCACTAACAGCTTTTCCAATTATTGCCACAATTGGCTGGTTAGTTGACTCACCGGCGACTGCACTAAATGCCGTTGGTGATATTCCAACAACACTAATGATTGATAAATTAGTTAAAGATAAGAGCTAGATTTTTATCTAGTTTTTTCATTGTATTGGGAAAAAAATAATGATATAATGATTATAATAAGAAGGTGGATAGAAGATGTTTTGTGGAAAATGTGGGAATAAGTGTGAAGCAGGTCAAATGTTTTGTGGAAAATGCGGTAATCAGATCGGAGTTCAACAGTCTAGTCAGGTGTTAACGACTTCTAAAAAGAAGATCGAAATAGGTAAGATATTAAAAAAATATCAAAAACCTCTATTATTTAGTATTAGTGTTTTAGTTTTGGTTGTGGCTTGCTTTTTTATTTATGATGCTTTAGGTGGAAACGTTAAACTAAGTTGGGATGAAAGTTATAAAGATTATAATTTAGAATATGTTTCGCAGTCTAATGTTTCTTTAGCTATTAATCTTGAAGGTGCAGAGCTAAGCGATGTTAAGTATGATTCTACTTGTGGTGAGGTTACAACTGATGGTAGAGAGATTAATTGGAATTTAACGGATGCTTTAGGTAGTTGTAAACTTACTGCTTCATATAAACAAAATAAAATAACTAAAGAATATAAAGTTATTGATTTTGAAATCAACAAACAAGGCCCAGAAGACTTGGTTTTTGATGATGAAGTTGATTTAGACAGTGATGAAGATTTAGATTTAGATAAATTAACTAATAAAGAGGAAAAAGAATATAATACTAACCCTAAATTATCTGATAGTGATATGGATGGTTTAGATGATTATTATGAAATATTTACTAGTAAAACTGATCCAAATAAGGCTGATACTGATGGAGATGGGTTAAACGATTATGACGAAATTGAATTAGGTTTAGACCCGTTAAAGGATGATAGCAAAGGCGATGGAATTAAAGATGGTGAACGCTCACTATCTTATACAATTAAGGATAATGATGTCACTTTAACTATTAAGGGAAAGGGAAATATTGCTAGTTCAACAGTTAATATTACAGATGGTACAAAAATAAGCTTAAAAGTTGGGATGATAGATAAATTATATACTTTTTATACATCTGGTAAATTGGAAGAAGCTACTGTTGAAATTAAATATACGGATGATGAATTAAAAGATAAGGATATTAATGAGGATAATTTAAGTTTATTTTATTTCAATGAAGAAAAAGAAACTTATGAGAAAGTAGAAACCAATATTAATAAAGATAAAAATATTTTAACTGCCAAATTAACTCATTTTTCTAATTATGTAATTGGAGATATTGATAAGGTTAAGGAGTCTAGTACTAATCAAGTTTTATTTGTTCTAGATAATTCTTGGAGTATGTATACAACAGAACAATATGAAGAATTAACTGGTGAAGAATATAGTGGTGGTTGGTTTGGACCTGACGAATTAGATGGATTTGATGCAGAAGGCCTTCGTTTCACTTTAACTAGTGAGTTTGTTACAAAATTAGATAGTAAAGGATATAAAATAGGATTATCTGAATTTCGCCGTGATTATAAAAACGCCTTTAGTCTTGGATCAGATGCAGAGTCTATAAAAGAACATTTAAAAACAATGCACGGTAATTTTATCACTAATACAGAGGGAACAGATATCGTGAATGCTTTGAATAAGGCAATAGATGAATTTTCGGAAGAGACAGATAATAAATATATTATTTTATTAACAGATGGTCAAGATTCTAGCTTAAATAGATATGTTGAGAGGATTATTGATAATGCTAATGAAAATAACGTTAAAATATGTGCAATAGGCTTTGGTGGCTCAACTTATAATACACCTTTGGCTAACATTTCCAATGCTACAGGATGCAATTTCTTCTCATCGACAGATGCTAATGGATTAACCGAGTTATTCGATAATGTTAATACTGAGCTAAGTAATGATTTAGTCGATGTTGATGGAGATGGTGAAAATGATGGTATTTTAATTGCTGATAGTGGCTTTATCGTTAATCGTGATGGCTTTTCTTTTAGCAATTATGGTAGTGATTTAAGTGCAGGTGGGCATTGTTATGGAATGGCAACTTTTGCGGAATTATATTACTTAAAAAAATTACCATTATCTTTAGATAGTAAAAAAATTGGGGAAGATACTTCATATGCTTATGATTTAAATGGCACTTATTTTGATGATTATGAAAGTTTATATGATTATAAATTACAAACTAATGCTTTGAAATATTATTTTGGATATGATTATTTTAATGAAGAAATGCCAAGCGATTTTAGAACTGTTAAAGATAATACCTTAACTTATAGCGATACTTATCTAGACGAAATTGAGGCATCCGGCTTATTTGATCTAATAGAAGGTAAATCTTCTTTAAGTAAAGAAGAACAAATGGAAAAGTATGGTTTTAATTATGAAAAAGGAATTAATGCCTTATTAAGTGAACAAAAAATGCAAAATAGTTCTGTTATTGCAAAAGATGATAAAAACATGTTTAATGCTATTTATGCTAGTTTTATTAAGCAAAATACTGCTAAGCACTATTCATCAGGTATGGACTTTATATTATTTTTACGTAATTTGTTTGGCACAGAGGATGTTGTGTATGATGGCAAAAATGGTTTTATTAATGTATTGACTAGTCGTTTACGCGCGGGTGATCCGTTAGTAATGAGTTCAAGTTTTAGTGGTGGTTTGCATGCTGTCAATGCAATTTCTCTAGTCCAAGATACAGAAAATCCAAATTATTATTATATTGGGGTATACGATAATAATTATCCTGGGGAAAAGCGTTATGTTGATCTTGAATGTAATAAAAAAACATGTGTTACTAAAGCTAATTCATATTACACTAGCTCTGGAGAACCAATTCGTATTACTGCTTCTTTAGAAGATGATTTATCATTTTTTGAATAGAGGTTGACAAAAATATAATTTTAGTATATATTATTCGTGTCGAGTGAGTATGCATAAGATTTTTTAATTGAGCTGCATAGGGGCAACCTACACGTGTTACACGGAGTCACTAGTTTAGTTAGACTCTGTGTTTTTTTATGTTTTTAACGATCTAGCTAAATTCTTTACAATTGGTTAATGAGTGAGTATGTATAAGGTTATCGAGCTACATAGAAATTTATTTTAAATTTTACACGAGACTTAAAGTGTCGGAGTCACTATTTTTTAATAGTAGTGCGCGCATTTTAAGTTTTTTTGTTATTGTTAAGGAGGATATATGAAAAAATATAGTGAACAAGAGATTTTAGAAGCATATCGAGAATTTAACTCTGAACGTGATTGGGTTAGTTTAAATGCCCATGATATTATTGCTTATGATTATTTAAAAAGTAACCAACCGTTATTACTATTTTTAAAAAGGCGCCCAATTTTCCCATTATATTTGTATTATTGTTTAAATAGTATAGTTAAAAAAGAAATATTTGATAGTCGAAACCAAGCAATTGCTGCCTATTGTAAAGAACGACAGATTATTTTTGATAAGTATGATGATATAGAGTTATTATACAATTTAGGGATGAGACATTTACTATTACCATTAACGATTACAGAAATTAATGAAACATTAATAGGAACTGATACAAATCACTATCAAGAACTAATTGTCTCTTTAGCTAATCAATTAAGATTAAGCATGAAACATCAAGCACGATTTGGTATTATGGAATATTGTGCTTATTATTCAACTGATATTAGAAGATTAAAAAAATATCTTGATTGTCAACAATATTTTGATGATGATAGTCAATTAGTTTACGAATTTATAGCTGATTTGGAGTCTAAAAAGGAATTAGAATCTATTAATTATGATACACCAAAAGTTGAACCAAAACACGTTGTTAATAAGTTAACTTATGATGAAGATGCTTTGCGTGAAACGATATCTAATTTAATGATTGCAAGATATCCAATATTATCTGGAACTTTAAGTTATGCTTATGTTTTGCATGAAAAGGGTCGATTAGAAAGTTTTAGCAAAGTAAAAGTTAAGGCTAAATTTGAACGTTTAACATCCCAAAAGTAAGATTATAATATAGGAGGTGATATTATGAACGTGATTGAAGTTAAAAATTTGTCAAAAACATTTAAAGTAAAAATAAAGGAAAAGGGGTTGAAAGGAAGTTTAAAAAGTATTTTTAAGCAAAAATATAAAACCATTGATGCTGTAAAAGATATTAGCTTTGAAGTTGAAAAGGGAGAAATTATTGCTTTTATTGGTCCAAATGGAGCTGGCAAGAGTACTACAATTAAAATGTTAACAGGGATTCTATATGCTGATGAAGGTTCAATAGAAGTTTTAAAGATTAATCCAACTAAAGAGCGAAAAAGACTGGCTTATGAAATAGGGACAGTATTTGGGCAAAAAGAACAATTATGGATGCATTTAACACCATATGATAATTTTAAATTTTTTAGTGCTATTTACGATATTCCAGAACAAGTTGCTGAAAAAAGAATTGAAAAGTTAAAAATATTATTTGAATTGAATGATTTTATTGATACTCCAGTTCGAAATTTGAGTTTGGGACAAAGAATTAGATGTGAAATAGTGGCTTCTTTAATTCATGAACCCAAGGTTTTGTTCTTAGATGAGCCAACAATTGGTCTAGATCCTGTCGTAAAAGAAAACATTAGAACTTTAATTAAGAGAATGAATAAAGAATTAAAAACAACGATTTTCTTAACTAGTCATGATGTTGGTGATATCGAAAAATTATGTAAACGTGTTATTATTATTAATCATGGTCGTATAGTTTTGGACGATTCAATGGAAAATTTAAAATATCATTATCTAAATAAAAAAATTATTGAAGTGAAGATGAAAGAAAAAGTTAATTTAGATGATGAAGAAGGAATTACTATTTTAAAAGATAAAGGTTATAATCTCAAAATTGAAGTTGATACGCAATATAAAAATGTTGCGGATGTCATTAAGTTGTTAGACCCAGATAAAATTATTGATATTAATATTTCTAATATACCGTTAGAAAATATTATTAGTGCAATTTATAAAAATGAGGATAAATAATGCGAAAATATTTGTATATTTTTAAATCTAACTTAATGACAAATTTACAATATATTGGTAATATCACTATTGGTTTTATCACTTATTTTGTAGTTATATTTATTTTTGCTAATTTATGGAAATACATTTATAGCGATCAGAGTAAATTGATTAATGGTTATAGTATGGAACAAATGATTTGGTATGTTATTTTAACAGAAATTTTATGGTACGCAACGTCAGGTCGTAAATTGTGCAACAAAATATCTGATGATGTTAAAAGTGGTAATATTGCTTATAATTTAAATAAGCCTTACAATTATATCGGTTATGCTTTATTTTCACATATGGGTGAAGCAATCCTGAGAGGATTTCTATATACAATAGCAGGAGTAGTAATTGGATTGTTCTTATTAGGACCAATTGAAAACTTTGATTTAATTGCATTACCATTTATTATTTTATCTAGTATTCTAGCAACTGTGATAAATGTTATACTTGTTATTTGTATTGGGTTAACTTCATTTTGGGTTGAGGATTCGGGACCATTTTATTGGATTTATAGTAAATTAATTTTGGTTTTTGGTACAATGTTTCCTATTGAATACTTTAAAGGAATAATTGAAGTTATTTTAAAATATAGCCCTGTTTATGTTACAACTTATGGTCCTGCTAAATTATTAGTTGATTTTAGTTATCAAAGCGTAATTAATATCTTTTTAGCGCAATTAATTTACCTATTTATTGCAGTTTTAATTTCTTTATTGATATATAGAAAGGGAGTGAGACAAATAAATGTTAATGGTGGTTAAAAATCAGATAAGATGTACTCTTTTAGCGCTTAAATATGGCATCATGAAAGAAATGCTTAATCGTACTAGTTTTATATCAAATGTTTTATTTATGATTTTAAATAATGCTTCTATGCTAATACAATGGTTAGTTTTATATTCTTTAAAAGATAATATTGGAGGATATAGTTTTAAAGAAGTTATGTTACTATGGGGATTAGCTGCTTCAACTTATGGTGTTTCTAGAGCTTTCTTTGCTAGTGCTTTTAAATTATCGGATACAATTAATAAAGGTAAGTTAGATGCTTTTCTTGTTCAGCCAAAAAGCGTTTTATTAAATGCCATAACTACTCATGTCTCATCTTCAGCTTTTGGCGATATTATTTTTGGTTTTGCCATGGTTTTCTTTTATGGCTTTAGTTTAAGAGTTTTCCTTTTGTTTTTTCTTTTTACAGTAACAGGAGGATTAATTTTAGTATCAATAGCAATCATACTGGGTAGTTTAGCTTTTTTCTTAGAAAATTCTGAGATAATATCTGATAATGGAAATAATTTGATGGTTCATTTTGCAACTTACCCAGATGGAATATTTAAAGGGGTTACTAAAATTTTGCTCTTTACATTAGTGCCGGTTGGTTTAGCTAACTATCTTCCAATTCAGGCAATTATTGAGTTCAATATAACTAAAATAGTTTTTGTTTTATTAGTAACTAGTTTTATTGTTTTTTTAGCTAATCTTGTTTTTAAAATTGGTTTAAAAAAATATGCTTCAACAAATTTGATGAGTGCTCGCGTATAAAGATAGATTTATTCTATCTTTTTTGTTATAATTGTAAAAGAATAGGAGTGTTGTTAAATGCTTAGACCAAAATCAACAAATAATAGCGAGCCATTACTTAACAGTAATAATAGTGATGAATTGAATAAGCATAAATATGCGAATGAAAATTACAACCAACATGGTGAATATGATCCTAATTTTAACGCTGGATTAAGTAGCTATGATAAAGATAGTGTAATTGAAGATAAAAATGAAAAAACGTCAGTTTTTATCAAAAATCCTCTTTTACAAACGCAAGCGGAGATTAATCATAAAAAGAAGGTAAAAAAATTTTTGATTATTTTAAGTTGTTTATTAAGTGCTATTGTTTTAATAGCTGTTTTAACTTTAATTTTAAAAAAATTGGATAAAAAACAAACTTTAACTTTTGAGAATTTAAATGACACTGACTCTTTTTTCCTTCGTAATGAAATAGGTTACTATGCTATGTTTAATGAGGATGGTAAACAGCTAACTAATTTTGACTTTAAAACAGTAGGATCATTTTTTGGCGGAGTTGCTAAAGTTACAACTATAGATGGTAAGTCTGCTTTAATTAAAGATGATGGCCGTTATTTAATAGAACCTAATGAAAATAATATATATGGTAGTTATAGTTTGTTTCAAGTTAATGATAATGGTAATTATGAGGTTTACAGTTTTAATGGCAAAGTTATTGCCAGTGGGCCTAATTTAGATATCGATAATTATGCGTATGGATCTTTATTTACGATAAAAAAAGATAATAATATCGAAGTTTTTAATTACGCAGGATACAGTTTAGGTTTTTTACCATCAGATGATTATTATAGTTATTATAGTTATGATGGTAGTTATGTTACTTTGATTAATGATAAAAAGACAATTTTATATAATATTGATAAGCCTGAAAAAGTTTTAGAATTAGATGGACAATATTGTTTATTTGATACGAGTGATACTACGGTTATTTTATCTAGTTGTGGTACTAACCAAGAAAAACTATATAAAGTTATTCAAAATGGTAAAGAGGTATATACAATTAATTCTAGTGAGCAATTTCTATCTTTAACCGATGATGGAGCAGTATTCATGCGTGAACGCCAAAGTGAGTACTATAAACTATTGGATGAGAAAGGCAATGTTTATATTGATGATATTATTGGTTATCAAAGTGGAAAAGACTATATTGTTGAATTTGATAATCGTTTAATGTTTTATCATAATGGTCAAAGAAAAAACATTGTTGATTGTGCATCTTATTATCAGGTAGCAAAAGATGGGCTATATATCATTAAAGTTGATAGGTATGCAGATGGTTGTCGTAGTGATGTAAATAATCGTTATACTTATTATGATTTAGATGGTAATCCAAAATCAGATAGTTTTTATGCAGCAGGACGCTTTAATGAAGGAAATAGAGCGATTGTAAGCACAGATGAGTTAGAAAATTATGTGATTAATGATTCGTTTGAGGTATTAGGCGAAGCACATTATTCAATGCGCGCTGTTGGCAATTTATACATTGTTTGGGATGAAAAGCATAATCAGGCTTTAATAGATATGAATGCCAAAGTTTTAGAAGCAACTGTTTTAAGTTATAAATCATATGGTTCATCGTCTGATGACGAAAGTTATATTATTGTGGAAGTAAAAAAAGGAGAACATATTTTATATAATTCTAAAAGTGGTGAAAAGATTAAGACAATAAAAGGTGATGAGATTGAAACCTATATGCATTATTTTATGGTCGATGGTAAGTATTTTTCATATCGAACTGGCAATCAGTTTTATCCTAAAAATTAGATAGATTTATTCTATCTAATTTGTTATAATATGAAACGCAAGGAGTGATAGTATGTTTATTGACGAAGTCAAGATAGAAGTTCAAGCAGGAAATGGTGGCAATGGTTGTTTAGCATTTAGACGTGAAAAATTTATTGAAATGGGGGGGCCATTTGGAGGTAATGGTGGTCACGGCGGTAATGTTGTTTTTGAAGTAGATGAAGGGCTGAACACTTTAATTGATCTTCGTTATAGCAAAAAATATCGCGCCAAAAACGGAGAACATGGTCAGGGCAAAGGAATGCACGGAAAAAACGCGCCAGATTTAATTATTAAAGTACCACCAGGAACTGTTGTCACTGATACAGAAACAGGCTTTATTTTGGGAGATTTAACGAAAAAAGGAGATTCTTTAATAGTAGCGCAAGGTGGGCGTGGAGGCCGAGGAAATATGGCTTTTGCAACTCGTACTAACACCGCCCCAGATTTTTGTGAAAATGGTGAGCCAGGTGAGCAAAAAATTTTAAAGGTGGAATTGAAATTATTAGCTGATGTAGGTCTTGTTGGAATGCCTAGCGTTGGTAAATCGACAATTATTTCACAAATTTCGGCGGCTAAACCTAAAATAGCTGCTTATCATTTTACAACACTAAGCCCTAACTTAGGGGTTGTTAAAACTAAAGATAATCGTTCATTTGTGGTTGCGGATTTACCGGGATTAATTGCAGGTGCTTCATTAGGTGAAGGATTAGGGGATAAATTTTTAAAGCATATTGAAAGAACGAGAGTTATTGCGCATGTTATTGATATGAGTGGTTTTGAAGGACGTGATCCTTATGATGATTACATTATAATTAACAAAGAGTTAGAAACCTTTAATGCTAAAATCATGGAAAAGCCACAAATAATAATTGCTAATAAGATGGATATTGATACCTCTAAAGAAAATTTAGAAAAATTTAAAAATAAATTATCAAAAGATATACCGATTTATGAAGTAAGTGCTATTAAAGGAGAGGGATTTGATCAAGTTTTAGTAGCTCTTGCTGATATGTTAGATAAGATTGAAAAACAGCCATTGTACGAGGATGAAAAATTTGAAAGTCATGTTCTATATAAATTTAAAGCGGAACAACCGTTTAAAGTTATTAAGGAAGCGGAGCATGTTTATCGGATTAAGGGTGAAGAAATTGAGCGTATTTATAAAATGACATGGTTTGTTACGGATGAAGCTTTTCTACGCTTTTCTAATAAATTACGTAAATTAGGAATTGATGATAAATTAAAAGAAATGGGTATTCAAAATGGTGATACTGTTAAACTTTTAGATTATGAATTTGAATATCGAGAATAAGTCGCAAATCAACGACTTTTTTTCTTATATTTGTTATAATAAAGTTAGGTGATGATATGGCAAAAATACTGTTAGTAGAAGATAATGAGATAATCATCAAAGGACTTAAATATTCTTTAAAATCGGAAGGGTTAGAAGTTATAGTTGCTAATAATTTATCTGAGATAAAAATTATAGATGATATAGTTTTAATTATTTTAGATATTTCTTTACCAGATGGTAATGGGATAGAAGCTTTTAAAGATATTCGTGTAAAATATACTATACCAGTTATCTTTTTAACTGCTATTGATGATGAAGACACAATTGTGAAATGCTTTGAACTAGGAGCTGATGATTATATAACGAAACCTTTTCGAACAAGGGAACTCATTTCAAGAATTAATAGATTATTAAAAAAGCAAAAGGATAATTCTTTAATCTACAAAAATATTAAAATATATTTGGATAGTGCTAAAGTGTTTAAGAATGAAAAAGAAATATTTTTTACGCCGTTAGAATACAAAATATTATTGATGTTTTTAAGTAATATAAATAAAATTATTACTCGAGAACAAATTCTTGATAAAATTTATGATATGTCAGGTAATTTTGTTAATGATAATACTTTAACAGTTTATATTAAAAGAATACGTTCAAAAATTGGAGAAGATATTATTAAAACGATTAAAGGCATTGGGTATAGAGTTGATGATGAAACAAGTTCGTTTTAAACAATATTTAAAATTATTTTTCATTTATTTACTAATTTTAGTTGTATCTTTTACTTTCGTTGCTTGTTATAGTCGTTATCAAACAAAAAAATTAACTATCTCTATTAATAATTGGGTTGGAAATGTTGTAACCCATTTAGAATCAAAGTATCCAAATATTAGTATGGAAGAAATCATTAGCCTTTTAAATGCGGAAGATTCTTCAAATGAACTTTTGAAAGAACTAGGAATAAATAGTGATAATGTTGCAATTTTGGGGTTGAAATCAGCTAATTATCAGTTTTTATTACTTGGTATTTCTTCAATTTTATTTTTTTCAATTTTTGTTATCATTGGTATCATTTATTATCAAAGAAAAAAGAATAAGACAATTAAGGAAATTACCAATTTTGTTAAAGCTATTAACCAAAATGATTATTCATTACAAATTGAAAAAAATGGTGAAGGAGAATTGTACATTTTAAAAAGTGAATTGTATAAAATAATGGTTAAATTAAAAGAAGAAAATTTTCATATTCTAAAAGAAAAAGAAGCTTTAAAAAACTCAGTTGAAGATATTTCTCATCAGTTGAAAACTCCACTGACTTCTATCCGTATTTTATTAGATAGTCTAGAAAATGAACAGATGGATCCGCAACTCAAAAAAGAATTTTTACGTGACATTGATAAACAAACAGAAAATATGCAATCTTTAATTGTTACTTTGCTTAAGTTAGCACGCTTTGATGTTGGCGTTGTAAAAATGAAAAAAGAACCAATAAATTTAAACGATTTATTGGAGAATGTTAAAGATAATTTAGCTATTTTACTCGATCTAAAAAATCAAGAGATTGTGATTAATGGTAAGAAAGATATTTTTTTAATTGGTGATTATTTTTGGCTACTAGAAGCTTTTACGAACATTGCTAAAAATGGTTTAGAACATTCTGATGAAAACACTAAACTATTAATTAAATATGATTCCAATCCTTTAATGACAAAAATTGTTATTCAAGATGGAGGAGCTGGTATTTCCTTGGAAGATCAAAAACATATTTTTGAACGTTTTTATAAAAGTAAGAATGCTAATCATAACGGTTTTGGTATTGGTTTATCTCTTGCTAAAACAATTATTGAGCAGAATAATGGTTATATTAAATGTCGAAGTGAGGTTGGAAAGGGAACAACTTTTGAAATAAAAATTTTAAAAAAATAAATAATAGTCATTTTAAAGTCACTTTACTTTTATACAATAGTACTGTGGAGGGATAAAATGGAAATTTTAAGAGTAGAAAATTTAAGAAAAATATATGGAAAAGGTGAAAATCAAATCAATGCAGTTGACGATGTTTCATTTTCTGTTGAAAAAGGGGAATTTATTGCGATTGTCGGTTCAAGTGGTAGTGGAAAGAGTACTTTGCTGCATCTTTTAGGAGGTGTTGATCGACCAACTAGTGGTAAGGTATATATTGATGGTAAAGATATTTATTCTTTAAGTAATGATAATTTAGCTATCTTTCGTCGTCGACAAGTTGGTCTTATTTATCAATTTTATAATTTGATTCCAATTTTAAATGTTGAAGAAAATATTACTTTACCTTGTCGTTTAGATGGAGTCTATGTTGATTCTAAAAGATTGAATGAAATTTTAGATACATTATGTCTTACCAAGCGGGTTAAACATTTACCTAATGAATTATCTGGTGGACAACAACAAAGAGTATCGATTGGGCGAGCTTTGATTAACAATCCAGCAATTGTTTTAGCGGACGAACCAACAGGCAATCTAGATTCAAAAGCAAGTGAAGAAATTTTGGAATTGCTAAAAATATCAAATAAAAAATATAAACAAACAATTATTATGATTACTCATGATTTGGAACTAGCCGCTGCAGCCGACCGCATTATTACCATTGAGGATGGCCGTATTATTAGGGATGAGAGGAATTAAAATGAATACTTTAAATAAGTTAACTCTCACTAATTTAAAATTAAATAAAAAAAGAACAATTGTAACTTTAATTGGTATTATTCTTTCAACCTCTTTAATATGTGCAGTAGCTGGGATGGTAACTAGTTTACAAAGGTCATTATATAATCAAGCAATTCTAAATGATGGTAATTGGCATGTTAAATTTGAAAATATTCCTAATGATAAATTAAACACTATTCAGAACCATCGAGATATTAGTTATTCCTATTATATTGGTGAAAAGGGTTATTCATTAATTAGTGAAAACGAAGAAGAAATAACTTTCAGTTGGCGCCCCTATATTTTAATTCGCGAATATTCTAAAAGTGCGGAAGGATATTATTCATTCAATCTTTTAACCGGGCGTATGCCTCGTAACGAACACGAAATTGTTGTTTCAAGTAATTATGTTCAGGAATATGGACCAATTGAAGTAGGAGATAAAATTACTTTAGAAGTTGGTACGCGAACAGACCTTGATGGTAATATTCTAGATATTGATAATCAGCTAATTTTGGAAAAGTGTGGCACATTAGAGAGTGACGAAGATTTTTCTTGTACTTATGAAGAATTAAGTTTTCATGATGAAAAGTTGATTAATACTGAAAAAATTAAATACACTATTGTTGGAATTATTGGTGAATATATGTATGGAAATGAAGCTGCTTATGCTTTTTATACTTTAGCCGATGATCAAGAACTTAATAATATTGATTTATATGCTTTATATAAAAATCCAAAAGATTATGTGAAAAATACAGAAGAGATTAGTCCTAAATATATCGGCGAAGATGGGGGATTTTATAATACTTATGAATATCAATATAATGATTATTTGCTAGATTTATTAGGTGTAGGTTTTAGTTCAGAAACTAGTAAAACTTTATATAGTTTAATGGCGATTGTTATCGTTATTATTATGATTTCAAGTGTCTTTGTTATAAAAAATGGTTTTAGTATTTCAATTGTTGAACGATATAAGCAATTTGGTTTATTGTCAAGTGTTGGTGCCACCTCAAAGCAAATTAGACGAAGTGTTTTGTTTGAAGGGTTTATTCTAGGCGTAATTGCTATTCCTTTGGGAATTTTGTGTGGAATTGTTGCTGTGTTCATTTTAATTGCCTTAGTACGCTTTATTTTATCTGATTATTTAACGGAAAATTTTATTACTTTTTATATGACATTGTTGCCGATTATTGTTGCTATTCTTACTTCGAGCGTTACTATTTTCTTATCATGCTTAATACCGGCTTTAAAAGCATCACGTTTATCAATTGTTGAAACAATTAGGTCTAATAACGATATTAAAATAAATCCTAAAAAATTAAAGACTCCACAATGTATTAGTAAATTATTTGGTGTTGGCGGTGAAATAGCTTATAAAAACTTAAAACGTAATCGTAAAAAATATCGTACGACGGTCATTTCTCTTGTTGTAAGTATAGTTATTTTTGTTTCATTATATTTCTTTATGGATTTAGTTTTTAATGCTAGTTCGTATTATTACGAAACTGTTAATTATGATTTAGCGGTAACTTATTCTGAACCCAATTATGATAATAAAGAACAAAGTGAACTTAATAAGTACTTTAATTCACGAATTAAGGAACTGTTGAGTTACGGTGAATATGATTATTACAGCACAGAAAAAAGAATGATTTTAGAAAATAAGAATGATACGATTTATAATTCAAAATTTATTGAAGCTTTAGAAAGATATTTTGGTGAAAATTATAGTGGATATTATACTTTTACTGTTGTTGGGGTTAATAACGAAGAGTATGAACGTCTAATTAAAAAGATAGGATGCAATATTGATACTTGTCAAAATAAAGCTATTTTGATTGATGATCTCGTTTTGTATTCTGAAGGTGATGAAAAATATCATGATATAGAGATGACAAATTTAAATGATGGAGATGCAGTTAAACTATATACTTATGGTGAGCCTATTTCTATTGAGATTGAAATTGCTAAAAAAAGTAAAGAAAAAATAATATCTTTGCCAGAACATTTAGAACTTCATAGTACACCATATCTAATTGTTAATGAAACTTATTATGAAGAAATATCAAAAAAAATAGGTATTAAAGATGAATATATTGAAGTGTTTATACAAACAGATGATACAAAACCATTTGTAGATAAGTTGGAGGAAATAACTATTAGTGATTCTTCAATTTATTATTCTGATGTAGGAGAATCTCAAAAGGCTAATGAAGCTATGGTTCTAATTGTTTCTATATTTTTATATGGTTTTATTGCGGTTATTACTTTAATCGGCGTAACCAATATATTTAACACAATTACAACGAACATGGCATTACGAAGCCGTGAATTTGCAATGTTAAAAGCTATTGGTATGACTTCAAAAGAATTTAATCACATGATTCGTTTGGAAAGCGTTTTATATGGCTTGAAGTCTTTGATAATTGGTATTCCAATTAGTTTGGTTTTAACATATGCAATGAACCGTGCTTTAGCTAATACTATTGAAACTGCTTATCATATTCCACTTGTACCAATTATTATTTCAGTATTATTTGTCTTTGCCATTGTTTTTATCACAATGAAATATTCTTTAAATAAGATAAACAAGCAAAACATTATTGAAACAATTAGAGAAGAAAATATTTAAAAGAATTCTTTATTAAAAGAATTCTTTTTATGTCAATTCGAATTAAAAAACTTGAAATAGTGTTCCAAACCTTGATTTTTTATGCTAAAATGTAATTGGTGGTAGTATGCTTATTTCCTCAATTGATAATCAAAAAATTAAGGATATTAAAAAATTACAAACGAAAAAATATCGTGATAAAATGAACCTTTTTTTAGTTGAGGGAGAGCATTTAGTTCAAGAAGCATATAAAAATGGTTGTTTGGATACCTTAATTTTAAAAGAGGGGTATGATTATTATTTAGATGTTAAAACAATGATTGTTTCTTCTGGTGTTTTAAAATATATTTCCGAATTAGAAACACCACAGCCAATTATTGGCCTTTGCAAGAAGAAAACTAGCCAAAAACCAGTTGGTTCTATTATTGCTTTGGATAATATTCAAGACCCAGGTAATTTAGGTACTATTATTAGAAGTGCGGTTGCGTTTAATTTTGATACGATTATCTTATCGGATGATTCAGTTGATGTTTATAATTCTAAGGTTATACGTGCTAGTCAGGGATTAATTTTTAGTATTAATATTTTGGTATGTAATTTGAAATCTGCTCTTTTAGAATTAAAAGAGCGTGGATATCGTATTTATGGAACAAAAGTTACTGATGGGAAAAATGTTAAAAGTATTGCAAAAAAATCTTTGTTTGCTATAATAATGGGGAATGAAGGTAATGGGTTAAGTGAAGAAGTAAGTTATCTTTGTGATGAATTTGTATACATCGGTATGAATGAAAGCTGTGAAAGCCTTAATGTCGGTGTTGCAGCTAGTATTCTGATGTATGAGTTGAGTAGTAAGTAGGTGAAGTATGGATTATATTTATATTGGGGATATTGTTAACACACATGGTTTAAAAGGAGAAATTAGAATTATCAGTGAATTTAAATTCAAAGACACCGCTTTTGCTATAGGAAGAAAATGTTATATTGGCAAAGATCACAAAGAAGAGGTAATTGAAACTTATCGTAAACATAAAGATTTTGATATGGTTACTTTTAAGGATAAGAAACATATTGATGATGTTATTATTTATAAAAATGAATCATTATATGTTAATCGTTATGATATTACTTATGATGGTTATTTAGATGAAGATTTAATTGGCTTAGATGTTTATTGTGAAAAGGTACATATTGGTCATGTTGATAGTATTTTAAAGACTAATGCTCATGATATTTTAGTAGTTAAAAACGGTAGTAAACATATGATACCTAATGTTGAAGAATTTATTAAGAAAGTTGATTTAGAAAATAAAGTATTAGAAATTAACTATATGAAAGGATTATTAAATGAAAATTGATATTCTTACACTTTTTCCTAGTATGTTTGACGGATTTTTAAATCAATCAATTATAGCGCGTGCTAGAGAAAAAGGTCAAGTTGAAATTAATATTCATAATTTTCGTGATTATTCCTTAGACCCACATAAAAAAGTTGATGATTATGGTTTTGGTGGAGGAGCTGGTATGGTACTTATGGCTCAACCAATTTTTGATGCGGTTGAAGCATTAAGAAGAACAGACACTAAAGTTATTTTAATGACTCCACAAGGGATTCCATACAAACAAGAACAAGCTTATTCTTTAGCACATGAAAAACATTTAATTATTATTTGTGGCCATTATGAAGGATTTGATGAAAGAATTAGGACTTTAGCTGATTTTGAGATAAGTATTGGTGATTATGTCTTGACAGGCGGCGAAATCCCTAGTATGGTAATAGTCGATAGTGTAGTTCGACTTTTATCAGGAGTAATTGAAGAAGAATCCCATTTAAATGATTCATTTTCTAATGGCTTATTAGATTATCCGGTATATACAAAACCGGTTGACTTTAGGGGGATGAAAGTACCTGAGGTTTTACTTTCGGGACACCATGCCAATATAAATAAGTGGCGCTACGAAGAAAGCTTGAAGAAAACAAAAGAACGACGACCGGATTTATTAGAAAAGAGATGATTTGCATGGTTAGTAATAAATATTATTGTATTACTAGAAAAGGTTCAGCTGGTGATATTGTTTATTTTGACTATGGAAAGTTATCGAGCGGTTATGATATTACACCTAGAAATCGTTTTAGTTATGATGGCATTCAAGTTAACAAGTTAATCATAATTAAAACGACGTTTATTGAAAAATTATTACGAAAAAAAATCAAAAAGAAACTAGAATCGTATTTGCAACATGTCATTGACTTATTGGATGATGATGACGATGCCAATGACGGTGTTTTATCTGAGGTATTAAATGATTTAACGCGTTATAAAGATATTTTAGAATATAAATATCGACAGTATTTAAATCAGGAATATGTTTCTTTGATGATTAAGAAGATTAATATTCTTGAGTATGAATTAAAATTAAAATTAATGTGTTATCAACCAAAAAATTTAAAAGAAGTTGCGGAACACGGAAAAGGTCGCTAACTTCTTTTTATTTTATCTTGCTTTTTTTGCTAGATATGTTATAATAATATTGGCTTTTTTAAGAAAACACATTTATGGATTACAATGTCTAGTGCCAGTAGGTGATGTTGTAAGTAGAGATAAATGGAAGTAATAACGAAAGGATGTGTAATTATGGCAGTAGTGTCAATGAACTTATTATTAGAGTCAGGTGTTCATTTTGGTCATCAAACTAAAAGATGGAATCCAAAAATGAAAGAGTATATTTTTACTTCAAGAGATGATATTTATATTATTGATTTACAAAAAACAGCAAAAAAGATTGAAGAAGCATATGCTGCTCTTTATGAAATTGCTAAAAATGGTGGAAAAGTTATTTTTGTAGGGACTAGAAAACAAGCTAGTGAAGCTACAAAAGAAGAAGCATTAAAGAGTGATTCTTATTATGTAACTGAAAGATGGTTAGGTGGAACTTTAACTAACTTTAAAACAATTAGAAGAAGAGTTAAGAGATTAGAACAAATTGAAAAGATGGAAGAAGATGGTATCTTTGAAGTTTTACCTAAAAAAGAAGTTATTGGTTTAAAGAAAGAGTACGCTAAATTAAATAAATTATTATGTGGTATTCGTAATATGGATAAATTACCACAAGCTATGTTTATCGTTGATCCATCTAAAGAAGAAATTGCTATTAGAGAGGCTAGAAAATTAAATATTCCAGTATTTGGTATTGTTGATACGAATTGTGACCCAGATATGGTTGATTATGTAATTCCAGCTAATGATGATGCAATTAGAGCTGTTAAATTAATAATTGGTGTTATGAATAATGCTATTATTGAAGCTAACGGTGGACATATTACTGATTATGTTAGCGGTAGAACTGATGAAAATGGTACTGATATTATGAAACGTGCTGTTGAATCAGTTAAGAGAAAAGAAGATAAAAAACCATTTGTAAAAAAACCATTTGAACGTAATAATAAAAAACCATTTAATAAAGTTGAAAAAGAAGTAAAAGAAGAATCTGTTGAAAAAACTTCAGAAACTGTTGTTGAAAAAGCCGAAGTAAGTGAAGATTTAACTTCTAAAACAGTTTCAGAACTTAGAGATTTAGCAAAAGCTAAAGAAATCAAAGGATATTCTACAATGAAAAAAGCTGAATTATTAGAAGCTTTAAAATAAATGCTTAAAGATGGTTTAATATAAATCATCTTTATTTTGTATAAGAAGGAGGAAATAATATGATAACTGCAAGTTTAGTTAAAGAATTAAGAGAAAAGACAGGCGCAGGGATGTTAGATTGCAAAAAAGCGTTAGAAGCTACTAATGCTGACTTAGATGCGGCCATTGATTGGTTAAGAGAAAAAGGTATTTCAAAGGCTGCTAAAAAGGCTGATCGTATTGCTGCTGAAGGCTTAGCTGCTATTAAGATTAATGGGAATAAAGCTGTTGTGGTTGAAGTTAATTCAGAAACAGATTTCGTAGCAAAGAACGAAGAATTCAAATCTTTAGTAGATGCAATTTTGGATGCTATTTTGGAAAATGAAGTAGCAACAATTGAAGACGTTTTAGCATTACCATATGAAGATGGAACAATTGAAAGCCTAATTATCGCTAAAACTGCTAAAATTGGAGAAAAATTAAGCTTTAGACGTTTTGAAAAAATTACAAAAAAAGATTCAGAAGTTTTTGGAGATTACATTCATATGGGTGGTAAAATTGCTGTATTAACAGTTGTTGATAACGCTTCTGTTGAAGTAGCTAAAGATGTAGCAATGCATGCTGCTGCTATGAGACCTCTATATGTTAAATCAAGTGATGTACCAATTGAAGAATTAGAAAAAGAAAAAAATATCATGAGAGAACAACTAATTAATGAAGGTAAACCAGCTGATAAGATTGAAAATATCTTAGTTGGTAAAGTAAATAAATACTATGAAGAAGTATGTTTAGAAAATCAAATTTTTGTTAAAGCTGAAAACAAGGAAACAGTTGCTAAATTCGTAGCTAATAACGGTGGTACAATTACAAATATGATACGTTATGAAGTAGGCGAAGGAATGGCAAAAAGAGAAGAAAATTTTGCTGAAGAAGTTGCTAAACAAATGGAAGGTAAATAATTGAAAGTGTACAGATTTGTTACACTTTTTTATTTATGATTATTATAAAAAATATTGTATTTGTTGGTGTATATAGTTATGACTTGTTAAAAAAATAAATTTATGATATGATGATTATGGTAAGAAGGGATAGCATGGCCAAAAAAAAATTACGTTGCGCGAATTGTGGTACAGCTTTATCGTTTGATGCGAAATCTTGCCCTGTCTGTTATATGACGGTGGAAAGAACTGAAGAAGAAGTTCAAGAAGTTATTGAGTTTAAAGAAGAAGCAGAAAATAGCTTAAAGAAAAAACTGTCAATTGGACGAATTGCAATGGTTATTTTAATTTTTATTGGAATCATTTTCACAATTCGTGGTATTACAGAATATCAAAGTATTGAGTTTTGTACAGAAGATGATTGTGGTTTTAAAGCATTATTTGAAGCTGGATTAGGAATTATTTTAATAATTTCAGCTAGCATACCGTTAGCTCGAAATCTTTCTAAATAGTTCTTATGTGTAGATGTAATATTTGGCGCTCGTCTACTCTTACTAATGAACTACACTTCTCGTTCCACAACGAGAAAAAAAACTGTTTGCAAAAACAGTTTTTTTATACATAAATATCTTTTTCTAAAATTTCATAAGAAATATTATTATCAGTTAATATTTTTAAATCGTTGTTACTTAATTTTAATTTATATTTGATATTTTCCTCATATTTTTTTTCTAAAATATTAAAACCTTTTAATAAATAGTTTATTTTTTTATCTAAATTATATGGAAAAGAAATTTCGATAAGTTGGCCTTTTTTAATTTCTACTAATTCTGCGTGCTCTAATGTATTAGTTACACTTTGTGTATAAGCCCTAACTAATCCACCAGCTCCTAATTTAATACCGCCAAAATATCTAATAACAACACATAAAATGTTACTTAAATTATTATTTTCTAAAACATTTAAAATTGGCATTCCAGCAGTACCGCTGGGTTCACCATCATCAGAGCATTTCTTTTTATTTTCATATATATAAGCATAGCAGTAATGATTAGCTCCATTATAATCTTTTTTAATTTTATTTAAATATATATCAATATTATCAATAGATTCAAGGTTGATTAAGTAACAAATAAATTTTGATTTTTGAATTTCAGTTGTGAATGATAATTTGTCCATTATTGAATACATAGTTTCACCATTTAAATTATATCATAATTTACAATATTATGAAATTTTGTGTTAAAATAATAATATGGAAAAAGAAATAAATGAATATTTTAAACAATTAGTTAGTGATGGTGTTTTTCCTGGGGCGTGTTATTGCTTTTTTTATAATGGAAAAATTATTAAAGGTTGTGTTGGTAATAGAGCACTAAAACCGAAAATTGAAATAAATACGATTGATACTATTTACGATTTAGCTAGTTTAACTAAATTGATTGTAACAAATGTTTTGATTGAAAAAATGCTCAATGAACATTTACTTTCAGTATATGATTATGTACAAATGTATTTAAAAGAGTTTCCTTTTAATAATGTTAAAATCATTCATCTGCTAACCCACACTTCAGGCCTTAATGCTTTATATGATAAAAATAATTTGCATAGTAAAGAAGAATTGATAACAAATTTGAAATTAGATAGTATGCCGGGATATGATATTAATTATCGAGATACAAATTATATTTTATTGGGTTTTATTATTGAGAATATTTATCATGATACATTAGATAATTTGAGTCGAAAATATATTTTTAGGCCTTTAAAAATGACAAACACGAGTTATTTACCAACTTTTAAATCTTTAATAGCGCCAACAGAAGGATGCCTAAGAGGAATTGTTCATGATGAAAAAGCTAGATTTTTAAACGGTGTAGCAGGCCATGCTGGTTTGTTTGGTACGATTGACGATTTAATTAATTTTACTACTTGTATTTTAAATAATGGAAAAGTGAATGGCAAACAAGTAATTGAAACTTCAATTATTAACAATTGGTTTATTCCAAGAGTGATGGGGTTCAATCAGAATAAAAGAAGCTTTGGGTGGTTAATTGGTAGCAGTGTCTCTGATACTAAAGATATTGCTAGTAACCAAAGTATTTACCATACTGGTTTTACTGGAAATATTATGTTTATAGATCGCAAGCAAAAATATGCTATGTTATTGTTATCAAATCGCATTCATCCTAATCGGCAAAATGATTTGTTAGTAAAAAGAAGAAAAGATATAATTAAAACTTGTTATAATATTATTAAGCGAGGTGAGTGAGATGGATTATATTAAACATAAATTGTCGTTATTAACATCTAACCCTGGTTGCTATTTAATGAAAAACAAAGATAATGTCATTATTTATGTAGGTAAAGCCAAGAATTTAAAAAAAAGAGTTAGTTCTTATTTTCGTGGAACTCATGCTGGTAAAACAGCTAAATTAGTTAGTGAAATATCTGACTTTGAGTATATTGCTGTTAATAGTGAAGTTGAATCTTTAATTTTAGAAAATAATTTAATTAAAAAATATAATCCTAAATATAATATTTTACTTAAAGATGATAAAAGTTATCCCTATATTGAATTAACAGATGAAGAAGTACCACGCTTAAAGATTGTACGAACTTTATCACGCAAGAAAAATATCAAGCATTTATATGGCCCATATCCAAATGTAACTGCAGCTAGGGGTGTTGTTAATCTTTTGAATCGTATGTATCCTATTCGTAAGTGCAATACGTATGGTTCAAAACCGTGTTTATATTATTATATTGGACAATGTTTAGGATATTGTAATAATCAATATGAAAAAGAAGATGTTTTAAAAATGAAAGAAGAAATTATTCAATTTTTAAAAGGTAATCATAGCTTTATAACTAATAAGATAACACAGGAAATGAATAATTATAGTACAAATATGCAGTATGAGAAAGCTTTAGAAATGAAAAATTTATTAGATTATATTCGTATTACACTAACGCATCAACAAGTTGAGATACAAGATTATATTGACCGTGATATTTTTGGATATGCGACTGATAAGGGTTATATTAGTATACAAGTTTTCTTCATTAGAAGTTCTAAAATTGTGGGAAGACATTCTAAAATATTTCCTTTAATTGAAACAGTTGGTGAAGAATTAACTCGCTATATTGCTGATTTTTATCAAAATATTGTTAAGCCTAAAGAAATTTTAGTTCCATCTATTTGTGATAATAAGTTATTAGGTGAATATTTAGGAATTAGTGTTCGTGTACCTAAAAAAGGTGAAAAATTAAAGTTGGTAGATATGGCTTGTGAAAATGCTTCTATTATTTTAACAGAAAAATTCGATTTAATTGAAAAAGATGAAAAGAGAACAGTTGATGCTAATGAAGAATTAAGAAAATTATTGAATTTAGAAAAATTGGACCGTATTGAAATTTTTGATAACGCACATTTATTTGGAACGTACAACGTTTCTGGAATGGTTGTTTTCAAAAATGGTAAACCATTAAAAAATGATTACCGTAAATTTAAAATTTCGGTTGATCAAAACGATGATTATGGAACAATGCGTGAAGCTATTTATCGTCGCTATTTTAGAGTTTTAAGAGATAACTTAGAACGACCTGATTTGATTATTGTTGATGGGGGAGTAGGTCAAATTAATGTTGCACAAGAAGTGATTGATAGTTTACATATGAATATTAAAGTTGTTGGTTTAAAAAAAGATGATAAACATGCAACAAGTAAATTATTAACTAGTTATCAAGAATATGATATCGATAAACGTAGTAATTTATTTTATTTGCTAGAGAGAATGCAAGATGAAGTTCATAATTTTACTATTAGTTATCATAAACAAATAAGGAGTAAAGGAAGTTTAGAAAGTGTTTTAGACCCTATTCCTGGTATCGGTGAAAAAAGGAAAAAACAATTATTAAAAAAATACAAAACTATCGGTCAAATTAAACAATTATCTAAAGCAGAATTAGAAAATATTTTGCCTACCAAGGTAGCTTTCGAACTATATGAATATTTAAAATCATATGAAATTTAAAATTTGCATTTTATATAATTCATGATATAATACTCATGCAAAGGAGAATTTGAAATGATATTTAAAAAACAGGCTATCACGTCTATATTGTTAGAACTTGATAGCACCGATCTAGCAAAAAAGTATGCAGATCATTTAAAAAATATTTTAGCAGTACAGGTATTAGAAATTACAAATAACCAAAAAAGTGTTGTTAAAATGTTAGAACATGATAAAAGGATAATTGAAAAAAGAGGAAATAATCCAGCAGAGTATTTAATGTATGAGTCATCATCAAATAATGAAATGTTAACTTTAGGTAAGGTTTTAAAAATATATTATCAAAAAACATTTTATAATAATGATGGCAAGTTAGTATTGAATCGTGATTTGTCATTATCAGAATTATTTATAATGTTAGGAACATTTGAAATAATTTTAAGAACACGAAAACGAGATTTAAGTTCTTGCGAGCGACAAATAAATATTTTGGGACAAATAAGAAAATCCAAAACTTCACTAGAAAAATATTTAAATGCGCTTTCAAGTTTGGATGATTTAGAAATTCTTGTACAAGAAAATAAGGATTTAATTGAGTTAATTCAATCACATATGAATCTTATTAAAGAAGCAATTTATAATATTTTGGGTTTGGATAGAGAGCAGATAACTTTTATTGAAGAAGAAAAAATTATGCGAAGGGCTATTTCTTTAACTCTTTCTTTTAAAGATTTAAATAGGACATATAAGGATAGAATGAGAAGGCCTCTTAGTACTATTGATGAAATTGTATTCTTAGATTTTTCTGGTGAAAATTCTGATGCATTATCTGGTATTTTAATTCCTAATAGTAAGTATAAGCGTTATGTTAAAGAAGGCGTTTAACCTTCTTTTTTGAACAAAAAAGGTGAAATTATTTTTTCACCTTTTTTCGACCTAATAATTCATCAATAGATAAATTTTCGTATATATTAATTAACCCGTATAAGTATATAGTAGGAATTAAATTTTTCCCAGATTCGTAAGCAGAGTAAGTTGACTGTGTAGTATTTAGTTTATTAGCTATTTCTTGCTGTGTGTAATTATACTTTTTTCTTAAACTTTTAAGGTTTTGACCAATGAGTTGTTGATTAATGTGAATAGATTCATATTTTTCGTTTTTAATTGAAATTCCAAATAAATAATCCAAACTAAATTCAAAACGATTAGCATATGATATTAATCTTTCCAAAGGAATAATGTCACGTTCTGTTTCCCAACCGTTAAAAGTAGTATAATGAACATCTAATTCTTTGGCCATATATCTCTGTGATAAATCCATACTCTCTCTACTTTTTTTAAAATTTTTTATTATTGGCATTTACAACACCCATTTAATTATTTCATCTTGAATATCATTTTTGTTTAAAGTATGAGTAATACGATAAAATAATTAATTTTTGATAATAATGCTTTTGAATAATTAAAGGACAAATATATTTTAACAAATATTTATTACATCTTCTAGAAACAATCGTTTATAATAATAATCTATATTTTAATAGATATATATAAATAAAACAATTAGAATATTTCTTAAACTTTAAATTTATCATAGTTTAAAATAATCAAATTAATAAAATCTAATTATCTGGCTTATAACTTTTATTAAATTAAAAATCATCATCAAAAATATTTGTATGAAAATCGACAAATGTTTAGGTATACATAAGATATATTTTGCCTATGTTTTTACATATAATTATGATATAATAACAATAAGGAAGTGGTAAGATGAGAGTTGTTATTAGTGCTGGTGGTACTGGTGGACATATATATCCTGCCTTAGCAATTATAAATAAAATTAAAGAAAAAGAACCTAATAGCGAATTTTTATATATAGGGACACATAATAGAATGGAAAGAGATATTGTTCCAAAGGAAGGAATACCTTTTAAATCAATTGAGGTTTATGGCTTTGACCGCCGCCATTTGTTTAAGAACTTTAAAGTATTAAAATGCTTGCTAAAAGCAAAAAAACAATGCGCAAAATGGATAAAAGAATTTAACCCTGATGTAGTTATTGGGGTCGGTGGATATGTGACTGTACCTGTTTTGAAAGCCGCCTCCAAGTTAAAATATAAAACCTTTTTACACGAACAGAATAGTGTTCCAGGCAAAGCTAATCTTTTTTTAGCGCCATATGTTGATTTAATTGGTGTTTCTTTTAAATCATCAATTAATAGTTTTCCAAGTGATAAAACGGTTTTTACGGGAAATCCTTGCAGTGAAGATGCTTTAAAAAAACCGGCAATGGAAAAAACGGAACTAGGATTGGATCCCAACAAGAAACTTATTTTAGTTGTCATGGGGTCATTAGGAGCTAGCAGTGTTAACGATGTCTTAAAGGAAACATTACCATTAACAAGTCAAAAGCCATATCAAGTTTTGTATGTAACGGGTAAAAATGATTATGAAGAAATAAATAAACTCAAATTTCCAATTAATGTCAAGGTTGTACCATATATTGATAATATGACACGTATTATGAAACGTGTTGACTTGATGGTCACAAGGGCGGGAGCTTCTACATTGAGTGAGATTATTGCTTTGCAAATTCCAGCAATCTTAATTCCAAGTCCATATGTTCCAAACAATCATCAATTTAAAAATGCAATGGATTTAGTTAAAGAAGATGCAGCAATATTAATTGAAGAAAAAAATTTGAATAAAGATATTTTACTGAATACAATTGATGATGTAATAACATCATCATCAAAACAACACAATATGAAACATAATTTGGCTAAATTAGGAGTTTTAGATAGTGCTAGTGTTATTTATGAGCAACTACAAAAACTAATAGAAGGAAAGATATAATATGGATATTATTCAAGAATTAATAAATTTGAAAGTAGGTCAAGTTTTAGAAAATGTTAATATAAAAGAATATACGACTTATAAAGCTGGTGGTAGAGCAATCGCTTTAGTTATTCCTAATAATCTAGAGTGCTTAATTACATTGCTTAAATATTTGAGAAATAAAGATATTAAACATAAAATTTTAGGACGTGGTTCTAATTTAATTTTTAATGATAGCGGTTATAATGGCGTTTTGATTAAATTAGATAATTTTAACAATTTAGATATTAAGTCGAATGAGATAATTGTTGGAGCGGGATATCCTTTAATTAAATTAGCAACTCGCTTGTCAAGAATGGGGTATGCTGGAATTGAATTTGCTACTGGTATTCCAGGGACGGTTGGCGGCGCTGTATTTATGAATGCTGGAGCTTATAAAAGTGATATGGGTTATATTGTGAAGAGTGTTAAAGTTTTAACACCAGATTATAAAATCAAAGAATTGACTAATTATGATATGGATTTCCATTATCGAACATCATTTTTGCAAAAACATCCTAATTATGTTTGCTTAGAGATGACAATCATTCTCAAAAAAGGTAACCCAGAAGAGATAATGCAGTTGATTGAAGATCGTCGCAAACGGAGAGTGGAATCTCAACCGTTAGAGTATCCTTCAGCAGGTTCTGTTTTCCGCAATCCTGAAGGTGATTTTGCTGGACGTTTGATTGAAGAAATAGGTTATAAAGGGCATCGTATAGGTGATGCAGAAGTTAGCCAAAAACATGCTAATTTTATTATAAATGTTGGAGAAGCTAGGGGGGAAGATATTAAAGCTTTGATTATAGAAATTAAAGAAAAAATAAAAGAACAATATGGTATTGAATTAAAAGTTGAACAAGAATTCGTAGAATAGGTGATAATGTGGGTGTGAAGAAGAAAAGGGTTAAAGCAAGAAAAAAAGAAATAAAAAAGCCTTTAGTAAAGAAAAAAGTTCGAATTAAATATGAAAAAGTTTTATTAGGAGTTATTGCGCTTATTTTATTCTTTCTGCTTGTTAAACTTATTTATGATACGCCTATTAAAAATATCATTATTAAAGGGAATTATTATTTAACAGATCAAGATGTTATTGATCTTGCCGGAATTCGCAATTACCCTAGCACCTTTGCTAATTCTAGTTATGTGTTAAAAAATAAATTGGAAGAAGTCGATCTAATTGAATCAGTTAGGATTAATAAAACAAATCTTTTTACAAAAGTTATTATTGAAATAAATGAAAATCGCCCTCTATTATATTATCAACCTGCTCATAAAACGGTTTTAGAAGATGGTACAATGATTGAAGAAACATTTAACGTTCCATTTTTAATTAATCAAGTACCAGATACAGTTTATCAAGAATTAATTGAAGATATGGCTGGAGTACCCTTAAGTGTATTAGATAAAATGTCGGAGATTCAGTATGTTCCAACCGATGTTGATCCTGAATTATTCTTGATTTCGATGAATGATGGAATTTATGTTTATGTAACTTTATCAAAATTTGAACGATTATATAATTATATTGAATATGCTGAAGGTTTTGAAAATAAAAAAGGAATTTTGCATTTAGATAGCGGTGATTATTTAGAGATTATTGAAGAAGAGTGATTATCTCTTCTTTTTTTAGATTTAGAAGGTATTTTTCGGAAATTCTTTTACATTTTTTTGAATTTATAGTATAATGATATTAGATTATAGGAGATGATGATATGAAACATATTTATACTAGTGTTGATATTGGTTCAGATAGTATAAAAATTGTTGTTTGTGAATTATTTCAAAATAAATTAAATTTATTAGCATCGTCATCTTTTAAATCAAGAGGTATTAAAAAAGGATTAATTACAAATGTAGAACTAGCTAGTCGTTCATTAAGAGGGGCTTTGTCTTCGGTTGAAGAAATGTTAGGTATTAAAATAAAAAGAGTTATCGCTTCTGTACCTAGTTATTTTGCTGAATACTCTGTCGTTAAGAGTGAAATAGATATTGAAGAAGGAAGTATAACTAATGATCATGTGTCATATTTAATTAATCAGGCAACAGTAAAAAAAGAAAATCAAGAAATTGTAACTGTTATTCCTGTTGATTTTCGAATTAATGAGCAGTTGGTTGTTAAAGATCCAATTGGTCGTTCGGCACAGCGTTTGTCTATGCGTGCAATTATGGCTACAGCTCATAAAAAGAGTGTTTATTCCGTTATTGGTTTATTTGATATGATTGGCGTAGAAGTTGTTGATATTGCTTTAAATAATATTGGCGATTTATGTGCTTTTAAAAATAAAGATATGGATAAAAAAATTGGTGTTATTGTTAATATTGGTTGTGAAACAACAACACTTTCTTTATATAATAAAGGAATTATTGTTAAGAGTTCAGTTATTGGTATGGGTGGTCTAAATATTGATAACGATATTTCTTACATGTATAAAATAGATTTGGATACTGCTAAAAAATTAAAGCATAAATTTGCCTTGGCACACAAGCGTAATGCAAATACAAGTGATACATATGAAATTACCACATCTGTTAATGACAAATTAAAAATCAACCAATTTGAGATCTCTGAGATAGTTTCTTCACGTCTTGAGGAAATTCTAAATCTCGTAAAAAAAGAGTTGAATATATTGACAAGCAAGAGAATTGATTATATTATAATAACAGGTGGTACTAGTAATATGCCGGATATTGAGTACGTTGCAACTGATGTTTTAGGTAAAAATGTTAGTATTGGCAGTATTAAATTACTAGGTATTAGAAATAATAAGTATTCATCATGTGTTGGGAATATTGTTTATTTTATTGGGCGATTAAAAATGCGTGGTAAAAACTATTCTATGATAAATAATGAAGAGGCATCAGAACTAGCAACCGTTAGAAAAAGTTCAGTGGAATCAGCTAAAGATACAATGCTTGGAAAAATTTATGAGCATTTTTCTAGCGAATATTAGGAGGATATAGATATGTTTGGATTAGAAATGGATCAAATAGCAAAAATAAAGGTAATTGGAATTGGTGGCGGTGGAAATAACGCTGTTAATAGAATGATAGATTCTGGGGTGAAAGGTGTTGAATTCATAGTAGCCAATACGGATTTACAAGTATTAAACTGTTCCAAAGCTCCAACAAAAATTCAAATAGGAGAAAGCCTAACCGGTGGTCGTGGTGCTGGAGCTAAACCTGACATTGGACGAGAAGCTGCTTTAGAAAGTAAAAAAGAAATTGAAGAGGCTTTAAGAGGCGCTGATATGGTTTTTGTTACTTGTGGTATGGGTGGTGGAACTGGAACAGGTGCTGCTCCAGTAGTGGCTCAAATAGCACAAGAATTAGGAGCATTAACTGTTGGTATTGTTACTAAACCATTCTCTTTTGAAGGCAAGAAAAGAATGGAACAAGCTATTGCCGGTTTAGAAGAATTAAAGAAAAATGTTGATACACTAATTGTTATACCAAATGATCGTTTAAGAGAAATCATTGACAAGCAAACACCACTTCTTGATTCTTTTAAAGAAGTAGATAATGTTTTAAGACGTGGGGTTCAATCTATTTCTGATTTAATCGCTGTAGCAGGTTTAATTAACTTAGACTTTGCTGATGTTAAGACGGTTATGGAAAAACGAGGAAATGCTCTTATTGGTATAGGTATAGGTGTTGGCGATAATCGTGCAACAGAAGCTGCTCGCCAAGCTGTATCTAGTCCATTGTTAGAGACTAGTATTAGTGGAGCGACAGATGCGATTATTAATGTAACTGGTGGTAATAATTTAACTTTGTTTGAAGTTGAAGAGGCTGCTGAGGTTATTAGAACAAGTGCTAATACTGATATGAACACTATATTTGGAGCTGTAATTAATGAAAATTTAACTGATGAAATTATTGTTACAGTTATAGCGACTGGTTTTGACCAAGATACTGAACCGTTATACCATTCATATCAAAAACCAGATGCAGGTATACAACGTCGTAATGATGATTCTGATGATTCTGATGACGATATTATTCCATCATTCTTAAAGAAAAGAGGAGGCTTCTAAGAGGCCTTTTTATGTTGGTGATTATATGAATATAAGCAAAGAAGATCGTCACAACTATTCTAAAAAAAGAAGAAAATTAGTACGAAAAGGGTTAAATCCTTATGATGCTAAAATGCTTGAAAATTTAGATAAAGAATGGGTAACATTAAGAGTTAAAATTACTCGCTTTGATATTGGTTATGGAAAATTAAAACTAATGCAAGATTTAGAGTATGAATATTATCGAGCTACTGATATGGAATCTATTATGTTAGAAATTGAAAAGTTAAGAGAAGCTCTTGTTGATGATGAATTACGTAAAGAATTAGAATATATTATTGGTAATTTAAATGTTGAACTTTGTGCTGATAATCTTTTGTATTTAAAACGTTTGATTGTACGTTTACAAGCAAAGCTAGACTTACCTATTCATTTTTATGAGGCTTTAGATGAAGAATATAAAAGTGTTTATCAAAAAGTTATGAATGATGATTTCAAAAAATAAAAAACGACACAAATAGTCGTTTCTTTTTTTTATAATGATAATGGTGATAAGATGAAAATATATGTTGATTTATTATTAATATTCAATTTCATTATTGATTTATTATTATTGTTGAGTGTTGGTGTAACATTAAAGAGAAATATTTCTTTTTATCGTATTATTGCTGGATCATTTATCGGAAGTTTTAGTATTTTACTATTGTTTTTCCCTTTTAATAATATTGAATTATTTATTTTCAAATTGTTAGTAAGTGTTGTGATGATTTTAGTAGCTTTTCAATATTATGGTTTTAAATATTTAATTAAGAATTTAAGTTATTTATATTTTTCTAGTATTATTTTAGGAGGTTGCCTTTATTTATGGAATAATATGATATCATTTGATAATTTTGGCTTTAAATTTATTTCAAATAGTTATCAATTAAATTTTTTTGGAATGCTCATATTATCACCAATTCTTATTGCTTATTATGTTCGAAAAATTAAAACGTTAAAAGAACATCAACAATATCGTTATTATACTAAAATTGGCTATCAAAACCAAAGTATTGAAGGTATTGGGTATATCGATAGTGGCAATAATTTAACTTATAAGCGAAAGCCAGTAGTTTTAATTTCTCATAAACTTATTAATTTTGAAATTAATGATTATGAATTTTTACCATATCAAGCTTTAAATTATGTTGGAGTTGTAAAATGTTTTAAGGCTGATTGGGTAAAATATGATTCAAAAATTTTAGAAGATATTTATCTTGGAATTATGGATCATGATGTTGGTTTTGATGGTGTAGATTTTTTGCTAAATCAGAAAATGATGGAGGGATAAAATGTTACAAAAAATAATTTTATTTTTTAAAAAACTATTTATTAAAAGAATTTATTTTGTTGGTAGTGTTGATAAATTACCAGAACCATTAACTAAAGAAGAAGAAATACGATATATTTTACAAAACGATGCAGAATCTAAAAAGAAATTAATTGAGCACAATTTACGTTTGGTTGTTTTTTTAGCTAAAAAATATGAAAATACAGGTATTGATTTAGAAGATTTAGTAAGCATTGGAACAATTGGACTAATTAAAGGTATTAATACTTTTAACAATGATAAAAATATTAAATTAGCAACTTATGCTTCACGGTGTATTGATAATGAAATTTTGATGTTTTTGAGGAAGAATAAAAGGAGAAGAACGGAGGTAAGTTTTGAAGATAGTTTGAGTTATGATGCTGAGGGTAATGAACTGCATTTGGAGGATGTTTTGGGAACTGAAGAAGATATTGTGACAAGACCGTTAGAGGAAGAAGTAGAACGAAGATTATTATACCAAGAAATAGATAAATTAAATGCAAGAGATAAAGAAATTATGATTTTACGATATGGTTTGAGGAATAATGAAGAAATGACACAAAAAGAAGTCGCGGCTTCCCTTGGGATTAGTCAATCGTATATTTCTAGAATTGAAAAGAAAGTTATTAATCGGTTAAAAGTTATTCATAAAATTTAAAAAGATTGACACAATATAAAACTCTTTGTATAATGAAGATATAATTATAGGGAGGTTTATATGAAAAAAAAACAAGCATATCAAATACTTAGTATTTTTGTTATAATTACTTTAGTCATTATTGGCTATTGCCTATTAGTTGGAAATGAGTATACCATAATATTTGATGCCAATGGTGGTAGTGAAGTAGAAAAAATGTATGTTGAAACTGGTAAAACGATTGGTTTGCCAAAAACACCTGTACGGGAAGGCTATAAATTTGTTGGTTGGCAATTAGATGGTGAAGATTATGATTTTACTAAGCCTATTCGTCAAAATATTACTTTAAAAGCAAAATGGTTAAAAGTTAGTAGTTCTTCTAATCTTTACTATGTTGTTTCTTTTGATAGTATGGGAGGCAGTGAAGTGAGCTCACAATATATTATGGTTAGTGAAAGAGCAGTTAAGCCAACAACACCAGTTAAAGAAGGTTATGAATTTAAAGGTTGGTATTATAATGATACTAAATTTGATTTTAATAAAGCTATTAGTCAAGATATTACTTTAGTAGCGCATTGGGAAAAAAATTAGGAAAAAGGATAAAATCTTTTTCTTTTTATTTTAACTTTTTTATGGTATTATGGAAATGTTGAGGTGAAATTATGTTACAAACAATTAATATTGGTTTACGATATGGTAAACGTATTTTATTTGATAATGTTAATCTAAAATTTGAAAATAATAATTGTTATGGTTTAATTGGCGCCAATGGAGCAGGTAAAACTACTTTTTTAAAAATTTTAAGTGGGGAAGTTGATTCTACAAGCGGCGAAGTTATTATTGGCAAGGGTGAAAGAATGTCGACTTTAGAGCAAAATCACCATGTTTATGATGAGTATAAAGTTTTAGATGTAGTCATCATGGGTGACAGTGAATTATATGCCATTATGAAAGAAAAAGATGCTCTATATATTAAAACTGATTTTACTGATGCGGATGGAATTAGAATTGGTGAATTAGAAGATTTGTTTTTAAAGAAAAATGGTTGGCAAGCAGAATCTAATGCAGCGATTCTTCTAAGTGGTTTAGGTATTAGTCAAGATTTACATGAAAAACAGATGAAAGAACTAAAAGAATCGGATAAAGTGAAGGTTTTGTTAGCTCGTGCTTTATTTGGTGAACCGGACATTTTATTATTAGATGAACCGACGAATGGATTAGATTTAGAAAGTAAACATTGGTTAGAAGAATTTTTAATTGACTTTAAAAATACTGTTATTGTTATTTCTCATGACCGCCATTTTTTAAATAAAATATGTACTCATATGGTGGATATTGATTATGAAAAAATCACAATGTTTGCTGGTAATTACGATTTTTGGTATGAGTCAAGTCAATTAATTCAAAAACAAATGCGAGAATCTAATAAAAAGAAAGAAGAAAAAATTGCCGAATTACAAGATTTTATACGAAGATTTAGTGCTAATGCTTCTAAATCTAAGCAAGCAACTAGTCGTAAGAAATCATTAGAAAAGATAGTTTTAGATGATATTAAACCCTCTAGTCGCAAATATCCATTTATAAATTTTGAACCAGAACGATATTTAGGTAAAGAAGTTATTCATTTAGATCATGTTTATAAATCTATTGATGGAGTGGAAGTTTTAAAAAATATTCGATTAACGATTAAGCCTGGCGATAAGATAGCCTTAATTGGAAATAACGAACTAGCTAAGACAACTTTATTACGAATTATTATGGGAATTGATGTTCCTGATCGAGGGGAAGTTAAGGTAGGAACAACGGTTATTCGTAGTTATTATCCAAAAAATTATGATGATTATTTTAAAAGTGATATGAATATGATAGAGTGGTTGAAACAGTATTCTTCTAATCAAGAAGACACATTTGTTAGAAGTTTTTTAGGGCGTATGTTATTTAGTGGTGAAGAATCACTTAAAAAAATTAATGTTTTAAGTGGTGGTGAAAAAGTTCGTTGTATGTTATCTAAAATTATGTTAGAACATGGCAACTTGCTTCTTTTAGATGAACCTACTAATCATTTGGATATGGAGTCAATAACCGCTTTAGATGAGGGATTAAAACGTTTTAATGGTTGTGTTGTTTTTGCTACTTTTGATCAACATTTAATTGATACTATTGCAACACGTATTATTGATATTAAGGAAGATGGAAGCTATCTTGATAAAGAGATGTCCTATGAAGAATATATAGCTAAATATGGAAACGAACAATAATTATTTTATTATTAATAATTTTGAAAAAGTTCAAAATGGTGAATATACTAATTTTTTAAATCAAAATGAATTAAAAAAAGTATGCTCTCTTTTAAATAAAAATCATACCTCTTATCAAATATTTTACCCTTACCGAGATGCTGAAAAAGTTATTGTTTTTAAAGATGTTGAACCTAAGATTTCATTATTAGAAATTATTAGTAAGTATGAACTCAAGCATTCTGATATTTTAGGAAGTCTATTTGGTAACAATATAAAACCTAGTTATTATGGAGATATAATTATTAATGAAAAAAAATATTATTTAATTATTTTAAGTAAGCTATTACCTTTTTTCTTAACACAGTTTAAAACGATTGGACATTATAAAATTGATATTAAGGAATTAGAATTGAATGCGATTGAAGATTACTCTATTACCTATGAAGTAAAAAAATATTTATGTAATAGTTTACGTTTTGATAATATTGTTTCGGTCATTACTAATTTAAGCCGTAATAGTGTCAATAATCTTTTCCTAAAAAATGAAGTATTACTTAATTATGAGATAACTCGTCGTTTTAAAAAAATAGAAGAAGGAGATATTTTTTCAATTAGAGGATACGGGAAGTACAAATTAAGTTCGGTTTTAGGGAAAAGCAAAAAGGGAAAAATTATTATTGAAATTTTAAAATATAATTAAAAAAAGTCTTTATAGACTTTTTATTTTTCATAGTATAAAATACCTATTTGATGTTCATCACTAGTAGGGCTTGCTACAAAATAAATTACAAATGAACATAGGCAAGCAATAACAAACAATAATATATATTTAATTGAATTTTTCATATTCCTCCTAAATTAGTCTTATTTCATCTTCCGTATAGAACTTATGGTTTTTATCAATTCGATCGTAGAAAAGAATACCATTTAAATGATCTATTTCATGTTGAAAAGCTATTGATAATTCCTCACGTGCGCGAATGCGAATTTTGTTACCATCTTCATCATAGCCTTCAACAGTTACTCGTGCATATCGTTTAACATGCCCCTCAACTTCACGATTAACACTTAAACAACCTTCTCCAGCTTCTGTTGCAATCATTTCAGTTGAATTACTGATAATTTTAGGATTAATAACAACATATTCATCAAATACACCTTCTTCAACTTCATGAACAATAACAATAATTCTTTCATTAATTCCCAATTGTGGAAAAGCTAGGCCCATACCTGGACGCAAATCATATTTCTTTTCATATTCTTCAATTTGACTATAAGTTAGTTCTTTAATAATGTGTTTTATTATTTTTTTATATTCTTTAGATAAAGGTAATGTTGCTTCAACACTAACTTGCCTAAGATGTTTATCTTTTTCATCTAAAATATTTAATTTTTTATACATTTCATCACTTCCGCAATGATATTATAACAAACTTATTTAAAAAAATCTATATAAAAAGAAGTCTTACGACCTCTATCTATTTCCACAGTTGTTATGACAGCCATTATTTCCATCAAAAGCTCTAGCTCCAATAATTATAACTAATAAAATAAATAACACTAAAATAATGGCAGCTCCATAACCATAACCATAACCATAACCATTTCCGTAACCGACTTGTGCACTAGGGTATCCACCGTATCCTTGATATCCACCATAGTAATACATAAAACTCCTCCTTACTACTCAATATATCATATTGTCTATTTGACGATTTGTTAATTACAAATGACCTATTTACATATAAAACGTTTGTCAAAGAGGCTCAGATATGATATTATATTATATGAAATAATAAAGAGGGAGTGATTCATGGTGATGTTCTTCAAAAATATTCAATCAACAATTAAAGATATGGATAAAATTTTGTTAATCATCATGATATTGCTTAGTGTTTTTGGACTATTTAACATAGTTACAGCCTCTGGAAGAGAAGCGGTGACTATTATGGACCAATCAGTCTATTATTATTTTTACCGACACTTAGTTGTATTAATAGGAGCGTTTATTGCTTTTATTTTGATTATAAATATTGATACACGAAAATATTATTGGTTAGTACCGCTGCTTTTTATTGTTGTAGTGGTACTTAATTGTTATGTACTAGCACGTGGAGCAGTAACGCGTGGTGCAACAAACTGGATAGATTTAGGATTTTTTAAATTACAACCAAGTGAATTGGCAAAACCGGTAATGATTGCTGTTTTAGCACTTTTTATTGAAAAAAACGGCAAGAAATTTCGTAATCCCAAAACTAATCATTATAATTTGATTTGGAAGTTAATTATTATTGGTATTATTATTCCAATAATTGTTTTCTTTCAAAAAGATGCTGGGACCATGTTAATTCAATTAATGATTTTTGGAATGATTTATTTGTTAAGCCCCATTATTCGGGCGGAAAAGTGGAAAATTATCGGAGTAGCAGTGGGTGTAATTGCGGTGGCCTTGCTTGGGTTATACGCTTTTCGTGGTTATATTTTGACCGATGCTCAACTGTCAAGACTTAATTTTTTAAATCCGTGTAAAAATTATCAAGGGGATGGCTATCAGGTTTGTAATGCCTATATTTCCATTAATTTAGGTGGCTTAAATGGGGTAGGAATTGGTAAGAGTACTCAAAAATATTCTTATATTCCAGAGCCTCATACTGATATGGTATTTGCTATTTTAACTGAAGAGGATGGCTTTATTGTAGGCGCTATTATAATTATATTATATGCGGTAATGATTTATCGAATTATGATGTTAGCTAGCCGTGCAAATTCGATTCGCGGAAAATATATGTGTTTAGGCATTGGCACTTATATTATGGCCCATATTATTATTAATTTAGGCGGGCTATTTGGCTTAATTCCTTTAACTGGTGTTCCTTTACCGTTTTTAAGTTATGGTGGTAGTTTTACTTTATCTTTAATTGCTTCATTGGGTATTGTTCAACGCATTTGCATTGAAACTAATCGTTTTAAACTAAAATTTTAGGGGGAATTTTGTATGAAAGAATTGATGGATCAACTTCAAACTTTAATTGAAAAAAATATTGATAAACCTGTTTCAAAACAGATGAGTTTATTAGAACCTTTGTTTGATCAAATCTATCAAAATAAAAATTTAGAATTAAAAGATATGTTGCGTTTGTCACAATTAGAAAACCAGTTAACTAAACGAATTATTGAAGTCTGTCCAAAAGTTGAGCCTTCAACATCAGAAAAAGAAAAAATAATTGAACAATTAATCTATTATAGCCGTAAAAGAATGGAGGAACTATACCATTGTTCAATAGTAAATGATAGTTTAAAGGCACGAAGCTTTGAATTTTGTAATATTGTTTTAGAAATAGCTAAAAATTTAGAAGTGACAGCTTGTATGTTTAATTTAAGTGATTTTTTATCACTTCCCTATAAACATTACATTGTTATTGCGTATTTTAATTATTATTATGTTATTGATTTAACTTACCAGCAATTCTTTTTATTAGGTAATAATTTTAAAAATAGATATTATGAACATCCATCATATACAAGAACTTGTGATATTGGTAGACGTATAATTGAGCGAGATTTTAATACTGCTAAAAAGATGATTGTTGATGGATATTTAAAAGATTTAGAACAAATTAAAAGTTATTTTGATGAGTTTTCAGACGAAAAATTATCTAACGGTCGTGAATACTTAAAATTATTAATAAGCCCATTAAAAGGTAGTAATGATAAGCGAGAAAAAATTTTATATGCAAAATTAGAAAGGAATTAAGAATGAAATTATATAGTTTAAAACAGGCTTTTGATAATAGATATAAAAACACAATTATTTTTAGTATTTTTTTTATTTTCGGTTTAAGTGTTTTTTTGTATAGTGAATTGATGAGTAACGATGCACAATGGATTAGAACTTTATTTATTATTATTTTGGTTATTATTTTGGATATATCCATGACTATCAAGAGATATATTTATTATTATCATTTACATAATCATGGGACTTTAATAGAAAATGTTAATTATCGGATTATTGAAGATCGTCATGGCATTGGAATGGAAGTAAATTACGTTTTACCAAATTATGGTGAAAAAACTTTTAAATGGTATCGTTATTTTTTTGAAAAAAGTGAAGTTGGTTCAACGGGAAAAACTGATTTTTTAATTGATTTAAAACATCCAAAATATTATTATATTTTTAGATAAGTCTTGCGTAAAAATAAAAAATGGTGTATATTATATTCGGTACTTGTACTTGGACTGAGAGTCTCCGACTTTTTCTAGGTATGAGCGTATATAGTGAAAGGAGAGAAAAATATGGCATTGACAAAAGAAAAGAAAGCCGAGTTAGTCGAAAAATTTGGTAAAGATGTTAATGATACTGGATCAATTGAAGTACAAATAGCTATTTTAACTGAAGAAATCAACACTTTAACGGAACACTTTAAGGTACATGCTAAAGATCATCATTCAAAAAGAGGCCTTTTAAGAAAAGTTGGTCAAAGAAGACAATTATTAAATTATTTAATTAAGAATGATGTAACTAGATATCGTGAAATAGTTAAAGAATTAGGCTTAAGAAAATAATCATTATGGGAAAAACAAAGACACTCTTTTTTTGAGTGTCTTTATTTTAGAAAAGAGGTAAAGAATGAAGAAGGTTTTTGAGTTAGATTTTAGAGGTAGAAAATTAGTTGTTGAACATGGTGAAGTAGCTAAACAAGCTAATGGCTCTGTTTTGGTTCGCTATGGTGACACTGTTATTTTAACGGCAGCTGTCGTTAGTAAAAATGCTAATATTTTATCCGATTTTTTTCCGTTGACAGTTTTATACCAGGAAAAATTATATGCTGTTGGTAAAATTCCTGGTGGATTTATTAAAAGAGAGAGTAGACCGACTGAAAACGCAACTTTAGCTGCTCGTATGATAGATCGTCCAATGCGACCGCTATTCCCAGAAAACTTTAGAAATGAAGTTCAAATTGTTAATACTGTTCTATCGGTAGATCCAGATAATTCTCCAGAAATTACAGCAATGTTTGGTTCTTCTTTAGCAACATCAATATCAAAAATTCCTTTTTTAGGTCCTATTGCGGGTGTTAAAGTAGGTCGTATTAATGGCGAGTTTATTATTAACCCAACGACAGAACAAGCCGAAATATCAGATATAGATCTTACTGTAGCAGGTACTAAAGAAGCTATTAATATGGTTGAAGCTGGTGCTAAAGAAGTGTCAGAAGAAGATATGTTGGATGCTTTAATGTTTGGCCATGAAGCTATTAAAGAATTAATAACATTCCAAGAATCTATTATTGCCGAAATTGGCGAGGAGGATATGGAATATGAAGTTTTAGAAATTTCTGAGGAATTAAAGTCTGAAGTTAGCACCCTTGTTAGTGATGAATTAAATGCTGCTATGCGTATTAAAGATAAATTAGAAAAATATGCAGCTATTGATGCCGCTAAGGAAAAAGTTGTAACAAAATATGAGCAAGAAAATGCAGATTTAAAGGAAGACGAATTAAGAGAACTAATAACTAAAGTTAAACTGGTTTTGGAAAAAATTGAATATGAAATTTTTAGAACAATTGTTGTAAAAGAGCATACACGTGCTGATGGTCGTGCAATGGATGAGATACGTCCTTTATCGACAGATATTGATTTACTTCCAAGAACTCATGGTTCAGCTTTATTTACGCGTGGAGAAACACAAAGTTTAAGTGTAACAACTTTAGGAGCGCTAGGTGAACATCAAATTTTAGATGGACTTGATATTGAAACAGAAAAAAGATTTATGTTACATTATAATTTTCCTCAATTTAGTGTTGGTGAAACGGGAAGATATGGAGCTCCAGGTCGTCGTGAAATTGGACATGGTGCTTTAGGTGAGCGTGCTTTAGCGCAAGTTATTCCATCTGAAGAAGAATTCCCTTATACAATTCGTGTTGTATCAGAAATTTTGGAATCTAATGGTTCATCATCTCAAGCTAGTATATGTGCTGGATGCATGAGTTTAATGGCTGCAGGGGTACCGATTAAAGCACCAGTAGCAGGTATTGCTATGGGATTGATTACTTATGGTGACAATTATCAGATATTAACTGATATTCAAGGTATGGAAGATCATTTAGGAGATATGGATTTTAAAGTAGCTGGAACTAGAGACGGTATTTGTGCTTTACAAATGGATATTAAGATAAAAGGAATAACTAAAGAAATTTTAAAGGAAGCTTTAGAACAAGCAAAAAAAGCACGTATGCAAATCTTGGATGTTATTCAAGCTCAAATCCCAGAACCTCGTAAAGAAGTATCTAAATATGCACCAAAGACTTTGACGTTTATGATTGATCCAGATAAAATTAAAGAAGTAATTGGTAAGGGTGGAGAAACGATTACTAAGATTATTTTAGAATGTAGCCATGTAAAAGCCGTTAATGATATTAATGCCGTTAAAGTCGATTTAGAAGACGATGGCCGTGTCATTATTTATCATACTGATAAAGAAATTATTGAGGCTACTGCTAATCGTATAAAAGATATTGTACGTGAACCTGAAGAAAATAAGATTTATACAGGAAAAGTTGTTAAAGTATTAAGTGATAAAGGATGCTTTGTTGAATTATGGCCGGGATGTGAAGGAATGGTTCATATTTCACAATTAGCTTTAGAAAGAGTTGCTAAAGTAGAAGACGTTGTCAAAGAAGGCGATGAAATTATTGTTAAATGCTTAGGATATGACAATCGTGGAAGACTTAATTTATCACGTAAAGAAGCAATAAAATAACCAATAGAAATATTGGTTATTTTGTCAATATGTAAGACTTGTGAAATTATTTTAAAAGTATCTATTTACACAATTATAACTATGTGGTATCATTATCATAGAGAGGAGTTAGATGAAAAGATGAAGAAATTTTTGTTTTTATTTGTCGCTTTAATGCTAGTAGTTGTAACAGGATGTGGAAAAACAAACAGTTTAAAATGTACTTATGAAGATGATGAACAAAAAGCTGTTTATGAGATGGAATTTGATAAAAACGATGAAATATCAACTTTGAAAATGACAACTTCTATGAAATTAGAAGAAGAATTAACTGATGAAGAGACAGAACAAATGAAATCATATATGAGTTTAATGTGTATGGGTTTTGATTATGAAGGTTCTAAATGTGATGTTGAAGTTGAAAAAAATGCTGTTAATTTGGTAATTTCAATAGATATGACTAAATTAACAGATGAAGAAAAGGCTGAACTTTCATATAATGCTGAAGATGGTTCATTAGAAGCAATGAAAAAAGCTGCGGAAGATGAAGGCTTTACTTGTAAATAATTGAAGAGGAAAGAGGAAAAAATGATGAAAAAAATATTAGCTGTAGTTTTAGTTATGATGTTGGTAGTTGTAACAGGATGTGGAAATAAGAAAACACTAAAATGTAACACATCTATTATGGGATTAGAACAAGATGTAAATGTTACTTATAAAGGCGATGATATTGATGATATTAAAATGGTTATGTCATATGAGAAAGATCAAGTAGATAGTTTAATTGAACAAGGACAAAGTATGGATACTTTGATAAGTTCACTTGAAAGTTCTGTATGTAGTACATATTCTTCATATGATGGGGTAAAATGTGATGTTAAAGATGATAATGGTGGATTAGTTATTGCCATCAGTATTGATTATCCAAAATTAGATCAAGATGCTAAAGATGATTTATCTTTTAATTATCAAAGTTATGATGATTTAAAATCAGATTTAGAAGACCAAGGATATACTTGTAAATAGTATATCTTTTTCTATGCATAAAAAAATACTAAATATTTAGTATTTTAAAACAATCTTCAACTTTCATTATTTCACTATTCTTATAGTATGGATGTATATGCAAATGAAAATGTTTTACCTCTTGAACTGCACCATTGTTTTGAACTAAAGTGAAACCATCACAATTTAATTTAGCAGTTATTTGCTTAGCTATTTTTTTAGCAATTTCTAAAATATGATTTAAAACATTATTGTCAATGTCATATAAATCTTGAAAATGCTGCTTTGGCACAATTAGGGTATGCCCATTTGAAATTGGGTTAATATCCAAAAAGGCTACAACTAAATCGTCTTCATAAATTTTATAGCAAGGAATATCACCATTAATAATTTTACAAAAAATACAATTTTCCATAATTCACACTCCCTATAATAATTATATCATAAAATCAAAAAAAGCCATAAGGCTTTCGTGAATACTGCGAATATTCATAAATATATTGATATTTATGATAAATAATTATACAAATTCTTTTGTTTTATAATTATTTCTAGTATAATTAAGTTAAATTATTAACTTAATATAGTATTTTTATCGTGAAGGAATGATTTTAAAATGAATAAAATAGTAGTGGTAAATGATAAAACAGAAGATATAAAATTAAGAGATTTACATCAATTTAAAATGGAAGTTTTTGAAGGCTTTTTTGCGATTACTAATCTTAATCTAAAAATTAATAAGTCTGATGATGTTGCTATATATATAATGGCTACTAATCATAAATATAAAATAAATGTTGATGTTTCAGCCGGTATGCGTGCTAATATTTATATTTTTGAAAAAATTAGCGATAGTAAGGTTCAATATTGTTTTACTTTAGGTGCTAAATCGGTAATTAATGTTGTTCATATTAATCATGATTTTCAAACTAAGCAGATGATAGAAGCTAATTTGATAGGTGATTCGTCTAAATTTAATTATAAAATAAAAAAAGTCTGTAAGGAAAAAGAGAATAGTGATTTTTATATTCACCATTGTGGGAATAAATCTATTAGTCGTTTAAGTGGTGATATTATAGCTTATAATGGAAACTCTAATATTCAAATTTCCACTTTTATTGAAGAAAATTGCTTTGGAGCTAAAACAATTCAAAATATTCATTTATATAATAAAGAAACCGGAAAAACTGATTTAAAGCCTAATCTTTATATCGATAATGCGACAGCAACCACTCGCCATCATAATGTAATTTTATCTATAAAAAAATTTGATGAGTTAACGTTTATGACGAGTTCTTTAAAAAGGAGTTTAAAAAATGATATTGTTCATTTTTTGAATTAAAATGGAGGGGTTTAGGACGAATAGGGAAGACTTTTTGTTTTTTAAACAAAATATTATTTACTTAGATAGTGCAGCAACTGCATTAAAACCTCATATTTTAAGTGAAAAAGTTGCAGAGTATTATAATAATTATCCAGCTAATGCTCATCGTGGAGATTACGATATTAGTTATAAGGTCGATGAATTAATGCTTAAGACTCGTTATTTAGTTAGCGAAATGCTTAATGCTAAAGAAAAAGAAATTGTATTTACTAATAATGCGACTGATTCACTTAATAAAGTAATTTTAGGATTTTTTGCTGATTATTTGAATGATGGCGACGAGGTATTGTTGACTAAAAGTGAGCACGCTTCTAATGTATTACCTTGGTTTGAATTACAAAAAAAGAAAAAAATTATAATTAATTATATTCCGCTCAATGAAAATTTAGAAATTGATATTGCTAATGTGGAGAAAAGCATTACACAAAAAACTAAAGTTATTTCGTTGGCTCATATTACGAATGTGATTGGGGATGAAAGACCTATTAAAGAAATTATTCAAATAGCACATTTACATAATATTTTAGTTCTAGTTGATGGTGCACAAAGTATTCCTCATAAAAAAGTTGATGTTCAAGATTTAGATGCCGATTTTTTAGTTTTTTCAGCTCATAAAATGTTAGGACCTACAGGCCTTGGCGTTTTATATGGTAAAGCCAAATATTTAGAACAAGTTAAACCAATTATCGTTGGTGGTGGTATGAATGTTGATTTTTCTTATGACGGAAATCATACTTATAGTACCATACCATATCGTCTAGAAGCTGGAACGCCTAATCTAGCTAGTATTATTGCTTTTGGTTCTATTATAGAATATATAAACAATATAGGTATAGAAACAATTGAAGAATATGTTCTTAATTTAAGAGAATATGCTGTCAAAAGATTAAAGGAAATACCTTATATTAAAATATATAATGAACATATTAAAACTAGTTTAATAACTTTTAATTGCCTTAATACGGCATCTTTGGACTTAGCTGATTATTTGAACAAATATCATATTTGTGTAAGAGCTGGCAATCATTGTGCTAAAATCTTAAAGGATGAAGGACTTAATGATACTTGTCGTATAAGCTTATATTTTTATAATACTAAAGAAGAAGTTGATTACTTAGTTGAGGTTTTAAGTAATTATTGTAAAAAAATGTAATAAGCAACTTTTAAAAATTTAAATTTAAACCGCACCACACGGTGTGGCTTTTTTGTACAATAAAAAGAGTCTCACCATAAGAGAGACTCATATATGATTTATACTTAATTAACATGATTTTATAGTACATACAAAAATATGCAAAAGAAATGAAGAACACTTCCTCCTAAAACAAAGAAGTGCCAAATTGAATGCATATATTTTACTTTATGTCCAACCAAATAAATTATTGCACCTATAGTATAAGTAATTCCACCAGCAATTAATAGTTTAAGTCCCATTGGCTCTAAATTGGCTATCAATGATTTAACATCAAACAAAACAGCCCATCCCATAATTAAGTATAAAACAAAAGAAATTTTATTGAAACGTTCTAAATCAATAGCATTAAAAACGATACCTAAAATAGCACATATCCAAATAACGGTAAACATTGTCCAACCATTAGCACCATTTAATGTAACTAAAGTAAAAGGAGTGTATGATCCCGCGATCAATAAAAATATTGAACAATGATCAAAAACGCGAAAAACTTTTTTTGCTAAATTAGGCTTAAAACTATGATATAGTGTAGACATAGTGTACAAAATTATTAGTGATACACCAAAAATGATTCCACTTACTACATTAACAGCTCCATTTTTTGCTCCAGCAATAATACATAAAACAAGTGCAGCAATTGAAAGCCCACTACCAATACCATGTGTAATTGCGCTCATCAATTCTTCTCCTAAAGTATATTTTTTTAAGGTAATTTTTTCTCGTTTCTTTTTTTGATTGTTATTTTCATACTTTTTCATGACATCACCCAATATAATTATATAGTTTTTTCACCCTTAAGTAAAGTTGAAATAATGTAGAAAAAGCGGGCCGTTTATGTTAAAATGTAGTTGGTGATAAATAATATGTCTATTATAAGGGTTTTAGATGAAATATTAGCGAATAAAATTGCAGCTGGTGAAGTGGTTGAACGCTGTTCTTCAGTTGTTAAAGAATTAGTAGAAAATAGTATTGATGCCGGTAGTACTGAAATTAAAGTTGAACTATTAGAATCAGGAATTAAGGAAATTAAAGTTATTGATGATGGTAAAGGAATGGACAAGGAAGATGCTGTAACTTGTTTTAGCCGACATGCTACAAGTAAAATATATCGTGAAGCAGATTTGTATCACATTGGAACATTAGGATTTAGAGGTGAGGCTTTAGCTAGTATCGCTAGTGTTTCTAAAGTAACTCTTAGTACTTCTACTGGTGATATTGGAACTATAGTAGAAATACATGGTGGTAAACTGATTAGTGTTAGCAAAGGAGATAGTCGTAAAGGAACTATTATTGCTGTTAAAGAATTATTTTATAATACACCGGCACGTTTAAAACATTTAAAAAGTTTGTATGCTGAGTTAGCGAATATTACAGATTATATGAATAAATTAGCACTTTCACATCCCAATATTCGTTTTACCTTAAGTAATGATAATAAAATTATTTTAAAGACTGATGGAAATAATAATCTATTGAAAACAATTCGCGATATATATGGTTTGGATATTGCTAAAAAAATGCTTGAAATTAACGGTTCTAATGATGATTATGAAATTAACGGGTACATAAGTTTACCGGAGGTTAATAAGGCAAGCCGTAGTGGTATTGTAACTCTTGTTAATGGTCGAATTGTCCGCAATAGTGAATTAAATCGAGTTATTAATGAAGGATATCATTCTTTAAAACCGGACAATCGTTATCCAATTGCAATTATTAATATTAAGGTTGATACAAGTATTGTTGATGTTAATATTCATCCAACTAAAATGGATATTAAATTTGGTAAACAAGAAGAATTAAATGAATTGGTTTATAGTACGATTAAAAATCGTTTGAAAGAAAAAACATTAATTCCACATATACCACTAAAAAAACAAGTAAATGATGTTAAAATAGAAAAAAACAATTATGAAACATTTACTTTGAATTTTGATATTGTAAAAGAGCCTAATAAGGAGTTTAATGATTACGTTGATATACCGATTAATGAAGATTTAAATGTGGAAACTCAAAAAGAAGAAATTCACGAAGATGTAAAAGAAAGACTACCAATTATGTATCCAGTTGGGTTGGTTCATGGTACTTATATTATTGCACAAAATGAGACCGGAATGTATTTAATGGATCAACATGCAGCTAAAGAACGTATTAATTATGAAACCGTTAAAAATGCGCTATTTGATGGTCGAAACGAAACTATTCCCTTATTGATACCAGTAACAATTGAATATTCGGCAGGTGAATTTATTATTTTAAAAGAAAACTTCGATTTAATTAAATCATTAGGCTTTACAATTGAAGAATTTGGCCTAAATTCTATAATCGTTAAAGAACATCCTATTTGGTTGCCGTTGCAAAACTGTCAAGAAAATATTAAGAAAATTTTTGAAATGATTTTAGAACACGAAAAAAAATTTGACATAAAAAGATTTTATGATAATTTATCAGCAACGGTTGCTTGTAAAATGAGTATTAAAGCAAACACCAATATTACATTAGAAGAGATGGAACATTTAATAAATGATTTGCGCAAATGCAGTAATCCTTTTAATTGCCCACATGGCAGACCAACAGTTATTTATTATTCTAAAAGTGATTTGGAAAAAATGTTTAAACGAAGTGGCTTTTAATTATTTGACATTATAGATATTTTATATTATAATCAGTCTAAAGAAAGGGCGAATGTTATGTTTAAATTAATGAATGGGCAACATCATCACATGCATTTGCACTTGTTAATACGACATTAAAAGTTGTAGGCGCAAGTGCTCTTTGTGGTGCTTGTTGCCTGTATCGTACGTTATAAAAGACTATACAGGATTATGTGTAGTCTTTTTATTATATATTGTGTAATAAGCACCAGAAAATTTTAAATTAGCTTGAGGAAGGTGTTTATGATGATGAAAATAAAAAAAGGTATTGTTTTTAGTTATGATATTGAAAGAATATTGAAGGGTAAAAATGCATTAGATTATGATTATGAAAAAAGGAATATAGTGACACCAACTTCTTCTTTTATTAGAAGTTTAAGAGAAAGCTTTGAAGAAGATACAGAGAAAATATTTAAAGATGTAATTATTATTAGTGAAGAGGAGATGCTAGATAGTTTATATTTTGTTGTAAAAAGTATTGAAGGGAGGTACCCCCATTGTGTCACTGGATAAAGTATATTTATCAGAAGATGATGCAATCTTTTTGGATTGTACGAGAATGAGTCAAAGTAGTGAATTGGTATCAAGAAAAAAGCCTAATAGTCCAAATGACGTTTTAATACAAATAGCAGATATCGTATATAATTTAAAGAAAAATAAGCAAAGAAAAATATTTTTAGCTGATGATGTTGTATTTAGCGGAGATGTATTAAGAAAAATAGTTGAGTTGTTTCGACAATTTGGTATAGAGGTAGTTGGAATTAAAAGTTCAATAGCTACTAAAAATAGTTATGAATATTTTAATAAAAACTTATTATATGGTTTAGAGGCAGGATATTTATTAGAAGACGATGTTATAGATCAAATATGTGAAAGAGATTTTTATTTTGGTATAGTTCAATCCGGAATATCAATAAAGAGAAAAGATGTTGTTTTTAAAGCTCCATATTTTAAGCCATATGGAAATCCTGTAGAACGAGCTTCAATACCACTTCTATATGAGAATTCTTTTTCCCAAAGTTGTATTGATAGATCAATTATGCTTTGGGATGAAATAAGCAGACTTAGTGCTCGTGATATAAAAGTTTGCGAATTACCAGAAAAAATAATAGGTGCAAATCCTAATGAGACAGTTGTTAAGGAATTAAAGAAAGGAAGAATAAAATGAAAAAAATACAAATAGGAATAATGGGGTCAGCAGCCGATTTAAATTATGACGTTGAAACTGAAAAATTTGCCAAAGAATTAGGAAGATTAATTGCAGAAAGCGGTAACATTTTAGTATATGGTGCTGAAAAACCATATAGCTCATTATCGACTAATGCCGCAATGGAATGTAGTAAAAATGGAGGAATTACTGTTGGGATATGTAGTGGCAAAGATAAAAAAATTTATGGTAATTATCGTCCTACTGTATTAATACCATGTGGATTAGAAATCGGCGGTGGACGTGAATTTACTCTAGTTTTGTCGTGTGATGTTATTATAGCAATTGGTGGAGGTTCTGGGACTTTAACAGAAATGGCCATCGCTTATCAAGCTGGTATACCAATAATAACTATTGATAAATTTGACGGTTGGGCTAAAGTTTTATCAAACCAATATATAGATGATAGAAAAAGATTAAAATGTATTAGAGCTAGTACACCAGAAGAAGCTTTAGAAAAGGCGTTAGCTGCTTTAAATAGTTAAAAAATAGTAGTTGACTATACTAAAATATTAAACTTTATGATATAATGCTTTTATGGAGGGAATAAAATGAAAGATAAGACAAATAAAATGATTACATCACGTGATGTAAATTTTGCTGAATGGTATACTGATATTTGTCGTGTTGCAGATTTGGTTGATTATTCATCAGTTAAAGGAAGTATGATTATTAGACCATATGGTTATGCGATATGGGAAAATATTGTAGCTGTATTAGATAAAAAATTTAAAGAAACTGGACATGTTAATGTTCAAATGCCGATGTTTATTCCCGAAAGTTTATTTAATCTTGAAAAAGAACATGTTGAAGGGTTTGCGCCAGAAGTAGCATGGGTTACTCATGGTGGAAGCGAGGAACTAGCTGAAAGGATGCTTGTTAGGCCAACAAGTGAAGTATTGTTTTGTGATCACTATAAAAAAATAATTAAATCATATCGTGATTTACCTATTTTGTATAATCAATGGTGTACGATTGTTAGATGGGAAAAAGAAACAAGACCATTTTTAAGAAGCCGCGAAATATTATGGCAAGAGGGACACACAATGCATGCAACTCGTGAAGAGGCGATTGAAGAGACACTTCGAATGTTAAATGTTTATCGTGATGTTCAAGAAAACTATTTAGCTTTACCAGTTATAACAGGTAAAAAAACTGAAAAAGAAAAATTTGCGGGAGCCGAAGCAACATATACTTTAGAAGCAATGATGTATGATGGAATTGCTTTGCAAAATGGAACTAGTCATTATTTTGGCCAAGGTTTTGCTAAAGCATTTGGTATTCAATTCTTAAATAAAGAAAATAAGTTAGAAACTCCTTATCAAACTTCTTGGGGTGTTACAACTAGAATGATTGGCGCTATAATTATGACACATGGAGATGATTTAGGTCTTGTCCTCCCACCAATGATTGCACCTATTAAAGTGGCAATTATTCCAATTGGCGATGTTAATGAAATATTAAATCAAATAACTGAATTATTAAAAAAGGAAGGAATTACTTTTGTTGTTGATAACAGTGATAAATCGCCAGGTTTCAAATTTGCTGAAGCTGAGGTTAAAGGTTATCCACTTCGTTTAGAAGTTGGTAAGCGTGATTTAGAGGCGGGATGTGTTGTATTGGTAAGACGTGATACATTGGAAAAAATATCTGTCCCTATCGATGAAGTAATTAGCAAAATTAAAGAGTTGTTGATTAATATTCAATCTAATTTATATAATCGTGCTAAAATGAGAAGGGATAGTATGATATATCATGCTAATAATTATGAAGAATTTTTGGAAATTGCTAAAAACAAACCAGGATTTATCATTGGTAAATGGTGTGGCGATGTCAATTGTGAAAACAAGATTAAAGAAGATACGACATTTAAATCAAGATGTATTATTGATGAAGAGAATAATGGTAAATGTGTATGTTGCGGTAAAGAGGCTCATTACAATCTTTACTGGGGAAAACAATATTAGGAGGATATAATGGTAGAAGAAATTTTAACAAATACGGAATTGGAAATGACAGAAGCTATTGAAAATTTAGAAAAGAGATTTTTGAATATTAGAGCTGGACGTGCTAATCCAGCGATGTTAGATGGAGTACTTGTTAATTATTATGGTTCAGACACACCATTAAAACAATTAGCAACAATATCTATCCCAGAGGCTCGTCAGTTAATGATTAAACCTTTTGATAGAAGCTCAATTAATGCGATTGAAAAAGGCATCTATGAGGCAAATATTGGTCTTACACCAAACAATAATGGTGAGGTTATTATTTTAAACATTCCAGCTTTAACAGAAGATACTAGAAGAGAATATGTTAAGCAAGCTAAAGGCTATTCTGAAGATTGTCGTATTGTTTTAAGAAATATCCGTCAAGACGCTAATAAAGCAATTGAAAAATTAGAAATTCCGGAAGATGATATTAAAGCTGGCACTGAAGATGTTCAAGATTTAATAAACAAGTATAATAAAGTAGTTGACGAAAAATTTAAAGAAAAAGAAACAGAATTAATGACAGTTTAATAACAGATTAATTCTGTTTTTTTATTAGTGTGTCATATTGTAATGAAGTAACAGTATGATTTGTATAAATTAATTAAAACACATAAAGGCGAAGATACTAAAGATATTGGTAAGGTTATTGGTACAGCCACTAGTATGAGTTGTGATGAGCCAGTTCTTTTTGTGGATATAATAGAAATGCAAAACTTTATGATAGAGAAAATAAGTTAATTGATAAAGTTGAAACTTATATTTATGACGTGTAACTATAAGATGATGAAAACTTCTTTGTTTAATTTTAGAGTTTTATAAAAGGCGTTTGGTATTTATTTTACAGTGATTATTTGATATAATTAAAAAAGGTGATTGAAAGTGTGGTTTAATAGAGATAAAAACAATAAAGAAGTAGATTATCGTTCTGTTAACGATGTCTTAGGTTTAACAAAAAAGATTTTAAAAGTTTTGCTAATCTTATTAGTAATGTTAATCTCTTGGGTTGTGCTTGTTATTTTAAGAGAATTATCGGTTAAAAATATTTTATTAACGATTTTAGGCATTTTAAGCCCATTATTTATTGGCTTAATTATAGCTTGGCTTTTGAATCCTTTTGTTAAATGGCTCAGCAAAAAGCATATTAAAAGGCCATTTGGTGTTCTTATTGCTTATATTTTAATGTTGGGCTTTTTTGGGATTTTAATTGGAACAATTATACCGGTATTATATGAACAAATAGTTGATTTTGCTGAAACTTTGCCGTCGTTATTTACAACAATTGAAGAATGGTTAACAAATTTTTTCAATAACTTAAATAATCGTTTGCCTTTTGATTTAGAAGAAGTTCGTGCGAATGTTTTTACACAGATAGATGCTTTAGGAGAGTCACTATATGAAGATTTACCAACAATTATTTTAGATGTCAGTCGAGCTGTTATATCTGGTTTCAGTACACTTTTAGTTGGTTTAGTAATTGGTTTCTTTTTGCTTTTAAGTTTTGAAAACATTGAAGAAACTTTTATATATTTATTTCCTAAAAATTGGCGTAAAGATGCTGATGATTTATTTGGAAGAATTAATACATCATTAAAAAATTATGTATTAGGTGTTTTGGTAGATGCTTTTATAATATTTATTATATGCAGTATTACCTTTAGTTTGGTCGGTTTAAGAGCACCATTATTATTTGCTATATTTTGTGCAATTACAAATGTTATACCGTATGTTGGACCTTATATCGGTGCTGTACCAGCGGTAATTGTTGGTTTTTCGATGAACCCAACAATCGGCTTCTTAACAATTGCTTCCATTGCCGTTATACAATTTATTGAAGGAAATTTTTTACAAGAATATATTATGAGCAAAACAACAAAATTGCATCCAGTAACAATTATTATTGGATTGCTTGTATTCCAACACTATTGGGGAATTATTGGTATGGTCTTATCAACTCCAATTTTGGCTATTTTAAAAATAATTTTCCATTTTATTGATCAAAAGTGGGATATCATTGATTATGATGATGAGGATGAAATTGTAGAGAAAAAAGAGGTGTTAGAAAATGTCCAAAGTAGTAGCAATTGATGGTCCAGCCGGTAGTGGTAAAGGCACGGTAACAAGTATAATTGCTAAAAAATGTAATTTAGTAACAATTGATACCGGTGCTACTTATCGTTGTATCGCATTGGCTGCTTTAAAAAAAGGTTTAACTTTAAATGATAAGAAAGAAATAATTGAATTATCAAATAATGTTAATATTGAATTTACTGAAGATGGAAAAGTATATTTAGATGGTGATGATGTAACAAGCGATATTCGTAGCAAGGAAGTTACAAAAATTGTTTCTCAAATTTCTAGTATTGTTGAAGTGCGTGCTAATATGGTGGCTTTGCAAAGAAAAATGGCGGAGGGTAAAGATGTTATTATGGAGGGCCGCGATATTACTACGGTAGTGTTTCCTAATGCTGATTATAAATTTTATTTAGATGCCTCATTAGAAGAAAGAGCTAATCGCCGTCACAAACAAAATCAAGAAAAAGGAATTGAGATGACTTATGAAGAAGTTGTTGATAATATAAAAAAAAGAGATTATAACGATATGCATAAAGAAGTTGGCTCTTTGATGAGAGCTGAAGATGCAATTTATATTGATTCGACTAACAAAACAATTGATGAGGTAGTTGAAGAAATTGTCAAAGTGATAGAAGGTGAATAAATGAATTTAAAAGATTTATATATAAATTTCTTTATTAGTAAAGGGCATAAACAAATTCCAAGCGCTCCGGTTGTACCTGAAAATGATCCAAGTGTTCTTTTTAATACAGCTGGTATGCAACCGTTAATTCCATATTTAATGGGTCAGCCACATCCATACGGTACAAGATTATGTGATTATCAGAAGTGTATTAGAACTAATGATTTAGATGAAGTTGGAGATGTTACACATCATACTTTTTTTGAAATGTTGGGGAATTGGAGTTTAGGTGATTATTTTAAAGATGAGAGCATCGAATGGAGTTTTGAGTTTTTAACTAAACATTTAAGTATTCCTGTAGAAAAATTAGCTGTTACTGTTTTTGCTGGCAATGATGATATTCCTTTTGATGAAGTTAGTTATAACAAATGGTTGAGTTTAGGATTAAATGAAAAAAGGATTGCGAAAACAGTGGAAGATAATTTTTGGATTGCCGGTGAGACAGGCCCATGTGGACCGGATACGGAAATATTTTATTTTAGAAGTGCAGATGAAATACCAGAATCATTTGATCCAAATGATGACCGTTGGGTTGAAATTTGGAATAATGTTTTTATGCAATATCATAAAAATGCCGATGGTATTGTAACTGAATTACCAGCTAAAAATGTTGATACTGGAATGGGAGTTGAGCGAACAACGGCTATTCTAGAAGGTGTTAATGACAATTACTTATCAAGTATTTGGAAAGATGTCATTGATTTAATTAGTGAAATTTCTTCATTGCCTTATGAAGGGAATGAATCAAGCATGCGAATTATTGCTGATCATTTAAGAACAGCGGTTTTTATTAGTGCAGATCCTGCTGGAATTAAACCAAGTAATACTGATCAGGGATATATTTTAAGAAGATTAATTAGAAGAGCAATTCGTCATGCCAAAAAATTGAATATAGACATTAATAGTGATTGGGAACAAAAAATTGCTACTTTAATTTTAGATAAGTACAAAGGTTATTACGCCGAATTAGGACAAAATTACAATTTGGTTTTAGAGATTTTAAATAATGAGAAAATTAAATTTAATCGTACTTTGGAAAAAGGTTTAAGAGAGTTTGCTAAAGTAACACGTAACAATGAAGATATAGATGGGGTAACAGCTTTTCATTTATTTGATACATATGGTTTTCCAATCGAATTAACTGTTGAATTAGCCAAGGAACGCGGTCTTAAAGTTGATGAAAATGGTTTTAATGATAAATTTAAGGAGCATCAAGAAAAGAGTCGAACGGCTTCTGCTGGTAAGTTTAAAGGCGGTTTAGGAGGCAACGGTGAAATTGAAACTAGATATCATACCGCTACGCATTTGTTAAATGCTGCTTTAAAAATAGTTGTAGACGCTAATGTTCATCAAAAAGGGTCTAATATTACGTCAGAAAGAATGCGCTTTGACTTTAGTTGTGATCATAAATTAACTGATGAAGAAAAAAATAAAACAGAAGCTTTGGTTAATCAGTGGATTCGTGAGGCTCATGATGTAACTTTTACTGAAATGACAAAAGAAGAAGCATTGAAAACTGGTGCAGAATGTATGTTTATTGAAAAATATCCGGATGTAGTTACTGTTTATAGTATTGGTAATTTTTCTAAGGAATTATGTGGTGGCCCACACGTTAAAAATACAAGTGAAATAGGCACATTTAAAATTGTTAAAGAAGAAGCTAGTAGTGCTGGCGTTAGACGTATTAAAGCGGTTATAAATTAATGAACTATCAAATTATTTTAGAAGAAACTTTAGAAAAAATAATGAAAGATGGTTTAAGACCATCTTTATTGTTGCATGCTTGTTGTGGACCTTGTAGTAGTTATGTTTTAGAATACTTAAGTGATTATTTTGATATTACTATTTTATACTATAATCCTAATATATATCCTGAAGATGAATATCTTCGTAGAAAAAACGAATTAAAAAAATTTTTATCGGAGTTTAAATTAAATCAAAAAATAAAAATTATTGAAGATAATTACAATCCAATTGATTATGATCAAGCCGTTTTAGGGTTAGAACAATTAGGAGAAAAAAGTCAAAGATGTTATAATTGCTACGCATTAAGAATGAAAAAGACTTGTGAATATGCAAAAAAATACAATTACGATTATTTTACAACAACCCTATCAATAAGTCCTTATAAGGTTAGTAGTTGGATTAATGAAATCGGGGCAATTTTAGAAAAAAAATATCATGTAAAATATTTATATGCAGATTTTAAGAAAAAAAATGGTTATAAACGTTCTTTAGAATTATCTAAAGAATATCATTTATATCGACAAGATTATTGTGGGTGTAAATATTCTAAAGAAGTGCAAGAAAAAAGAGCTTGAGCTCTTTTTTTGTTTTCTAGAGATTAACTAAGTTACTACAAAGTAATAAGTTTCGGTTTTTTATTTACATTGTGCTCCCATTGATACATAAAACTTTTTAATAGAATCAAGTGTAAATTGATAGTTATCATTTAAATAAATTTTGACAGTTTCATTATCCGTTGCCATAGATTCTAAGTCGGTTTTAGTGTAATCAATAGTAACATTAGAAGTTAATTTATTATCTTTTTTATCAATATTAAATTCATACCCACCATATTGTTCATTAATCATTTCGTAATTTCTAATAACGCCATCTTCTACTTCTTCCAATAATATGGGATCATTTGAATAAACAATTTCTTGGCTATTAATACCAGTTACAATATCATTTTCATCAGTAAAAATAGCAAATTTTGAAGCTACAATATAACCGTTTGAATCGATAAATTCATTTGCAGTATAACAAGTAGCTGCAGCCCCTTCGTCATCAACTTCAACTAATCCGTTTCCTTGTTTTTCATAATCTTTTAAGTCTTCATAAATATCTCTTAATTCATCGTTATTAATCGTTTCTTCTTTTGTACCACATCCACACATTAAAGTAAAGCATATAATAATGCATATGTATTTTATTAATTTTTTCATTATCTCATCCTTTCTTATCCATTATAACATAAAATTATAAAAAAATATTAAAAAGTAAAAAATTTTGTTGACTTATGACAAGTTGTCATTATATAATTTAGTAGTCGCTAGGAGGATTTATGCCAACATCAACTTTTAATAAACTGTCAGATGATAAAAAAAAGTTATTAGAAAAAGCTGCAATAAAAGAATTTTCTAATTATACTTATGACGATGTCAGTATTAATCGCATTATTCGTGAAATAAGGATGCCACGAGGAAGCTTTTATTTATATTTTGAAAATAAAGAGGATTTATACTTATATATTATGGATAAATATGTAATTAATTATATTAATAATCTTGGGGCTTTTATTAGGCAAAATAATGGTGATATTATTTTATCTTACGAATATGCTTTTGATAAGGTGGTTGATTATTGCAAAAACGGTATTAACGCTAAACTTGTAAGTCATTTTTTAAGAGGGTTGACTCATCGTATTGATGTTAAAACTAAAGAATTAAATCGTCAAAAGGCGATTGAGCAAATTTTTGTTGATATCAATAGCGATTATTTCGTTGATGATAGTAAAGATAATTTATTCTATGTTTTCGATTTATTAACAAATACTTTAATTCACGCTTTAATTGAATATTTGGTTTTAGAAATTGATATAAATTTGATTAAAAAAAAGTATTATGCACAATTAAAAATTATAAGAAAGGGTATATATAAGGTGGATATATGTTAAGACTTTTTAAAAAATTAGAACGTAAAGATATTATTGGAATTTTAATATGTACAATATTGATTGTAACTTTAGTTTGGTTGGAATTAAAGGTTCCGGATTATATGAGTGCAATTACTAAATTAGTTCAAACTGAAGGTAGCGAAATGTCTGAAATTTTAGAGCAAGGCGGATTGATGATTGCTTGTGCTTTTGGGAGTTTAATCTGCTCAATAGCTGTTGGGTATTTTGCTGCACGTGTAGGCTCTAGTTTTTCTAAAACATTGCGCAAAGATATTTTTAATAAAGTAGGAAACATGGGAGTTGCCGAGATAAAAAAATTTTCAACTAGTAGTTTAATTACTCGTACAACAAACGATGTAATGCAAGTTGAGTTACTTTTGGGAATGGGTTTACAAGCAATATTAAAGGCACCCATAATGGCTGTTTGGGCTCTTTTTAAAATTTTAGATAAGGGGTTTGAATGGTCTATTTTAGTTGCTGTTTGTGTCGCTATTTTACTATTTACAGTGGGAATATTAATGATTATTGTTTTACCACGATTTGCAAAAGTCCAAAAATTAATTGATAAAATAAATGGCGTAGCTCGTGAAAATGTTTCGGGAATTAGAGTTATTCGAGCTTTTAATGCTGAAAATTATCAAAAAGATAAGTTTAATGTTGTTAATGATGAATTGACTAATATGCAATTATTTAATCAAAGATGCTTTGCTATTTTGAATCCTATGATGATGCTTGTAATGCACGGTCTAACTTTAGGAATTTATGTTATAGGGGCTATTTTGATTGAATCTGCGGGAATGACTGATAAAATAACATTATTTAGTAATATGGTTGTATTTTCAAGTTATGGTATGCAAGTTATTATGTCATTCCTATTGTTAGCCATGACTTTCATGATTTTTCCGCGAGCTCAAATTTCAGCAAAACGTATTAATGAAGTTTTAGATGAACCAATTAGTGTTATAGAAGGAAAATTTAATGGTTCAACAAAAGAAATAGGTACAATAGAATTTAAAAATGTATCATTTAAATATCCAGATGCGGATGAATACGTTTTAAAAGATATTTCTTTTAAGGTAAGTAAAGGAGAAACAATTGCTTTTATAGGCTCAACAGGTAGTGGTAAATCTACTTTAATTAATTTAATTCCTCGCTTTTATGATGCTACTGAAGGGGAAGTATTGGTTGATGGTGTTAATGTCAAAGAATATCAAGCTGAGTCTTTACATAACAAGTTGGGATATGTTCCACAAAAAGCAGTGATGTTTACTGGAACTGTTTCATCTAATGTTGCTTATGGTGATAATGGTAAAGATGATATTGATAGTGATAAAATTAAAGAAGCTATTGAAGTAGCACAAGGTGCTGATTTTGTTAGTCAAATGGAAGGGACTTATGAAGCTCACATTGCTCGAGGTGGTACTAATGTATCAGGCGGTCAAAAGCAAAGGTTAGCAATTGCTCGCGCGATTGCACGTGATCCAGAAATATATATTTTTGATGATTCTTTCAGCGCACTTGATTATAAAACCGATGCAACCTTAAGAAAAGAACTAAAAGCATATACAAAGGATGCTACTAGTGTTATTGTTGCACAGCGTATTGGTACCATTTTAAATGCTGACAAAATCGTTGTATTAGATGCAGGAGTTTGTGTGGGAATGGGAACCCATGAAGAATTATTAAAAACATGTGAAGTCTATAAGGAAATAGCATATTCACAATTATCAAAGGAGGAGTTAGGAAATGCCTAGATTTGGTAGAGTAGCAGTTCAAGAAAAATCTAAAGATTTTAAAGGCTCTATGAAGAGATTAATCGCTAATTTAAAACCATGGAAATATATTATGATTGTTGCTTTAATTTTAGCGATGACTAGTGCTGTTTTGTCACTGATTTCTCCTGATTTGTTATCAAATTTAACTGACGAGGTTACTAAGGGAATTAAACCGGATCAAGCTAAATTTGAAGAAATTATTGAAAATATAAACATTAATTTAAATTCTGAAAAAATTGATAAAAAGTTATCTAATTTAGAAAATGAAGTTTCGATGACAGAAGAAGAACTATCTGAAGTTAATAATGTTTTCAATATTTTACATAATAGTTCAGAAGAAGATAGTTTGGCATTACTTTTGGAATTACCAGATTCTGTTCTTTTATATTTATTAGATGATATTAAATTTGAAAAAGTAATTATTACTAGTGAAGAACAATTAGAAATATTGAAAGCAATAAACAAAATTAATCCCGATGATTCTGCTAGCTCTTTGAAAGCAATAGATGAATTACCATCTAATGTTTATGATTTAATTAAGCCAAAAATCGATATGGTTAAAGTTAAAAATATTACCATTGTAATAGCTATTCTATATTTAATTAGTTCTGTATTTAGTTATATTCAAAGCTATTCAATGTCAACTGTATCGAATCGTTTTGCTAATAATTTGCGTCGTCGAATTAGTACCAAGATTAATCAGTTACCATTAAAATATTTTGATACACATGAGACTGGTGATGTTTTATCACGAGTTACAAATGATGTTGATACTGTTTCTCAAAATTTAAATAATTCTTTAGCTATTTTAGTTAGTAGTATTACTTTGTTTTTAGGGTCTATCTTTATGATGTTTACAACAAATTGGTTGATGGCTATTACAGCTGTTTTGTCAACTTTTGTTGGCTTTATTGCGATGTTTATTATTTTGAATAAATCACAAAAATATTTTAGTAAACAACAGGAAGAATTAGGTAATGTTAATGGATACGTTGAAGAAATGTATTCTGGTCACAATGTTGTTAAAGTATATAATGGAACTAAAGAAGCAATGAAAGAGTTTAGCACTTTAAATGATCGGTTGTATATCGCCAATAAAAAAAGTCGATTTTTATCAGGAATGATGCAACCAATTATGGCATTTGTAGGAAATTTTGGTTATGTTATGGTATGTATTGTTGGTGCTTTATTAGTAATGAATGGAAAGATTACTTTTGGAGTTATTGTGGCGTTTATGATTTATATTCGCTTATTTACTAATCCACTTTCTCAAATTGCACAGGCTATGACCAGTCTACAATCAACTGTAGCGGCTTCAGAACGTGTTTTTGAATTTTTAGATGAAAAAGAGATGCCTACACAAAAAGATTTGAAAAAACATTTAAATAAATCAAAAGTGAAGGGTGAAATTGAATTTAGAAACGTTAAATTTGGATATGATCCAGGACGAACTATCATTAAAAATTTTAGTGTTAAAGTTAAACCAGGGCAAAAAATTGCTATTGTTGGACCAACAGGAGCAGGAAAAACAACGATGGTTAATTTACTTATGAAATTTTATGATATTAATAACGGTGATATTTTGATTGATGGTGTTTCAACTAAAGAATTGAGTCGTGAAAATGTACATGAGTTATTTGTTATGGTTTTGCAAGATACATGGTTATTTGAAGGGACTATAGGAGATAACATTCGGTTTAATAAGGAAGATGTTAGTGATCGCAAAATTTGGGAGGCTTTAAAAACTGTTGGTGTTGATCATTTCGTTAGTACTTTGCCGGGCGGATTAGATTATCAAATTAGTGATAATGATGCTATTAGTCAAGGACAAAAACAATTGTTGACTATAGCTCGTGGCATGATTGAAGATGCACCATTTTTAATCCTTGATGAGGCGACTAGTAATGTCGATACGCGCACTGAGGAGTTAGTACAAAAAGCAATGGATAAACTTATGGAAGGGCGAACATCTTTCATTATAGCTCATCGTTTATCAACTATACGTAATGCAGATTTAATTTTAGTTATGAAAGATGGAAATATCGTTGAACAAGGAACCCATGATGAATTATTAGACCAGAATGGTTTTTATGCCTCTTTATATAATTCACAATTTGAGAAATAAGCTCATTGCTTATTTCTTTTTCTTAAGGTATAATTTATTTGGAGGTTAAAGATGAAAGTATTAATTGGAACGCGAAATAATGTAAAAGTTGAAGCTTGTCAAGCAGCTTTTGCAACCTATTTTAAAGATGTTGAAGTCATTGAGGTTGACGTGTCATCAGAGGTCAGTGAAATGCCATTAAATAATGAGATAAGCTTAGGTGTTCGTAATCGTATTAAAAATTTAAAACAATATGCTTTAGAACATAATATTCAAGCTGATTATTATGTAGCAGCCGAATCAGGAATTCAGGATTATTTTGATGAATGGATGATTACGGCAGTAGCAGGAATTGAAGATAATCACGGATTACGAAGTTATTCAACTAGCCCTAGTTATCCTGTACCTCGCCAATTAGTTGATGAAATTATTCATGATGGTTTAGGTCCAGTAATGGACAAAATATTTAAAGATGATGATTCAGGACATCATAAAGGTGGTATTGGCTTTTTAACGCACGGCAAAATTAGGCGTTATAATCTTATACATGAGTCATTTATGATGGCTATTATTAGAATTATTAATACTACATGGTAAATTTGCAAAACTGTCACATTTCTATCACAATTATTAGGTATGATATATACGTTAGCTGATAAGTATAGCGAGTCTCCTCTTGCTTATTCACTTTTCTACTACAACCTTATTAGCAATATTTTGTTAATATAAAAAAATATATAAAACCCAGCTAACAAAAGAAGGTCTTACCTTCTTTTTTTCACGTAGAGTTCATATTTGTTGTATAATATATATTTAGAGGTGAGGATATGACAATTTTAATAGTAGATGATGAGGAACTGATTAGAAATGTTATTAAAGAATACTGTCTCAATAGTGGCTATCAAGTTTTAGAAGCAAGCGATGGATATGAAGCTGTTCAACTCGTTAAGAATAAAAATATTGATTTAATTATTTTAGATATCATGATGCCTAAAAAAGACGGTTATACAACGCTAAAAGAATTAAAAGATATTAAAAATATTCCTGTTTTAATGTTATCAGCTCGTGGTGACGAATATGATAAACTATTAGGTTTTGAGTTGGGAATTGACGATTATGTAACAAAACCATTTAGTCCTAAAGAATTGATAGCTCGTATTAAAGTTATTTTAAAACGTAATAACGACGAAATATTTACTTATCGTGATATGATTTTAAATTTTAAAAGTCATGTATTAACAATAGAAGAAAAAGAAATTAAGTTAACGCCTAAGGAATATGAACTTTTGAGCTTTTTTATTCAAAATAAAGATATTGCTTTATCAAGAGAACAACTGTTAAGCAAAGTTTGGGGATATGATTTTTTTGGGGATGACAGGACTGTTGACACACATATTAAAATGTTAAGAAATAGTCTTGGTAAATATCGCCATTGCATTGTCACAGTTAGGGGAATGGGGTACCGTTTTGAAACCAAAGAATAAAACTCTTCGTTTAAAAATATGGTGTTACTTAGCAATTTTTTCAATTTTTATTCTAGCACTTTTGTGGCTATTTCAAGGACTTTTTTTTGATAAATATTATGAGGTGGCAAAGAGTAAGGAGTTGTCAAATATTGCTGATAAACTAATAGATAGTTATTCAACACAAGAATTTATTGATATTTTAGATGAGCTGTCTTACAAAAAAGGCATCTGTATAGAAGTAGTAATTGATGGTTCTAGCCGTTATAATTCAAGTGGATATAATCGTGGTTGTATTATTGATTTAAAAGGTTCAGCTAGTTATAAACAGGATTTTATAGAGAGTGAAAAAGAAAAACAAGCCTATCGTATTACGAATCAATTATTTGACAATGAAATATTGTTATATGGAATTAAGTTGGACGATAATGTTTATGCTTATATAAACACTTCGCTGGTGCCCTTAGACTCAGCGACTATTCTTTTAAAAAAGCAACTCATAATTATTAGTTTTGCTATTTTAGGCTTATCAGTATTAATTGCTTATTTTATTTCAAAAGTTATTTCTAAACCAATCGAAGCTTTAAGTAATAATGCTTCTAAAGTATCAAAAGGCGACTATAAAGGTATATTTGCTAGTGGTACTGATATTATAGAAATTAAAAATTTAGAAGATAATTTAAATTATATGAAAGACGAATTTGTCAAAACAGATGAACTTAGGAGCGATCTTTTAGCAAATGTTTCTCATGATTTAAAGACACCATTAACAATGATTAAAGCTTATGCAGAGATGGTTCGAGATTTGACTTACGACAATGAAAAGAAACGCAATGATAATTTAAATGTTATTATTGCAGAAAGTGAACGACTTAATATTTTAGTAAATGATATATTGACACTATCTACAATTCAAGCGCAAACCAAATCATTAGTAAGCGAAGAATTTGACTTAGATAAATTAATTAAAACAATTTTAAAAAGATATGATGTTTTAGTTGAACAAGAACATTATCAATTTATTTATGAAAATAATGAAAAAAATTGTTTTGTTTTAGCTGACTATAAGCAAATTGAACAAGTTATATACAATATTTTAAATAATGCAATTAATTATACTGGTGACGACAACAAAGTTTATATTAAAGTTATTTCAAATAATAATTACTATCGTGTTATGGTTACTGATACAGGTAAAGGAATAAGTGATGATGAAATTAAAGATATTTGGACAAGATATTATCATTCTGATAAGAAACATAAACGCGGTAAAATAGGGACAGGGTTAGGTCTATCAATAGTAAAAAATATTTTAGATAATCATAAATTTAGTTATGGTATTGAGCGTACAACTGAAAAAGGAACAACTTTTTATTTTGAAATTTTAAAAGCCAATAAATAGATTGGATTATTATTGTCTTTTTTCAAATATTTGTGATACAATTAGTATGGATTGTATGTGATGGTATTTATGAAGTGGTATGATAGATTAGAAAAATTAATAGGATATGATGAAGTTAATCTTTTGAAAGAAAAACGTGTGTTAATTTTAGGTATAGGTGGAGTCGGAGGATATGCCTGTGAGTCTTTAGTTAGATCTGGTATTGGGCATATTTATATTATCGATTATGATAAAATTGATATTACTAATATTAATCGTCAAGTAATTGCTCTTCATAGTACAATTGGTTTATACAAGGTAGATGTAATGAAAGAAAGAATGCTTGATATTAATCCAAGCTTGGATATTAGAATATCTAAAGAATTTATTGATGAAAATAATTTAAAAACGCAATTATCAAATATTGATTTTGTTGTTGATGCCTGTGATACATTAAAAACAAAATTGGAATTGATTAAGCTTTGTAAAAAATTAAATATTCCGTTTATTTCTTGTATGGGAACAGGAAACAAAATGGATCCATCTCGTTTGAAAATCATGGATATTCGAAAAACTAGTTATGATCCTTTAGCCAAGCTTGTTAGGAAATTTGTTAAAGAAGAAAAGATTAATGGTAAAGTAATGGTTGTATGTAGCGATGAAGAGAAGTATGTTTCTCATACTTCTATTATTCCATCAAATTCTTTTGTTCCCGCTACTGCAGGATTATTATTAGCAAGTTATGTTATAAGAGAATTGATTAAGTAGGTGTGGTATGCGTTTGTTAGATGATGCGAAAAAATTTATTGGGAATGTTGTTTGCGTAGGAGTTCGCGATGACAAATTATTGTTGGCATTAAAAGAAAATAAGAAGGCTTCTATTTTCACAATTGATATTATTGGAAGAAGAAGTTTGTTTAGAAAAAGAAATAAAGTTAAAACTGATAATGGTAAAAAAATTAACATTAAAAAATTAAGGAAAACATTTAAAAACAAATCGATTGATAATTTAATTTACGATTTGGATGAAATGTATGAATATTTTAAGTATTTTATTGGTGACAGCATTATTATTACACGCGGTAAAATATATATTTATGGCTCATCAAAATTTATAGATCCTAAAGCTTTGATTAAACGTTATAAGAGGTATAATACAACAGCTTTTTTAGAAGTAAATGGCGATTCATTTACCATTATTATTGATGCATCGGTAAGCCATACGAATTGGTTTAAAAATAAAATTTATTTTGTTGTTGATACTTTCCATAATATTGGAGATATGATTTCGGCAGCATTAATTAGTTAAATGGAGGATATTATGAGAATACTTGTAAGCGATTTATCTGATTTTTTAAATTTAGAAACAATTCAAAGTAATATAGATGCAATTAATGAATTTGTAGAACAAGGAAATTTATTTATTTTAGCAACTACAAAAACGATGAATTATTTAGCTGAAGAATTAAGCATGATTAATGTTGCTTGCGAGTATTATATTTGTAATAATGGGGCAATTATCTTTGATCAATTTTTCAATGTTGTTTATCGCAAAGATGTTGAACAACAGTTGGTAAGGCCAATTTATAATCTCTTAAGTGATGATGATAATATGTTAGAAACTTATATTGATACAAGCCATGGTTATGTTAAAGATACTAATAAATGTGCAAATGGAATAGTTGGGCGACCTTATAATTTGAATCGTGCCTATGTTTTATTAGATCAAATAGAACGAAAGTATCCAGAAGTTCACGGTCATATTGACGATAATTATCTAACTGTTACTGATAATAGTGTTAATAAATCTTCGGCTTTAGAGTATTTGTTGACTGCTTATAATTTGAATGATGTAGAAGTAATTACTACTGGTGTAACTATAGAAGATTATGAGTTAGTAAAGAAGTATCATGGTTATACTTTTGAAAATAGTATTCAGGATTTAAAAGACATATCATATAAAACTGTTAAAGATTTAAAAGAATTAATTGATGAAATTAAGGTTACAACAGAAAATGATGAAGACTATTTACTATAGTCTTTTTTTGTGACATAATTTTCATTTAAAATATAATATAACTATATTAAGGAGGATGATATGGCCAAACAGTTTAAGACAAAGAAAATGTTGCGTAAATTATCAATTATTCGTTATATACTTTTGGTTGTTTTAGTATATTTATTAATTAAATTATGTATTTATAGTTTAACTAAAATTTCCCCAAACAATTATTATTATCCTAGATTATTGATTATTGACTACTATAATTTATTAAAAGATAATACGATTAACAAACCGGTTCAACTTTTAAATTATCGAGAAAATAGTTTTAAAATAGTTAAAGAAGAAAAAAATGATGAGGTTGAAATGGTTTATAAAGATACCCAAAAATTAGATGAGAAAAAGAAAGTATATATATATAGCACACATCAAACAGAAATGTATGCCGATAAAAAGTCAGTTGTTAATGCGTCAAATTATTTTAAAGAATGTTTAGAAAATGAAAATATAGAGGTTGTCGTTGAAAAAGGGAGTATCGAAGATTTTTTAATTGCTAATAATTATAGCTATAATTATAGTTATATTGCTAGCCGTTATTTTATCGAAGAAGAAATTAAAAATAATGATTATAATTTAATTATTGACTTGCATCGTGATGCTGTTAAACGTGAAGCTTCACTGGCAACTATTAATGATAAAAAATATGCTAAAATTATGTTTGTTATTGGTAAGAAAAATAAAAATTACAAAAATAATTATCAATTAGCGGAAGACTTAAATAATTTGATTAAGGAAGAATATCCGAATTTGACTCGTGGAATTTTACTACAAGATGGTGATAATGTTAATGGCATTTATAATCAAGATTTGGCTTCTAATATTATTTTAATTGAACTAGGTGGTAATAATAATAAGTATGAGGAAGTAAAAAATACTTTAGATTTAATAGCACCAATTATAGGAGAATATTTGAATGAAAAAGAGATATAAGGTATTTAGATGGACTTTTATTTTGCTTTTTGTTGTTTTTATGACACTATATTTTTCACAGTTAACCGGTTATTATGAATATCAAAATTATCAAAAAATGGTGATGACAGAAGAACAAATTAGGCAGTTTGAACAAGACGTTAAGGCAGGAAAAGAGGTTGATATCAAAAAATATACCATTAATACCGTAAAAAAATATGATAATAATTTTTCTAATTTGGGGGTTAATCTTTCTTCACTTGTTAGTGGTGTTGTAGAAAAAAGTATTATTAAGCTATTTAGTACTATTGCCGGATATGTAAGTGAATAATTCGAAAACTACTTGCAATTATTAATATTTGTGGTAGAATATAGCCGTATATAGGGAGGTTAGTATGGAAAAAGAAATTTTAAACATTGCAATTAGTGGTGAAGAAAAAAACAAGAATGAGATTATTTATAATAATATTGTTGAAGCAATGGAAAGCCTAAAAATGAGTAAAGATGATCAAATTGAATATTTGAAAACTAAAGTTTCAGATATGGAACATCAATATCAAAATAATATTTTAATTTTAGTAATTTTAGTTATTAGTACTTTATTACTATGTTTAGGACTATATTTAGTAGCAACTGATGAATTTTTGCTAGGGGTTATTCTTTCTTTTATTGGGTTTGCTTTGGCTATAACTAAATTACTAACAACGATTAAAAAGGATAATGCAATTCGTAATAAAAAATATATGGAATTGGAATCATTAAAGAATAGTTTAAGTTCCTTGTTAAAATAAGAGTATCTTTGATATTCTTTTTTTATGTCATTTGTGTTAAAATGGTATTAGGTGATTTATATGGGACAAGCGACACGTAGTGAATTAAGAAAAACAATTATGACGATTTTATATCAAATTGCTGTATATCAAAACAACAAAATTCAATATAAACTTGATGAAGTAATAACAGATGCTTTAGAAATTGATAATGAATTTGTTAAAGATTGTGTTTATGGAGTTATGACACATCAAGATGAAATTGATGAAATTGCTAATAATAATTTAAATAAATGGACGATTACACGTTTAGGTTTTACTGATCAAGCTATTTTAAGGTTAGCTATTTATGAACTTATTTACACGGACACACCAGATGTAGTTGTTATTAATGAAGCAATCGAATTGGCTAAATTATATAGTGATGATGATGTTCGTAAAATGATTAATGGAACTTTAGATAAAATTTATCATGATAAGGTGGATCATGAACAATAATTCAAAATATTTAACAGTTAGTGTTATTAACCGTTATTTAAAAGATCAATTTGATCGTAATGAGCATTTAAGATGCGTTTTTTTGAAGGGTGAAATATCTAATTTTAAAGGGCATACGACAGGACATTTGTATTTTTCGTTAAAGGATGAAACTAGTAAAATTAATGCAATCATGTTTAGTAGAAATGCAAATAAACTAGCTTTTAAGCCAGCTGATGGGACAAAAGTTTTGGTAATGGGGCGTATTGGTGTTTATGAGGCTAGTGGTAGTTATCAAATATATGTTGAAGATATGCAAGAAGATGGTATTGGAAACTTGTATATTGCTTTTGAAAAATTAAAAGCAAAATTAGCTGAAGAAGGCTTGTTTGATACTAAACATAAAAAAACGTTACCAAAATATCCAACAAAGATTGGAATTATTACAGCTCCAACAGGAGCTGCTATTAAAGACATTTTATCGACAATTAAAAGGCGTTATCCTATTTGTCAAACCATTCTTTTCCCTAGTTTGGTTCAAGGAGAATACGCTGCACCGGATATTGTTCGTAATATTAAAAGAGCTTCAACTCATGATTTAGATTTATTGATTGTCGGACGTGGTGGCGGTTCTATTGAAGATTTGTGGGCTTTTAATGAAGAAATTGTTGCACGAGCAATTTTTGAATGCGATATTCCAATTATAAGTGCAGTAGGGCATGAGATTGATTTTACAATTGCCGATTTTGTTGCTGATCATCGTGCTCCAACTCCGACTGGAGCAGCGGAAATGGCGGTACCGGATATTATAGATTTATCTAAATATCTTAATCAATTGAAAATCAGGTTAAGTGAAGCCGTTTCAAAACAAGTTAATTATCAAAAATTGTATTTAGATTCTATTAAAAGTTCATTTGTGATAAAAAATCCAATGATTATGTTTGATAATAGGCGTCAAAAGTTAGATATTTTGTTATCTAATGTTAAAGACGCTATGAATATTTATATTACTAAAGAAAATCATCGCTTGGATAAGATAAAACACGCATATATTTTAAAAAATCCTAAAATATTGTATGAAAATAAGAAAAATAAATTAAGTAATCTTATTGATAAGTTGGAATTAATTAATCCACTTGGCATATTAAAACGCGGATATGCAGTAGCTTATAAAGATGGCAAAGTTTTAAGTTCTATTAAAGGGTTAAAATCGCAAGAACAATTTGCAATACGGTTACAAGATGGAATTATTGAAACAGTGGTTAAAAATATAAAGGAGATATAAGATGGCAAAAGAGATAAAATTTGAAGATAAAATTAAAGAATTGGAATCTATTATTAATGAATTAGAATCTGGAGAAATTGATTTAGATGCTTCAATTGAGAAATATACAAGAGCTATGAAATTGGTTAGTGAATGTGATGAAAAGTTGAAAAATGTTGAAGAACAAGTAAATAAAATTGTTAATGAAAATGGTGAATTAGAAGACTTTCAAGCTGAAGAATAACAAAAAACAAGAACTTTTAAAAGTTCTTGTTTTTATTTCAAAATCCAAGCATTTGGTAAATAGCGTTCACCAGTATATCCAAATCCACGTGGAGAATTAATTAGTTCACCTTCGATTGTTAGAACTGAAGAACCTCCACCATCCAAGTTAGCTGCATTGTATGCTCCATATTTTTCAAACAACGTAATCATATCGGCAATTGAAATTCCATCACTACCATTTGCTCCTCTGCCATCAATAACTAAGAATAAAACAATACCATCTTTACGTTGAGCAATTGCGGTTCTATTCGCATAACCCCAACCACCATTACCTTTAACTTGTGCAGGTTTGCCGTTTACTATTAAGAATGGTCCAAAGGTAACGGCATCACGCATTCCTTTTTTTATAGCTTTTTCGGCACTATCTGTTGTTAAAACTAAAATGTTATCATCATTAAAACCAATTAAACCACCTCCATGACGATTAGGACTACCAACTGAAACAACTTTACCGTTTTGTATAACTGTTCCGGTTGGGACTAAAGCACCATTTCGTCGACTAAAACCACTAGCGTTAATAGCAACTAAAGCTTCTTGTTCTTTACTGAGTGCTGTCATTTGTTGCCCACCAGCGTTTATTTTAGATGAACTAACTAAGTTAATTCTTGATGCATCATAAATTGCTACTAAGTAGCCACTATAATCTTTTTCATCTATTTCTATTAATTTATAAAGTGTACCATCTTCGCGGTCTAAGATTTGTTCTTCGTAAACTGAATCATATGTTTCTTTTGGTGAATTATCAAAAGTAATTTCGGAGGTGTCAGTTTCATCACTGCTTTCTACAATTGTGTTGTTTCGTAAAACTTCTAAAATTGTATTATCAGAATATAAAACATTAGCAAAATATTTGTGATTTCCAGTTGCTAAGGCAGTTGTAACAAACCAGTTTTTAAAAGCTGGAAAAGGGCCATAGACAATTAATAAAAAAATTATTAAACATACGTCAAGAAAAATTGTGATATAAGTTAATTTGTCAAATTTCCAATGTTTTTTTTCTTTATTACTTTTCTTCTTTAGTTTCATCAATATCACTTCCTACCTTATATGGGTCTAGATATGTACCAGTACCACTAATTACATTAGCATCATAGTTGACATAAACTGCCGGCCTTACTGACATTTTTGTACTGATGACATCTTCAAATAACATTTTATCTTTATTAATGACAAAAATGCTTAATTCGTTGTCTATATTTCGGCTAATAGTAAAAGTATTTCCAACATCATATATAAAAGGTTCTGCAATTGATAAGAGACCAACATATGCATTTACTTTAGATTTATAAGTACTAGTGTAATTATAATTTCCATTACGGTCATATTCTCCATTATAGTATGGACCTTTTATTAATAAATTTTTTTCTTTGAAATTGTCATAGTATGTGTGATTTAAATAATATAATATGCTAGTTTTATCATCAAGATTAGATAAGTTGTTAATATCGCTGTAGTTTTCTTCATATATTTTACCTTCTGCATCCTTGATATAATCTTCACTAACAACTTTAATTGTACGATTTCCTTTACTTACAATTCTCCATAAAGAATCATTAAGTATAATGTATTCACCAACATAAGTATCTTTTAAAGTTTTTACTTCATGTTTTTCGATGATATAAGGATCATCACTTGTCCCAACACCACCAAGTACCTTTAAACCACTTTTAAGTGTTATAACAGGTCTAATACCATATTCTGTATCGGTATTGGCAACTCCAGTTTTACCATCAGATGAAATATACCAAAATTGATTATTATCATTATCATTTGATGTCCAAAAATAGCTACCATTATTTAAAAAGCTGTTATCTCCACCGGCCAAAGCATAATCTTTAACACTTAAAAGAGAAATTTTATAATTATTAGTAGCTTCATAACACCCAATAGTTTCAATATCATTAAATGTATCTAAACATGTCTTATTATATGTAAGATAATCTTCATTGTCCTTTATAGTATTATAGAAAATACCTGTATTATCTTCATTTTTATTTACATTTAACCAATTATTTATTTGCGAAGTGGTAAAATCTTCAATATTACCATAAGCTAGCGAAATAATTGAATCGTCTGTAATCATTGTAATTGATTTATCTTCATTGATACGGATAATTCGCCATGTGTATCCCATAAACCGCACATAATTGTTATCAGCATCGTTGATAAAACGATAAATGTTATTAGTTAATGTTAATTTATTGTCAATGTCATATTTATCAATTCGTTCGACAATTTGCGTTGCTAAAATATTAGAATAGTTAATTTCTTTATCATTTTCTATTTTAAAATGAATAAGTCGTACTAAATAATATATGCCAAAAACGCATATTACAATGATACTAATGCAGTTAAAAATTAATTGCTTTTTAATTTTCCTTTTATATCTTTTTTTATTCATAATCAACCTCTTTATAACGACAACATTATACCAAAATTACTAAATTTAGACAATCGTTTCTTGTAGAAAGAAAAATAATATGGTATCATAAATATGTCAAGGTGGAGATGCTAAATGATAGATTCAAAAAAAATTAAAGATAACTTTATGTTGATTATAGGCTTGGTTATTGTAGTTATATCATTAACTTTAATCGATTTTTTTATAAGTCAAAAAGAAAATAGTGTAACAGGCCTTGACAATGGTGAAGTTAGTGTCAATCAATTAGTAATTAATGAAATTATGTCGTCAAATAAGGGTGCTTATGCTGACAGTGAAGGTCATACTTATGATTGGATTGAGTTATATAATGGTTCTAAGCAAGATATTGATTTAACTAATTATACTTTAAGTGATGAAGAATCTGGTAGTGCTAAATGGATTTTTCCCAATGTTACAATTAAAAGTAAAAGTTATTTAATTGTTTATTTATCTGGCAATATAAGAGAAGGACTATATGCTAATTTTGCTTTAAGCAAAGAAGGTGGAGAACTAATTACTTTAAAAAAGCCTAATGGTAAAGTTGTTGATACTGTTCGTACAGAAAGCCTTGAAAAAAATATGGTTATGTCACGTAATAGCAAAGGTGAATGGACTTTAACACGTGATATTACACCCGGATTTGCCAATACAGAAGAAGGTCGTCAAAGTTTTCTTGCTAGTTTAATTGATACTGAAGATGATCCTATTATACTCAATGAAATTCTAACAAATAATAAAGGAAATTTTATGGTAGAAGATTCTTTCTTATCATATATTGAAATAAAAAATACTGGTGAAGAAACAATTAATTTGGGGGAATATTTTTTGTCTGATGATGCTAGTGAGCCTTTTGCTTGGTCATTACCGGATATCGATTTAAAAAAAGGAGAAATTTATCTATTTTATACTTCTGGGTTAGATGATGAATATAGCACTGATTTTACACCTGATAAAAAATCAGGGACAATTATTTTGGCTAAAGGTAATAAAATAGTAGAACAATTTGATTATACAAATGCCACTGGTGGATTCGCTTATATTAAAAATAATGGTACTTTTTATGAAGGAATTAATATAAGTCCAGGTTATGAAAATGATACTGATGGTGTAAAAAAATTTATGAGTGCTAAAAGGAAAAATCCTGAAGATCTAATTATTAATGAGGTTATGAGTTCAAACAATGAGTTTTTAGCGCAAAATGGTGGAAATTATTATGATTGGATTGAACTTTATAATAATAGTGACGAAACAATTAATTTAAGTGATTATACTATTACTACAGATGAAAATAATAAAAATCTATATCAGTTGGAGGATAAAGAATTAAAACCAGGTGAGTATTATATATTGATGGCTTCAGGTAGTACGAAAAATAGTAATAGTCTTTATAAACATGCTAATTTTAAAATTTCGCCAACTGAAAGTTTATATTTATATAAAAATGGTGAAATTGTTGATGCTATTTTTATTGCTAATATTCCGATTGGAAATAGTTATGGTCGTAGTTCAAAAAATGGATTTTATTATTATGATACGCCAACACCTGGTAAGAAGAATAGTAGCGGTATAGCCGAAATTGCATATACGCCTATTTTTAGTGCAAAATCAGGAGTATATAATGATATTGATGAATTAACTGTTGAAATAAATGGTTCGGGGACTATATATTATACTTTGGATGGCAGTGAACCAACCACAAATTCTAAAGTATATCGTAGTCCTCTTGTTTTATCTAAAACAACAGTTGTAAGGGCTATGAGTTATGAAAACGGAAAAAAGAAAAGTGAAATTGTAACATCCTCTTATATTATTAATGAAAATCATACAATGCCAGTTTTGTCGATAGCAATGTCTCCTACCTCCTTTCAAGCTATTTTAGGAGCTGGAGGTAGTAATTTAACTTTACCAACACATGCTGAATTATTTGAAGAAGATGATAGTTTTTCAATAGACTGTGGTATTAAACTATTTGGCGGCTCAACTAGATATATACCTAAAAAAAGTTTTGCACTTAAATTTTCATCTAAATATGGCCCGTCAAGCTTAAATTATAGAGTTTTTGATAATAGAGAAGCGACTAACTATAAGTCATTAGTTATTCGAAGTGGCTCGCAAGATAGTAATTATTCAATGATGCGAGATGAGTTAGCAACTTCAATTATGGATGATTATGGAATTGTAGATGTTCAAGCCTATAAACCTATTATTTTATATGTTAATGGTGAATATTGGGGAATTTATTATTTAAGAGAAAAAGTAGATGAATATTTTATTCAAAATCATTATAATGTTGATGGAACTAAGTCCAATATTATGCGCGTTGATAATGAAGTTAAATATGGCAGCAGTTCATTTTATTACAAATTACAAAATTATGTTACTAGTCATGATATGACAAAAAAAGATAGTTATGATGAAGTAAAAAAAATGCTAGATGTTGAAAATTTTATTGATTTTTGGATTGGAGAGGTATATACCACCAATAATGATATAGTTAATTTAAGATATTTTAATAATAGCGAATTAGATGGTGGTAAAATTAAAATGATTTTTTATGATTTCGATTTTGCTTTTTATAATTATTCACTTAATTATTTGCTTTGGATACTTAATCCAGAAGGGATGGGTGAGCATCATTATAATAATATAGTTTTACGTGAATTGATGAAAAATAGTGAATTTAAAAATTTATTTTTAGAGCGGCTATCATATAACATGAACAATGTTTGGACGGATGAAAATGTGATGAATAGATATAAAGAATTGTATAAAATACTGAAACCAGAAATTGCTCGTAACCAAGAACGTTGGGGGTCAACAATTGAAAAATGGTACAATGAATGCGAAGTATTAGAAAATTATATAAAAAAAAGAAGAGATTACATGTTAACAAGCATTAAAAACTATTTTAATTTAAGTAGTAAGGAGATGGAAAAATATTTTGAATGAAGTAAAATATCGCCATGAATTAAAATTTATTTTAAGCCCAGCTTATGCTGAGGTGTTGAAATATAGGTTAGGATTAATTATGGATGTTGATGAGAATTCCATTAATACTGATAATACTTATTTTATTAGGAGTTTATACTTTGATGATTGTAAAGATACTGCATATTACGAAAAAATAGATGGTACTGAAAAAAGAAAAAAATATCGCATCCGTATATATAATTTTGATGATAGTTTTATTCGTTTAGAGCGTAAAGACAAGAATCGTGATTTGACTCATAAGGAACAGACAAAAATATCACGCAAAACTTATCAAAAAATTATTGAAGGAAAATTGGATGAAATAAATTATAAAAAGGATAAATTGTTAGAAGAATTTGTTTTTGAAATTAAAACAAAAGGTTTGATACCAACTGTAATAGTTGATTATAAACGCTTAGCTTATACTTATCCAGTAGAAGATACGCGTGTTACTTTTGATGAAAATATTAAATCGGGAAGGTTTAATTATGATTTATTTGCAAAAGATTTTATGACATATGATGTTTTAAAACGCAATGAAACTGTTTTGGAAGTAAAATTTAATGATTCAATACCAAAGCATATTGCAGATGTTATTATGACAATACCGACAGTTAGACAAGCAATATCTAAGTTTGCTTTGTGTCGTGAAAAGAAGGAGATTTAGTTATGGGATTTTTAGATGTAATCAAAAAAGGTGTGGTAGAAGAATTTACGGGTACAATCGCTACTGGAGATCTGTTTTTATCATTATTGACAGCATTTGTGGCTGCAATCTTTATTACCATAATTTATAAAAAAACATATACAGGTGTTTCTTATACCAAATCATTTGTACTGTCACTCATTTTATTAGCGATGGTAACTTCATTAGTCATTAGAACTATTAATTCTAATTTAGCACTATCTTTAGGAATGGTTGGTGCTTTATCAATTGTTCGTTTTAGAACAGCAGTTAAAGATCCAGTCGATACGGTTTTTATGTTTTGGGCAATTGCAGCCGGAATTATGTCAGGTGCTGGTTTATATATTATCACTATTATTGCATGTGCCTTATTAGGAGTTTTCTATTTAATTAGTTATTCTGCAACATTTAAGGCAACGCCTAAATACTTATTAGTTATTACTTGCGATAAAGAAGATGCTGAGGATATTGCAGAAATTTTCTCTAAAAAGAAAAAATGCACTTTAAAAACGCAATCTATTAAAAAAGATAGTGCCGAATTTACTTATGAATTAGCAGGTAAGGATTTTGCTAATTCAATGCTGAAATTGAAAGATAGTACAATGATTACAAGTATGCATTTAATCAATTTAAATTAATCGGTAAAAGCCGATTTTTTTAATCATAATAAAATTTGACAAAACTGAACAAATGTGTTAGCATATACAGCAATTAGAAAGAGGGGATATATTATGAGTAGAAAATTAACAAAATTATTATTAATTATTACTTTATTTATGTCAATGGTGATGCAACCATTAGCTGCACCAGCCACAGTTTCGTTTAACACGAGAAAATTGAATGGAGTCAATATGCAAAGTGGTTCTAGTTCAAATTATAAGTCAGTTACAACAGGAAATGCAACGATTGTAGGTTTTTGTTTAAATAAGTCGTTAAAATCTCCAAGTAGTGGTACGACTTTAACACTTAAGCAATCAACTACAGATGCTGGACTTGTATATATTTTTGAAAATGGTTATGCAGGAACATGGAATCAATCATTATTAGGTAATAGTTTAAGTAATGATCAAAAATATTATGCAACTCAATTAGCTATTTGGTTATACCAAGGAAAACTTTCAGTTAGTTCTTTAAATCAAAATTATCCAGAAGCAGTAGCTGCTATTAAATTATACAATAAAGCCAAAGAAGCTAAAGAAATAACATATGCAATTGATATTAAATCAAATGATACTAATATGTTTTATGATAGTACATATTATAAATCAACATTAATGAATGTAACAGGAAGCGGATATAGTAATTTTAAGGTAATATTAATTAATGCTACAGGTAGTGCAGAAATTGTTACAACAACTGGTAAAGTATATAAATCAGGCGATTTACTTCCAAGTGGAACAAGTTTTTATATTCGTATTCCAAAAACTAAAGTTTACAATGATATGAAAATTACAGTTCAAGTTAGTGCAACTGCTAAAGTAAATAAGATTTACAAATATACAACAAGCAACAGTGATTATCAAGACGTTGGAATTATGATGGCTGATACTAAATCATTAAGTGATGATATTAATTTAACTTTAACTCCTGAAGATGAAAAAGTAACTGTGAAAATTATAAAGAGAGACGCTGCTGATAATAAACCATTAGCTGGTGCTACTTTAGTGCTTAAAGATAGTGATGGAAAGGTAATTGATAAATGGGTTACAACAACAGAGGCTCATAATGTCGGCGAATTAGAACCTGGCGTTTATACAGTAACGGAAACTTCAGCACCTGATGGATATGTTTTAAATTCTAAGCCAGTAAGTTTTACTATTGTTGGCGGTGGTGATGAAGAAAAAACAATTTCTATTTACAACACTAAAGAAGAAACAAAAACAGGTAAGGTAAAAATAAGCAAGCAAGATATTACTACTAAAAAAGAATTACCAGGAGCTACTTTAACAATTAAAGATGCTAATGGTACCGTAGTTGCTCAATGGATTTCAACTAATGAACCACATTATGTGACTGGTTTAACGCCTGGTAAATATATATTGATTGAAACGAAATCACCAAAAGGTTATGGATTAAGTGATGATATCATTGAATTTTATATAGATGAAGATGGTAATGCTAGTACAGATACAATTGTGATGTATAATTCACCAATTCCAGTAACAGCAGACATCAACTTGGTTGCTTTAGCGTTTGGTTTTATTGCAACAATTTCATTAGGTATTTTTAGTACTTATAAATTAATTAAACAAAAATAAAGAATAAAAAGAAAAAAAGGAGGGGAATGGTTATGTTAAATACTAGCTTTTTCATGCATAATGGTAGGGTATACAACCTTGTCAATCTAATGGAAATAGAAAATAACATTTTTGCAATAGCAAAAGATTATGATGGTCACTATGCTTATTTTAAGTATAAACTATTAAATGGTCGCTATGTTTATCTGCCTTTTGACCTTCTAACTTCTGTTTTACCTCAGTATCAAACTGTTGCTATAAAAAATATCATTAATTTTATGAACGCTTTAACAAAATTTTTAACCATTAATAGTGCAAAAGAGACAGAAATTTTAAATAAGGCCAGTGAAATATTGCTTGTAGAACGCGATTTATTCAAGTCTAAAGCTAACTTAGAATTAACTGAGGAATATTTTAATGCTCGTTTAATTTCTCTAACTACAACTTATCAAAAGAAAAACTTAAGCGATTTATTAAAAAGCGATTGTCAACAAACAGAAGTAAAATCCAAAATCGTTTCAGAGTTTTCAAAGGAAAATAAAAGGATTCCTAAAAATAAGCTTATTTATGCATGTTTAATGGTTATTTCTTTAATTGGATTGTTTCAATACTACAATGTTTTGTCTGCGTGGATGGCAGATGGGAAAAAAACTAATAATATTATGAATAATCTTTTAGCAACTACAGAAATTAAGGAACAAGAAGTTGATATTGAAGATATTTATAATGTAGCAGATGATTCTCAAAGCGCTAACATTAAGAAAAAAGATAAATATGGTGACGATTATTGGGATTATGCTAATCTATCACTTTTAGATGTTAACTTTGATGAATTATTGAAAAAAAATAAAGACACTGTTGGTTGGCTATATGTAAACAATACTAATATTAATTATCCCTTTGTTCAAGGCAATGATAATTCTTACTATTTAAATCGTGCCTTTGATAAAAGTAAAAGTGCTGCTGGATGGTTATTTGCCGATTATCGTTCTGATTTAAAAAATTTTAAACGTAATACTGTTATATATGGTCATGGAAGAGTAGATCAGGTTATGTTTGGTAGTTTAGAAGATGTTTTAGAAAAAGAGTGGTATACAAATCCGGATAATCATATTATAAAAATATCAACACCAAATAAAAATACATTATGGCAAGTATTTGCAGTTTATACAATACCAGCTGAATCATATTATTTGACTCATAATTTTGAAAATGACGAAGCATATTTAAAATTTTTAAATACAATTGAAAGTAGAAGCATTTATGACTTTAATGTTGACTTAGATACTAATGATAAAGTTTTAACACTTTCTACTTGTCTTGATTATAATAACAATCGCATTGTTTTACATGCTAAATTGGTTAAAGAAGTTAATAAATAATTTTTAATGAATATGTAATAAAAAATACTCCCATATTAATAGTGTAACCTATGAGGAGTATTTTTATGTGGCGAAAAGTTAAACTCTTATTGTTACTTTTTCTAGCTATATTTCCAAGTAATATTTTAGCGTATTCAGATTACATTGTGGCAAGTGGCGATAATATTGGTATTAAAATCCAAACGAAAGGAATTATAGTAATTGGAACTTATGATATTGATGGTCAAGATCCAGCTACTAAAGCTGGTTTAAAGGAAGGAGATATTATTGTTTCAATTAATGATACAACAGTCAACAGTATTGATGATATAACACATTTCATCACTAATAATAGAGAAAATTCTATTACAATAGGTTACATTAGAGATGGAGTAGTATCTAAGACTGTATTAACTTTAGTTAACAACAAAACAGGTTTATATTTAAAAGATACAATATCAGGTATTGGGACGTTAACATTTATTGATCCAACAACCAAAAAATTTGGTGCTTTAGGTCATGAGATAGTAAATTCAGTAAGTGGAGAAATTGTTAATGTCGAAGAAGGAGATATTTTTTCATCATCAATTACGAGTATAATTCCAAGCCGTAATGGTAATCCCGGTGAAAAAAACGCTTCATTTAATTCTAATGATGTAATTGGTAATATTGATGAAAATACTAATAAAGGTTTATTTGGAACTTATAATGGAGAAATAAATGAAGATAAATTATATAAAGTGGCCGAAAATGGTGATGTAAAACTAGGTAATGCCAAGATTAAAACCGTTTTAGAGGGAACAGAAGTTCAAGAATATGATATTAACATTCTATCTATAAAAGAAACAAGTGATAAAACCAAAAATATTATTTTTGAAATAACTGATTCAACATTATTAGAAGAAACTGGTGGAATTATTCAAGGTATGAGCGGTTCGCCTATTGTCCAAGGAGATTACATTATTGGAGCTGTTACCCATGTAGTCGTTAATGACCCAAGCAAAGGATATGGAATATTAATAACGAATATGCTAGAAGAAGCCGAGAATTAGAGAGGATACTCTCTTTTTCTTTGCCTTTTTGTTAAATAATGATATAATGATATTTAGAATGTAAGCTTATTTTAATAATAAGGTATATCTTAAACATTTATAAATATCTTTGTTTAATGGGAAGGTAAAGAATGAAACGATTTAAAAAAATATATATAGAGATTACAAATCAATGTAATTTAAAATGCCACTTTTGTATTAAAAATCAAAGAAAATGTCAATATTTAAGCAAGCCTGAATTTCAAGATGTTTTAAATAGAGTTGGCAGTTATACTGATTATTTATATTTTCATGTTATGGGTGAGCCTTTATTACATCCACAAATCAACGAATTTATTGCATTAGCTTCTCAAAGATTTAAAGTTAACATTACAACTAATGGTTATTTAATTGAAAAAATAAAAAATAATAATCAAATACGGCAATTAAATATTTCGTTACACAGTTATGATGAGAAAAATGGCATAGAGCTAAATAAATATTTAGAAGACATTTTAAATGTAATTGATAGTATATCATTTAAAAATACTTACATATCTCTACGTTTTTGGGTTAAAAATAAAAATCATAAGGCAATGATTGATTATCTAAACAAACATTACAGTTTAGAAATCCCTTACGAAATAAAAAATTACAAAATTAATAACCACATTTTTATTAACAATTTTCATGAATTTATTTGGCCAGATTTAAGTAACAATTTTCAATGTTCGATAGGACATTGTTATGCTTTAAAAGAACATATCGCTATATTGGTAGATGGTACAGTTGTTCCGTGTTGTTTAGATAGCAAAGGAATTATTAATTTAGGAAATATTTACAAAGATTATTTAGAAAATATTTTAGAAAGTGATAGGGCTAAGAAAATGTTAAATGGGTTCCAAAAACATATAAAAGAAGAGAAATTATGCCAACATTGTAACTTTATTGAAAAATAAAGCTTACTTTGTTATAATGATATAGTAAGGTGATTATAATATGTATCATGTAAGAGATGGAATAATTGGTTTAGCGGTTGGAGATGCAATGGGAGTACCAACCGCATCAACAAAAAGAGAAACTTTATTGGCAAAGCCAGTTGTTAAAATGATACCTAAAATTAGTGCCGGTATTCCTAAAGGCGCTTGGGGCGATAATACATCCTTAACTTTAGCAACTGTAGATGCGATTTGTAAAAATGGAATTGATTATACGGCTATGGCCGATAATTATATTAAATGGTTTACGACTAATCGTTATTGCTCAGTCAAAGAAGCGTTTGGTGTTGAAGATACAACTTTAAAATCTCTAGTTCGATATACTCAGCATCTAGAAGAGGCTTATGAATGTGGCAGTATGGATTATTTTGAAAATAATAATGCTTCTTTAACACGTTGTTTACCACTTGCTTATTATTTTTCAGCTCATAAAATTAGTGATAAAAATATTTATGAAGTTATAAAAAAGACTTGTTGTATTACACATGCGCACGAAATTGCTATTTTAGGATGTTACATCTATATTAGATTAGTTATGAATTTACTTAAAGGAAATAGTAAATATACAGCTTTAACTCAAATTAAAAAGTTGGATTTTAGTATGTTCAATAAAGATTGCCTAGATGAATATAAAAGGATACTAGTTGCTGATATTAGTGAATTAGAAATAGATGAAATAAGAAGTAGTTCAAAAGTTGTGGATACACTTGAAGCTGCAATATGGTGTTTTATGATGTCGGACACCTATAAAGAATGCGTTATTGCGACAACTAATATAGGCGGAGATACCGATACAATTGGAGCTGTAGCAGGCTCTTTAGCGGGTATTTTTTATGGATATGGAAATATTCCTAAAAACTATTTAGAAGATTTACGAAAAAAAGATTATTTAAGCGAATTGTGTGAAAATTTTGAGACATATTTGCGAAAATTATAGATTTTATAAATGCATAAAAAAATGATTTATTTTTAAATCATTTTTTTAATAAAAATAATTTAGTGTATTATTCCTTATGCTCTAATGGACATTATTGGTAAAATGACATATAAACTAATCATAGCTAAAATTAGCAAAATAATTAATGCCTTTTTCCAGAAAGAGGATTTTGCTTTTTTCTTAATATTTTGATTCTTTTTATTCATATTAACACCTCTATATAAATTATAAACTATTTTTTTAAAAAATGGAATAACCTAATTAATTTAACATATATTTAACTAGGTGAGAAAATTGAAAATAATAATATATAAACTATTAAATGTAGATAAAAAAACATTAATATTTTTACTAACAATCAGTTTTATTGGACTTTTAACCGGTTCTTTGTTTATGACAACTTTAAGTGGTAGTGACAAATTATTAGTAAGTAATACTTTAAATAATTTTATGGAACATATAGAGCCAGATAATTATTTAAATTATTTATTTGAAACAAGTTTAATTAATTTTGTTTCAGTATTGTTTGTTTGGTTATTAGGCATTTCTATAATAGGAATACCATTGGTAATCATTTTTGTGTTTATAAAATCTTTTCTGCTTAGCTTTTCCCTAGCTAGTTTTATTGCAAATTATAAATTAAATGGTTTATTAATTGGAGTAATTTATAATTTTCCTCATCAATTTATTAATTTAATTTTATTCATTTATTTAGGTGTTTATAGTATTCGATTATCTATTATGATTTTACATAGTGTTATAAAATTAAAAAGTCTTGATTTCAAAACTATTATGCGTCGTTATTTATTAGTTTTTATTGTGTCTTTTGTTATTATACTGATAACCTCTTTATTAGAAACATTCTTAATGCCATATTTATTGAAATTACTAATGAATGTGTTATAATGTTAATGGTGATGTTATGGCTCGTGTTTTAGTTGGAATGAGTGGAGGGGTTGATTCTTCTGTTGCTGCTGTTCTTTTGAAAGAGCAGGGGTATGAAGTAGTGGGAATTACTTTTCAATTTACGGAAGAATTTGATGCAAGTGATGCTAAAAAAGTATGTGAAAAGTTAAATATTGAACATCATATAGTTGATTATAAAACAATTTTTAAAAATAAAGTTATTGATAAATTTATTGAAGATTATAATCAAGGCATAACGCCTAATCCTTGTTTTTTGTGCAATCGTGAAGTTAAGTTTAATTTTTTGTATCAAAATATGGATAATTACCATTGTGAATATATTGCGACTGGTCATTATGCTAAAATAAGAAACAATCATCTTTTTGTTAGTGCTGATTTAAAAAAAGATCAAACTTATTTTTTGGGACTTCTACCTTCTTCAATGTTAAGTAAATTATTATTACCTCTTGAGGGTTTAACTAAGGATGAAGTTAGAAATATTGCACATAAATATGAATTAATTAATGCTAATCGTAAAGATTCAACTGATGTTTGCTTTATTACAAGCAAATTCAAAGATTATATGCAAAATAAGTTGGATGATACACCTGGCAATATTGTTGATGTAGCAACAATGAAGGTAATTGGACAACATAAAGGATTAGCTAAATATACAATTGGTCAACGTAAGGGTTTAAATATAGGGGGAGCCGAAAAAAGAATGTACGTTGTTGGAAAGGATATGAATCGGAAAATTTTATATATAGCTTTTGGTGATAACAATGAATTTTTGATATCGACTTCATGTCAAGTAATAAATTTTAATTTAATAGGAGACAAAGTATCAACCGCTCAAGCACGCTTTCGATATCATCAGCCTCTTATCGATGTTGAAATAGAATATTTAGATAATAACGAAATAATTGTGCGATATAATCGAGTTAAAGCAGTGACACCGGGACAAGCATGTGTGCTATACTTAAATGGTGAATGCCTTGGCGGTGGGATTATCAAAGAGGTTCGAAAAGATGAAAATCGAATTTGGTACTTATAAAAGAATTGTAAGAATTCTTTTTTTTTGCTATAATTTTAGATAGTAGGAGGATAAGAAAATGAGATGCGTTAAGTGTGGTCAAGAAATTCAAAGTGGTTCTATTTGTGCCAATTGTGGTGCAATGGTTGAAGTACCAGAAAAAACAGTAATTCAGCCTATAGAAACAAATGGTATTGTAAATTTATCGGAAGATAATAATAATGTAGTTATGGAAGAAAATAATTTAGGGCAAATTGCAGAAGATACTATTCAACCTGAAATGATTAAGAAAAGTAATAAAACTTTTTATTTAATTTTTACTTTAGTATCTGCATTAGTGCTAGTTGTATTCATATATATTATGCTACAGTATTTTAATCCTAAAATTGCTGTTAAAGGGTTAAATAATGAATACAATTATAGTGATTTTATAAAGAAGACGTGGTCAGTTAACGGAAGTATGTTTATCAATGCATCTAATACCGAATGGTTAATCAACGGTCATGTATTTGCTAAAGGTAAGACTGTTGATTATATTCCTGTTGTTATTGGTGAAAATACTTTAACAATTAAAAATAATAATGCAGAAGCTGTATATTATTTGAATATTGTCAATGATTCTTCACTTTTAACTGAGGGGAATTATGCTATTACACAAGACTATTTAGATTTTGATGGTGATGGAATATCTAATATAGTTGAAGAAAGTAATGGAACTTCTCCTAATTCTAATGATACTGATAATGATGGTTTATTTGATAATGTAGAGATGATTTTAGCTCTTAATCCAAATAAGAAAGATAATTATGATGAAGTTAGAGAATATAAAGTTATTCAAGATAATAATAAATCATCAAAAAATTATGCTATTGTTAAGGCAAAAGGAAATGTTGCTAATACTTTCCTAGATACTTACACATTAAGTGTTGGTTTTTCATCTACTTTTATTCAATCAGATACGTTAAGATTAACTACAACTAACAAAGAAAAACCAGAAAGCATGATTATTTATTTTAGCAAAGAAACATCTTGGGATTTAGAACAATATAGTATTTATATGTTTAATGAAAGAACTGGTGAACTTAAAGAACTGACAACTAAGATGAGTGATAAATATTTAATTGCCAACATAGCAGATTTTGATAATATTTACTTTGTTGGTCGTAAGTCCAATGTTCCTAAAGAATATTTAAATCAAATCATCATTTTAATAGATAATTCTGGTTCTATGTTTGATATGAATTATGTTACCTCTAACCCTAATGCAAATCCAAGTGCTTATTATCATGATGCTGATTTTAAACGTCTAGAATTAATGAATGGTTTAGTTGATCAATTAGGGACAGAAAACTATGAATATTCAGTATATGCTTTTACTGCCACCTATTGTAATATGATTAAATATTCACAAAATGCTACGGCGATAAAAAAACAGATAAATGCTTTAAAAAATGAATGTCAAAAATTTAATGGGACTGATATGAGTGGTGCGATTAAAGAGTATGCAAACACATTTAAGGATGATGTATACGGAGCCAAATACATGATAGTTTTGACTGACGGTGTTGATACAGGAAATAATATTTTTAATTTATCAGAATACTATTTGAATAACTATCGTAAGCAAGGAATTCATATTATAACAATTGGGCTTAGTAGTGATGTTAATAGTGATTATTTAATGGATATTGCTTATTTGACAAAAGGTAAATATTTGTTTGCAAGTGATGCTAATATGTTAAATTCATTATCAACAATTATTGAATCAAGTATTAACAAATCTACGGATAGTATTAAAATAAATAATAAAGATTATATATTAGTGGCTGATAGTGGTTTTCAAGTTACAAGAGATGGCTTCTCTTTCGGTAATTTTGCTACAACTGAGTCACCTAAAAGCAATAGTTTTGGTTTTTCGTATTTGGCAAAAAAATTATACTTAAATCAACTATATGATGAAAACGGTAAAAGTGATATTGTAAAAAGTGATTTAACGCCTAAAAACAGTGAAAGATTAATTAAAGGAAATATATATAATGTTAACTTATCGGATAAATACAATGAGTTATTAAATAATAATAGCCCTCTAGATTTAACGGATATTACTAATGAAGACGATGATTATCAATTGTTGCAAATAATTAGTGAAGCATTTAATGTTCAAAATAAGGTTTTTTTGACTAAAATTAATGATTATATTTTAAAGCATTTTCAATCACAATTTTTTGATTATGATAATGATTTAAATCAAATGATTGATGAATTACAAAGCGGTTCACCAGCTATTTTAGCCCTTTCTTCATCAGCAGGAACACATTCTGTGCTAGCAACTAAAATATATAAATCAGTTGGTAGCGACGAATACGTTATTACTGTATATGACAGTGAAATTCCGGGACAAGAAGGGAAAATATATTTAACTCGCAATATAGCTTATTATGAATATGCTAAATCGTCATATTACACATTAAGTTATAACGAGTATAACATTGAATTTAATAATATGTTATATGTTAATCAATATAATTAATTTGGAGGTCACAATGAATATAATTATAATTAGTGTTATTCTAACTATTGTAACTGCTTTTATACTAGGTTTGAAATTAAGTGATAATCATAAAGGATTAGTATACAAACCATCATTACGACAGCTTTTTAGTTTAATATGGTTAGTCTTAATTTTATTTGCTTTTATTACAATTATTCCGGCTAATAGTGTAGGAATTGAATATAATCCTTTTAAAGGAGGGATACAGCAAATAACATTACAAGAAGGCTTTAAATTTAAAAATCCTTTAACTAAAATATATATAATTTCCAATAAAGTAAAAGAGTTACAATTTGACAACGTTAGTGTTCAAACAAACGATAGTCAATGGGTAAATGCTATTATTCAAGTGCAGGTCAACATTGATAAAAATAAAGCAAATATTTATTTTTCAAAATATGGTGACAAGGAGTTAGAAGATATTCGCAACATCATTAGTTCAACAATTCAAAAACAATTTGAAAGCGTTACAGTAAAATATAATATTATGGAATTGTTAGGTGAAAAAAGAGATGATATTGTTAATGAAACTTATAAATTAGCAGCTGAAGAGTTATATAAAGATGGCATTATTTTAAATAGATTAATCTTGATTGATACGGATGCTGGTGATGAGATTGAGCGTGCTATAAGTGAAGAAGCAGTTGCCAAAAAAAATGTTGACACTGCTGAATATAAAAAGCAACAAGCAGAACTTGAAGGTGAGGCAAAAGTCATAGAAGCTAAAAAGCAAAAAGAAGCTAATGATCTATTAAATAAGTCCCTAACAGAAGAAATATTAACAGAACAATTTATTGAAAAATGGAATGGTGAACTTCCAAAAGTTACTGGAACAAACAATGTTATGGATATTACTAGCTTTTTAAAATAAACATTTATGAACTAGATATTTAAAATTGTAATATAAAAGCGGACACATAAAAATGTGATCCACTTTTTTTGTTATAAGGATTAATATAGCCAAATTGAGGACAGAGATTATATGATTACAGTTGTTTTGTAAAGAGTAAGGCAAAATAAAAAGGATTATAACCTGAAAATTATAGGAACAATCATCAAACAATTTTAATAAACTATCTAGATCCTAGGATTATGAATCCTCAACTAGGCCTAAATAAATTTATTCACTTATTAATTTAATACATAATTTTATAGAAGTTAACATAATATATATTATAGGATATTAACTTGCTCTAAATTAAATAAATATATAATAAATCATTATGCATTAAAGTAAATTATATATATTTATTTTAATAGATAACGACCAATTACTTTATTACATATATAAAATGGTGCTTACTAATATTATATATTTTTATATGCTTTTTACTTATCAAACCAATTTTTATTCTATTATTTTATTTCTATAATACATTATTTGTCTTAAAAAAAGCATTTTAAAATTTGAATTTAAGATTAATAATCTACCACTAATTATAATGCCGGTGCAAATTTTAAAAGCAAAAAATTTTTATATCTTTATTTTAACACCTTTTATATATAATAAAATTAATAAAAGTAGGGGACTACTCCCCTACTTAATTATAAAAGGAAAGACTTAATGATTACCACCAAACTTACGTGATTGAATTTCTGCAATTTTTTCAAATACTTCTGCAGCATTTCCTTCGTTTATTTCAGTATACCCTAATTCTTTTAAAGCTTGAACTTTAATATTATTCAATTCTAATGTACGACTTAATTTATCTTCTTTTTTTTGTTCAATTTGATTAATAAATCGTTTATGACATTCAGCTAATTTTGTTTTTGAAGCTCCACCATTAGTATATAAAACAAAAGCGGAATACATAATACTTTCGAAAATAAATTGTTCTTCTTCATTGAAAGCAAATTCTAATGGTGGCACAAAACCTGTTTCTTTAGCTATATATCCTAAAATATATTTTAATTCTTTAGAAGATTCCATCGCTTGAATAAAGTGATATAAATATTTCATTTCAATATAATTTTTGCCAGTTTTATCATCTTCAAGCTTTTCTTTGATTAAATCAATAATACTAACCATTAATTCTTTTTGCTTTTTATCTAAACCATTTAGTAATGATTCGGTATCAGTATTTCCAGTACTAGTTTGATTATCAATTGCAACAATACTATTTAATCTTGTTTCAACAGCACTTATATAATCGGTATCTATTTTTATACTATTTACCTCCTCGACTGATTTTACACCAAGAAGATTTAACAATAATACTTTTTTATCTTTAGGCCATTTATTAAGATCATCTAACTCCAAGTAATTATAAATCATTTGCCTTGATACGCCTAGAAACTTGGCTAATTTTACTTTTGATATTCCTAATTCATGTAAGAGATCATTTAATCTGTTCATCTCATCTACCCTCCTATTAACATTATATCACTGGTGTGTCAAATGTCAAGTGTAAAGTTTTTGTCGTACTAAATTGAGGTTAACAATTACGGTTTTACAATATAATTAAGTTTTTGTAATATTATCATTCCTGTTAATTATATCATAAATTAATTCATCAAAAAATAAATATTTATCTTCTTCAAATTATATGATAAGATATTTATATCAATTGAGGTGATTTTGTGCCTATTTTTATATTACATGCTGAAGATGCTAATAAATGTCTTGAATTAATTGATATGTCAAAACTTATTTTTGAAGAATATTTGAAATTATGTTTGTTGGAACAGCAAGGACAAAATTTCACAAAAACTTATAATGCTATTTTAGTATCTTTACAAGAACTTTTAAATAGTGAACAAAAAAAATACGATGATGCTAAGCTTAATGCCAACTTGTGTCCAGCTTTGATTGCTTTCTTAATAAAAATGATAAAGGGGCCATTTGTTAGTAATACTGAAAGTTTAACTACTTGTGATTATCAAAATTTTGTTATACGAAGAGTTATTAATCGTTTAATTAAAAAAAATATTTATAATTTAGAAGCTATGAATGGGTTTATGACTTCAAGTTTTAATAATTTATTAAACAAATTTGAATCTGATGAGGATGAAGAAACTAAAAGTAGAATAAAAGATATTATTGGTGTTCAACAAGAACTAGAAAGTGATATGTTTAGTTTATTTATATCCAATATTAGTGATTTTAATTGTTTAAATGCTGCTAATGAGGATTTAGTTAAAGCTAAATATATGGTGCCTTTTATTATTCCAGCATTAGAACAAAAGATGATAAATAGTCATTTTAAAGTTGGAGAAGTATATATTGGCTCACGGTTTGCAGCTGATATAAAAAAAATGGATGATTCTATTTTTATGTCCTTAAAAAATATTTATGGCATCGATATAGCAAATGAACAAATTAATGGGCTTATTGTAGCATCCCTAACACCTAGTAAAAAAACAGAAGTTATTCTTAGACAATCATTATTACGAGCTATCTTTTTTCTAATTTCTCCAGACATTGCAGAAGCTTTAAAAGATGAGTTTATTAAATATATTGAAGTTAACAATATGCCTCAATTAAACTGTTCATTAATTTCAGAGCCATATAGTCATATTGATAGTGATAAACAAAAACATAAAGTTATTTCTTTACACCCTAACACTATATTTTAAGACATCAATAATGTCTTTTTTAATTATATATCAAATGTGAAAGATAAATTATTATTATACCAATTATACCAAATAAAAACGTATATTTTTTAGAATATTCTTTCCCCTCAGGAATTAATTCAGTTAAAGAAATAGAAATCATAATTCCGGCTACAATAGCATAAAGGAGTGCTATAATCATATTTGATAAATTATCTTCCAAAAATATATATGCAATAAATGCTCCGAGGGGCTCTGCTAATGCTGATATAAAAACATATATGAAAGTTTTCATTCTACTTTTGCTGGCATAATATATAGGAATAGCAATTGAAATGCCTTCAGGTATATTATGAATAGCGATAGATATCATTAAAAATAATCCCATTTTTATATCAATTGTTGTTGTTAAATATGTAATTATCCCCTCGGGTATATTATGAATAATAAGAACTACAAAAGAAACAATTCCTACCCTGTATAAATTGCCATTTTTACGGTCAATATAATCGCTTAAAGTTAATGATAATAAAACGCCTATAATAAAAAACAAAATCCAAAATAGGTAACTAAAAACACTATAAAAAGACAATTTAAAAAAATAAATAGAATTTGGTAATAAATCTAATATAGAAATTGAAAACATCACACCTGCAGATAAACCCAAAGTTGAAGCTATTACTTTATCATTAATTTTTTTTGTGCATACAAATATATATCCTATTAATGAAGAAAAGCCAGCCAATAATGTTAAAAAAAATGCATTTATATTCATATAATTCACCTATATAATTGTATGAATTTCAAAATAAAAGAAGACTTTCATCTTCTTTTACATTTTTGGTTATTTGCACGACCTAATATTTGTTGTTGAAATTGGTCTAAAGTATATGCCTCGTTTTGATAATAAATCGTTCCACCAACATACATTAAATTTTCCAACCCATTTGCATTTTGTAAATGCTCACCATGAATATCACCATTAACAATTTCAATGCTTAGTCCTGATAAATCAGTTGCTCTCGAAAAATAAATACTTCCCCATACACTTTTCAAATTATGTAAACAATGCATATCATCCAAAGCTTCTAAATGAACATCACCAAAAAAGGCTTCAATATTGCCTAAACTATCTTTTCTAGTTGATGCATCATAACGATATGTATCACCATAATATTTAGTTTTAGCTTTTAAAATTCTAAACTCATTTATATCTATAGCTAATTCATCATCTTGGCACCCAAGAATCTTAAGCAGTTTCTTTTTTCTTTTTTTATTTTCTACTTCAGAAATTGCTATAGCGCCTAACCCATATGCAAAAAATTTAACACCATCTATCGTAGATTTTATACCATAAGAAACTTTTTGAAATGGATTGTGTTCGTCGTAATCATAAGATTTTACCCAAATATCAGATGCTTTTTCTACTAGTCGTTCAGAAAACGGAGTTTTTTTATCATATTGCAATTTTAAATTTCTTAGTTTTTGATCTCTAATTGTCAAATTTTTAATCATTAATATTCCCCCTAAAAATTATAAATATATGGTAACATGTTTTAATGATTTAGTCAAATTAAAAAGAGAATATTTTTCTCTTTTAGTGTTCAACATATTGAGCTATTTTTTCTTTAATCTTCTTTGTATCAAATGGTTTTTCAATTATATCAACTACGTTATATTGAAAAGCTTTATTAATTGTTTCTTTACTATTATCACCACTAATAATCATTACTGGGCATTTTTCTTCTTTTCCATTCAAATACTCTAAAACTCCAAAACCATCAATATTTGGCATCATTAAATCAAGAATAATTAAATTTAATTTTTGATATATATCACTAACATTCAATGTATTAATAGCGTCTTGCCCATCTAATGCTAAAATAACATTATACTCATCTGATAATATTTTTTCTAAATAATTTCTAACAATCGGCGAATCATCTATTATCATAATTGTTTTTTTGTTATCATTTAAGGACAAAGCGTCGCCTTGATTATCATTTGCTTGCTCCATATGTTCATGAATAATAGCGTTAATATTGTTTTTTATAATTCTAAGTTGAAGTTGTGTCTCTTCTGTTGAATTTGTCATACAAGCATCAAAAGTATCATTTATTTTTTTTAACAATTCTTCCATCATATCACTCTCCCATATATTTTTTTAATATATTGTAAATTCTTGCAGCTTCTTGTATCAATTCATTATAATTATCATTTATAAATTCCCTATTGTTATTTTTACCTGCCATTTCATGCTTATATGCTAAATCAGCTAATGCTTTAAAACCTAAATATTTAGAATCACTCTTTAATGAATGCACCAAAATAGTATAATTATTTAAATCATTTTTTTCTTTATAGGTATTAATTCTTTCAAGATTAGCAACAAAATTTTTATAAAATTCCTCAAGTGTTGAATCATACATTTCCAAATCTCCTAATAACTCAATACTTTGTTTAACATCTATATCATTTTCTTCTAAAAATTTAACATTATGATTATTAGCATTATCTATTTTAATTTTTTTCGCAGTAACTGTTGGGGCATGTTCTTGACTTTCTTTTAAATAATTTCTTAAAATGCTATTTAATTGCTCTTTATTTATAGGCTTTGCTAAATAATCATTAAAACCCAGTGAAATATATCTTTCTCTCATTCCAGAAATGGCATTAGCGGTTAAAGCTACTACCGGAATATTAAAACCAATAATATTATTTAAATGTCTTAAAGTTTCTGTGCCTGTCATTCTTGGCATCATATCGTCTAAAAAGATTAAATCATAATGTTCTCCATTTAATATTTTATCTAAACATTCTTGCCCACTAGTTACTAAATCAACTTCAACATTATAATCTTTTAATAATCGTTTGGCCACTTTTAAATTGACATTATTATCATCCACAATTAATATCTTTTGCCCATAAGCATTAAATGGCTCATTACTTGGAGTTATATCACTTTTTACTTCATCAGCTGATTTAGGAACTATCCGCTGATCAATAGATACTGTAAATTTAGAACCTTCACCATATTTACTTTGAACGATAATTTTTCCTTTCATCAATTCTACTAAACTTTTAGTAATAGCAAGACCTAAGCCAGTTCCTTCTGTAGTAATATTTTTTTCTAATTCAAATCGTTGAAATTTAGTAAACAATTTATCAATATCTTCAGATTTTATACCTATCCCAGAATCTTCAACAGCTATTATTAGGCGGCAAATATCATCGCGAATAACAGTGTTAACAGTTAGCGAAACATAGCCTTCTTTTGTATATTTAACAGCATTTGTCAAAATATTAATCATGATTTGTTTTAAGCGAACATAATCTCCGTATAATACTGGTGGTAATGTTGGATCTATTTCAATTCTAAATTCTAATGGTCGACTTGCAAGTCGAGCTTTGATTAAGGAAATTACTTCACGCATAAGTTGATTAGAGTCATATTCAGTGTTAACAATTTCCAATTTGTTAGCTTCAATTTTAGAAATATCTAATATTCCATTAACAATTTCTAATAAATTATTAGATGAAGCAATGATATCTTTTACTTCTTCTCGTGCTTCATTGGAAATTTCTTCCTCAGCTAATGCTTGACTAAAACCAACAATCGCATTTAATGGAGTACGAATTTCATGAGACATACTAGATAAAAAATCAGTTTTAGCTCGATTAGCTCTTTCGGCCTGACTTTTAGCGACATTTAATTGTTCAATCATTTTAATATCAGGATTTTCTATCGTAAAATAAGTTAAAACCGTAATATATGCCGCAACTGATGTAACTAATAAAATATTGGGATAAGTAGATTGAATAAAAATGGCTACTAACGCTAAGGCGAAAAATATAAAAGCTGGCCAATATTTTTTATTTCTAATATTTCTACGGTTAAATAATATAGTAACAATCCAATATATAACTAAAATTCCAGCACAACCATAGCTAAATATTGCACAAGGACCATAAGTATACATAATTCCATTATCACTGTAGAGATTTAAAGGAAGAATTAATATACCTAAATTTATTATAATACCAATCATTATAAATATATATTTAATCTTTTTAAAATAAGCTATATTTTCGTTTTGTTCAATATTAATATTACCGTTGTTTTTTCGAGAAGATATTATAAATATGTAGTATGTAAATAGCATTACCCATATTAAAATACAAGATAAATAAAATTTGCAAAGAGGTAAAGTGATAGCATAATTAGGAAATTTAATACCAAAATAAACACTAGCCATATCAATTAACAGGGTTACAAAAGTCCATAAAATAATATTTTTATAAATATTATTTTCAATAGTTTTGATTTTCTTTTTCGTAAAATATATAATAGCTACTAATATAACATAAAAAATACTAGATATTTGAAAGAATAAACTAGACACCGCCCACACCTACCTTATGTCTCAATTATAACATATTAATAAATCATTATAAATACTAAATTTAATAAAAAAGAAGTTATTTTAACTTCTTTTAACATTTCTTATTATAATTTTTTGATTACCCACTAAACCATGTGTTGAAGCAATGTTTGGTATAATTGCATCTATTCCTTCTTTGGTAATGTTTCCACTTTGTATAAGTTTTTCCAATTTTTCAATTATTTGACTTCCAACAGTTATCGCTTCTTCAAACAAATCTAATAATGAACTAGTTGAAACAATATTACTATCCATAGGATTTTGCCAAATTTCGTGCTGTAAATTTAACTCGCTAATAATAGGAGTTTCATCACGATTGTAAGAAAAAGAGCTAGTCCCTTTAAAAATTGGGTCAACTAAGTCGAAGAAAGAGCGTTTAAGAGCATACCGATCATCTTTAAATGCTCTAATATATAATTTTACTTGCCCTACTGAGGTTTTAAAAATATAGCCACCATTATTTATACCGTAAGTCATCAACAAACTGTCATTTAAAATAGCTACTAAATCTTCTGAAAATTTTAGTGAATCAAAAGAAAAGTGCCCATTTACTGGTGTTACATAATCAAAATTTTCATATTTCCGCATAAAATATATATCCAATAGATTTTCCATAATTCCATGATACCATGTCTTTTTGTTTACATCTCTTGTATGATCACCTGAATAATAAATGATAAATGGATGCATATAAGCATCTAAAATATGATGTAGTATATACCCTGGTTCAAGAAACAACCTTATTTCTTCGTTGTATAAGCACCCTCGCCTTTCGGCTGCTTTTAAATAATTGTATATAAAATTTGGAAAATAGTATTCCTGTAATAGTGTTGAAGATGCAATTTGCTCATTTAATTTACGAGTCGTTCTTATTTTATAAAAATTATAATATATAAAAAAATCATGCCCCTGAGCAAAAATACGATAATCATCATAATTGGGTAAAGAGCTAAGTGTTTGATGGCTAAGCCTTTTTTTTAAAAGTTTATAAGATATATCGTGAGTTTTAGGTCCAGGCATAATTATTTCACCTTCTTAGATGCAAAAGATTTTTCAACAAAAGCAGGATACTCAACAGTTAATCCTTCATAAATAATAAATTTTTTTAATTCCCTATAAAAATCAAACGGTCTTATATTATAAGGCTTTTCACCATTAAAAAAATCTAGACCACATTGTTGCAAAAGTGTTGCTACCCACTGTGAACAAAAATAATGATCTTCAAGATTAACTCCTTTACCATATATGAGCATTGTTGTCAGCCCTAAAAAATTAAAATGATAATCATCTCTTCGCTCCCAAAAGTATTTCATTAATCCTTCAATATCAATAAATTGCTGTTGACTAACACCTATTTCCATTACCGCAATTTTGCTTTTTTCAGGTTTTAAAACAAACATTCCTTCTTTAATATTTTCTTGAACTAGACCTGAATTAAAAGGATTATTAATTTCTTTTCGTGCAAAAGATAACATTTTAGTCAAACTTTTATCTAATGAAAGTGATACATGAGAATAGTTATCACCTTCGTACCTATTCCAAAATTTTAAGCTAGCACGATAACAAATTAATTTACCTGGGACTGTATCAGAATAACTAGTTACTACATATATGTTTTTCTTACCTTCCATATTACCCCTTCTTCCTTTTTAGTAATGGAACTTAATGACTGTTATACTAACATTTTTTTTATTAATTGTCAATTTTAGTTATAATATTTTCTAAATAAAAAAGTTTATTTATAATTATAAAATTAATTATAAATAAACTTTTTTCATTGTAAATAGTTATTTATTAAATTAATAAACTCACTTTTAATTTCTTCTAATCTTTTTTCTGTTTTTGCTTCAAAGCGGGCAGTAATATTAGGCCCTGTATTAGAACATCTAACTAGTGCCCATGAATCGTCAAAAGTAACTCTAACCCCATCAACAGTTATCATTTCATACCCCTTATTGTGACAATATTTTTTAATTTTTTCAACTATTTCAAATTTGATTTCGTCTGGTGCTGTAAATTTAAGTTCTTCAGTTGAATAATATTTATTTGTATTATCTAAAAGTTCACTTACCTTTTTATCAGTTTTGGAAACAATTTCAACTAAACGCAAGCCAGCATATAAGCCATCATCAAATCCAGGCCATTTATCCCTAAACCATACATGCCCAGAATATTCCCCACCAAAATCAACATCCTCTTCATTAATTTTAATGTTCATATAAGAATTACCAGTTCGGTACATTTCAGATTCAATGTTTAAATCAGCTAAACCATCAATTAATGTTTTAGAACATTTTACATCATATATAGCTTTGCGCTTTTTTAAATTATTAGATAAGCTACGATACACTATTAACATTAATAAATCAGCAGCAATATAATTACCATTTTCGTCAACTAATCCTACTCGATCGGCGTCACCATCTATGCCAATGCCTAAATCGTAACCCAATTCTTTAACTTTATTACCTAAATCTTTTAAATTTGATGGAACACAAGGATCTGGGTGATGGTTAGGAAATTCAGGATTTGAATCGCAATATAATAATTCATATTCACAATCAAATAAGTCTAGCATATCCTTAACAATAATAGATCCCGTTCCGTTACCGCAATCAAAGACAACTTTAACCTTCCTTTTGCCTAAATCAATACTTTTTTCAACTTCTTTTAAATATTCAGGGCGTATATTTAAAGTTTTAACATGGCCAATACTACTTTCAAATTTTAAGGTATTTGTATAATCTCGAAAGTCAATAATTTCCTGACCACAAGAATTACCACGATAATCAAAAGATATTTTAAATCCATTATATTCTTTTGGATTGTGACTAGCTGTAATCATAATGCCATTTTTAATTTTATTTTTTTTCTTTGCATAATAGTACATTGGTGTTGTAACAAGCCCTAAGTCAATGACTTCAGCTCCACTTTCGGTTAAACCTTGGATTAGAGCATCATGTATAATTGGTGACGAAATTCGATTATCATGACCTATTATAACTTCACGCTCTTTTCTTAGCGAAATGTAACTTGCAAAACTACGACCTAATGTATAAGCAACATCTTCTGTAATATCTTCGTTCCAAATACCGCGAATATCATATTCACGAAAAATTGTTTCTTTTATTTTTGTTAATATCATAAATCCTCCTATTCTCCATGTGGATGAAATTGCTTGTAATTTTCTTTTAAATGTTCGTTAGAAACAAACGTATATATTTGTGTTGTACCAATATCAGCATGTCCTAAAAGTTCTTGAATACTTCGTAAATCAGCACCATTATTTAAAAGGTGTGTTGCGAAAGAATGTCTTAGAGTATGAGGTGATATATCTTTAGTAATGCCAACTTCAGCTTGCCTTTTTTTAATAATTTTAAAAAATCCTTGCCGAGACATTTTCTTACCATGATTATTTAAAAATAAATAATCATTTATTTCTTTTTTTATTAATTTATTGCGTATTTCACCAATATAAATTTTTAAATATTTTAATGCATAATCGCCAATGGGAATAATTCTTTCTTTACCGCCTTTTCCCAAAGTTCTAACTATTGCAGAATCTAAATCGACATCCAATAAAGTTAAATTAATCATTTCGCTAACTCGCATTCCTGTTGCATATAGAAGTTCAAGCATTGCTTTATTACGATAACTAAAATTATCAATTAATGGTACTTCTAAAAGTGCTACAATTTCTTCTTCACTTAAAGAAGATGGTAATTTTTTTGCAACTTTAGGAACAGCAATATCATCCATTGGATTTTTATATATAATTTTTTCTATTAATAGAAATTTGTAAAATGATTTTAGACAAGATGTAACACGAGCAATACTTCGCTCATTCTTTTTTTCTTCCCTTAAATATTTCAAGTACAAATGAATATCTTCATGATTTATATCTTGTACATTTTTATTTAAATACTTAAAAAACAATGTTAAATCACGTTTATAAGCTTCAATCGTATTATTACTATATTTTCGGTCTATAAGTAAATAATTGCAGAAACTTAAAATATATTCTGTCATATTTTACGTGGTCCTTGTCCAAATTTATTTTGTTCATTTTCAATGATTCGTTTACTTCCATCTTGATATTCAGCAACAACTGCTGGCGCCATTTTATCGAAAACAAAATAATTGTCTGCAATTAATTTTTGCCGATAACTTTCTAATTCTTCGACCGTCATATTTGGATTTAATTTTCTAGTCAAATTTATACTTGCTTCAATTAAAGTTTCACCTAATATTGGTTTATTCATTTTTTCTTGAATAAAATCAAACATTAAACGCATAAATTCATCATTTGCAAATAATTGGCGATAATCTTCAATGTTCTTAATGACTTTTTTACTAAATTTAGAAAATGCTTCTGTATTTAAACATTTTTCAATAAATTCTGGATATAATGTTTTAAAATATTCAATAGTTTTATCAAAACGATAATGATTTCCTTGACGGTATTCAAGAAAAATTATTTCTAACATTTCTTTATATGTTTGAGAAGTAACTATACTAGTTTCCCCAAAAAGAACCATGCTTCCTAAATTTAATGTTTCTTTTGGAGTCATCAAGGCTGTCACCAATGAATCATATTTAAAATTATTGCTCCAAGTTGCATCTCCCATATAAAGATTGTCCAAGTTATATTTGGAATCAGAAATTCTAACTAAATTACGTGCATGATTTCCAATTTGTGATTTATCATCTTTAATATCTTCAATGGACAAACTAACATTCATACACGGAATATCTAATCTTTTACATAATTCAAAAAGTAAATTAGCAAAACCAACACATACAATATGTTCGTTTCCCTCTTTAAATAATTCCATAATTGCTCTAGAATTATTTCGATCGTCATTATTTTCCTTATATCTACGGAATCGTTTGCAAGCATTAAAAGCAAAAATATACTTTTCTAATGGTGATAACTCTAAACCTTCAATTGGTTTTAAAAGTTCTTTAACTCCTTCCTCAACTCGAATATAATCTGCTAAACTACCACGCCCATATCCATATTTAACAATGATTTGTGGAAATTCTTTATTCAATGCTTTTAAATTGTCGATATCATATGTTTTACTTTGGTCAAATTCAAGAATAATTTGTAAATTTGTATTATTTAAACTATTAATCAATTCACGTAAACAAGCAAATCCACCTTCAGAAAAAGTAATCTCTTTCAAATTCGTTGCATATTTGCGAATGTTTTCTCTTTCTTCTGGTGACAAAACATTTTTAATATTAAGATAAGTTCGCTTTTTTAAAATTTCATATGATAAGCCATCAAACAATGGACGAAACATGTTAAAAAAAATCGTCCCATCAAAAATATGTAAAAGTTCAGGCGCTATGTTATTGCCCATAATTTGCAATTTTTCTTTTTGTAATAAAGTTTCATACAGTTGTCTATCCAAATATCTATTTTCTAGTGAAATGGTTACAATATTTTTATTATTAATTAAGGCATCTAAAATAGCTGAGCTTAAGTATATTTCTTCCCCTAAAACAAATGTTTCGCCTTTAAATTCCGTAATTAATTTAATAATTCGTGATTCAAATAAAGCTTGATTTTTTTTATATGACTCAGCATCAAAATATAAACCATCATGCATAATTCCAAAATCATCCATTAAAATCATGGGATGTTCTGCATCGGTTAAAATAAAGTGTAAATCATCATTTGAACGGCCTATAATATATTCGTCCAAAAATTTAACAGAACAAGTTTTTCCTGAGTGCGCTATTTTTTCAATTGCTTCGTCAGTTACATCATAATTAACCCACTTAAAATCATTATCCCACGCATTTGCATAAACTTGCTTTTTTTGTACTTCCATATCATCACCTACTGTTAATTATAACATATTTCAACTAATGATAACAATACTATAATAAATATGGTAAAATATTGGTGGTGATATTATGAATGAACCACTATCTTTAAAAATGAGGCCTAAAAAAATTATTGATGTAATTGGGCAGCAACATTTAATTGGAGAAAATAAAATTATTTATAATTTAGTGAAAAATAAAAAAATATTTTCGATGATTTTCTATGGAAAGCCAGGTATAGGTAAAACCACAATAGCAACTGCGATTGTAGAAGAACTGGGAGTTAGGTATCGAATGTTAAATGCTACTATTAATAACAAAAAAGATTTTGATACTGTTATTGAGGAAGCAAAGATGTATCATGGCATGGTTATATTAATGGATGAAATTCATCGGTTAAATAAGGATAAACAAGATTTACTATTACCATATTTAGAAAATGGATTAATTACATTAATTGGAATGACAACGTCAAATCCATACCATAAGATTAATCCAGCAATTAGAAGTAGATGTCAAATATTTGAATTAAAGGAACTAACAACAGAAGATATCATATTTGGTTTAAGAAAAGCTTGCACTAATGAAAATTTACCTAACATTAAAATTGCTGATGAAGCTGTTGAATATATTGCAAATTTAAGTGGTGGGGATATGAGAAGTGCATATAATCTTTTAGAAATGTCATATTATTCAACAAATGATCAGCTAATAAATATCGACGTTGTCAAATCAATTAATAATAAGCCAGTTTTCTTTTATGATAAAAAAGAAGATGGATATTATGATGTCATCAGTGCTTTCCAAAAAAGCATTCGTGGTTCTGATGTTAACGCTGCCCTTTATTATTTGGGGAGATTATTAGTAGCTGAAGATTTAGATATTATTTATCGCAGAATGACAGTAATTGCTTATGAAGATATTGGGTTAGCAAATCCCAATATTGGACCAAGAGTTGATGCTTGTATTAATGCATGTGAAAGATTAGGATTGCCTGAAGCTCGTATTCCTCTAGCCGTTATGGTAATTGACTTAGCACTTTCCCCAAAATCTAATTCTGGCGAAAGTGCAATTAATGCTGTTATAAGAGACATTGAATCTGGTCATACTGGTAATGTTCCTAATCATATAAAAACTAATTCTCTTGATTATAAATATCCTCACAATTATCCTCATGCTTTTGTAAAACAGCAATATTTACCTGATAAAATAAGAAATAGAAAATATTATATTCCGAAAGAGACTAGTAAGTATGAACGGGAATTAAAAAAAGTGTATGAAGCTTTAGAAAAAATGTTCAAATAAAGCACTGCATATTTGCAGTGCTTTATTTGATTTTCTGATAACTATTGATACGTTTTAAAGCTTCTTCTTCATTAAAATAATAGCCAAGTGAACTTGAAATTAATAATAAACTATTATCTGATACAATTCTATTTGAAGTAAACATCGTTAAAAAGGCTAATACTTGATGAGGTGTTAAATTTTTACTTTTAGCAAATTCTTCTAACGAAATGTTGTTGCACACGGCTAAACGATATTCTCTAATTATTGCAATTATATCATTATCACTTGGATACATTGAAACTAATCGATAAACACCAAAATCATCTGCTTCTAGAGCTTCATTAATTTCCGTTAATAATTTGTTTCTTAATTCCTCTTCAGAAAATAATTGAATAGGCTTTTTGGGAATATATGAAATTGTTTCTGTAAAAACAAAATCAGGAATTGTTTTTCCAACACAATCTGCATAATCAACTTCTTCATCTCCATCAAGAAAAATAATTCTCTCATTTTCACTAGGTTTATAATATTTAATTTTATTAAGCACATAAAAGTCTTCTTGCCCGTTTTGCTCTTGATTTTTTAAAATATCATAATATTTATAAAAGTCCTCAATTTTGCTTATCATCAATAAAGCATCGTGCGTTAGCTCAGAATCATCTAATAACAAAAACATCCTAAAAATACGTTCAAAATCATTGTCATCAAAAGAATAATATTCTCTTAAAGGAATATTTGCTTTAAGACTTTTCATATGTTCAATAAAATTAATAAAGCGCATTATTTCATTCTTTATGGCTTCGGGAAGGCAGTCTAATTGCCCTTTTTTTTCTTTTACTATAATACTAGCGCGCTCGCCTAAACGTTTAAGCAATAAATCATCTAAAACTCTTTTTTCTTCTTGATAAATATTTAAATAATTATTACCTCTAATTCTTAAAAAAGCATCCATTTCTCTAAAACAACTAATATCAAAATACACCTTACCATTTTTTAAAATAATACTATTAAATATTTTATAAATACTATCTAAAATATCATAAAAATCGTCTTGAGCATTTTCTGTTTCACTTAAGAAAGTATCCATAATCAAAAAGGCTGCACGGTCTAAATCAAAAGTACCTTCTAGAAGAGTGCTTAAACCATATTTATCATACTTTTCAAAATTAACTACACGTTCTGTTAAACCGGGATAAATACTTTCTAAAATATTATATAAATCAACATTTTCTTTTAAAGTTCTGCGACCGATATCTTCATGCATTCCTTTATAACCATCAACCATTTGTTCAAAAGGATGAGAAAATGGGCCATGACCGATATCATGTATTAATAAAAAGGTTAAAAAAGCGATTTTGGTTTTATAATCAATATTATACCCCTTTTTTTCTAAAATATTTAATAAATCAACACCTAAAGCATGAGCAAATATCATATGGTCCAAACGTGTATCCTCCATACGATAATTATCTTTCCAACTGTGTGCTGTTTGAATTTTACAATTAGCTTTCTGCATTGGTTCGGTTTCTATAATTTCTAAAAATGGTAGTGGTAAAATAGCTTCTTTATAAGGAATTAACATAAAGCTGTGCGTAGGCATAATCATTCCATAACTTCTATTGGCATCTTTGAATAAATCTTTATAAAATTGACTTAACTCTTTTCCTCTTGTTACAAATCGTTGATATTTCATATTTACCTCTTTATATATAATTTTGTTATTTGTTCGAATGAAGAATTACCTGTTAAAGCAACATCATAATAACCATTGAAAGAAGATACATCATGATTATCTGTATTACAAAAACCAATTTTTAAAGTATCTAATCCCAAGCCCATGTAAGAATCTTCAATTTGATCGCCAAATAATAACCCAGTTCCTCGATTAGTTAATTCAGGATAAGTTAAAATGCTTTTATTTAAAGAATGAATTAAAGGCTGTTTAAAACCTATAACTTTATCGTCATCATAAAGGAAAAAATTTGAATGCAAAGTAATATTATCAAACCACAAATGTTCCTTTTTTAAGTATTGTTCAATGAAATCACCTAGACCAGCGCTTACAATAATAACGGGAACTTGCAATCTATACATTTCTTGCAAAAATGGTGCAGTATCGTGTCTTAATTTAATACCAGTATGGGTATTGATAATTTTTTGAATTGTTTTTTTATATAAATGGTATTTATTTAATAATTGTCCTACTTGTAGGTGCCAATCTTCCATGTGTTTGGCTTTTAATACGAATGGCATTTGGTGGTCTAATTCAATTGGACGATATTTTTCAAAAATATGTGTAGCCTCATAGCCATAATTTGAATTAAAATATGGTGTTGTTTCAAGCATACTCCAAGACGTAGCTGAGTCATGTTCAGTCAAAGTACGATCAAAGTCTGTTAAAACAAACATTTCTTTCTGATTTAAACGAGTAAATCTTTTTGAAAGCAAATGAATCATGATATCACTCCTAGTAATTTTTTATTATACGTTCTTTTTATTAAATTAGCAATAAAATAACGCTAAAAAGAGTAATTTTTACGCGTTATTTTATCAATTGACCAATTTTTAAATGGCAATTTATTATCACTATAATAATCATAAATAGGAAAACTATAACTATTTTTACATTAATAATAACATCGTGCAATATATTTGAGTTTACCATTTTTATATATTGATGAATAAAAGGTTCGGCAAACATACCGTATGCCATGTTACTAAATTCATAATATAATTGGTCAGAAAATTTATTATAAACATAATTATCAGTCAAAAAATAGTTAATGGATAACAAATTACTTTAACTTTTGAAAGTAGCAAAATTGACTTTAGTACTGCTAATTAGTTTTGACCGATAAATTTTAATATCTTTCTTAGAATAAAACTAATACATCTTGGAATAAACATTTTAAAAAAGTTACTAAAGCCTGAACCAAAATGGAAGTAAGCTTCTATATACTGTGCTAGGTATATCTCATTGGACGATTTCAATGATTAAATTCTATATTTCCAACCTCAGCACTACATCTAATATATCCGTAACTTATTATTTGGTCAAAAGTTTGCAAAGCTATTGCACCAAGTTCTAAAATAAAATAAAAAATACTCGTTAACATTCAATTTCTTTAACATAAATATTTCTTATTTTTTGACACAATATTTTAAAATATTTATATATCTTGTCTAGTTTAAATATTTAAAATGAATAATTCAAGACCTAAAATAGGTTCTATCTCACCTGTTTTAATTGCTATGTCTAAATCTGCTAAGCGTTCTAAATATTTTAAAAGAAGCTTATTATTATATTTTAATCCAGATTGAATAGCCAATTTAACTGGATAAATGTGAACTCCCAAAGTGCTAGAAATGTCTTGTTGTGAATACCCAGAACGCATTAATTCAGTAGCTTGATACATAAGCCGAAACTTACTAGCTAATAAAGCGATAATTTTAATTGGCTCTTCACCTTGTTTAATCATTTCACGATAAATTTTCATAGCTAAATCTTTTTCTTTTTGAATAATATGATCAATAAATTTAAAAATGTCTGTATCAATGTTAATGCTTGTTAATTGAATAACATCTTCTTTACTAATTGTTTTTTCTTCAATGCAATATAATTTTAATTTATTTGCCTCTGTTTGAAGCAGTGCTAAATCACTACCAACTCTTTCGTGAAATAAATTAATAGTAAAATGATCAATTTTATATCCATCAAACATTTTCAAAATTTCATTTTGTATATTAGCACTTCCAACTTCTTTTAAAACACCTAATTCTTTAATAGCTTTAGTAATTTTTTTAGTATTATCAACTGACATATTATGATTTAAAAAAATTAAAATAGTTGTTGGATTATCTTTTTTTAAATAATTTAAAAGTTGGTTAATTTCCATGTCTGATCCTTTACCACGATTAAAGAATGTGGCATTATCAACAATAATTCCTTTCTTATCACTAAAAAAAGGAAGTGTTTCACAGTCTTCCAAAATTTTTATTAAGGAATCAACTGTATAATCATAACGTACAATATTTAAACGTTCTAATTTATGCTTTGCTATAATTTTGTCTATTTCTTTTTCTAAAAGAAATGTTTCTAATCCGTACAATAAATAATTCATAACAGTCACCATATAAATTATATCATGCATTTTGATAATTAGTAAATTAACTCCACCAACTTTACTATCCTAATTAAAAAATTTGGGTATTTTTATAATAAAAAAGACATTATTAATGAAATGCACCCCATAGAGTAGACATTTAAGTAAAAAGACTTTTTTATTTAAGTTCTTCTAATTTAACACTAACTAATTTACTAACACCACTTTCTTGCATTGTAATACCATATAAAGTATCTGCATACTCCATTGTTTTCTTTTTATGTGTAATAACTAAAAATTGAGTTTTATCTTGCATTTTTTTTAAATATTCTCCAAATGATTCAACATTTACCTCATCTAAAGCAGCTTCAACTTCATCTAAAATACAAAAAGGCATCGGTCTCGTTTTTAAAATGGCAAATAATAAACTTATAGCAGTAAATGTTTTTTCACCGCCACTCAATAAAGATATGCTTTTTAAGTTTTTACCTGGTGGTGAAGCAATTATTTCAATGCCGGTTTCCAAAATATTATCTGGATCAGTCATTTTTAAACTAGCTGTACCACCTTTAAATAATTCTTTAAAAGTCTTATCAAAATTTTCGTTAATAACATCAAATGACTTTTTAAAATTAAATTCCATAACTTGATCCATCTCTTTGATGATATCTAACAATGTATTTTCGGCTTTAATTAGGTCTTGTTGTTGTTGCAATAAAAATTCGTACCTTCCACTTACACGTTCGTATTCCTCGGGCGCCTCATGATTAATTGGTCCTAATTCTTTAATTTGCCTTTTTAAAGAACTAACTTTGTTACGAGCCAATGAACTATCTATTTCTAAAGTATAATGTGTTTTCGCATATTCATATGTAATACTATAATTTTCACTTAACAAATTAAGTAAGTTATCTAACTTCACATCACTTCGATTAACTTCAATTTCTAAAGTGTTTAATTCTTTTAACTTTTGACTATATAATGAATTATCTTTTTTTACCGAATACTCATAAGACTCTAATTCATTAGTCACTAATTCTTTTTCATTGCTCAAAACCTCAATTTGATTCATCACTTTATTTTTGTCATCTAAAGCCTTATAATATTCTTTTAAAATATTATCTTCTTCATTACTTAAAGAATTATTGAGAACATTATTTGTACCACTAATATTAAATTTTACATCAGCTATTTTTTCTTCTATCTCTCTAATTCTCTTAGCTTTTTCTTTTAGTTCTTCTTCCAATGTTATTTTGTCTTTATTAATTAAATAAGCTTCGTCTTCTAAGGCTTTTAAAAGATTATCAAAATTGTTAATCTCATTTTCATAAGTAGCAACAGTATGCTCCAATTCTTTAGCGTCATTTAATAACTTTTGTAATTCAAATTTTTCAGTTAATGGATTTTTTTGCTTATTCTCACCACCAGTTAAAGAACCACCAATGTGTAATAATTCACCTTCTAAAGTAACAATGCGATAACGATAATTTAACTTTTTACTTAATTTATTGGCATTATCTAATGAATCCACAACTAATACATTTCCTAATTGATTGTTTATAATGTTTGCGTATTTTGGGTTATATTTAACAAGCAATGAAGCAATATCAATAAATCCCTTTTCTTTTTTTAAATTTTTATAAACCTCATCATCAATTATCTTCCCTTTAATAATATTCAAAGGGAAAAAAGTAGCACGGCCAAGCGCATTACTTTTTAAATAATTAATCGCTTCCTTAGCAACCTGTTCATTTTCCACAATAATATTATTGGAAGATGCCCCTAATGCAGTCCCAATCGCTTTAACATATTCTTCGCTAATTTCTAAAATTTTCCCAATTGTGTTATGAATCCCAATTAATTTAGGATTACTTAAAATGCTTTTTACTGCATAAGGTAATAATGAATTATTTTCAATACTATCTTCCAAATTATTAATTTTAATTTTTAAACTTTCTTGATTTCGTAAAATTGTTGTTAATTTAGTTTCTAAATTATATCGATTATCTTTAGTACTTATTATATCTTGCTGTTTATTTTGCAATTTTACAGTTAATTGTTCAATATTTTTCAAAGCGCTATCTACTTCTAATTTATAAGAATTTAATTCATTTTGATAGCGTAATTCTGATTCTTTTAATTCTAAAATATTGTTATGAAGCTTAATATTATCAACCTCATATTTTTTACGTTCTAAAATAATTTCCTTTTGACTATTAATTTTTTCAGCTTTAGCTGTAAGTTCTAACAATTCTTTTTGCAACTTTTGAATTTGAGAGTTTAAAGATTGCTGTTTTAATTTATATTCTTCAATTTTAACTTCATATTTTGTGTTGTTAGTTGAAATGGAAGTAATTTCTTCATTCAACTCTTTTATTCTTTTTTTATTTAGTTGATATTTTTCATTAATATTGGTAATATCATCGGTAACTAAAGCAACTTCTAAATTTTCTAAATTATTAGTTAATTCTCGGTATTCTAACGCTTTACGCTTTTGATCTTTTAACGGTTCAATTTGTGATTCCAATTCTTTAATAATATCATTAACTCTTGACATGTTATTATGCGTTTTATCCAGTTTTCGTAAAGCTTCTTCTTTACGTTTTTTATATTTTAAAACACCAGCGGCTTCTTCAAAAATGATTCGTCTATCGGTTGGTTTATTACTCAAAATTTCATCAATTTTTCCTTGACCAATAATATTAAAAGACTCTTTACCAATTCCACTGTCCATTAATAAGTCAGTAACGTCTTTTAATCTAACTTTTTCATTATTAATATAAAATTCATTAGTTCCATCTTTATATAATCGCCTTTTAATTGCGATTTCTTCATAGGTAAGTGGTAAATAACCATCTTTATTATCAAACAATAAAGTAACTGAAGCAACACCCATCGCATTTCGGCTTTTACTACCAGCAAATATAACATCTGTCATATTTCCATCACCACGTAAGGATTTAACTGATTGTTCACCTAATACCCATCTAACTGCATCTACTACATTACTTTTACCCGACCCATTTGGACCGACCACCCCTGTAATATTATTTTCTAAATCAATTACTGTGTTATCAGCAAACGATTTAAAACCTTGTGCAATTATTTTTTTTAAATACATCAATATCACCACTCTTCAGACTATTTTATTATATCAAATTTAAGATTATAGTACAATAAAAAGGCTTAACGCCTTTAATCTAAATCGTAAAAATTAGTTGTAATTACTTTCTTTTTTATTAATTTTTCATTAACATATGCCCACATCGCTTTATAATCATGATATTCACTCATGAATTTCTGCCCATCTTCAATTGGCATCAAAAATAATAAATAAGATAAAATCTCAGCTTCTGCACTAGTATCGGCAACTACAGTAGCCGATACCATATTTTCAGCGGGATATTTTGTTTTAGGATTAATTAAATTAGAATAATACTTACCTTCATATTCATAATACTCTTCATACATTCCAGCAGTAGCAACCGCTTCATTTCGTAAATTAATACTAGTCAAAAGCTCAACTTCATCGCCAATAAAAGGGCTTTCAACAGCAACTAAATAAGAACCGCTAGATTTATAATAGTCCCCTGTACAAATTGTACCTCCAACATTAATTAAGTATTCGTTAATATTTTCTTCTTTTAAATACTCTACTACTTTATCAGTAGCATATCCTTTTTTAAAAATATCTAAATCAATATTAGGATGATTATTCGCAATACGATTATTACCTAATAATTGAAGATCGTTGATATTGACACTAACATTAGCTAATTCTTCTTTAGTGGGAGTTCCTTTCTTATTATGGCGATATTTAGCCCAAAGATCCGTTAAATCACCAATATTAATATTAAATAATCCGTCGCTTTGATCATACCAAGTCAAACCATATTGTAACATCTCATATAAATCTGGATCAATTTCAATATATTTATTTTTTGATGTATTATTGTTTATTTCATATAAAGTGCCACCTTCCTCGCGGGAAGTTAATCGATCATATTTAGCATAAATATTTTCTATATCTTCGAAAGCACGTTCCGCTTTACTTTTAGAAGTCGTATACAAATCGATTTTTATTTCAGTATCCATATATTCAATAGTATTACTATATTTTTTTAAAAGAAGATTTTTAAAATCAGTATCTTTTACTTGAAATAAAATAGCGATAACGGCAATAAAAGCAGCCAAAAAGATACTATATGTTCTAAAAACCTGTTTTTTGTGAATATTATCTTCATTGTTTTTTTCGTCTATACGTTTCATTTTTAAAGTTTCTTCATAAACATTAACAAGTTCTTTACCTACCATTTTTAAATCTTTCTTTTGTGCTACTCGATACCCTGCTTGAGCTAAATTTGGCAACTCTCCTTCAATAATTTTAGGAATTAAATCTTCAAATTCATCAACATTTTTTCCTTTATAGACTACTTTTTTATCTTCATATTCTTCAAAAACAGGTATATCTCTAATAAGAGTAGGGATCTTTGATGTTAAAGCTTCTATAATAGGAATACCTTCTGTTTCTTCAAGTGTAGGAAATAAATATAAATTAGCTCCGCTTAATGCTGCCTTAATCATTGAAGATTCAACATAACCAGCAAAATGTAAATTTGGCAATTTAGTAGTAACTGCTTTTTTTATTTTACGAGGAGAAGCCCATAGTGGACTATAACCAAACCAAATAAATTTGTATTGAGGTAATCTTTTGGCTAATTCCACAAAATCTAAAATACCTTTACGCTCAATATATAATCCTATGCCTACAATTATTTTATCAGAATTAGTGTAGCCATAAGTTTTTCTAAATTCCGCTCCAGCTTTCTCATTACGCTCAAAAAATTTAGTTTCAACACCATTACTAATAGCATGAATCGGACGATTCAAGTTATAATTTTCTAATAAACGTTTAGAATATACCGTTGGGGTAATAATCTGATCACCTAGCCGATAACACTTACATAACCACTTTTTAAAAAGTGGTGAAACTAGATTGCTAAAGAGAAAAGAATTTCGAAAATCTTCTTCCGTTGAATGAGCGTGATAAACAATTTTTTTCCCTTTCTGACGTGCCTTTTTAGCAAATAAATAAGATTTAGGTCCATAAAAATTAATGTGTAAAATATCAAAATCATCTTTTAGATTAGTTGTGTAATCGATTTTATTATCTTCTAATGCTTTCATCTGATGCTTAATAGCTTTTCCTAACCCTGATTTGCTAATTGTTTTTAATCCTTCTGTATACAGTAATACTTTCATAAAATCACCAATTTAATTATATCTTATTTAATCAATATTGACAAGTATTACATCTTTTCCTATTTTCTCAATTCTATTCCATTTAATTTCAATAACTTTACCAGTAAAAAGAGTTTGAAAAAAGTGATTACTTTCAACGACAATTTCTGAGGCTTTGCCATTTAAATCTATGTTGATATCAATAATGTTTCCGATTTTTTTCCCATCACTAATGTTTACAACATCTTTATCTTGCAAATCTGAAATTCGCATTATACCACCTGTATAAAGTATATTCTTTGTAATACTAAAAAAGACTATTTTTAGATAGTCTCTTCACCGTGCCATTTCATTTTTAAAATCATTCTTTCAATATCGTCAATGCTATATTTCATATACGCTCCGCGTGCTGTATACATTACAAAAACATATGTGTTGCTATTATCAAATTCAATAATGCTAAAAAAATACTCTTTTTGAATATTATTTTCTGTAGCCATATAACGCATTGCATAAATTGTTCTATTCTTGGTTTTATTTACAGCTTTTTTTTCAATAATAGACTTAGAATCTTTATCCTTTAATTCTTCACGTATTTGCTCATTTAAAAAATCTTCAGCCCCTATTTCTATTTCGTCTTTTTTATATACCGATATTTGTAAATTAGCATCCAATTTATTCAATGATAAATCATGTGTAGTGTCAATATCTTCTTTCCATTCTTTTCCTAATGTAAAACTAATATTATTGTCATCTAAATTAAATTGTTGATTTTTACTCAAACTAAGAGCTGGTACACCAGTTAATGTAAATAAATTAACAAAACTAGCAATACTTAAAAATATAAACAAAGCCAAAACTTTTTTCATAATTATCCCCCCCATGCTAGTGAACTATTATATTATAAAGTATATGATATTTCAACTAAAATATACTAAAAAATAAAAAAATAGTGTTTTATTTCACTATCTTTTCAAAAATGTTAGGTATTTTACTTTCAAATTTTAATTCTTGACCTGTTATAGGATGCTTTATTACTAATTTATAAGCATGGAGTCCTAAACGAAATAATGGATCATTTTTTGAGCCATATTTTTTATCTCCAACAATTGGATGCCCCAATTCCGCCAAATGAACTCTAATTTGGTTTTTCCTTCCTGTTTCAATATTAATATCTAAAAGAGTATATTGCTTAGATATTTTAAGTGGAAAATAATTAGTTATAGCTTTTTTCCCATATTTAGAACTTTTAACAAACGTTTGGTGGTTTTCCCAAAGAAAATTTTCAATCCGGCCTTTTTTATCTATGATCCCTTCTACAACTGCATAATAACCTCGAAATAAAACCAATTTATTCCAATTGTTTTGCCATAATTCTTTAAGATACTCCTTTTTACTAAATAATACTATTCCTGAAGTGTCTCTATCTAAACGGTGCACCACATAAATTTTGAAATTGTTATGATGACCATAATCTTTTACTTGACGATATAAAGTATTTTCTTTTTCTTTATCAGTAGCTACAGTAAGTAAACCGGAAGGCTTATTAACAACAATAATATCTTGATTTTCATAAATAATTTCAAACGGGACATCATAAGTAGCCAAAACAAGACGTATCATATCATTTTCATTTACAACAAAAGGTAATATAAATCGATTAGAGCCATTGACATATACTTTTTTATACTTAAATAATGATTTGATTTTAGATTTGCTATAATTAGTGTATTTAAGCAAATAGAGAATTATTTCACTGGTCTCTTTTACTTTTAAATTTATTTCATTCATAAACATCTTCTTTATTATATCAAAAAAAATTAAAGAAAAAAAGGATTTTAATCCTTTAATATTTCCATAAATGGTATCATATCTTGATCTGTTAATGCTTTAACGCCGTCCAGTGGATACGGAATATTCAATTTTTTATACTTTTCTACACCATATAAATGATATGGTAATAATTCAATTTTTTCAATTGTTGAAAATTGTTTTAAATATTCCTTTAATGCATACATATACTCAAAGTTGTCATTAATACCTGGAACAACAACTTGTCTAATCCACAATTTTTTACTCTTAACCTTAACTAATTCAATAAATTTATTAAATTCTGATAAATCTTTACCAGTCATTTTAATAGCATCTTCATCAGTCAAAGCCTTAATATCTAAAATAACTAGATCAGTATATTCAAGAATTTCGTTATATTTGCCAATACCGTGCCCCGCTGTGTCAAGAGCAGTATGAACACCTAACTCATGACACTTGCGAAGACAATCTATTAAAAAATCAGGTTGTAATAATGGTTCTCCTCCACTAAAAGTAACTCCACCATTTTTATAATAGCTCATATTATTCTTTACTTTAAGAGCAATCTCATCGCTAGTTATCTCTTTAGCATGGACAAGGTCCCAGGTTTCGGGATTATGGCAATATAGGCACCTTAGTTGACAACCCTTTAAAAAGACAACCATTCGAATACCTGGGCCATCAACTAATCCCATTGTTTCAATTGAATCAATATATCCCTTCATTAAATTGTCCCATGGAAAGTACGACTTATTACTTCTAATTGTTGTTCTTTACTTAAACGATTAAATCTTACTGCATATCCCGAAACACGAATTGTCAATGTTGGATATTTATCAGGGTTTTCCATTGCATCTATTAAAGTCTCACGATTTAAAACGTTAACATTTAAATGTTGTGCGCCACGAGTAAAATATCCATCTAATAAATTAGTTAAATTTTGAATTTGTTCAGCTTGTGTATGTCCTAACGCAGCTGGAACAATTGAGAATGTATTAGAAATACCATCTTCACAGCAATCCCTATACTTAATTTTAGCAACACTATTTAAAGAAGCAATAGCACCATTAACATCCCTTCCATGCATTGGATTAGCGCCTGGTGCAAATGGTACGCCAGCTTTACGGCCATCAGGTGTAGAGCCGGTCTTTTTACCATAAACAACGTTAGAAGTAATTGTTAAAATTGATAATGTAGCTTTAGCGCCCTTATAAAGTGGGTAAGATGCTAATTTATCATAGAATGACTGTGCTAATTCAACACCAATTTGATCAACGCGATCGTCATCATTTCCAAATTTTGGATAATCGCCTTCTATTTCAAAATCAACCGCAATTCCTTGTTCATTACGAATAGGTTTTACTTTAGCATATTTAATAGCTGATAAAGAATCAACAGCTACTGAAAATCCAGCAATACCAAATGCCATTAATTTAGTTGGATCAGTATCGTGAAGTGCTAGTTGTCCTGCTTCATAAGCATACTTATCATGCATATAATGGATGATATTCATCGCATCAACATAAGTCTTTGCTACTTTCTGCATCATTAATTGATAAGCTGCCATCACTTTATCATAGTCTAAATATTCATCCATCATTAGTTCAAAACCATCTACAACTTTTTCAAACTTAACTTCATCTATTCCCCCGTTAATAACGTATAATAAAGCTTTAGCCAAATTACAACGTGCGCCAAAGAATTGCATTTCTTTTCCAACTGTCATAGCTGATACACAACAAGCAATGGCATAGTCGCTGCCATGAATTGGACGCATTTCTTCATCATTTTCATATTGAATTGAATCAGTCAAAATTGATATTTTAGAACAATAATTCTTAAAATTAAGTGGTAATTTATCAGACCATAAAACTGTCATGTTAGGTTCCGGTGCAGAAGAAAGATTAATTAAAGTGTGCAAATAACGAAAAGAGTTTTTTGTTACTAATGATTTTTTCTCATCTAACATTCCACCAATTGATTCAGTAACCCATGTAGGATCACCCGCAAATAATTCATTATAATCAGGTGTTCTTAAATGTCTTGCGATTCTCAATTTAATTATAAATTGATCAATTAATTCTTGAGCTTGTTCTTCTGTTAAAGATCCTTCTTTAAGATCTCTTTCAATATAAATATCTAAGAATGTAGAAGTACGCCCTAAACTCATTGCTGCACCGTTGTTTTCTTTAATGGCCGCTAAATAACCAAAATATAACCATTGAACAGCTTCTTTTGCATTGCGTGCTGGCATACTGATATCAAAGCCATACTTTTTAGCCATTTCTATCATATCTTTTAAAGCATTGCACTGTAAAACTACTTCTTCACGTAAGCGAATATTGTATTCATTTAATGGTTTATTTTCTAGTTCTATTAGATCTTTTTGTTTTTGATTAATTAAATAATCAATACCGTATAAAGCTACGCGACGATAATCACCAATGATTCTTCCTCGACCATAAGCATCCGGTAAACCAGTTAATAATCCTACGTGACGTGCTTTACGAATATCAGTTGTATAAGCCGCAAATACGCCATCATTATGTGTACGACGATATGTATTAAAATGCTTTTTTACATCAGCATCTAATTCATATCCATAGGCTGCTAAAGCTTGCTCAACCATCCTCATTCCACCATACGGATTAACAATTCTCTTCAATGGAGCATCTGTTTGAAGCCCAACGATTACTTCATTCTCTTTATCAATATAGCCAGGTTCAAAATTATTAATGCCAGATACGCGTGACACCTCAATATCTAAAACCCCTTTTTTTAATTCCTCAGCTATTAAAACTTCTACTTTATTTAAAATAGTTTTTGTTTTTTCTGTAGCACCAACTAAGAAAGAATCATCACCTGTATATTCAGTATAATTTTCTTCAATAAATTTTGCTACATTAACAGAATCCTTCCATTCTGTTCCACGAAAGGATCTCCACTCTAATTCATCATATTTATTCATCATTATCACTCCCATCAACGCTTTTACATTATACCATGAATTAAACATTCAAAACAATATTTTTGAAGTAAAAAATAGTACTTTACATTTTTGTTTAAATACTACAACAATTTTCGCTTGATATTATCCAAACCACTTTTTTCTAGTCTCGATATTTGAGCTTGACTAATACCAAGTTCTTCACTTAATTCCATTTGCGTTTTTCCATAAAAATATCGTTCTTCAATAACATATCTTTCTTTATCTTTCAGATTATTCAAAGCATCATTCAATCCTATTCTCTCTTCTAATGTGTAGTTACTATTCTTTTTATCAGAAATTTGATCACAAAGATAAATAACATCTCCACCATCACTGTAAATTGGATCAAACATACTAATACTATCCCTCATTGAATCTAATGCTAAAACAATATCTCGTTCTGGTACTGCTAACGTTTGGCTAATTAAACTAATTGAAGGTTCTTTTCCTAAGTCCAAAGTCAATTTTTCTTTAGTTTTAGCTATTTTATAGGATAAATCTTTAATGCTACGTGCAATCCTGATACTATTATTATCACGTAAATAACGTTTTACTTCACCCAAAATCATTGGAACTGCATAAGTTGAGAATTTAACTTCGTGAGATAGGTCAAAATTATCAATTGCTTTAATTAAGCCAATGCAACCTACTTGAAATAAATCGTCCATATTATCTGTTCTATTTGTATATTTTTTTAGTATTGATAAAACTAATTTGAGGTTACCATTTATTAATTCTTCTTTAGCCAATAAATCACCAGCATGATATTTTTCAAATAATATAATCATCTCTTCATTATTTAAAACCTTAATATTCGCAGTATTCACGCCACAAATTTCTACTTTATGACGTGCCATATTTTCTCCTTTCATCTTATTATGAAAATTATTTTCCTTTTTTAAACAAAAAAAAGAAGCACACGCTTCTTAATATCTTCCACCACATGATTTACAATACAAGCCCTCATTGCGTAGACTACCACAATATTGGCAGTGGCCAATTACCGGTTGGGGCGAAATTGATTGTTGATTATATTGATTGTTAATCATAGTTGAATTTGACATTGGTTGAGGCATTGGTATACCACTAACAGAAATATTAACTGGTACTGAAGTTGTAGATGGCATTTGTTTTGATAACATAATAGATGTAATTAAAGCACAAACTAAACCAACGATTGTTAAATAAAAACCAATTCCATAACTAACATCAACTAATCCGCCAGAACTAAGTTCGTTCATATTGCTTTGAATATCAATAAAGTCAAAAATCCAAATACCTATACCAACAGCAATACCAGCAATTGCACCTTTATATTTCTTTTTATTAACTGAAAAAAATGCCGCAATCAATCCTACAATAACATAAACTCCATCTTTAATGCTACCATCATAATATATATAATTTGTCGATTCACTATAACCAAAAGCAGATACGGTTAAATATGGTAAAAAACAAGCAATAGCTGCTAAAACTATTGAAGCATATAATAAGTATATATAATTATTATTAGTTGCATTAGATGGTACATTAGTAATACCATTAATATTTTGATTCATAACTACTCTCCTACTCTCTATTAACATCATACCTAATAAATATAATTTTTTCAATATAATAATGATTTTTTTGTAAAAAAACATTATTATATCTTTTTATTTATTACAATACGCGGTTTAAGTTTTAAATCATCCAAAGTATTAATGTTTATATTATGTAATCTACTTAACATTTCATATAAAATTAAACTTGTACCTTCGGAATCGTAATCCGCACGATGGTGCTTTGATTCATCCCAATTAATTTTATAACGCTCCATTAATACTGTTAAATTGTGATAACGCTGAGTCGGTTCTAAAAATCTTGATAATCCTAAAGTATCGATAACATTAAAATTAAATCTTCCTAAGTTGTATTTAAGGCAAGCCATATTCATAAATGATAAATCAAATTTAGCATTATGAGCAACTAAAATGTCATCTTTGCACCATGTGATAAATTTTTTAACGACTTCTTTTTCATCAGCTTTACCTTCTAACATGTCATTTGTTATTGAAGTTATTTGAGTAATTTCTTCACTCAACATCATATGAGGGTTTATTAATTCATCAAAGCGCTCAACAATTTGATTATTTTTTACTCTAACGGCTCCTATCTCAATAATTGAATTTCCATCTTTAGGATCAAGGCCGGTTGTTTCTAAATCAAAGACAACATAAGTTTCATCCAACAATTGATTCATACTACCTCCAATAATAAAAAAAGCCAAAGAAGAGGCGCCCGCTAACGATAAACCTGTTCTACCAGGTGGGTGTCTTGGATTAGGCTTTAGGATCCTCTAATAAATTAAAGTATTCAACACCACATAATGCCGCTGACTCCCAATTCGTTAAATTAGTAGGTTTTTCAGAATAGGCAAACCAATTCTCTAGCAACTTAAATATATCACTTTTTAATGTCCTTTGTCAACAAAAAAAGAGCCAAAGCTCTTATAATGTTGTACCGCATTCTACACAAAACTTAGCCCCTTCAATAGCTTCTGCGCCACACTTTGGACATTTTTTAACTTCTGGAATAGTTGGTGACTCAATTTTAGTTCCACAATTCATGCAAAATTTACCGGTTGATGGCGTACCACAATTTGGACAATTAATTGCCGGTTGTGTTGATTGCGCAGCAACTCCTGCTGCCACAACCGTATTAGCTTGTGCTGTTTGAGTAGCCGGTTGGGCTGGCATAACATACGCCATTGGATTTTGACCACCCATCATACCATTAGCGGCCATATTCATCATACCTAAACCCATAAACCCAGTTGCAGCCCCATTAGCGTTATTGGCAGCACCTTCCATTGCAGCCGCCGTAGCTTCAACCATACGCCCTGCAGCAAACTCTTGTTGACTATACATAGCAGCATTATCAAATTTTTGAATTCTTTCCCTAGATTCATCATCTGGAGTTATTTTTTCTAAAGCAACTTTAACAACTTCAATACCTCTTAATTGTTTCCAATCTTGATCTAAGGCGTCATTCATAAAAGCTGCTAATTTAGTTTGCTCTAAAGTTAACCGATTATACTTAATACCTTCTGCAGAGCATTTACCAATAGCCGTATCTAAAGCATTGACAAACTCGGCATCAGCTTGTTCCATTAATTGTTCTTTTTTATATACATCTGTAACATTACCTACAATATTTTGGAAGAATAATAATGGATTAGATATTTTAAATGTATAAGATCCAAAATAGCGAATATAAATTCCACGATAAACTGGGTCATCATAAGGAATTGGGGTTTGTGAGCCAAACTTATTCCCTGTAATTTCATTTTTAGCATTTATATAAAATACTGCTTGTTCTTTTGCAGGTTGACCATTATAAGTAAATCTTTGCCATGCTTCTTTAAAAGTTGCAGCAAATTGACCAGCAAATAGTGATGGTGAAGTAGATGCATCAAAAGTATAAATACCAGGTTCAGCTGTTGCATCTAAAATTTTACCAGAATCAAAAATAATTGCTACTTGACCTGGATTTACCTGAATTCTACTTTTAGCTGAAATTTGTCCAGATTTTGTTGTTTTTCTAATAACTAGTGTGTCCTCATCCAAACTATCACAGTTAATATAATCTTCCCATTGGTCTCCTAAAGTACCTCCGATGGCTTCTGCAGCCGCTTTAATTAATCCCATTTAATTACCTCTTTCTTTATTAAAATTCCTCATAGGAACTAAATTCCCATGATTTTAAATTAATTTCTCTAATTTTTGTTCCACAATATTCACAATATTTATGTCCCAAAACTTTAATTGCCGCTCCACAGTTAGGGCAATTAATTGCTAATGCTTTCGCATTAGTATCTACCTTTGATTCATCATAAATATAGATAAAATCACACTGGTAGCGTGTTTGTTTTTTTGTTTTAGTATTTCCTTCTATTTCCTTACCATCTTTTATTTTTTGATAATAATATTCAACAGAAGTCGATAACGTAATCGTTGCTACCCCATCTTTTTTTTCATATTGATAGATAGCAAACTTATGAAATTCAATATCATCGTAATGGACACTAATTTTAGCATCTAGATAATCGTCAATTATGTTAGAAGTGCTCGTTTTAATAAGTGGCAAATCATCAACATAACTTTTATCTTTTTGTTCAAGTGCATTAAATACTTTCCGCAATGATGACTCACACTTTACAAACAACTCGTTTTCATTAAAATCTGGAAAATCGCCACGAATTGTTGGCAATAATAATGTAGTCATACCAGAAATACTACGAGCTCGTTCACTGTCTTCTTGCTTAATTTTATTCATTTCATTAGTAAAATCATTAAAATTATTTACCTGAAATCCTAATTTGTTAAAAGCTTTTTTTAAATTACCATAAATAACTAGGGCAATAATTCCTAAAAATATAATAATTCCAACCACAACGCCTAAAAATATCATCAGTAGTTTCATAAATCACCTAAAATCTGAGAAACGATAGCCACAAATGAAGCAACCAGGGCTATCTCTTCTTACTTTAGCATGGCATTGTGGGCATTCTTTATCAACTTGTGCGCTATCACCATAAGATCCGCCAACTGGTCTCAGTAATGGTTCTGGTTCTATATTGTTAGTGATAAAAATTGGTCCTCGCGGTTGTTCTATTTGTGGCGTAGTAGTGTTTGACGGCGGAACTTCCACAGTTTCTTCTTTAGAAACTGCTGTGACAGGAAGTTGTGACGGCTCTACAATATTCATACTCACAATTTCTTGAACCTTTTCTGGTTCATTAATAACCGGCTGTTGTGTTAGAACTTGAGGTTCAACAGCGTCCTCAACTTTTTTTTCTATCTTATGATCATGGCTGATATTAAAATCTGGAGTTGGAGCTATTAAACCAGAAAGAGAAGAATTTAAATTAATGGGGCCATTATCAATAATAGCTACAGGTTCTTCTTTTTGAATGATTTGTTCTTCTATTTCTTTTGCTTTAGAACGTTCAATTTCTTTTTTCTTCTCAAGTGTCTCAATATTAGCTCGCATTTGATTTTCATAACGTTGGTTGATCAAAATAGGGCCTGTATTATCAATTGGAGTCGCAGCCTCTAAAACAACATCATGTACAACTGGAATAAAAGGTGTATTGTCCTCAACTTCATCCTTCACATCAGAAATTGGTTCTAATGGTACAGCTTCAACTTTAGCTTCCTCTTTAATTTCGACCACAGGAGTATCAACTTTATTGGCAACATCTTCAACTTTTTTTTCTTTTGCTTGAGGTGCATTATAGATTAAATTGTAGTCAAAAGTCAAATCTTCGGCAGTTGGCATAGCCTTGTCGGCTTTAGCCAAATGTTCCTCAACAGAAACGTTTGAATAATCCGTTTTCTTTATTACCGCCTTTTTTTCAACTTTTTTAACAGCTAATTTATCAACTGCTTCAGCATTTGACAAATTCATTACCTCTGGTGCGTCTACCGGTGTTATAATCTCAATAGGTTCAAGTTTAAATTCTTGCTTTTTTGGGCGTTCAATAACATAGTCTATCTTCGAACCATCAACATCTATATCTGTAAATGCCAACAAAGGATAGAAAATAGGCGATAAAAACATTAAACCAATTTTCATAACAACATTTTTACGACATATAGTACCTAATTTATACCCAATCAAAACGGTCATAAAAGCTAATCCTATAATATTGATAAAAGGAATAAATAATAGGAGGATCATCCACTTTGGTATCCTTAAAACTGATAGCAATACAATAACATTATAAATTGGAATAAAAGCTAATAAAGATTTTTGGCCGACTTTTTTGAAAATAACTGCTAATGAAAATATATATACAATTGCTAAAACACCAAGAACAATAAGCACAAGTGTAATATTATTTTGAAGAAAGTCTACGATACTCTCTATAAAACTGTTCATCACACCCTCCTCCCTATTCTTTTACACTAATTATAGTTTAGCACATTTCATCATCTAATTCAACAAAAAAAGTTGAAAAGGTTTCAACTTTATTTTCGCAAATCAATATGTAATTCTTTTAACTGTTGTTCTGAAACTAAATTTGGCGCTTCTGACATCAAACAAGACGCACTAGCGGTTTTGGGAAATGCTATAACATCACGGATATTTTCGGTTTTAACTAAAAGCATTGTTAAACGGTCGAGTCCAAATGCTAAACCACCATGTGGAGGCGTACCATATTTTAAAGCCTCTACAAAAAAGCCAAATTTTTCTTTAACTTCAGCATCATTTAAACCTAATGCTTTAAACATTTTATTTTGAACCTCTTGATTATGAATACGAATTGACCCTCCACCAGCTTCATAACCATTTATAACCATATCATAAGCTTTTGAATAACATTTACTTAAATCACCTTCTAAATATTTAATATCACAATCTTTAGGTGCTGTAAAAGGGTGATGGCAAGCAACATATCTACCTTCTTCCTCACTGTATTCAAAAGTTGGAAAATCAGTAACCCATAATAACTTGTAATCGTTTGGATTAATCATTTCTAAATCGTTTGCTAATTTACATCTTAGAGCCCCGAGACTAACTTTAACTATATTTTTTTTACCTGAAATAATTAAAACTAAATCATTATCTTTCAAATTCAAATAAGATATAATTCTACTTTTTTCTTCTTCACTCATATTTTTTACTAAACTACCGGTTAGTTCATTTTCTAATTTTAAATAAGCTAACCCAGAAGCTCGATATGTTTTAACATAATCAGTTAATTTATCTAGTTCTTTACGTGAATAACGATTTGCAGCATTAACAACTAAGCAGTTAACTATTCCACCTTCCATAACTACAGATTTAAGAAAAGATATCTCTGTGTTTTTAAAAATGTTTGTAATATCTTGAATTGGCATAGCAAATCTTAAATCAGGTTTATCAGAACCATACTTATCCATTGCTTCATCATAAGGCATGCGCATAAGTGGTAAATCAATATCAATATTTTTTACTTCTTTAAAAACACTGGCAATCATACGCTCTGCCAAAGACATAACATCATCTTCATCAACAAAACTCATTTCAATATCAACTTGCGTAAATTCTGGTTGGCGATCAGCTCGTAAATCTTCATCCCTAAAACATTTAGCAATTTGAAAATATTTTTCCATACCACCTACCATTAATAATTGTTTAAATATCTGTGGAGATTGCGGTAAGGCATAAAATTTACCAGCATTAACACGTGATGGCACTAAATAATCTCGTGCTCCTTCTGGAGTTGATTTACACAAAATTGGTGTTTCAATTTCTAAAAAATTTTCTTTATCTAAAAATTTGCGAATAGCCATAGTTAACTTATGACGCATAATCATATTTTCCTGTAATTTTGGCCTTCTTAAATCTAAATAACGATATTTTAAACGAGTATCTTCTAACGCTGTTGTCTCATCGCTAACTTCAAATGGTATTTCCAAGGCTGTATTTAAAACCTCAATTTTATCAACTAATACTTCGATATCTCCAGTTAATAATTTATCATTTTTATTTTCCCTTTCTGCTACCGTTCCATTAACTTTAATAACATACTCGTTACGTATATCACTAGCAATCATTTCCAAGTTATCCTCTGGTCTTATAACTAACTGAACAATACCACTACGATCACGCAAATCAATAAAAATCAACCCACCTAAATTTCTTTTTTTACTGACCCATCCATGTAATTCAACTTTTTCTCCAATATTAGATAGTGATAAACTTGCATTCATTATTTTTTTCATAAAATCCTCCTTAATAATAAAAAAACGTATTATGAGTGAAGGGACGAATATTCGCGGTACCACCCTTCTTCATAATACGATTATGCACTTTATTCTTTAACGCAGAAATACGATTATTTAACATTTGATGTCTTCTTTATAACTATTAACTTATTCACACCGACCATAAGCTCTCTTCATAAATTATTATAAATACTCCTTCAAACAAATAATATAGTTGTATTTTATCTCTAAATATTTATTTTGTCAACTTTAAAATTATTTCTTCAACGGTTAGCAATTCTTGTTCTCCTGTTTCCATATTTTTTAAAGTTGCTTTATTTAATTTAATTTCGTCTTCACCTATTAAAATAACGTACGGGATATTCAATCTATTAGCATAATTCAATTTCGTCTTCATCTTTTTATCTTGATAATAAATATCAGTATTTATACCAGCAGTACGTATTTTGGATGCCAAAGATAAGGTGTACTGCATATCCTTACGGTCAAAAGGAATAACTAAAACTTGTGTTAAACTACGCTTATTTTCAGTTATTAAGTCTTTTTCTTTAAGTTGTGAAAATAATCTTGTTAAGCCAATGGAAATACCTATGCCAGGTAATTTTTGATCAGTATAATAAGCAGTTAGATTTTCATATCTCCCACCAGAACAAATACTCCCTAACCTAGGATATTCATCTAATATTGTTTCATAAACTGTCCCAGTATAATAATCTAATCCACGAGCTATTGTCAAATCAATCTTAAAATATTGCTCTGGAACATTAAAATTACGCATTCCCTGAATAACATCAGCTAATTCGGATATTCCTACTTTAAATTGCTCATTATTGATATTTAAATTTTGTAAAGATTCTAATATTTCGTCGTTAGTGCCTTTGATATCAATAAAATGCATAATTTGGTCAATTGCTATACTATCAATATCATAGGCTTTTAATTCTCTTACTACTTCATCAGGGCCAATTTTATCAATCTTGTCGATAACCCTTAAAATATCACTTGCACTGACTTTTAAATTTAAAGATTCAAAGAATCCGTTTAGCACTTTGCGATTATTAATCCTAATAGTAAATTTACCAATATTTAATTCTTGAAAGACATTATATATAACCGTTGGTATTTCAGCATCAAATATCAAATCTAAGCTTTCCTGCCCAATTATATCAATATCACATTGATAAAATTCTCTAAATCGACCTTTTTGTGGCCTTTCACCGCGAAACACTTTACTCATTTGATATCTTTTGAACGGAAATACTAACTCATTATAGTGTTCAGCTACATAACGTGCTAAAGGAACAGTCAAGTCAAATCGCAATGATAAATCATTATCTCCTTTATTGAAACGATATATTTGCTTTTCAGTTTCACCACCGGCTTTAGCTAACAAAACCTCCGATAATTCAATCGTTGGTGTATCTATCGGTAGAAAGCCGAATTTTTCATAAACTTTTTTAATTGTATCGTACATATTGTTAAATAAAATCTGATCTTGTGGTAACAATTCCATAAAACCAGGTAATGTTCTTGGTATAACTTTTTTCATTTTCCTTCTCCTATCCTCTTTATGACTAATATAAATAAATTTTAATTTAACCTAAGATGTCGAAAGAAAACATGGTGATAGCGAGCTACCCATTCTTTAATATAATTATTTTTCATACTATCACCTCAACACAAATAGTATATAACTTTTTTCATTTTTAGTCAAAAGGTATTTAAATTTTACCCAATCGTTTCTTCTTAATTTGTTCAAAAATATTAAATGCTTGCTTTTGAAAATTTTGATAATCTAAATTGCGTTCTTCTTCGCTATCATACCAAATAATATCTTGTTCTTTATTAGCATCTTCAAATTTAAGACCATATTTTATTGTTGGAGATAATAGCATAAAAAATTTATGTCTTTTCACTCCATAAGGGAACCTATGGATTAAATATTCTATATTTACAGAATTAATTGTAATTTGAAATGTAACTTTTTGATTTTGATAATACATTCCATTTCGAAAATCAACAATTGACTCAGGGTTTGCTCCATGGTAAATGTTCTCATCTTTTTTAACGATTGGATAAACATTCATTGTTTTCAAATCTAAAATATAATCAATATTACACCTTGTAAATAAAACATGGCAACTATCCAAAACAGCAATTCGATCAGCTTCTAAAACAACGCTTTCGTCTGAAACCTTAATTAATTTATAACCGAATTCACTTTTTTTAACAACATATCCTAAAATTAAGATTTTAGAATTGGAAAAAGTCGAATCAGTGCTAAAACAAATTGACGAATCAATCACTTCGCCTGTTTTATAATTAATGACGCGATATGACTTATAAAATTGTCCCAAAATCATTTCTACTTCTAAATTTTTGTCTTCAACAATAATTAAATCATGTGCTAAATCATAAACCCCAACATAGCGATATCCATACTTTTTAAAATAATCACTAATTGCTTCCCGCGTAGATAGTATTCCATATTTTGCAAATTCATTTTCTAAAATTGTTTGTCCATTATATTCAATTCCATTAATACATTCAAGTCTCATAAAACCCCACATAATAGCTAAATAAAAATTATTTTTTAAGATTTTTCTTCCATATTATCTTTTATCTTTTCAATACTATCATTTATATCTTCTTTATAAAAATTATAAGCTGCACATATGATGATTGCTACTGGAAAAGCAATAAAAATACCAACAATTCCTAAAATCATACTACCAGCAAACATTGCAAAAATTGTGATTAAAGGATGAATTGAATTACTTTTTCCATAAATAAGTGGATTAATTAAATAACTATCAACGCTTGAAAGCAAGAAAAAGGCAATTACTGTTCTAACAAATAGACCAGGGCTTATAACAAAAGCTGTTATTGCTGCAATACTATTACAAGCAATCCCGCCAAAATATGGTATTAAATTAGCTATTCCAGCTAAAAATCCTAATAGAATAGCATTTGGGTGCCCAATTATAGCATAAACGATACTATATTCAAAAACAGAAATAATCATTACTTGCATTAATCCACTTAAATATTTCATCATTTCGCCATCTAATAGTTTAACAAACCTAAACGTTTTTTCACTACGACGAGTTAAAAATTCTTTTAAGAATTTACGAATCTTTTCCATATCAATTAAAAAATATGTATAAGCAGCAAACGCGAAAAAAAGATTACCAATAACAGTGATTGAACTGCCAATAATATTAATAGCTCCATCTGAAACATATTTTGTCAAATCGGTGATGATACTTTTAAAGCCTTCATTTAATGTTTCCTGTAAACCACTAATATTAATATTCCAGTCTCCTTCAGAAAACTCAGTTAAAAAACTACTAATATTAGCAAATAAATCAGATAATTGACCAACTAAAACACTAGCGATAATATATATAACAAAAATGGCAATACCAACAGTAGCAAAAATAACAAGTGCCGTACTTAAGTTTTTCGACATCTTTTTAGCACGTAGTTTTTCTACCAAAGGGTATTCAGCATATGCTAAAGCAAAAGCTAAGACAAATGGTGTAAAAATCGCAACTATTTTAGCAACCGTATCAATCCATAAATTGCCCGTACGATAGATTAAAAAGAAAATTAAGACAATAAGTGAAATATTTACTAATCGGAAATCAACTTTATTTCTTTTAACCATAACTATTCACCTTTTTCTAGTAAGATGGTAACCGGTCCATCATTATTAATATTTACTAACATATCTGCTCCAAAAATTCCTGTCTCAACTTTGATGTATTTTTTTAACATCTGATTGAACATATCATATAATTTAGTTGCTTCTTCACCACGCATTGCTTTAATATAGCTTGGACGATTTCCTTTTTCTGCATTTCCATATAAAGTGAATTGTGAAATACTTAAAATTTCACCGCCAACATCTAGAATAGATTTATTCATAACTCCATTTTCATCATCAAAAATACGAAGATTTAAAATTTTGTTAACCATATATGATATCTCTTTTTCTGTGTCACCAGGAGTAAAACCAACTAACAAAACCAGCCCTTTACTTATTTCGCCAACCACTTTCTGATTAATTGTTACCGCTGAATTTAAACTTCTTTGCACCAATACTCTCATTACTTGATACTCCTTTCTACATTTGTAATTTGCGGAACCATCATTAAATCATTCATAAATTTTTCTAATTTTTCTGTTGAAGAGACTAAAACATTAATTGTGACTAAATAACGGTTTTGACTAGTCACACTGTTTATACTTTGAATTGTAATGTCATTGCCTGACGTTCTAGAAACAATATTCAACAATAAATCTTTGTTATCATCAGCACTTATTAATAAATCTGTAGCATATTTTTTTGATATTTCTTCATTCCAAGAAACATCAATAATACGTTCCTCACTTTCACTGATATTGGGACAAACTGTTCGATGAACATTAATACCATTTCCCTTAGATATATAACCAACAATATCATCACCAGGAATTGGTTTACAACAAGCTGCAATATTGGTCTTAATTTCATCAATTCCTCGTACAATGATATCATTTTTTGCATTTACTACTTTATGTTCAGCGTTATTAACCTTATTTAAAATAATTTCTTCCTTACTAATTTCAGGATTTGTTATTGTATTGACAATTTGAGTTGCACTAAAACGTCCATTACCAATATTAATATGTAGTTCATTTAAATCACCAACATGATATTCTTCAAACAATTTTGCTAAATTATCATTGCTAAAGAAATCCGAAAAAGATATTTTACGTTTACGTATCTCTTTTTGCAACAATTCTGTTCCTTGTTTAGCATATTCTTCTTTGTCAATTTTATTATAAAAACTTCTAATTTTGTTTTTTGCTTGAGTAGTATATGCGATATCAATCCACTCACGAGATGGGCCAGTCGAATTTTTATTAGTATTAATTTTAATAATATCTCCATCATTTAAAGCGTAGTCTAATGAAACAATATTGCCATTAACTAAAGCTCCAACCATTGTATCACCAACACCACTATGTACTCGGTAAGCAAAATCAATCGGTGTTGAACCTTGTGGCAATTCGATAACATCCCCTTTTGGAGTAAAAACATAAATAGTATTTTTTAAAACATCTTCCTGAACTGTCCGCACAAATTCTTCATCATTCGTTTCTTCTTCTTTTAATTCCATAATTTCTCTAAAAAATTGCAATTTTTGTTCCATCGCACTTTGCATAGAAGCTTTAACATTACTACCTTTTTCTTTATATGACCAGTGTGAGGCAATACCTCGCTCTGCAATTTCATCCATTTCATACGTACGAATTTGAATTTCAAATAAATATCCATCTAATCCAAAAACCGTAGTATGTAAAGACTGATACATATTAGTCTTTGGCATGGCTATATAGTCTTTAAATCTTTTAGGGATAGGTCTAAATTTAGAATGAATAATACCTAAAGCTTGATAACATTCTTGTTCTGTTTTAACAAAAACGCGAAGGGCCAAAAGATCATAAATATCACTAAATTTTTTACCTTTATCTAGTTTTTTATAGATACTATAAATACTTTTAGCTCGACCCTTAATCTCATGCGTTACTCCCTCTTTATTAAGAAGATCGCTAACTTCAGTCATCATCTTTTCAACAATTAAATCACGTTCTTTTCGTGTTTGATTTAATTTTTCAACAATAGAAAAGTAAACATCAGGCTTATAGTAGCGAAGTGATAAATCTTCTAATTCACTTTTAATTTGATTCATCCCTAAGCGATGAGCAATTGGTGTTAAAATGTCTAAGGTTTCTTTGGCATTAGCTTTTTGGCTTTTCTCTGATAAAATCCATAAGGTTCGCATATTGTGTAGACGGTCAGCCAACTTAATAATTAAAATTCGAACATCTTCGCTTAATCCAACGATAATTTTTCGGTGATTAGCAATAACAGCCTCATTATCACAGGTAAACTTTAATTTATTAATTTTAGTAACACCATTAACTAAATCAGCAATTTCTTTTCCAAATTTTTTTTCTATATCCTCATAAGTTACGTCACAATCTTCAATAGTATCATGTAAAATAGCTGCGCATATCGTTGGCGCATCAGCGTTAATATCAGATAAAATATAAGCTACATTTAAAGGATGAACAATATAATCTTCACCTGTTAAACGCTTTTGACCAAAATGTTTTTCATAAGCAAAAAGGTAGGCACTTGATATTAATTTACGTTCCTTATCTTTAGTAATATATGTGCAAACTTTTTCATAAAGTTCATCAAAAGTTAATTTTGGATTATCTTTTCTCATAATCTCACCCTATTCTAATTTTTAAATATCTTAATATATTTATTATCATTTGTTTTCCCTAAACAATATGCATAAATATCATTAACTCTACTCTTTTCTGAATTTTCTAAATAATTAATGTAATTTAAAGCATTAGATATAAAATATAACTGTTCAGTTTTAATTGTTACTCTTTCCCTATTTTTGCTAGTTAAAGTAGCAACTAAAATAACAGTCAAACTAAGAGGTAAAAAGAAATTTATAATTGTAGCATTTTCAAAAAATGTAAATAAAAATAATGTTGAAATAATTACCATAAACCAACTTATTAACGTTAAATAAACTGTCGAAAAACTTTCGATACTCTCAAAATATTGTTCATTCATCTCTGCCATTCGTTCATAAAACAAATGTGTATCGCTACAATTCTCTACAATATTGCTATTTAAGTCCTCTAATGTAATAGCTACTTCTTCTGATTGTAATGATTTCAATTTAGCTATTTTTAAGCGGCGAATTTTTCTACAATCAATCTTATCTAAAAGTGCCATTTCATAAGTCATCAATGTATAAATTGAAACATTATCCAAATTGACATCATTGGGAATTTTAACACCTTTTTCATCAACGATTATATGTTTTTGTAATAATTCGTATAAAAGTGAAGCATAAATTTGTTCTCTATTAATTCTTTTTTTTCTATGACACCAAATAGTATTAATAATATATAATTCTAGTGGATGTATATCAGTACTAGTGACCTCTCTTTTAATTAAATGAACAGCAGCATGTTTCTTTTTGTTAATAAAAATATATTTTAAATTAAGTAAGATTAGTAGTACCATCACCCCAGAGACGGCAAGTAAGACTTTATCATTTTTTGTTGTTAAAGCTGCTATGACAAGTGCAACAATAATAATTAAACTAAAAAAAGATAATATCCCATATTTGATATTTTTAATTTCTACATCTGTTTCTTTTTTCATACAATCACCATATTAAAATTATACCACATATAATTTTGATAGTACAGGAAAAAAAGGAATTAGCAATTAATTCCTTTTACCTTTAATTCTTCGACTTTATCATCATCTTCAACCTCGTACCATTTCTTTTTTTCTGGCCTACCAATTTTTCTTTTTTCAAGAATCATCCAAATAGCTGGTGCCAATAATAAAGATGAATAATTACCAGCTAATAAACCAAATAATAAAGCATAATTAAAGTTAATTATTTCATGAGAACCTAAAATAATTAAAGCAACAACTGGAAGTAAGGTTGAAATTGTAGTAAGAAGTGTCCGATTAGTTGTTTCCCGTAAACTTATATTAACTAAATCTTTTAATTCATCACTATTTTTTAATTTACCTTTATATAATTTTTGTTTATTTTCGCGAATACGGTCAAAAACAACTATAGTATTATTGATTGAATAACCAATAATAGATAAAATAGCCGCAATATATATTGTTGTAATTTCTAATTTAAATAAACTAAATAAAATACAAACAATAGAAATGTCATGAATTAAAGCCGTAACAGAACTTACACCATAATTAAATGTAAATCTTAAGGTAACATATAAAATTAAACCAATACATGCAAAAATTAATGATTTAATTGCATTTTCTAACAATTGTTTTTTTACAATATTAGATACAGCACCAATACTAGTTGTAGCACCTTCATAGGTTTCTTTAAAATGAGAAACAACGATCTCATTATCTTCGGCATCAAAAACTTCTTTTACTGTAACATAGACAGTTTTATCATCAATTTCTTCAACTTTAGCTACTTTATAACCTAAATTTTCAATTTCAGTTTTCACTTCATCCGCATCAATTTTAGTGTTAGCAGTAAGTGATATACTAGAACCACCAGCAAAATCAATACCTAAATTAAAGCCGTTAGAAATAAAATATACACCACCAGCAATCAATACAACTATTGTTACAATTACTAACTTATTAAGATATTTAACATAATTAATTTTTTCAAAAAAGCCACGTTTTTCCAAATCTTTTATACCTAGGAAACTACGATAACGATTATTGAAAAATCCACTTCTAATAAACATTTCTAATATCCATCTAAGAATTAAAACCATAACAAAGATAGTAGCAACAATACTTATAATCAACATAGTAGCAAAACCTTTAACACTACTTTCGCCTAGAATAAATAAAATAACTGCCGCAATCAATGTAGTAACATTAGCATCCATAATTGAAGAAATAGAATTCTTGTTTCCTTTCTTGAAAGCGTCTTCTAAACTAACTTTATTACGTAATTCTTCCTTAATCTGAGCGAAGCTAATGACACAGGCATCAACTGACATTCCAATACCAATAACTACAGCAGCAATACCTGGTAAAGTTAACCGCCCACCAATCAAATTGAAAATTAAGAAGACTAGCATCGTATAAATTAAAATGCCAATACTTGCTATAACACCGCTAAAACGATATACTGCAATTAATAAAAGCATAATAGCAACGATTCCTACAATACCAGCAACAAAAGTTTTAGCCAAAGCATCTTCTCCAAAAGAAGCGTTAATAGTTCGTGACGAAATCTCTTCTAATTTTGTTGGCAAACTACCAGAATTAATTAAATCAGCTAAAGTTTGTGCTTCCTCTAATGTAAAATTACCAGTTAACTGAACCGTATCCCCGGTTAATTCACCATTAATACTGGCATATGAAATACACCTTGAATCGGATGATGTTCCACAATTAGCTTGTTCTTTTTCAAAAGAGTCAACACCATCTTCAAAATCTAACCAAATAACCATAACATCATTGTTTTCACGGATAATACTTGTTTGTTTATGGAATGTATCAATATCAGCAATACTTAAAACTAAATAATAATTATTGATATTACGTTCATCTTGTGCCACTTTGACACTACCAGGTTTTAGAACATCAGATGTCATAACCAACTCATCAGAACTATTTCTAAATGTTAAATTAGCCATTTGACTAAGTACTGACTTAGCTTCTTTTTCATCGGTCACCCCAGCTAATTGAATGCGGATGTTATTTCCTTCAATAGAAATTTCTGGCTCATTTACGCCTAAAATATCTATACGTTTAGAAATAATGCGATAAGTACTATCAATCATTTCATCGGTAACTTCACTACCATTTGTACTATTAACAGAATATAGAATTTCAAACCCACCTTGTAAATCTAATCCAAATTTAGTCATTTTTACAAGTGGAAAAAGCGCTATAAGGCTAGCTACTAAAACAACTAATGAAATAATAGAAGCTTGAATTAATTTTTTCTTTTTTGCTTTATTTTGTTTTTTATCTTTAATATAATTTTTAGAATTTTTATTTATATCTTTTTCTTCAGATAAATCAGATGTTTTTTGAGGCTTAATGGTACCTGTTTTTTTATTTGATTTTTTACTCATATAATCACCCTTCTACTTACTTAAAAATTCTAATATTTCATCATTTGGTAAATGAAGAATATCCTCCACCATTTGATATAAATACAAATGATCAGAACAGCTCCACTTTACAGTAGCTAAAAATTGCCAAATATCACGTTTAGAAATCATCAGATTCTCTTTTTTGAATTCTTTTTCTTTAATAAGCAACGCTGGTTTTAATCGTTCATATAACTCTGATAAATTTCTAAACTCAATATTCATTTCTATTTTCCTTTCTTTCACATACAATATTATATACTAAATATCTAGATTAGGAAAGGAAATTATGAAAAAAAGCAAATTTCTTAAATCAAGTATAACACTATTAATAGGCGGAATTATAACAAAAATATTAGGGCTTTTTATCAAAATTATTTTAACGCGAAAAATTGGTACTATAGGAGTGGGCTTATATTCAATGATTATGCCCAGCTTTATGTTGCTTCTATCAATTAGCGGTATGGGGCTTTCAAATGCTCTAAATATCTTAATTGCATCCAATAAATATAATAATAAGAACTTGATTATAACCGCTTTATTTTTCTCTTTAAGTATGGATTTGTTAATATTTATCTTCCTTTTTAGCTTTGGTCATAATATAACATCTTTACTTCTACAAGACTCACGCTTATATTATCCACTTTTATCCATTTCTTTTGTATTACCATTTATTAGCATTTCTAATATATTTAGAGCATATTTTTTTTCAAAAGAAAGAATGTTACCACATGTTATCAGTAACATTTTAGAAGATATAATCAAATTATTGATTATCTATTTTGGTATCGGTTACTTTTCGTATAGTATTGAAGCTACTTTAACATTCATTATCTTATCAAATATTTTGTGTGAATTATCATCCATATTTATTTTTATTTTTTGTTTTCCTAAATTTAAAATAAAAAAAGAAGAATTAAAAATTACTAGTAAAAATGTGAAAGATATTTTTAATATTGCACTTCCAACCACTTTATCACGATTAGTAGGATCATTTACTTATTTTTTGGAACCTATTATTTTAACTTCAATTTTGTTAAAATTAGGTTATGATAATCATTTTATCGTAAGTGAGTATGGCATTATAAACGGTTATGTACTTCCTTTAATTATGATGCCATCTTTCTTTACAGGTGCTATTTCGCAAGCATTAACTCCAATTGTAAGCAAAAATTACTACAATGGACGCTTAGATGTTGTAAAAAAAAGAATTATTCAAGCACTAGCTATATCAGCTTTAATCGGTATATCATATTTAATTATGTGTTATCTTTTTGGAGAAAAATTATTAAATCTTTTATATCATACTAATGAAGGTATAAATTATATCAAATTTTTACTACCCATTTTTATCTTCTATTATTTAGAAGCACCATTATTAAGTTCTCTTCAAGCTTTAAATCGCGCTAAAATTCATCTCCACATATCTATTATTAATTTTTTAATTAGGACTGTTCTATTATCAATACTTACTTCTTTATCAATAGGAATGTTTGGTCTTTTAATTGCTATTTCTTTAAATATTCTTTTTACAGTTTTCTATAGCCTATCACAAATTAATAAAATATTAACATCAAATCACTAAAGGCTTTATATTTATTAAAATATAATATATAATGATGATAGAGGTGAAAATTATGGCATATACATCAAACATGGATGAAGATTTTGAAGAAGCAATAAGAGGTAGATCTAAAGTTGCAAATTACAGTTCTGTTGAAAACCCATCAAAACATGACGATTTAGATATTTTAAATATATTTAACACGCCAGAATATCGAGCACGTCAAATTTCAAAAAGGCAAAATGAAGGAATAAAGAATAGTTATGGTACTGTTTCTAATATTAATGTACAAGCAATAAAAAAACGCAAAGGTAAAAAATTATCGACATTTAAAAAAGGGGTTATCACAATTACTGTTATTGGATTTTTAAGCATTATAGCAATTACAAGTTCATTTACTAATAATCCAAAATCGGAACAAGAAACATCAATTCCAACTGGATATGTTCAATTAATTGCTACTGAACAAGTTGAATACGGAGATTCGGTTTATTCTATTGCTAGCGAGTATTATGATGCTGATACATATGGTACAATATATAAAGATATAAATGATTTTGTAAAAGATATTGTGGCTGAAAATCATTTGCCAGCTGATGGTAAAATTACAACTTATGATACGATTTCACTACCAGTTTTAGTAAGCATTGATAACAGTTGTTATCAAGAGCTAAAAAAATTAGAAGAGCAAATTAAAAAAATTAAAACTGAAGCCTATTGGGTTGATTATACAGTAAAATTGGGTGACAGTTTATCAAGTATTGCTGCCTCAGCAAGTGGATCTTATGGAGAAACAATTTCACTTGTCAATGAAATAATGTCTAAAAACAATTTATCTAATTCAATGATTTTTGAAGGTCAGAAATTACAAATTGTTAATCCTGCTTTAGGTAAATTAAAAATCAGTTTTAACGAAATGCAAGAAGCAATGTTTGAATCGTTAAAAAGTGAAGAAACTCAAAAATAAGCAATCTTTGATTGCTTATTTTATTATATTAATATTATCACTAACCATTGTCGCTTCTAAAGTATTAAAATCAAAAATATATCTTGTATCGCCACAATAATAACATGCACGATCGCCAATAAAATACCTTAATACATTACTTATATAATTACTATCACCATAAGAACCAGACCAACTACTAATGTACCTGCTAGCGTTATCGTGAGCTTCTTGAACCAATGATAACCACCCTATATCAGCTATATTATTTTTAACACTATCCACGGATGTCCCTATTAAACCAGCATAATCTTTTAATATGGAATTCATCATATAACTACCATAATTATAAGTTTGAAGTGCCAACAAAATATTACCGTTATTTTCTTTTAAACAGTTTTGGAAATGCATAGCCGACATTTTTATGTTTTCTTCTAAATTGATAGCGTTTTCCATCGTTACATACGCAACATCATCTTCACCAGTTAGATAATTATGTGCTACAATCTCCCGACCGTCTGGTGTTTCATGTTGCATAATACCAACTCCATAACCATTATAATTTTTACCACCTGGAAGACAGCTATTATGATTAAAGCTAGACTCTTGAAAAGCTTTGGCAATCAAAATATAAGGATCAACTCCATACATTTCACCATATTTTATAAAATAATTATAAGCTTCACTATTTTCTAGAGTATCTAATACATAACTTGTAACAGCACTTCCAACCTTAAAATAATTGTTAGGATTAATACTTGATTGCCGAGCTTCATAACTCAAATTAATACTAATAATTTCTGGTTGTATTTCTTCAAAAGACTTCTCAACAGTTATTGCCTCATAAACGCCAACATCGTTAGAATCATTTTTACTAAAATTTAAATTGGTAACAAGATTGGTTCCCATAACAATAACTGTCACTCCAGCTAAAACAAGTTTTATTACTCGAGCTCGCCTTTTTTTTAACTCTTTAATTTTTCTTTCCTTAGCTTGGCGTTGTAACTTATATCGACGACGTTTTTCTTCCTCTGCCTGTCTTTGAGCATTTAAAATTCGCTCTTGTCGTTCTCTTTCATAATTCTTAGTTTGCATAAAAAGTGGAATATCTAATTCTTCAACATCTTTTTCCATATTATCTCCTACTAAAAAATACTACTTAGTAGCATTTTTATTATTATAACACGTAATAATGTTTTGTAATAGCATAGCAACAGTCATTGGTCCAACACCTTTTGGAACTGGCGTAATTAATGAAGCCTTTTTGCTTACATTAACAAAGTCAACATCCCCACATAATTTACCATCAACACGATTAGTTCCAGCATCAACAACAACGGCATCTTTTTTAACCATATCTTCTGTAATTAAATTAGGAACTCCACAAGCACATACTAATATATCAGCTTGTTTTGTTATTTCACCTAAATTAACTGTTTTACTATGGCATACTGTCACAGTAGCATCTTTTGCTAACATAAGGGAAAATAAGGGACGCCCTACCAACTTTCCACGACCAACAATCACCACATTTTTACCAGCTATATCAACATTGTATTCGTCTAAAATTCGCATGATTCCCAACGGAGTACAAGGAATCAAAGTCTTTTTACCATTAATCATACGTCCAACATTTATATCTGTTAAACCATCAACATCTTTACTATTAATAACACTATTAACAATTCTTTTCTCATTATATTGTACCGGTAATGGTAATTGCACTAAAATACCATTAACATATTCATCATTATTCAACTCTTTAATTTTATTAATAATTGTTAATTCTGGCGTTCCTTCATCAAACTTATATAATCTAAAATAAACTCCAACATTATTGCAAGCGGTTTCCTTTCTTTTGATATATGAATTACTAGCTGGATCATCGCCAACTTGAATAACTGCTACACTAGGTCTAATCATACAAGATTTAATTTCTTTTTTTATTTCATCTTGTATTTTTAAGCTTAACGCTTCTCCATCCATAATTTTTTCCATTATTTATTTCACCTCAATAATCACAAGTAACATTACGTTATCTCTACTCTAATTATAACAAAAAAGATACCATTTCCAACAAAAAACAAATTTTTTTAATATATTTACGTAAAATTATGTAAAGTTAATATAAAAGTAGAAATATTTATTTCTACTTAATCCTATAAAAAACACTAATAATTTTCGCAAAAGCATATAATATATCATTACTTTTAGCAATTGCAAATGTTTTTTCATAGCCTTTACCACCAATTGTTAACGCTGCAATTACTGCCGTAGTAATTAAAGTAGCATATAACATTGGGATCTTTGTCATTTCCGCTAAATTAGTTGCAATAACAACTCCAGCTGACCCCGAAATAATACCACAAATATCTCCAATAACATCATTACAAAAAGATGACATTTTATCAGCATTCTTTTTTAAAATAACGGCTACCTTAGCAGCTTTAATTTTATTCCGTGAACTCATTGAATGGAATGGCGCTTCATCAGCTGTTGTAATTGCTACTCCAACCATATCAAAAATAATGCCCAAAAAAATAAATACTAAAACAACAATAATACTAATAATTAAATTAGCTTTTTTTAGTGATATTTCTGATATAAAAGAAAAAACAAATGAAATAGTAAATGCCATTATAGCCAATTGAATAACCCATCCATAATTATTTTTCTTTTTAGTTTCTTTTTTTATTTTTCTCAACTGTATCCCTCTCATGTTCTTAAACTAAAAAAGGCCTAAGCCTTTTTTAACAATGGTTGGCCAACAACGTAATTAACTTTGCGTCTTAGGTCAAGCTGATTTTCTCCAGTCCCCACATCACGTTACCATGGTTGCGGTTCCCCTTTAAGGGGCCTGATACACCGTTGCCAAGTGTACGGCTTGATTGCCACTTAGTACGCACTGCAATCCTACATTGTTAACACTCTAGGGGTTTTCCCCAACAATACATTTACTATTAGTTCTCTTTTGCAATCCATGTTTCAAACAGCAACAGGAAATGAAATTCTAGCTATAAACTTTATTCCCTTTAAATCTGTATCCCCATAACTCACTCAAGACAAGCTACGCTATCCGTAACTTTCGCCACGCGATAGGTTTAGATTTGTAAAACAAATCACATTCAATGAATATTGGAACATTTACATATGCCATTATGGATGTCCAACACTCTACCTTTCAACAATCACCCCAAACTGGGCGTAAGAAGCAATCACCAAAAGTTTCATAATATGCTCTATAACGGTATTTTACCCCCGTCTTCATAGTAAATGGAATTGACTAGAATAATGCGCCTCCAATGGATATAATAATATCAAATTGAGCCTATTTTGTCAAATTTGATATAATACATCATATGTATGATGTCTTTAAATATACCATCCACATAATTATTATAGCCAAAAAAAGAAGAAAAGAAAATGCTTATTTTCTTTTCTTCATAGATTCTTTCTTCTTATTTATTTGTTTTAATTCACTAACGTTTTTTTTTTATTGTTTCACCTTTTTTCTTTAAGTTTTTATCATTATGATGATCAATAATAACATCAGTTTTGAAAGCAAAGAACATCAATATTAACAATAAAATAGCATATATGATATACCCTAATTCATTATCAACTAAAACATAAATAATCGAAGCAGTACCAAATAATGCAGTTGCTAAATAAATAATTAAAACAGTTCCCATTTGCCCTAAATTGCGATTTAAAAGCTGATGGTGAATATGCATTTTATCAGGTTTTGATATACTTTCACCTTTTAATTTACGCCTTATAATAGCAAATAATGTATCAGCAATAGGAATAATTAAAATTAATAATGGAATAATTAATGAAGACATCATTACATTTTTATACCCCAGTAAGGTTATAACAGCAATAATAAAGCCTAAAAACATCGAACCAGAGTCTCCCATAAAAATAGAAGCTGGATGAAAATTATGCATTAAAAATCCTAAACAACTACCTAACATTGTAAATGCTAATATAAATGATAATCCTGTTTGACCTTTTGCTACGGCAATAATTCCAATTGTTAAAAAGAAGATAGCCGAAATACCACCGGCCAAGCCATCTAAACCATCTATTAAATTCATACAATTAATACAGCCTAAAATAAAGAAAATAGTAATAGGATAAGCAAAAATATCAAAATTTATATAAATACCAAAAGCACTTATTTCTTTAAGTAAAATTCCTCCATAAGACACCACTACCAAAGTTGCTAATAACTGACCAACAAACTTATATGAAGCCTTTAACGGTTTAATATCATCCATAATGCCTACTAACATAATGATAAATGTACCAATTAAAATTGAATTCATTATTTCATTAGCTTCAGCAAAAAGCATGTATCCCAACAAAAAGCCAAAATAAATTCCTAATCCTCCCATTCTTGGAATAGGATTGTGATGAATTTTTCGAGCGTTAGGGATATCCATTGCTCCAACATGTTCAGCAACTTTTTTTATAAAAGGAATCGATCCAGCAACAAATAAGCACGGAATAAAAATTAATTTTAAAATGTACATAAACAACTCTTCACTCATAAAACCACCTATGCACATTATAACACGTTTACATTTATTTATCCAGAAAATTTTTTTACTGCTTTATTTATATTGTATTTTTTTGTATAATATAATTGGTGATGGTATGAAAAAAGAAAAACAGCAATTTGAAGAAACAGGTGTTTTTTTAGATGCGATGAGCAAACGTGAACGGAAAAAATGGGAAAAAGAGCAAGCAAAATTAAAGCTAGAACAAGCTCTAAATGTAAAATATAACAAAAAAGAAGCTAAGGAAATTAGTAGCGAAAGTGATTTAAAGGATGAGGAAATAATTAAACAACAAGATTTTAAAGAAGAGGATAGACTTGAATCAGAATTAGAAGAAACTGAAAAAGTTAATGATGAAGAAGTGGAACCAATTGGAGTTACAATTTCTAGTGAAGAGCTAGAACAAGAGTTAGAAAAAACTAGAGAAATAATGTCTATTACTCAAGAGCTTCCAACAAAAATTAAAACGCGTAGCCAAAAATATGATTTATTAGATGAAGAAGATAATGATTTAGTTAAAAATTCTTTTAATCCTGTACCTTTAATTGGATTTTCTCTATTTATTGCTATTGCTGGTTTTATTTATTTAGTATTATTTTCAAATTATGATAATGACTTATTCTTATATATTAACGCCGGTATAGTAGTATTATTCACTTTATTTTTTAGTTTGACCACCCTTTCAAATCAAAAGAATGTAAAAATATTTGCAATTTTTGATTTATTAATTATTTTAGCTCTAGTTATTTTTGATGGGGTATCAATTGTTAATTATGATAATATTTACAACAAAGTTGAAATAAAAAACGAAAGTAAAAATGATAATACAATTAAAAATGAAAGTAAACCGGAATCAGAAGAAAAAATTATTAATGAATATAATTGTATAAATTCTGATAATACCATTACAATTTTAATTACAGAGGAAAATAATTACATTACTTATTTAGAAAAATCTGAAATTATTGAAGATAAAGATATTTTAAATAAGTTAAAAGAAATATATGAAAATAAAGCAGGAATTAGTTCAACAATCAATGGTAATCAACTAATAACAAAATTTGAATTTACTAAATTAGATTTTGAAACTTATCAAGAAGTGATTGAAAAGCACAATGGTTATTATCGTTTAGATAGTCAATTCGATTATATCGAAAATGGCAAAATTAATTATACCAAATATGTAAATAGTGAGTTAGGAAACTTTACATGCACAAAAAAATAAGATAGTTAATATCTTATTTTTCTTAAATTAAAATTTCAACCGCACCACAAAGGTGTGGTTTTTTGGTACACTAAAAGAGCCCACCCGGCAAGGA